>JBNIDR010000030.1:0-38886 GCA_050108155.1 Bathyarchaeia archaeon | reverse complement strand
AGGTTGTTCAAAACGCTTTTGGCAACCTCCACGAACACAGCCACAACCATCAACACGAAAACTAAAGAGCAGCAGCTTAGCGTAGTTTCAGGAGCACCATTTCAGCGGCCAAAACCATGGGTTCCCACGTTTCGTTGAGCGGCGGCGCATATGCTGTGTCTGCTTTTGCAAGTTCGCGCACGGTCATGCCCTGCTGGATGGCGAAGCTGAGGCTGTTTATGCGTTGAGTGACTTCCTCTCCGCCTACGATTTGTGCGCCGATGATACGTTGAGATTCTTTCTCGACTACGAGTTTGACTTTAATCTGCGTAGCACCAGGGTAGTAGTCTGCTCTTGTTTTGCTTGTGATTGCGCCTGTGACTACTTCGATGCTGCTGCGTTGTGCGGCTGTCTCGGTTAAACCTGTGCTGCCTGCTTCAATGTCAAAGAGCCGTGTAACCGCCGACATGAGTACGCCGCTGAACAGTGAGTATGCGCCGCCTGCGTTTGCGCCTCCAACCTTGCCCATACGCACCGCCACTGTGCCCAACTGCGGACAGACCGCTTTGTGTGTTATCAGGTGGGGAGCTTCAGCACAGTCGCCTACAGCGTAAACATCCTTTACGTCAGTTTCCATGCGTAGGTTAGTTTTTATTGCACGTGATTCGCCAAGGGGTATACCTGCTTCTACTGCGAGTTTAGTGTTAGCTCGGACACCAAAAGCGCTAATAAACAAATCAGCTTCAATCACTTCGCCACCAGCCCTAACCGCCGTAACTTTTTCTTCGCCCAAAAACTCCTCAACACTCTTGTTTAGCAGGATTTTAACGCCCTTCTCTTCGAGGCGTTGCTGAACAAGCTGCGCCATGTCAGCGTCTAAAAGCTGCGGTAGAATCTGGGGCAACATCTCCACAACAGTAACTTTGATGCCGCGCTCGACCAAGGCGACTGCTAACTCTAAACCAATTAAGCCAGCGCCCATGATGACAGCTGATTTAGCGCCTGCCTTGATGGCATCGTCGATTTTTTCGCCGTCCTCTATTCCGCGGAGGCTCAGAATTCCCTGTTTCTCTTTGCCCTTAATCGGGGGCATAAACGGATATGCGCCTGTCGCTATAACTAAGCTGTCGTAGGGGAGTGTTTCGGTTTTGCCGTCTTTGGTTTGGATTGTAACGGCTTTTTCCTGTGTGTTAATTGCTGTGGCGGTGGTTTCGGTACGAAGGGTTAGTTTCTGCATCTGAAAATAAGCTGGAGGATAAACAATCAAATCAGAGAAGTGGGCGATTTGACCACCGATGACAAAGGGCAAACCACAGCGGCTATAACCCGCATACTTTTCAGCGCCAATAAGGGTGATTTCCGCTGTTCGGTCTTTCTTGCGTGCCGCTGAAGCGGCATCCACGCCCGCAGCGTTTGCGCCGATAATGAGTATGCGCCGAGCCATAAGGCGTCGCCTTAGCATTTACCCGCTGCTTGGGCTTTATGCCATTCTACTGCTGCTTCAAAATTCATGAGGTTAGCTAGATCAACCTGTAAATTAGAGGGCTTTACTACCAAAAGCCAAGCCTTGCCATATGGGTCCTCGTTTAATGTTTCGGGCTTGGACTGGACTTCCTCATTAACTTCCTCAACGGTGCCTGTAACACCTGAAATAAGATCCGAAACCGCCTTCACCGATTCTAAGGTTCCAAAAGGCTCATTCTGTTTAACCTGCGTTCCAGTGCTGGGAAGATCTGCATAGACAATCTCGCGTAGCGACTTCTGTGCATAGTCGGTTATGCCGACGCGGACTTTGTCGCCTTCAACTTTTACCCACGCAAAGTCTTTGGAGTAATAGAGGTCTTCCGGGACTTCGTACTGTTCAACTTTAACCATGACACATGAACCTTCTATGGAGTCTCTTTAGGAAAACACAAGCTCTTAAACCTATAAAAGGGTTTAATAAAGAAAAATCGGGTTTAACGTTCCCGCTTGCCCGCTATCCAATCCTCTGTATCTTGGCGTGCTTGGTTGTCGGGAACCTGAACCGGCGGATGCTTAAAGGCATATGAAGGCATGCTTAGAAGTGCACCTTTGATCTTGCGGTCCAAAGCGATTTTTGCAGCGCGAATAAGGTCGATTACAACGCCTGCACTGTTGGGTGAGTCTTCTACTTCAAGCTTTGCACTGATCATTATCGGACGGTCGCCGAAAGCGCGGGTCTTAAGTGATAAATAGCAGATTTTTTTGTTGCCTAAGAACTGCACGAAGTCGCTGGGGCCGATTCTTGTCGGCAGATTGTATGGAACTAGGCTGGTGACTGCTTCGGTTTTGCTGATGCGTTTAGACTTAAGTCGGTTTTCGACTGTCATGTTCTGGAAGTCAGTGTCGCCGCCCAAGTTAAGCTGGTAAGTTTCGTCAACTATTGCCCCTCGGTCAAGGCAAAGCTTGACAAGGGTGCGGTGCAGGATGGTTGCGCCGACCTGGCTTTTGATGTCGTCGCCGAGCACGGGTAACCCTGCAGCTTCAAATTTTTTGGGCCATTCCTTGGTGGAGTCGCTGCCGATAAATTCAGGCATGCAGTTGACAAAGGCACAGCCTGCGTCGATAGCGCATTGGGCGTAGAAGCGTACTGCGTCGTGACTGCCGACTGGGAGATAGTTAACGAGAACTTCTGTTTTAGCGTCTTTTAGGACTTGGACAACGCTTTCTTTGGTGGCGCTGCCGTCGTAGACGTTGAAGGTTTCCCGCATGTGAGGCGCGACACCGTCAAGAATAGGCGCAGGCGAAACCTTAACGCCCAAGTTGGGAACATCTGCGAATTTAGCGCAGCAGTTAGGCTTAACCCAAATTGCTTCGGAGAGGTCTTTGCCGATTTTATCTTTGTTAACTTCAAAAGCTGCGACAAAGCGGATATCTCGGATGTGGTAACCGCCATAGTTAACATGCATTAATCCGGGAACAGTTTCGTTTTCTTTTGCGTCCTTATAGTACTGGGTTCCCTGAATGAGGGCTGACGCGCTGTTGCCAACGCCTACGATTGCTACGCGAATTTCAGGCACCTTGTTAATCCATCCTACTAGTTTGATTAAGTGTAGGCTTAATGGTCACGTACTCTATAACTTTTTCCCACAAAAGCACATGGGATACTTTCACAGCGGTAAAAAAAATTAAGTCACAGAACCGCGGGCACCACAAATTTGTAGATATTGGCGAGTTACCGATAGTTGTCCATCTATTATTCCCTGCTCGGCAGAAAATTAATAAATACAGATTAGCCTTAAAATTTCCGTCATTGGAGAATTGATTTATGGCGATTAAAGTTGGAATTAACGGTTTTGGAAGAATAGGCAGACTTCTCTACCGAGCGGCCATCGAAAAGAACGCTAACATTGATTTTGTTGCAGTTAACGATTTAGCAGATGCAAAAACCAATGCTCAACTGCTAAAGTATGACTCAGTCCACGGACGCTTCCCGGGAACCGTTGAAGTCCAGGGCAATGACCTTGTTGTTAACGGGAAAGTTCTCAAGTGCCTCCAAGAAAGAGACCCCGCGGCGTTGCCGTGGAAACAACTCGGCGTTTACCTTGCCGTAGAAAGCACGGGTTTATTCACTAACCGCGAAGGCGCCTCAAAACATCTAACTGCGGGAGCAACAAAGGTTCTGATATCCGCCCCTGCAACAAGCCCCGATCGCACCATCGTTTTAGGCGTCAACGAAGAAACTTATAACCCCCAAACAGACAACATTTTAAGCAATGCAAGCTGCACTACCAACGCACTCGCACCCATCAGCAAGGTGCTACAGGATAACTTCGGAATCGAAAAAGCTCTCATGACCACTTGCCACAGCTACACTAACGACCAAAAAGTCCAAGACCTCGTCCACAAAGACCTCCGCCGTGCCCGCGCAGCAGCCATCAACATCATCCCGACAAGCACAGGAGCCGCCAAAGCCATCGGTGAAGTTCTGCCAAGCTGCAACGGAAAAATGAACGGGTACTCACTCCGTGTACCAACACCAGACGTATCCATCGTCGATTTAACCGCAGTCCTTAGCAAAGAAGTTACCAAAGCAGAAATTAACGAAGCAATGAAGAAAGCCGCAGATGGGCCACTTAAAGGCATACTCCAGTACACAGAAGACCCCATTGTATCCACAGATGTTTTACACAGCACCTACAGCAGCGTTTTTGACGCGGGCTTAACAATGGTGCTGGGCGAGAAGAGTAATTTCGTCAAGGTCTTCTCGTGGTACGATAACGAATGGGGTTTCAGCAACCGTATGGTTGACTTTATTGAGTTAATCGGAAAGAAAGCTGGACTCTAAACAGGCAAGCTTTATTTTCTTTCTTTTCTTTTAGTTTCAAGCAACAAGGCTTAAGCAACGCTAAAATTCCAAGTGAAAAACCATGGCAAAGTATAAGACGATAGACGATTTTGACGTAAAAGACAAAACTGTGCTTGTACGTGTTGATTTTAATTCAGAAATTGACCCTGAAACAAAAAAAGTCACAAGCGACGTCCGCATCAAAGCCCACGCCGACTCAACCCTAAAAGAACTCGCAGAAAAAGACGCAAAAACTGTTGTGCTCGCTCACCAAGGCAGAAAAGGTGACCCTGACTACACTTCACTAAAGGAGCACGCCGAAATTCTTCAGAAACTCCTCCCAGCGGTCCCCGTAAAATACGTCGACGACCTATTCGGAGACAAAGCCAAAACTGCCGTCAAAGAGCTCAAATCAGGAGAAATCCTTGTTTTGGAGAACGTGCGCAGTTGGGATGGAGAAACAAAAAGCGGAACACCTGAGCAGCAAGCACAAACCCCGCTTGTAAAGAATCTTGCACCTTTGGCCGACATATTTGTTAACGATGCATTCTCCACTGCACACCGCGGTCATGTCTCTATCGTAGGCTTTACAGCGGTTTTGCCCTCAGCGGCTGGGCGAATCATGCAGCGCGAACTTACCTCTCTTGGCAGAGCACTGGAAACTCCTGAGCACCCCTGCGTCTACGTTATGGGAGGCGCCAAAGCCGACGACAGCTTAGAAATCAGCAAGTACGTTTTGGGTAACGGCGTCGCCGACTACGTTTTAGTTGGCGGAGTCACCTCGCAGCTGTTTATGGCTGCAAAAGGCATCAACCTGGGTAAGCCAGCCATGGATTATTTAGCGCATAAAGAACTAACCAAGTATCTAGAAGGCATCAAAGCACTTATCGAGCAGTACCCCGACAAGATCAAAACCCCCGTCGATGTAGCAGCCAATGTTAACGGTGACAGATGCGAACTTAACCTGCCCGAATTGCCAACTGAATATGCGATTTTTGATATCGGCAGCAAAACCGTAAAAGAATACGACAAAGTCATCGCAAACGCCAAAGCCATAGTCGTCAGCGGACCAATGGGCGTCTACGAAAACCCCCAGTTTAACTTAGGAACAAAAGGCATCCTAACAGCGATAGCAAACAGCCCAGGGTTTAGTTTGGCTGGGGGAGGCAACACCATAGCAGCCATCGACGAGTACGGTTTAACTCCGAAAATCGGCTACATCAGCACCGCAGGCGGCGCACTCATCGAGTTTTTGATGGGTAAAAAGCTACCCGGTGTTGTGGCGCTGGAGACCGCTGTTGAGACAAAGAAAAACTGATTTTTGCTTTCTTTTAGTTTATTGACGTTAGGATTTTCGGAGTTTTACACCCAGTTTTTTTGCCCTGATAACTGCACCTATGACTGCGATTATCAATGTGACTATGATTAGCCCTATTATTCCCACAACGAAATCCAGCGGGAATGGAACGAAGTTACGCGTAATCTGCGCAAGAGCGGATTCGCCTGCTTCGTTTGAGGCTTTGGCTTCAAAAAGATGCAAACCGCTAGTGTAATTAGATGTGTTAAAGTGCCAGCTATATGGTGCAGTGGTTTCGTTTGCCACTAAGTGCCCGTCGAAGTAGAACTCCACCCTTGTCACGTCTTCGGATACGGCGGCGTTAAGGGTCCAATCGCCGTTCATGTCGTTGCCCATACCGTAGCCATTATTCTTGTATAGACTTAATGTGATCAGGGGTGAAGCTGAAGATGCTTGGAAGCAGGATAATACTAAGAGGGTAATGACTGTGAAAGCTACAAGTGTGATTCCCTTAAACTTCATTTTCGATTTTCCTCGCTTCAGAACAATCTTAGCCCCCCTTATATAAGACGCTTTGCGTTAGACACGTATAGTTGCTGATTCGAAAGCTGCTGGAACAACAATAATTTTATAAGTGGACTAGGCGGATGTTGGTGGCGTTAGCAGGAGATTTTGCTCTTGAAAAGTTTCAAGCGTGTCTTGGTTGTCGGGGAAGAAAACATATTCGGTGAACTGTGTCAAATCATCGATATAGCGGCGCAGGCGAACAGCGATCTCCTCAGTATGCTTGGTAACTGCAAGGATGAGCAGTGCCTCGACAAGGGCATGCAATCGATAAAGCTTCTGGAAAACAAGTCAGACCAAGTAGCCTTCAAAATCAGCGAGGACATCACCAGTGGTGCGGTTAGCCCCAACATTCTGGAGCATCTGCTTGAAACTGTGCATATAGCCGACGACATAGTGGACACGTACTATTATCAGAGCCGCGAGCTTTGCCGAATGTACCGTGCAAAGTTTCCTTATTCAGAAGAGGTCCAAGATGCCGAGTGGATAGCACTGTTTAAGAGTATGTTGGAATTGGCGGATCAGGCGCTAAAGAAGGTTAAGCAGATTCTGCAGAACTCGGATTTAAGCGAGATACTTAGGCTGCGCAGAGAAATCGAGGCGCTTGAGCAGCAGGGCGATGAACTCAAGGACCACGGCTTTGACGCCCTCTACCGCGAGGCACCAGTGATGCATTACCTTCAGTTCTACCACTACGGCGAACTAGTCCACAAATTCGACGACATCCTCGACGGCTGCGAAGACCTCTCAGATTTGGTTCTCTCGATCATAACATCGATCCTCAAGTGACTCTAATTGATACTGGAAATTCTGCTGGTCATATTGGTTTTCTTGGCTGTTACACTGGTTTCAGGCAACAATCTCTCCGCCTGTGTCGGTCCTGCAGTCGGCGCAAGAATCCTCAGTAAACGCACTGGCGCATTACTTGGGGCGGGCGGGTTCGCCACGGGGTTACTGGTGCAGGGCTGGGGAATGGTTAATTCCGTGAACAATTTGATGCCGAACGCTTCGATGCAGTTTCAAGCTGAAGCCTTAATCGTAGCCATAATCATCTTTGTTATAGCTCAGCTGATGCGGGTGCCAATGTCCTTGAGTATGTCGCTTGTAGGTTTGCTAGCAGGCGTTTCTTTGGCGCGTGGTATAACCTCGCAGCTTCCTTACTTGACTGAAGTTGTCGCCATGTGGTTTATCGCCCCAGTCGTAGCAGCAGCCTTCGCATATTACCTTATCCGCTACATAAACCGCCGTAAAGTCACCGACATCTGGCACAGAATCCGCACCTACAAAGCAACCCTGATCATTTTGGCGTTTACCTCCGCTTATACTTTAGGCGCAAACACGCTGGGCCTAATTGTAGCTACAGGAGGCTTTAACTGGGCAGCGGTCTCCGCAGCCGTAGCCGCCGTTTTTGTGGGAACAATGCTTCTAGGTGAAGGAGCAATACGCCGTGTAAGCGAAGAATTCTACCTTATGCGCTACTCAAACGCGACGGTAGCCTTAACAGCCTCCACAGTTATAGTGGAAGCCGCAGCAATTCTAAACATTCCTCTCTCAAACACCCAAACAACAACCGCCGCAGTCTTCGGCGCAGGTTTTTCATACAAAACAAAAGTCCTCTCACTCAAGCCCTACTTGAAAATCATGATGGGCTGGATTGTCGCCCCTGTCTTAAGCTTCGCGATAGGTTACTTTCTGCTAAGCGGATAGCTTTCTAATGAATTTGACTTCGATAATATAGAATTAGTCCTTTTAGCCCTTTAAATCAAAACGTAACTCCCTTCAGATGTTGGGTGTGGATCAAATGATTTTGCGAACGTAGGCCTTTAGACGAAACGCAGCCATGAACTTCCCAATTGGACATCCAAGAAACTTAAATATTTTAGCGTTAATGAAAAACGCAGAATGGTAAGCCTAACCGAAACTATCCAGCAACTCACAGGAATCAACGCTGGAACCTCAGAAATCATCGCTTCCTTAGTGATCTTTGCAGTTGTCGGTTTCATCGGTTGGGGCGCATATGTAATCTTTAACCGGTACTTTTCAGCGTGGGCAAAGAAAACAGAAACCACCCTCGACGACGAAATCTTAGCCGCCGTAAAAATCATCATAATCATAATGATAGTAATCTTCGGCATAGAATATGCACTGCAGCCGCTGTCCTTCCTAGAGCCATATCAAGACACCGTCATAGCGACTGTTACGGTAATAGAGATTTTCTTAGGCGCCTACGTAGTCACCCGCGTAGCAAACGTGGTAGCTGACTGGTATGCAAGTAAAACAGCGTTGATCGCAGGCAAAAACAGCCACCACCTATTGTTCATATTAAAGAAAACCATTCAGATACTGATCTATATCGCCGCGTTCCTTCTAATTCTTTACATATTCAAAGTTGACCTCACAGGCGCAGTAGTCGGCTTGGGAGTTGGAGGCATCGCAGTAGCATTTGCCCTACAAAGTACGCTAAGCGACTTCTTCAGCGCCTTCTCAATTTACTTTGACAGACCCTTCGAAATTGGAGACTTCATAGTTGTAGGCGAGTATAGCGGTACAGTCAAAAGTATCGGCGTCCGCTCCACGAGAATTAAGCTACTTCAAGGCGAAGAACTTGTCATATCCAACAAGGAACTAACAGGCGGCAGCATACGTAACTTTAGGAAGCTAGAGAAAAGACGTGTCGCATTCACTATAGGGGTAACCTACGATACGAAAGCTGATAGACTAAAGCAGATACCGTTCATTATAAAGGAAATATTCAACGGGTTAGAAAGAGCCAAATTGGACAGGGTTCATTTTACAGAGTTCGGGGATTTCAGTCTAAAATTCCAAATTGTTTACTACGTCAATTCCTCCGACTATGTAGAATACCTGGATACTCAGCAATACATCAATTTAGGCATCAAAGAAGCATTTGAACGGGAAGGCATAGAGATGGCGTATCCCACAAGCACGGTCTATCTCAAAAAGTAGAGACACAAAAAAACAGTTTTTATTTTACTAATAAGACAGGGCAAGGTGAGTTTTTGATAACTCCTTGGCTTACGCTGCCTAAGATGAGTCCAGACAGTTTACTTAGCCCCCTAGCACCTATGACAATTAAGTCGTAGCCGCCGTTGTGGGCTGTTTCAACAATTCGGTCAGCCGCGTCACCTTCAAGCAACAAAGCGTCCACAGGACCATCGCATTCAGCGGCCACCATTTTTTTGGCTTCCTCTAACGCTGCTTTACCGTTTTCTTCAAGGATTTGGCCAAGTTGCTCTGCAGCAGAAATTATAGAACCTGACGTTCTCACAGAATTTACATGCACAAGGGTCATGGCGGCGCCAGTGAATTTTGCCACCCGTATAGCTTCGCTTAATGCATGATTAGACTGGTCGGAGCCGTCTATTGCGACTAATATTTTGTCGTACAACATACTAATCGTTTTCTTCAAACAAGTTAAAGTATATATAATTTCCTAATAGTCTGTGCGCAGCATACAATAAAGCAGCAAAAAATACTAAGGGCTAAATCAAAATTTAGGTGCACATTCAAGACAACACTTAAATCCAATCACTAGTTTTTTCAGCCTGAAAGATGCAAAACAAACAGCAGGGCGTGTTACACTGTGGACTTCTTCAACGCAGACTTCCTAATAAATATCCTGATAATAGCGGTTGCAATCGTTTTCCTAAACCTGACCAGCGACGTTGTCATCAAATACGCCACTAAAATCGCGGCAATCAGTAAACTGGGAAAAACCTCCATTGGGTTCACTTTGATTTCGTTATCAACAACGCTGCCCGAGTTGACCGTGGCGCTGTCAGCAGCCATCTCCGGAGGAGCAGCCCTGTCAATTGGCAACGCCATTGGCTCAAACATCTTCAACATATCCGTCATACTTGGTATAGGCGCAGTCCTTTTGGGCGCAAACATTTTCGTAAAATGCAAAAGAAAGAAAGCCGTGCCCACTAACAACGACAATATTCTCCCCAACTTTGTCGAGTCAGAGCTAAGCAACATCGAATTCGGTTTGTTCGTAGCTTCTGTGGTGCCGCTTATTCTGCTCTATATTCCGCAGGATTGGGCATGGTTTGTCGGGTTAATTCTGCTAGGGGTATTCGGCATCTACATTTACAGGTTATCTAGAGTTCGGATTACCACAGACGAAGCTGATGTGGAAATAGAGCCAGGCGATAAAGGCAAACTCAAGAGGTTTGCAGTCTTCACGATTCTAGGTGCCTTAGGCGTTGTTGTAAGCGCCAACTTTATGGTTGAATCCGCCATAGCCATAGCCACATCTGCAGGTGTATCTCAACAAGTCATCGGAGCTACAATAGTGGCGTTGGGCACCAGCATTCCCGAGTTGACTATAGGCGTCAAATCCATCCTCAGAGGGCACGCTAACTTGGCTCTGGGCAACATCATCGGCGCAGCCTTCTTCAACACTACGCTTATCTTAGGTGTAACACTGTTTGTACCGTCACTGCTGGGTCACGGTTTAGCGAATCTGGATATGTCAGTTTACCTAAACCTGATACTGTTTTCGATTATCATCAACACGTTCTTCTGGTACTTCCTGTCCAGAAAAAAGATTGCTTGGAAAGAAGGCGCTGTGCTGCTCACAATCTACGTGCTGTTCATAATAACAACGATAAGCGCTGGGCTCTAAGCCGAAAAGAGCTCTTGGCTTTTTAGCAGCGCTGCTTCTTTTTTTACAATCCCGGCAAAAAGAGGGATAAAACAAAAAATAGAGAAGTTATAGAGCGTCTGCTATTCGTCGGCAGGCTTCTTCAATGCGCTCTTTGGGCTGCGTAAACGTTATCCGCACGTAGCCTTCACCGTGTACTCCGAAGCCGACGCCTGGAGTAATCACGACGCCTGCATCAAGCAGTTTAGCTGCGAACTTTATGGAGTCGCCCTTGCAGTTAACCCAGACATAGAAAGTTGCTTTAGGCTTCTGGCAGGGGTAACCCAGCTTGGTCAAGGTGTCTACGAGCAGGTCACGGCGTTCTTGCATTATCTGGTTGTTCTTTTTTAGGAACTCGGGCGGGTCGCGGCTAGTGTATGCTCCTAAGGCTGTTACGGCGACTTTCTGCGTGTAAACTGGCGGCCCCGAGTCAATCTGCGATTTCACCTTTGCCAAGCCGTTGATTAGCTGCGTGTTGCCAACTGCAAAGCCGATTCTGTCGCCAGTCATGTTGAAAGTCTTTGATAGCGAGTGAAACTCGATTGCCACATCCATAGCGCCATCTATTTCCAGGATGCTTGGTGCACGGTAGCCGTCGTAGGTGATTTCTGAGTAGGCATTGTCGTAGCAGAGGATAATGTTGTTTTCTTTGGCGAATTCAACTGCTTCTTTTAGGCATTTGGTTGTGGCTGTTGCAGCAGTGGGGTTGTTGGGGTAGTTGATGAACATCATTTTTACTCGTCTGGCGTCTACTGCTTCGAAGTCGGGGAGAAAACCGTTCTCCTCCAGTAGCGGCATCGGCTTAGCTTGTCCGTCGCAGAGGATTGTGCTGCCGTTGGCGTAGACGGGGTATGCTGGGTCTGGGCAGAGCACGTGGTCGCCGGGGTTGATGAATGCTCGGGCTACGTTTGCGATGCCTTCTTTTGAGCCTAAAAGAGCCACAACTTGGTCTTGCTCTAAATCAACTCCGAAGCGGGTCTTGTACCACTGGGTCACAGCAGCTCGAAAGTCTGGTTCGCCTTGGCTGAAGCTATAGTTGTGATTTTTGAGGTCACCTGCCTCTTTTTTCAGTGTATCCACCACGAATTGGGGCGGCGGCAAATCAGGGTCACCAATAGATAGCGAGATAAGGTCTATCCCCTGAGCTTTCTTTTCTTTTTGGGTTTTCTCGATTTCAGCAAATAAGTACGGTGGCAACCGTTTGATGCGTTCAGCAAACTCGAAAGTCAACGTTTATGTCTCCTTGAATAGTGTTCCTTCGAAAACCTTCTCGGCGGGGCCAATCAGGTATATAGTGTCGCCGACTTCAACTTGGAGGTCGCCTCCGAGAACGTGGGCGTTGACTTTGTTACCAACTTTGCCCAGTTTGTTAGCGGCGACCACAGCAGCGCATGTTCCTGTTCCGCAGGCAAGGGTTTCTCCACAGCCACGCTCCCAAACACGAACAGTCATTTCGTTGCGGCTGAGAACTTGGGCAAAGACAGCGTTAGTTCTTTTCGGGAAAGCCTTGTGGTTTTCGATTAGCTTTCCTACGGAGTAAACTGGGAAAACATCTACATCACCGACGAAGGTGACACAGTGGGGGTTGCCCATGGAGAGACAAGTAACCTTGTAGAGGTCATCATCCACCTCTAACTTTTCGTTTATGCAGGTGCCCTCGCCAACCATGGGGAGTGAAGAGCGTTGCCAGTTCGGAGCGCCCATGTCAACCTTAATTAAGACCACGCGGTCGCCTTCCAAGGTTAGCCAGATTGGCTTTATGCCCGCTAGAGTCTCCACTTTGAATTCGGTTTTCTTAACTATGCCCTTTTCGTAGCAGTACTTAGCGAAGCATCGGATGCCGTTTCCGCACATTTCGGCTTCGCTGCCGTCAGCGTTGAAAATCCGCATTTTCACGTCTGCAACTTTGGAGGGATAAACCAGCAGAAGCCCATCTGCACCAACCGAGAACTGTCGTAAGCACAGCTCCTCGGCGAGCCGGGGTGCCTTCTTGTCAGTGATTGCTAAATCGCGGTTGTCAATGACAACGTAGTCGTTGCCTAATCCATGCATCTTCCAGAACTGCATCATACATCACTCTGCATACGCTGATTAGTCAGCAAATCCTTGAGTTGCTCCCTCTCCCTAACCACAACTGGCTTGCCCTTGCGAATCATAACTTCTGCAGCTCTTGGTCGGGAGTTGTATTGGCTGCTCATGCTGTAGCCGTAAGCGCCAGCGTTAAGAACCGCTAAAACGTCGCCTTCCTCAATTTCAGGAAGCTTGCGTTCCTTTGCTAGCAAGTCACCTGACTCGCAGATTGGACCTGCCACGTCGTAGGTTTCTTTACTGGCGGCGTTAAGCTTGTTAGCAACTAAGATTTGATGGTAGCTGCCGTACATGGTTGGGCGAACTAGTGTGTTGAAGCCTGCGTCTACGCCGACGAATTTGCGGCTAGGCGTCACCTTCACCGTGTTAACTGTTGTGAGCAGCACAGTGGAGTCTGCAACGAGGTATCTGCCGGGTTCAACAAACAGAAACGGCTTGCCTAGCCCATACTCCTTAACCTTGTTCTTGAACAGCGAAACGACTTTGCTGGAGAAATCAGCTAAGTCAACTTCTTTTTCTTCTGGCTTGTAGGGTACACCGATTCCGCCGCCGATGTCGATAAATTCGAAGTCTATGCCAACTTCTTTGTGCACCCGCTTGGCGATGCTGAGCAGTTTTTCTACAGCTGCCACATATGGTTCGGGTTCTAAAACGCCTGAGCCGATGTGCATATGTATACCGAATCTACCCACGCGAGCACGCTGGGCTATAGCGTATGCTTGGATAACTTCTTCTTCCCAGAGGCCGAACTTGGATTCAGGGCCTGCGGTAATGCAGTGGCTGTGGTGTCCTGCACCGACTTCTGGGTTAACACGCACCGAGAGAATTTGGGGAACTGAAATCTTTAGCAGCCTATCCATTTCTGATTGGGAGTCTACGTTGATGGTTATGTTGGCGTCGGCGAGCATTTTGAGTTCGTCGTTTCGGACACTTGTGCCTGTGAATAGGATGCGGTCAGGTGTAAAGCCGCTGCTGAGCGCTAAAAAGACCTCGCCTGGGCTGACTGTGTCGAGATAGGCGCCCTGTGAGTGCAGAATTCGCAGCACGTTGAGGTTGGTGTTGGCTTTAGCTGCATAGTAGAGGCGTACGTACTTGTAGTTATTAACAAGTGCGCCGTAGAGGCGGTCGTAGTTGTCTCTGATACGCTTCTCGCTAATCAGGTAAAGGGGAGTATCATATTCCTTAGCTAAATCTAAGGTGGAGTGCCCATCAAAGTAGAGAATACCCTTTCGGTCCTCGAGGGGTTCACGTAGTTTTTTCTTAACCATTTTCCGTCACTCAAATAAATCTGTTCCAGAGTGTTACGCTAAACCGTTAGCTACGTACAGCTCCGCGCCAAGTATGCCTCCGCCTGCTGCGCCCCGAACCGTGTTGTGTCCAAGGCACATGTACTTGAAAGTCATAATGGGATCTTTCCGTATACGACCCACCGTCACTGCCATGCCATTTGCTGCATCACGGTCATAGCGCGGTTGAGGACGGTTCTTTTCGTGACGAACCACGATAGGCTGCGCGGGTGCAGAAGGCAGCTTTAGCAGTTGGGGGGCGCCCTTGAAGTCCTCGAATGCCGCCTCTATCTGCTCAATAGAGGGTTCCTGATCTAGCTTTACGTAGATGGATTCTAAGTGTCCGTCTTTGACGTTAACTCTGTTGCAGCTTGCACTAAGCTTGAAATCAGCATTTTTGATGCCGTTGGCTCCGTCGTATGTTCCGAGAATCTTTAGCGCTTCCGCTTCCATCTTGTCTTCTTCACCCGAAATAAACGGCACAACATTGTCGATTATATCAAGCGAGGCTACACCGGGGTATCCAGCGCCACTAAGTGCCTGCATAGTCGTAACTATCACTTGTCTTAGACCGAACTGCATAAGGGGCTTTAGCGAAATTGCCATTTGGATTGTGCTGCAGTTGGGGTCTGTGGAGATGAAGCCTTGCCAGCCGCGTTGCTTCTGCTGAATCTTTACCAATTCGATGTGGTCAGGGTTGATTTCTGGGATAACTAAGGGAACGTCTTTTTCCATGCGATGTGCGCTGGCTTTGCTGAACACTGGGTAGAGAGACGCGAATTCTTTTTCCACTGGACCGGCCAAATCGCCAGGCAGGGAAGTGAATACTATGTCGAAGTCACCTGTCTGCTCCGCTGACTTAACATCTATGTTGGCGACGGGCATTTCTCCGATTTCTTTAGGCATCTCCGTCTCCATGAGCCATGTGCATGCATCTTTGAATTTTTTGCCTGCGCTCCGCTCTGAAGCGGCGAGCACTGATACCTCAAACCAGGGGTGACCCTGCAGGAGTTGAATGTACCGTTGTCCAACGGCTCCTGTTGCGCCTAAAATGGCGACTTTTCGCTTGTTTGACATTGTTTGTTTGCTTCCTGTGACGGTTTCTCTATTTCTTTTCAGGATAAAAAAGGTAATGGTTAGGTTAATCCTAACACATCTGCCATACTGTAAATTTTTGGCTCTGTTTGCTTGCTTAACCACTCAGCAGCTAAGACAGCCCCTTGAGCAAAGACATTGCGGCTAAACGCAGTGTGCTCGATGCGAAGCATCTCGTTGGGGCCAGCCACAATTACGTCGTGGATTCCGGGAACTCCGCCTGCACGTATGGCGACGGATTCGAGTTCTGCTGGTTGCCGTGGGCTGAGGCCTTCTCTGCCGTAGACAGTTTTGCTGTAGCCGCGGGCTTGTGAGATTATTTGCTCGAGTTTTTTGGCTGTGCCGCTGGGGGCATCTTTTTTGCCTGTGTGATGAATTTCGCTTAGGCTCACATCGTAGTTTTGGGGGAACGCTTTGAGTTGCTCTGCAAGTTTGAAGAGGATATTTACACCTATACTGTAGTTTGGTGAAAACACTGCTGGAACTTTTCCCGACATCGCTGCCACAACTTGCTGGTTTTGCTCTGCTGTGAAGCCTGTAGTGCCTAAGATGATGCGTTTGCCCATGCTTGCAGCGATGGGTACGTTGACTAAGTCGGCTGCAGGTACTGTGAAACTTATGAAAGCGTCGGCTTCTTTTAGCGCCTGTGATAGCTGGTCTGCAGGGAGGATTAGTGTGTCGGAGTTGTTGCCGAGTTGGTGGAGGGTTTTTCCGACAGCGGCTGAATTTTGTGCTTCGATTGCGCCTACGATTTGGTGGCCCTTGGATAGGGCTTCGTTGATTATTGCTTGCCCCATCCTGCCAGCTACGCCTGCAATGCAGAGTTTAAGCATAGTAGAGCCCTTCAGTGTACTTCTCGTTGTAGAGGCGGTCTTTGAGGTCTACGCCGAAGTGTTCCTCTATTGGTGTGAGGATTTGTGGATTGGATTCGTAGATTTTGCGTGCGGCGTTTAGTGTTACCTCGAGTCCGCTGCGAGTCATTTTGCCAAGCGGTTGTCTACATGGACCAGACGGCATACCCAGCACATTCATCAGTGTCTTGTATGCGACTGGGTTGCGTGCTTTGCATGCTACTGGACCATAGGGCGTTTGCTCGATGGTTTTCACCGTTACTATGCTGAACAGTGGCTGGAGCGCTTGGCTAATTACCTTGGCAGCTTCCTCGTTACCATCTAATGCGTATTGTACCATGTCTGCAACTGCACGTGGCGCCACGTTTGAAACCACTGAGATTACGCCGCTAGCGGCTATGTCGGGAGAGATCAGCATTGTTAAGGTTTTGTCGTCGTCTCCGCTTAAGATGGCGAAGTCTTCGCCGCAGAGTTTTCGGGTTAACTCCATATTTTTGAAGTCCCCTGTGGCTTCCTTGACGCAGCTTACGTTGGGAAACGCTGCATGGAGAGCGGCGAGATCTTGTGGGAGCAGCTGGGTTCCTGTTCTGCCGGGTATGATATAGGGGATAACTTGGATTTCTGGGAAGCGTTTTGCTACTGGTTCGATGTATTCTTTTCTGATTTCAAGTGAGCTTGGACCGTTGTAGTAGGGGTCAACTAGTAGGACTGCGGTGATGCCTGATTGGTAGGCATGGTCTGTGCCGTCGATTGTTTCTTGTGTGCTATTGCTGCCTGTTCCCGCGATTGTGAGGCAGCGGTTGCCTGCGTATTCGTGGGTTTTTTCGATAACTTTGCTGTGCTCGTTCCAGTCGAGCGTGGGGCTTTCGCCGGTTGTGCCAACGGCTAGGATGCCTTTGACGCCGTTTTTTATTTGGAACTCTACTAATTGTTGTAATCCTTCGTAATCGACTTGGCGATTACGGTTCATGGGCGTTATTAATGCGGTATAACAACCACTGAATGTTGCCAATTTTGATTCCTCATATTCATAGGGTGACTAAACAGTTAACATCAGCATATTTAAGCATTACGTTTTACACATTAATTTTACGAAAAACGTAAAAATATCCAATATTTAAAGTCGAATTATCCACAAAACAAACGGTTTCCGCAAAAGCACATTTACCTAACAACAGTGTAAGCTGTAAAAACTCCATCATAATCCCCATAAATCCCACGCAGATAACCCAGCGCAGCCTCCAAATTCGCCGCAGACGGAATAACCTGCCGAAAATTATCCTCCCGCACAACCTCCCCCAAACTGCCAGTCCGAGTGCCAACAATCCTCATCTTCAGCGTACACCGCCCACAAGTAAAAACAGCGACATCTCCAGTCCGGGGTTTACCTTTACGTACGTCGATAGTTTTTTTGCCTTCTTTTAGCCATTGGAAGACTTCTTTTTTCGCCAGAAACATCGTCAAACAGGACACCAAAACCTTGTTTACACAGCTAGAAAATAAGGTTTAACTCAAAAAGCGAATACAAAAAAATGAAAGATAAGAGTTGGGAAAACTGAAGGGAACAGGCTTCTTTAGAGATTTCTTCGTTTGCATGATAAACTAACTATTGCATTGCTGGGTTTTTGATTAAGAAAAAAGGGGGAAGCAGGTTTGTTTGCTTTTCTGTTGTTATGGATCGTAATAGCCGAAAGCATTTTGGTCATGTCCAAAGACTGCCACGTAACTTCCGCTGCCGTAATTTGTGTAGCCATCGTCGTATCCTTGATAGTACAGATAAGAATCACAGCCGAACCATGGATTCCACGCGTAACTGCTGAGTTGTACATCATGCCAGCCGTCCTGTACTTGGACAGTGAGCGGCGTAGTTCCACGGTAAACTGAATCTATCCATACACCCACACCAAGGTCCTCGTTTGTGTAAGCGCTAGTACCTGTTACTGTCAAATAGTGATAGACTGGCTGTGGATCATAAATTGTTACATAACACACGCTGGTTTTACTTGAGACACCGTTTGCACTTGTTGCTGTAACAAAAAACGTTTTAGAGCCGGCGCTAGTCCAGTAATGAGCAACGTTGTTCGGATTGCTTGTCGTTGTTGGTTGAGACCCATCGTTCCAATTGAATGTGTATGTTAAAGAGTAACCATAGGGATCTGAGGCAGAAGCGCTGAAGTAAAGGTTATTGTTTATATAGCCTGATCCGTCGCCAGTAACATATGGTTGGGTAACATAGTCAGGGGTACCTGAGTAAAGGGATATGTCGCTATTTCCATATACTGCAAACTTTCCCTCTCCTTGCTGATAATGTGTTGAGTTAGTGGGCCAAGTAGCATTGAACCAATCAAATATCATTGTGTCGTCAAAGGATTGTGGATAATATGCATGTGATGCTCCGTAATCTAAGGCGTCATTTATTCTCAGGTCTTGATTTAAGAGACCATCGAAGAAATAGTAGACAAATTTAGCGTATGTTTCTGTTCCCCCTGGGCGATTATCTGCGTCCTGGTTTAGGGATGCTGATCCACCAACAAAGCCTAAGTAACAATATTTACCCGTATCTGGATTGTAAAAGCCGCTTTGTTCCATTGAAGCTCCATGTGTCCATGCATAGGGCATACCAATTACATAATCTGAACCGCGGTTGATACCATATGTGCCAGTGTAACTAGGATTGAAGTAATTACCGTTATAGAGAGAGGCTGAATGACAGGTGCTAATATAGGTAAAATACTGAGTGCCTGCTGAAGTTGTAGGGTATAATTTATAATCAAAGACGTTTTCCGTAACAACGGGGTTTCCTGAACTATCGTAAGTTGTTAGATCCGTGCAGAGTTGATAATGCCATTCAAGAGTATATGGAGACAAATCACCAATTCCTCCCGGTGTTCCAATTCCATGGTCGAAGTAGACATTCGCGACAGCGTTATGTGCATTGTTAAGAACATTAGTTTTTGTTGTTTGATTGTTCTCTTGGTAATTATGGTGACTATAGCCTGCGTTACCATACCAAGTATCAATGCATGCACTGAGGTTTGTTTGAGCAGTTATCTCGTCAGTTGAGTGAAATAGATAGCTCCCGCCTGCAGCAGATTCACCCCACACATAAGCAGTCGCTGCCTCAGCTGTTGGAACCGCTGATACCAAAGACACCAATGCAACTGAACTTATCAAAACGCAAAGTACTATTGCATTAATCTTACGGATTTTTGGCAGTTGCAATGATTGCATTGGCGTTTTTTTGGCAAGAAGTACTATCGAAACACCACCGATCGCTAATATCAAAAGCAGTACGAGCGGAAGTGAGACAGCAGAAGAGGAAGCTGCACCTGAATGTATGTCTGTTACCGTTTTATTGCTGATTGAACTGTCCGCGATTGACGCGTAATCACTTGTTTCCGATGGTAAAGTAGCATACACTTCGTAAACATCTTTTATTTGTCCTGTATCAGCCCAGATGTCAACATAGATGCCGTAGACGTTACCCGGGTAATACTTGTCTAAGCCCACTCCGATATGCCACACTGGATAAAGAGCAAATGGGTCACTGCCACGCGAGTTTCCTGACGCGCCAAATATTAATTCTTCAGTCATTGGTTTAGTAACATTAAAGTTGTTTATGAGGACGGTTTGGTTGCCCGAGCCTATCGTCCAAGTAAAATCTCGTGCGTTTCTCATTGCAATTTCTTCAGCTTGTTTTTCAGAGACGTTTACTGTTGTGCTACCGATCTTGCGCAGATACCATGTGTCCGTGAATTGTTTTAGGAAGCCATCTTCGTATTTTAATGATACACACTTGTCTAGAGTATTAATGCCATTAGCGATATATGACCATGTGAATGTTGTAGAGTTTATTTCGCCATTTTTTATGGTGATATCGAGTTTTATGTTTCCATTGGTTGTTGTTGAGTTCTTTGTTATCTCAGCTTTTTGTAGCATTGAAGCTAATTGTCCATAAAACGAGTCGGCGGAGTAGGCTTGATAGTTCGTCAGGAAAGTTCTAGCAGTATGTGCTGCAAAGACTGGCGAAGTTGGTAACTGGAAAGCAGCAACATTTTCTACCACATTTAGTATTTCTAATTTATCGTTTACAAATGTCTCAAGAACTTCAACATGGTTGTTGACGCTTTCAAGTGTGTATTGTAAATTTTTCGCAGGCAATGAATTTTTTACGGGCACGGTATCGATAAATGAACTATCAGTAACTGAGATTGTGGTAATATTATACTTCGTCGAATCATACCCTGCAACATGGTTGAGAATTGCTGATCCCTTTGTAGTCAGGCCTTTCGTATCTTCGCCTGTTGAAGCAGTTGTTAGAAGCATGCAAACGCTAGAAGTAATGAGTAGCATTAGAAGGGTTATTCCAAAATATTTCTTTTTTACTTTCATTTTTTAAACCCTCTGACAAGAGAGTATGAGATAAATTTTTAAAAAACTTACCTATAGTTATTCAGATAATGAACACAAGATTTTTTAAACAAAAAAGGCTAAACTAATTTTAAAGTGCTTGAGATGAAACAAAAAGTCGCTTGTGTTTTGATGCTGGTGGCCTTCATTTTTTGCATACTTTACGCTAAACCTGTAGATGGTCAATCGCAAAATAATCTTGTCATAAACGTTGACGGTACAGTAACGCCCTCAACAGCGCCAATCCAACAAGAAGGTGGCGTCTATACCCTAACAGAGGATTTCCAAGGGAGCATTCTGATTCAGAGAAGCAACACATTGTTCAATGGAGCAGGACATTCACTTCAAGGATACAGCGTTAAATTGCTTGAGGTGACAAACGTAACCATTAGAGACTTGGCTGTAAGTGGCTTACCGCATGGAAGCCGTTATGGAATTGTACTAGTAGATTCTACAGGTTGTAGAGTCACTAACTGTACCGTCACGGATGTATGGTCGTTTTTAGGGTTAAACGGTATCTCGTATGACGGGATTTATGTAAACGGCGGGGGCTCAAATGTATTTACTAAAAATTCACTAGTGAACAATTCGTTGGGTATGCATTTTGAATCTACCGACAATAATATAATTACTGAAAACTCGATTAATTATATCAAACACAGCGTTGATAGTAGCGTCAGCGGTATCTATTTCAATAATGCCCACGGCAATATCATATATCATAACAACTTTAACACAAAAGTCGGCGCACAAGCAGCGGCATATGAGACAAGTAATATCTGGGATAATGGTCACCCCAATGGTGGCAACTATTGGATCGACTACCAAACAAAATACCCTAACGCTCAGCAATTGAACAACTCTGAATCATACGATACACCTTATGTGATTAATGACCAGAACCAAGACCGCTATCCCCTCTTGGAACCGTATAGCGCAAAATTTCCAGCAATAGCTGTTCTATCAACTGTTGAAATTTACAATGTTTCGAGTGTTCCGTTGGACTTTACAGTTGACAAACCAGTTGCTTGGATGGGTTATAGTCTTGACGGAACACAAAACGTTACCCTAAGTGGCAATGGAACCTTAACTGACGTTCCCAATGGGGTTCATACTGTTACAGTATATGCTAACGATACCTTCGGCAACATGGGTTCGGAAACGTTTAGGTTCACAGTAGCTGTGCCTGAGGCTTTTCCCGTCGCAATTGTCGTGGCTGTTTTGGGTGTATCAGCGGTTGCAGTTGGGGTGGGTTCAATTGTTTACTATAAGAGACGGCGCCGTTAGCATGGTGTTTTAGGAAGTTGCAGTTTCTGTGCTTGCGGCAGCCCAAAAAAACGCCACACCCACATAAAGAAAGAAAACCCCTTTTGCTCTCTTATAGGGGATCGGGCTCTGTGGCAGAGCAACATAACCCTAAAGGCACCAAAGCAGCATAACCTCTGGCACAATTAATTAGCTGCCGAGTAACCCATCCTGCAACTACACAAACCAGGAGCCCTAAACCAATAAACGCGCACATTACGTTTTCACTTTTGATCGAGTGTTTAGAGTATAAATAAGGGGGTTAGAGTCGCCTGGAGCAACTGAGAGCTACCTCTCCCTTGTTCTGCTTGTGGAAGTCGCCACAACCAGCCTGCAGCCCCTACCGCAACCTGACGCTAAAAAGCAACGTTTCTCTCAAATCGCTGGAAGAAGAAGGGTATAGGGGGTTTTCTGCAACAACAACTAACGAAAAACTCAAAACAACAAAAAAGCGACTAAGAACTAAAAATAAGAAAAGTTTGGAATTTGTAGAAAAGTGGGGTTTGGTTTACCCTTTGCCTTTTTCTTCTTTACCGAAGTACTGAGTCCACTTTAGCTTGCGTGCGTCACGTTTGAATTCTAAGCTGCTTTTCTTGCATTTGCTGGAGTCGAACCAGAGGATTGAGCCGTCGTTTTTAACGTACATCATGCCTGTGCCAGCTGGGAAATCAGCACCACAGAATGAACATTTTCTCGGTTTTGGCATGACAAAGTCTCCATGTTAAAGTTATCTGGTGATTTTCTTTGCTTCACGTTCGGTTTCTCGAAGCATCAGGATATCCTGTACGCGGACTGGTCCTTTAACGTTGCGTGTGATGATTCTGCCTTTATCTTTGCCTTCCATGATGCGGACGCGGACCTGCGTGATTTCGCCCGTTACACCTGTACGGCCAATGATTTGAATGACTTCGGCTGGAACTTGCTCTTCTGCTGCTTCTTTAGAGCTCATTACTGAGTTCCTCTTTTAACCTGATCGATACGTGTCACAATTTCTTTTATGAGACCTGCTGCTTCTCCTTCTTTCATGATGCATGCTGCTGCGCATGGAACATCGATGCCGATGGATTTGCCGAGTTGTTCTTTGCTTGGGACAAAGACGTATGGAATTTTGCGTTCGTCACAGAGCAGTGGTAGATGTGCGATGACTTCTGGCGGGTCAACATCTTCAGCGATGATAATGAGTTTTGCTTGTGAACGTTCGACAGCTTTTGTGGCTTCGTTGGTTCCTTTCCTAACTGATCCTGATTTTGAAGCAATCGTTAGGGCTTCATAGGCTGCATCTACGAGTTCTTTTGGGACTTCATACTTTACATAGAATGGTTTAGTCATATTCTTAGCCTCACCCTTGTTAAGGCACAGTCTTATCCACTGTTCCTGTTTAATAAGTTTTCTACGCCAAATCGTACAGTTGTGCTTTGGGTATTTAAAGAAACCAGAAACATTTAAATCTCAAGTCACGGCTACGTACATGTTTTCGAGAGGGGAACCGCGTTTGCAAAGACTGGGCAGAATTTCAAATGTATCTCCTTCAGGAAACGCCATAGTTAAAGCTGAAAATACACCGAAAATCGGCTCCGAAGTTGTCGATGAGAACCTAAACGTCGTCGGTAAAGTTTTTGACATTATTGGCCCGGTCTCAGCGCCTTATGCAGTGATTAAACCAAGCGTTAGAGAACCCGCTAAACTATCCAACAAACCAGTATACTTGCTTCTCTCGAAGACGCAACGGAGCAGAAGAGAGAAATGATCAGAGATAGCAAGTTACAGAATCAACCAGAACAAGAACAAGCCGCGCCGGGTGAGCCTAAAGCTCGGGCTTGCCCTGAATGCGGAAGCACCCGTTTGATGCATGATTCAGAAGCCGCTGAAATAGTCTGTATGGACTGCGGCGTTGTGGTTCAACAGAAACTCACTGACCGCGGACCCGAATGGCGCGCATTCGACGACGAGCAACGGTCTAAACGTACCAGAGTCGGAGCCCCCCTAACCTACACGATTCACGATAAAGGCTTATCCACAACCATCGACTGGCATGACCGAGACATCTACGGCAAAAGCCTCTCGCCAGGCCAGAAAGCACAGGTTTACCGTCTGCGTAAATGGCAACGACGCATCAGAGTTTCCGATGCAACAGAACGGAACTTGGCATTTGCACTCTCAGAAATCACAAAGATTTCAAACAACCTAAATTTGCCAAAGAACATCCTTGAAACAGCCTCGGTAATCTACCGAAAAGCCGTCAAAGAACGCCTCATCAGAGGCAGATCAATCCAAGGCGTCACATCAGCAGCGCTCTACCTCGCATGCAGACAATGCGGTTTGCCAAGAACACTAGATGAGATCGCACAGGCATCCAACGTTAACAAGAAAGAAGTAGGAAGAAGCTACCGCTTCCTAATCAGAGAACTCAACTACGCTATTCCACCGTTACGGCCAAGCCAATACATCACCAAATTCTCCAACCAGCTTACCATGCAGGGAAAAGTCGAGGAAATTGCCCACAAAATCTTGGCTGCAGCAAAAGAGCTCAAGCTTACTTCGGGAAGAGGCCCCACAGGCATCGCTGCAGCGGCTAGCTATGTGGCATCTGTGTTAACGGGTGAACGTAAAACCCAAAGAGAAATCGCTAAAATAGCGCAGGTTACCGAAGTTACTATTCGAAACCGCTACAAGGAACTCGTTGAACGCCTGATGTTCCAGATAAGCATCTAAACCAATCTTATCCCCCTTTTTAATGTTGGGACAATACAGATGGCTGAGTTTGAATCTGAACCTGATTACAGAGGGAGACGTTCTATAGATGAAACCGTTGCTATGCTTAGGCGGATACAGGAAGGCCTCAGAGAAGTAGTAGAGAACCTACATGAAAGCATCGAAATCATCGAGTCCAACCCTATGCATAAGCTAAGATTGGATGCAGAATTCAAAGCCACCAATCTGGAAGCCGAAGTTAAGAGGTTACGGGAAGAGCTAAAAGCCATAAAAGACTTGTTGGGCACAAATCTGGAAAAGAAAAAACCCCGTGAGTTTTGAAGTTTACACAGGTATTTTTTTAAGGCTGTACAGTACTATCCATAGTCATGCCCTATAAATTTACTTTTGACTTATCTAAGGTGCCGCGTTTTTTCTTCACAGAATTAACGCTGCTTAGTTACCAGAGGGGCATGCATAAAACCTTCTTAAACAAAGCACATGAGTTAATTATAAAATTCCGTATCCAAGAAGCCACCGGTCTTAATCTGGCAGACGCTGTGGTTCTGCTTGAAGATCTTATTGATTTACAAGCGATCAACACTATGGAGCGGCCTAAGTTTTTGCAAACTAAGAAGCGGGCGCTTTTCCTGCCACATTGCAGTCGAAAATACATGGATAATCGTTGTAAAGCAAACTTTGAGCCAAGCATTCCAACATATGTTTGCCAACACTGCTCTGAAGATTGTTTAGTTAACAAGACAGAAGAATACGCCAGAAGCAAGGGCTATGACGTGTACATTGTGCCCGGTGGTTCGTGCATACCAAGAATACTGAAAAACAACAATTACGAGGGAATTGTTGGAGTAGCTTGTGGAGAAGAGAGCAAAATGATGGGGCACCTCTTAGCCAGCATGAATGTGTCCGGTCAGGCTATTCCGCTGATTAAAAACGGCTGTGCTAACACCGTCTTTAACATGGATACAATCATTAAGACGCTATAATCTGCTTTGCTAATTATGAAACAGTTTATTCTTCTTTTTGCTATCCGCATACTAGAAAAATGCGTTTGGCGTCTACACTCACGTGGTATGCATTGCCAGCTGGTTGAGGGTAACTCCAAAAGTAGAATAAAGCCGTTAGGCAACCGCGATTTTTTCTATAAACCACACCCATAAAGAAAAGCTAAGCTTCGTTCGTTGCGCTCAGAGATTCTCCTACAAGAAGGAATCAGAATAGGGAAAAACAAAACCTTTTAGCAACAATAGTTAACCTAACCTTGAGGCTCAGCTTATGCAGGATTTCCCTGAATTCATGAAAAACCCCAAAAACCGCATCCCCGACAAAGACCAGCACACCCATGATGTTGAAGGCTACTATTTTGAGGGCGCCGACGGGTCACAGATGGCGTACTGGATATGCAAAGCCGATAGAACCTCAGAATGCCACACCCACGAATTCGACGAGTACATGGTCTGCATCGATGGTGAATACACTGTTATAATCGACGGAAAAGAAATTGTGCTCAAACGGGGCGACGAATACTTCATCCCAAAAGGCATCCTGCATGGCGGAAAAGTCGTGGCTGGAACACGCACCATCCATGCGTTCGGCGGCAAAAGAATCAGTGGACAGTAAGAAGGGCCTTGCGGGATGTGGGAATTCCTTGTTTTCATCGCCGCCGCCGTGTCTTTGTCGGCTGCTTTGGTTTACATCCGCTCCATGTTTAGGGGGCAAACCAAACCCAACCGCGTCACATGGTTCATGTGGGCAGTCGCCCCCTTCGTAGCCACAGCGGCTGCGGTTTCCAACGGAGTAGGCTGGGCAGTTCTCCCAGTATTCATGTCGGGGCTCTGCCCCTTTCTGATTTTCGCAGCCTCATTCTTCACAAAAGAAGCATACTGGAAACACACAACCTTCGACTTGGCCTGCGGCGTGCTATCTGCGGCTGCGCTGGTGCTTTGGTACGTGACCAGCAACCCCGACGTGGCAATCGTATTCGCAATAGGCAGTGACGCTTTGGCGGGGGTTCCCACGATTATTAAAGCTTGGAGAAATCCAGAAACCGAATCAGCTTGGCCATACCTCACAGGCATGTTTGCCCCCCTTACAAGTTTCGCTGTACTGACCACTTGGCAGTTCTCTGAAGTAGCGTTCCCCGCCTACCTAGTCGTGATTAACGTGCTTCTGGTGATTTCAGTTTCTAAGAAGTGGACACAAAAAAACCGATTGCAAAAGAGAAGTGGCGGGCCCGCTGGATTTTGAACAAGATTAATGGCGCTGTAAGGTAACAATCAACAAGTGCTTTTGATAATAATGAATCTGGAATTTTAATCGTAACTGTTGTTAGAAAAACTTTGAGACACTTTCTGCAGAGTTACGATAAATTTAAATTATTAAAACAATAGAACGCTTGCTTCGATGGTTGGAATAAAATTTGGAAAAGAAAGAGACCGCAATAGAACGTCAGTCAAGAGTTCAAAGAATGGGTCGGGAATGGGAAGATTATGTAGAATCTTTCCTTTTAGATAAATTGAGAGGAACCGGCTTAACGGTTATAAAAGGCGACAAGGTAGTTCGGAACACTCCGTTATGGAGAAAACTATCGATACCAACTAAGGCTTCAACTGCCCAAGAATCATTATGGGGAGACATAGATATTGTCATTCTAAAAGATGATATTGTAGTTGCGGTAGTAAGTTGCAAGCTTAGTCTTCATGGAAGATTTACTGAAACTCTGTTTTATGGTCTCTTGTTTAGAATGTGGTCGCGAACAAAATTTGTGCTTGTTACACCAGATGCGGGGCGAGGACAAAAAGGTACTGTATGGAAATCAGAGTGGGGAACACCCGAAAAACCAACAAAAGACAGAATGCTGGCAGAGTCCTATTTAGCAGCTGTTTATGTAGAAAATCTTGAAAAGTTTTGTCCTAAGAAAAAACCAAACGAATGCACCTCGTTTGGTGGAATAGTTAGACATATTGAAGAATTGCCTGAAGACTTAAAACAGTGGGCTAACGAGGATTCTAAATTTATTTACACAGGGAAGCAAAAGGCCTTATAATTTCCTCTGTGAAAGGTATTCTTTAATCCTCTTTTCAGCTAGTGCACAGTAGTTTTTATTAATTTCAACTCCTATGCCTAGCCGATTCGTTTCTAAACAGGCAAGCAATGTTGTCCCGCTTCCTAGAAAAGGGTCGAGCACTAAATCGCCAACGTAGCTAAACAGCCTTATGCAACGCCTCGGAAGCTCTGCAGGAAAAGGAGCTGGATGTCCAACCCGTCGTTTGCTTTCACCATTGAAACTCCATACCCCGTTAGTCCAATCGATGAAATCTTTTTTGTCGATATCAGATTTGCCTCTTCTTAGTTTCGCCCAAGACTCTTTGTATAAAACGACAATCACTTCCACTGGAGCTATAACAAAAGGCGCGGAGGCGCTCAACCAAGACCCCCAAGCGGTTCGCCTGGAAATGTTTTGTTCGTTCCAAATAATTGTAGATTGATATTTCCATCCTATTTCCTTGGCGATTTTTGTTAAGTCAGAGTAAACGCTTTGTTGTCCACCCTTATTTTTGTCCAGAGGGATGTTAAGACAAAGCCGCCCATCTTTTTTAGCAAAGGCATAACATCGTTTCAACCATTCTCTTGAAAAGGCTAAATAATCTTCATAAGGAATACCATCATCATAATTCTCATAATTTACCGCAATGCAATAAGGGGGGGAAGTAACAACAAGGTCTATACTGTTCTCCTCGATAACATTAGTTTTCAAAATATCATCATTAAAAACACATGTGGAGTTAGTTTTGAAAAACGGTTCAATAGATTCGCTTTTGAGTGCCAAAATGCCTTTATCAATAGAAGTATTTGCTTGGTGGTCAGGTTTAATCTCCGAAATGATTGTTGATTGACCCTTTTGGATAGGCATTAATGTAAAACCATTTGAACTTTTATTAATCGTCACGCAGGTATCGAGAGGAAATTTCTGGCGGATACATTCTGACCAGATTCGACCATATTTATCAACTTTTGCCGGATTACCATTCAGCGTGGTCTCAAAAGGCGCTTCTTGCCCCCCTAGAAGCTCCGCTCTTCCTTTTAGTGGCACCTGCACAAAACCCAGTTCTAATTCTTTTCTTTTAAGCGCTTTTGTAACCATTGCTACCCTTTCTGTGATGGTTATTTTGTATTTTTAAGTTATAAAGATAGCCTATAAACTGCTACAATACCAAAGGAAGAAGCTGATATAGTTGTTAAGCTATCGCTAACGCTCTTGAGTCCACTAGCAGCGCCATTAAGAAACAATTAAATGAAAGAGTGGCGGGCCCGCTGGTATTCGACAGCCCTGACACGAATTTATCCTGTCGCCGCTTGATGTATTAACTGCTTTATGTGGCTGGTAAGCACTGCGAGCTGATGATTTTCGAATGCCTCTTGATCGATGTAGGTTGTTGCGCCTTCGGCTAGTGCCTCTTTTGTCATTAGCTGCTCTGGATTCATTCCTAGCGCCCGTATCATTTCCTTAGCCGTTTGGAGTTTGCTGATTTGCGTCTTTTGTCTTATGCATAGGCCGGATGCTGCATACACGGTTCGGAGTTTGTCTATGCCCAGGCTCTGGATGTCATGGTAGGTATCGACTGTGTGACCCATCATGTAATCAACGTAGTCTCCTTGAACGCCTAGCGCTAGCATCTGTGTCTTGAAGTATTTTCGTAGGCTGTGGACTCTTAGGTCGTACATGCGTCCTTTTTTCTGTTTGATAAGGCCTGCTTGGATGTAGAGGTCATGAACTAGCTTGCGGATTTGTTTAGAGCCTATGCTTCTTGGCGTGCTTGTGGTTCCGTCTCGGAATAGCGATGATTCTTCGGTTAAGGTTTCAGGCGGAATTCGTCTTGTGCCCTTCTTGCGTTGCTCAAGGTATAGCTTTAGGAATTGGACGGCTTCTGCGGCTAGGAATGTGTCGTAGTCGTGGTATTTGCCCTTGGTGATGTCGGCTTCTACATGGACGTGGATTGGTATGCGGCTGGCTTCGAGGTCTTCTTGGACGTGTCGGTACTTAAGTTTTGAGAGC
The DNA here is from genome assembly GCA_050108155.1 of Bathyarchaeia archaeon. GTDB lineage: Archaea > Thermoproteota > Bathyarchaeia > Bathyarchaeales > Bathycorpusculaceae > Bathycorpusculum. The sequence continues at coordinate 9,271 of JBNIDR010000030.1, read as the reverse complement.
GTTTCTTCTCTAAAAGCGCCGAGTGCTAGCATGCAGATTATGGCTTTTTCTCGCAGGTCAGCGATGTCAAGCAGTTTTACTAGTTCTTCGGGTTTGGGTGCTCGATCCTTGTAGGTTACACGTCTGCTCAAAGGTTCAGATAGTTCGATTTTGGCGCCGTTTACTCGGTAGAAGGTTCGGATGTGTTTAGCGCAGCAGTGTACTCTTCCCGGAGATAAGCCCTCGTCCTGCAGTTGGGCGATGTATTCGTCGAGGTAGCCTTGATGGTTCTGTATTCTTTGGGGGTCAGCGATGTTACCAACAGGTTTTAGGTCTGCTATTATGAGGTCGGGGCTGTACCCAAGCCAAGTCGAATAGCGATGGGTTGTTGCGGTGTAGACTAGGCAGCTATGGATTGAGGCTGAGCAGTGACGTAGGAAATGCCTTGCCATCTTGAGTAAGCTCTGGTTGTCAAAGACGAAAGGTAGGAGTGCTGGACGTTCGCTTAGAAAGGCGCTTAGGATGTAGGTGATGAGACCTTTTTCATGTGCTTCTAAGACTTTGCTGAGGCTTAAATTAACTGGCTGCTGAAGTGGCCAGCCTTTTAGACTGTGGTCGATGGTGATGACATCGTCTTTAATGTTCAGTGGCAAGTTTAGGCTTTGTAGGTCTTCAACGGTAAGCTTTGGCGTGCGGATTATTGGTTTGCGGCTTATGGCATGTTGTATGGTTGATGCTGTCATGTTACCGTCTCTTTTTTTAGTTGACGGCGAGTTTTTCGCTTCTTTGGCTGAAGCGCATACTCACCTTCTTCTTTGTCTGGGTTGCGATTTAAATTCAACTCAAAACTATTTGGTAGAGGCTTTGGACGCAACTTAACCAGCTTTAGGATATCAGCTTTCAGCAGAACCAGCCCTGAAGCTTTAGGATCGCCGCCACGCAATGTGGGGGCTTCATCATCAGAGTCCCAAACTATCGTTATGTATAGCTCGCATTCGTAGACTAGCCAGCCAACCGCCTTCCTGACCTGCGGTCTCAAGGCTAAAGCCGACGCCCGATTATAGAGCACATGATCAATGTACCTAACGAACACAAGCTGCCTAGCCGCCATTTTTACTCAACCTCTCAGAAAGCTTCAGACCGCAGGGTCCACAGAGGAACCCCCAAGAATCATCAAACAATGTAACCTGCCAGTCAGCTCTGCCCTTGTGATTACAAACAACGCAAGTTTCAACTCCAAAATCCATCGTTAGGCGATAAATGCTCTTTGCCTTAAGAGCTAAATCGTCAGGGTCCCATTGGCAGGATAAGCAGGACGAGTGGACAACTTCCGAAGCTGTCTGCGCTTGATTTTCCGTTTTCTCATTTCCTAAATCAAGCTTGTTTTGAGAAAAGGTGCCGTTTTCAGGGACTTTTCTTTCGGGTTTCTGTGCTTGCGGTACTTGGGAACTTGTCCAGTTATCCTGCTTGTCCTGCCCAAACAGGCAGCCATACTTTTTAGCTAAGCGACCAAGCTTCTGAGCGTCAAAAAAGTATGCCCTGTCGCTTTGCTTTTTGACCTTGTCCTTTTTGCCGCTTAGAACTTCCCGGAGTCTATAGCCGATCTTTTGCTTAGTAACTACACCGAATTCAGGCGTATCCATTTTGTTAGGCTTATTTTCGTCGAGCTTTCCGTCTAAATCCTTGACTAAAGCATCCCATAAATCACCAAACAGAAGAGGTTGACCTGCAACGTGGAGAGCGCATACAACTTTGACAATGTGTCCCTCCAGGGTGTTGAGTTTCTCATCTAGCCGCTCTTTTTGTGAACGCTCAAGCTGAACTTTCAGGTCCTGCTCCACTGTTAGGCCTGCAACAATTTGCATAATGGGTTTCCAGAGCTCCTTTAGCCTGCCCTTAACTACGAGTTCCACCTCTGGTAGCTCCCAATCACGAGAAGCTAGCCGCCACTTCAGCAAAGCATTACGGAGTTCTCTTAGGCGGGCTTCGTCTTGTTTGTTTATGTCTGCCCAATCTTTCCTTGGATAGCCCTCAACCATCTGTATGAATATGAAGCGTTCAAGCAGTCCTTTAACTCGGGGCATCTCCTCCCCGGCACAAGCCTTCAAGCAGAACACTCGGAAGTATTTGATAAATCGCGTGTTCTGTGTTATCATGGTTCTGGGCACGACTGCGCCTTGCTTGTAGCCAGCCTTGTAAATCTTAGACTTGTCCATGTCCCGCTGCAAACCTTGTGCTTCATCTTCGAGGATTGTTCCAGGTGCATCGGAATCATCCAAGTACCCGTAAATGTCGGCTGATGGAATGGCCACCCCTAGCATGGGTCGGTAGCAGAGCCAGTTAAGCAGGTTTAATGCGACAGTTTTGCCGCTTTCATTGTCACCAACAAAGAATGGGTATGGGACAGTGCGTAGTTTTTCTTGCTGGTAACTAAGCAAGACGCAGGCTGCAAGGTAATCCTTCCAAATGGACTCAACATCTAAGAAAAGATCAAATTCTGCCCTTACTTTCCAAAACAGTTCTTCACGGCTAGGTACTGGCGCTTCGCAGTAGCCATATGGTTCATAGGGGAACTCGTTAGGATACTCTTTAGGAACAAAACTATCCCCTTCAACCGTTACCTCTTCAATAACCCTGAACTGAGAGTCTTTAATTGTAAGAAAGGCAGGTTTGCCCTTATGATAGATTGCTTCGTAGAGTCCTTGTTCTGCATATCCGCTAGCTTTGTGCAGCTTGGGTTTCTCTTTGCCTTTGGGGTAGAAGTCCTCGCATGCGGGATCTGTCTTTTTTATTACGCCCTTGACAATATCGTCGTAATAGGTGCAGTGGCTGTCTTTTACTTTCCAGTTAGCGCAGTCACCACATTTTTTACCTTTTCCACGTTCAGCCATGTTAGAGAAAAATACCTCCGAGCTAGCTTTGGGGTTTGGGCTTGAGCTTTTGGCGATAGATTTTATCTTCTCCGTAGAGCCAGTAGCTGTATGCGTAGGTTTCGCCGTGGTAGCGGTCTTTTATGGTAGCGTTGCTGTTGCGGAGGATGTTGTAGGCGGGTCGCCACTTGTCTTCTAGATTGTTTGCTTTGTAGGCGATTTCGTACTCGCCGAGTTTGGCGCCTTGTTGCGTTTCGAACTTTAAAGTAGTGAAATTTATTTCGTAAACTGCTACCGTTTTGTTGTTTGTTTCTTTGGCCTCAGGCGGTGCTAGAGAGTCGATGTACTCGTTTGTGGCGTCAGCGAGCATTTGAGAGGCATCTCGTAGCTTCACTAAAAATTCGACTTGTTTGTTCATGCTAATGGCTTCTCCTCAAAAATGTGATTGTAGAGTTCAGGTGCATCTCGTTGGATTTTTTCTCGGATTGAGTCTCGGATAAGGTCGCTTTCGTTTATGTGGGTGTCTTTGGCGACAAACTCTTGCATGAGTCTTTTTAGGCTCAAGGGGACTCGGGCGTTTATTCTGATTTCTTTTTTCATGTTTTCCCTTCCTTGGTTGTCTTCCCATCGTAAGACTTATTAGGAAAGTTTATTATACATTTTGTAACGACACTGAGAATAAATGGCGTATATTAAATGGGTGAATTGAAATGGCTTCCGTAATAATGATGAAGAATCCGCTTAAACTCCTTAATGCGCTAGCATCTAAGCCCATGACTAAATGGGAATTAAAACAACTAACTGAGGTAGAATACCCCCGTGTCCACGAAGCAATTTCATTGTTAGAAAAGGATGGATACGCAAAATCTCTTGATACAATCACTTCGAAGAGAGGACGCGACATGAAACTCTACGGCCTAACATTCAAGGGTGTTGTAGCTTACCTGTCCTCGATTTGGATTGTTGAAAAACAAGCAATAGAGAATCAAACAGGACCAGAGACAGTTGAAACTGATAAAATAATCGTTGAACCATCAGGGATTGACCCTTTGCGAAAGGGTGAATCGATGGAAGCGTTCCGAGAGAGGCATGAAAGAGAGAAAGAGCAATACCTGGCTGAACTTGAGAAGGTAACGGTGTTCTTGGAGACTTACGGTAAACTATTAGACTATCCGCTTTTCAAAGAAATCCGCTGGTTAAAGGAAAAATACGGGAACTATGTCATCAAATCTTTGATAAATGAAGCCAAGCTTGTTAATGCCCTCCAACCGTTTCCTTCGGGTGCCATGCAGCTTATCAAGCATACCCAAAAGGAAGCTAATGAGCTGAAAAAACAAAAATGGTCCTTACTCAGAGAGCCAGAACTGCAGGAGAAAATTGAGACCAAGATTATCGAGGGAGATAAAATCGTTGAGACGGACTGCTTTGACCCGCTATCAGACATCAATGAAAGGCTTAGGCAAGCAGAGGCGCGTTTGAGCGTTCTGCGAATGCAGGAGAATAAATGGTGGAGTATGGGTTTTGCTGCACGCTTTGCAGAAGAACACTCTGCTCAAGAGGGAAAGGGCGACATGTTGAATGAGTCTTTGTGTAGATTTTTTGAGCAAGTAGCTGAGCATTTCAGGCAGTTTGAGGTTGAACCTTCAGAAAAGATGACTAAGGTATTTTCTGGAGGTCAATAGTTTGTCAGATTCAGCGATTAAAACATATTCTTCAACTTTGAAGACTCCTGAGCGGAATTTTAAGGAACGCCGTTTCGCCATTCATTCACGTTTGCATACGCTTAGCGGTTATGAAGTCCAGAAGTGCGTGGACGCCCTCAATGATGACCTATCGGTTCTTAGAGAGGATGTGGAGGAATGCAAAAGAGCTATCATGGAAGTTAGACGGAAAGAGGACCCCGAAGCGGCTAGGCGCAAGTTTGGGGTTACGTGGTCTTTGAGCACGTTTCCAAGTGACGTCATAGATCGCTTTAGAGATGTTATTGAGGATCGCAAGCAGATTGCTAGGTGGATTCGGCGTGAGCGAGCAATCTATTTGTGGGAGCTTCGTTTACGGAAGGTTGAAGGGTTGAAGCTTCCGCTGACGAAGCACAAGATTGGCGCCCTACAAACGGAAGCCAAGGGCATCGTGGTTGATTTGAAGGGCCATATGGAGCAGGTAAATCAGCTCTTAGAGAGGTATAGACAGGTTTCTTGTGAAACAGGTGAGTTAGAGGGGAAAGTACGCAAACTCAGCCTCGAAAACCAGCCCTCTACAATTTCGTTACCGAGGGTTCCTTCTTACATGCAAGAAACCACCCAGAAACAACTAAAGGAGCTCAGCGAAGTATGCGTTGGACTGAACTAGACGAAAAACAACTGCAAAACCTGATCGCCAACAACAAGAGCATCGACGAGATTGCTGCAACGTTACAGCGTAGTCCAGAAGCAATTTTTATGAAGCTAACAAGATTGGGCGTTGTGATTCCTCAAAAGTCTTCTGTGGAAAATACAGCAAATAAAGTTACTGAATCAGCCACAACAACAACGCCAATGCCCAAACTAGAAATAGCCAAACTTGAGGAGCTACCAACGGGTAATGAGGCGATTGGTCTGCTGTGGGCTGCTCTAAAGAGGCTTCAAGAGCCAGACGTTTCTAAAGATGAGGCTAAGAAGTTGCGTCTGGTAATTCAGGGCGTCAAAAGCTACATTCACTTAGAAGCAGATTATTTGGTGCGGATGCGGCGGATTGAATCAGAAACGCTCTCTGAATGGAAACACCTAGCCGCATCATGGAAGATACAACTGAATAGAGCGCAAACGCCAGAAGAGAAAGCCAAATACGAAAAGCTACTCAACAGTGCCCAAGAGCATATCAAAGTGTTCATTGAGGCAGGGGTAAAAGAGGTTAAAGAACTCAAGGAGGTTGACTGATTTGTCGATGACCAAAAAAGAAATAGATATACTCCTTAGTGAAATTGAAACGTTAGCTGATGAGATTGAGCAGCAAACAAAGAAAAAGGGCAATGTTATCCGAAGAAGCTAGAGCGTAAAATACTTCAAATTATTGCCTTTTTGCTTATTCTAGTTAGTACTGTTTTTTCACTTTCACTCACCCCTCCCCAACTCCAGAGTGTCGATTCAACTTATGATTTTTAAAGGCAAAAAGGCGATTTTCTATCCCTGAGGGAAAAGGTTTGGCACAGCGACCAAATATGGATCTTGCGAGGATTGTTCTGTATGAACTCAAACGCCAGCCACTATACCGAACAGAGCTTGAAAAGCTAACGACACAAAAAGCTGGCTCACATTCCGCATTCGAGAATATATTCCATTATTTAGTCCAAAATGGGCATGTGCAAAAGAGCTCGGCGCAGCATCGAGCAAAGTATGTGATAACGGAGAAGGGACTTAAACTATTAGACGCAATACAGAAATAGTGCAACTTTGGTCACTATTGTTTGCGAGGTTTAGCGTTTATGCTCCGTTTGTGCAGAAATACAACCACAGATACAAACAATACAGCAATAATCACCAATAAGGCAATCATGGTAACCTGTATCCAATCTACACCTAACTGAGTTACACTTTGAGAACCAGACAGATCAGGTGTTGCTGTTGGGTTCTGCGATGGTAATGCTGTAGAAGTCGGTGACGAAGAAGGCATTGTTTCGGGGTTCGTTGTAGTCGAGCCGTCACCAAAATTAAAAGTCTGTGTGTTGCTCCAACCGCTATTCTCACCGATAAAGGTGTAATTCTCAAAGCCCGAATAAGTTTTGCTCCATTGAATATATCCTATCATTGCTTTTACTTGAAAGTCAACTTGGCCATAAACATTCAAGCCATCTATATAGGCTCCCTTGCTACTTGCAGCATACGATAAAACTGTATAATCCGAATTATCATCCTGAATTGCAAAACCGTCGGAGGCTTGATAGAGCTCTACCCAATTCTCCACATAATGTCCTTTTATACGGATATTATAGTATAATTGTATAGTTTCACCATTCTCACTGTAAGGAGTGAACGGTTGATTCTTTATTTTTACATCTAATGTTGTCCACTCGGTTCCAACATGAGTTATATTTTTCCCTGTGTAAGGATCAGGTGAATAAGTTGTATTAGAATTGTGTTCTGTAAGCTGTATAGTGAATTCGGGAACAGAGGGCTTGGTTATCTGTGAGGTTGCAGGTTTGCTTAGCATTAAGCTTGAAAGAGTCAAAATAGCGACGAGCATCAAAGGAACATACTTGCGCATGTTTTAATTATAGGAGTGCTTCGAAAATAAAGTTTACTGCGAAGCGCTGGATTTTCAGGTTAATAAAGATTTGGCTTGTTTAAAACGCCATTTCTAAAATGGTATTTTAAATAATGCTTTTTTGAAATATCATTTTTAAAATGTAATTTTAAATCGCAAAATTGCTTATATTGCTAAAATGCGAGTGCTTATTTGATGACCTACAATGTTAGAGCAAAAATTGTTAAGAAAAAATTATGGGAGCTCCCATAGAGCGTTCCCATTTGAAACAACGAAAATTAGAACCTTGACCAATGAGGAGGCGAGAGTATGGTAGATGATGGAGAATTTAACAACTTAATTGTTGACAACCACTTAACTGTTGGAGGTTACGTGACAGTCAAAGCACCTGACGGTCTAAACTACATTGACTTAATCCCCACGCAACCAACCGACCCCAACTACGATCTTCTCTTACAAATAACCAAAGGCATTCGACTCAAGGAAATATTCAATGGAGAGAACTTCATCGATATTCAAACAATAAGTAACGGCAATGATCTATTTCTAGAAATAAGCAAAGGCATCAGACTAAAAGAAATATTGCAGGGCAACCAATCCATTGAATTGGAAACAATTCTCGCTGACTACAATGAACAAAACCCTGTTCCGCTTTTGAAAATAGAGCAGGGAATCCAATATCAAGATACAGGACTCATAATTGTTGTTACTGGCGTTGGCACAACTAAACTACAGCAGGGTCCACCAATTCAAGGCTATACACCAGGGCTTGATTCCAACTCCACACACCTATTCTGCACAAAAATAAGCCCGCTAACCAGAAATGCAACTCAAGGAGACCCAGCGCTTGCAACAGATAAGGCATTTTTCGTTGAAAAAGATTTCCAAACATTCGGATTTGTTGGAACAACATCAGACCCACAGAAAGGATATGGTGGCGGCGCCATATTAATGGGGACCGGCTTTACTGGAAATTCGTGTCCACCATTTTTCAGCTTAACAGGTACAATGCTCAGCCCCACCGATCCTATAGGTAGTTATCCAACAAGTCAAGGCTCAAGTACAGACTGGTGGTATGATACTTCCGACCCCACAAATAAAAAGCTAAAACAAGGACCAACCATTAAATTCAACAATGTTCAAAGCGGAGATTTTGATACGCTATTTCTGATAAGAGGCGACAGAACAGGTGTCAATAGCGGTGCAAATCTTTACCTCGGCAGTCTGACGGCTATAAACGCAATATATGTTGATAACATTAAGCATCTTAATGGCTCAGATTGGAGCTTCACGTGGAATGGCGGCGCAGTAACCAATGGTATTACAATAAACTCTTCGGCACCACAGCTGACATTAGGTACAGGACTACGTTTACAGAGCACTGCAGGAGATAACTTCCAACTCTACACAGGCACTAACACCCCAAATCCAAACTGGCAAATCGGCTACGGTAATGGAAGCGGAGGCATAGACCAATCACGAGAAAGCATAAGCTCAAACGGAGGAGTAATCCGATTTAACCATGCCAACGTATGGATTGACGGGTCATGGCTTAATTCCTCAAGCACACTCTACATCGGTGGTGCTTCTGGTGCAGCAGTCACGATGTATATGAACGGCAATGTTAATCCCATCGCTGACAATACCTATGGGCTCGGTTCAGGCTCAAATCGTTGGGCTGGCATATCTGCAGTTACAGGCTACTTTGCGGGTCAGGTATCAGCAAATAACTTCTGGATAAACGGTTCCTGGCTAAACTCATCGAGCACGCTCTATATCGGCGGAGCATCAGGCGCAGCAGTAACAATGTACATGAATGGCAACGTCAACCCAATCAGTGACAACGCATACGGGCTAGGTTCAGGTTCAAACCGCTGGGCAGGAATCTCTGCAATAACAGGATACTTTAGCTCAGTAGACTGCTCAGGACTAGTACATGGAGGCGGCGGAAGCGGCGACGCATTCCGAATCGGTGACGACTGCTATCTCGTTGACATCAACAACGCTAACAGAATAGGGCTTCAAGGTGCACAGGACAGAAGTCAAGCAGGCTTCCAATTCGGCTCAGGCGGCATGTGGCTCTACAGAGATAGCTCTTACCTACGATGCTCCTCCGGATTTGTGGCTGATGGTACCGTAGTTGTTGGCACATATGGTTCAGGCGGCACAGGCTCAGCAGTATA
>JBNIDR010000029.1:102225-116826 GCA_050108155.1 Bathyarchaeia archaeon | reverse complement strand
GTTGACTGTTCCAATGTTCATGCTATTTCTTGTTTTGATGGAACTCTGCATAATCATATAAGAGTAACGCAGTCTTGGGAGGTTGCTGGAGCTGTCAAACTGTGGAACTGACATGTTGGCGGCTGCGGCGTGTTTGGTTGATGCTTTTGTATACTGCCTCTGGGGAAAAGCTTGCGGGGTTCATGTTTCTTGGCTTGGCAGACAAGTGGTGGATGGAAAAATGCTATATAGTTAGACCGTTTAACTCTGTAGATAAGGGTGTAAACATGAAAAAATCCCTAACTGCAGCAGTGGTAGTAATAGTAATCATAATCGTAGTTGCGGGCGTATACCTCGGATACAACGCACTGGTTAACCCGCCCTCGCCATCTCCCACACCCACCCCAACTCCTGAAGTTGCCACTCAAGAAACGGTCAGAGACGCAGCCATGCAATACATTGCAGCCAACCACACAGACATTGCATCTTTAACCGAGAACCTGACATGGACAGGCGGAAGACAGGAAACTGGCCTTGTGGGCTCAGAAACTTACATCTACACAGCTGGAAACTGGAACGTAACCCTTACCAACCCCGTTGTTCTCGACCCAACATACACAATCAGCGCCGTCTATACTGATACGGCAAACCAAGTTACCATAGAATGGGCAGGCACATACCAAAACGACGCCATAACCGAAACAAGCTTCAACTACATCGTCCCATAAAATCACAAAATCCCCTCCTTCTTTTTTCTTTTTTTAACTTTGATTGTATTATTAAATAATGTTTTTACAATAATGCTTTTTGAATCGCAAAAATATTCTAAAGAAACCGTTACCTTTCAATCAGCAGAGGACCCGATTATGACTAAAGGCTTGCCTTGGACGGTTGAAGAAGAAATCCAACTTAAAAAACTCATACAAGCAAAAACACCCCTATCAGCGATAGCGGCGACGCTGGGCAGAACCGCTCAGGCAGTTCTGGTTAAGTGTCAACGCCTCGGATTAGAGCCAATCGGACACGAAACCACCCTGACGCTGCCTTTGCCCGCTGATTTGCCCAGCGTGGAAGAAACACTCAAGAAACTGGCGGGTGCGCTCGAAGCAGCATCCACGCCGGGGCTGAGCCGGGTGGAAGTAGAGCGCCTGCAAGTCGTAGCCACACTCGCCCGAGCCTACAAAGACATCCTATCCGACTACCTCAACTACCGAGAAGTCGAAGCCAAACTAAACGATATGGAGGCTAAATATGCCGCACTCCTTGAGAGTAAAAGCCAGAACAATGCGCCCCAAGCAGTTCCAGCAGACGTGGCAAAAACTCCAGCGCAGTGACCTGCTAGCCGATGGTTTGGCAGTTAAGGAAACTCAGGCGCTCAGCGCTGACCCCGCGGTTTTCTGCAGGGAAATTCTGGGTTTTACGCCCTATGCCTACCAAGCCGAATTCATCAAGCTGTTTGTTGAAAACCAGTTTACGGCTGCAAGGTGGAGTAGGCAGAGCGGCAAAAGCTTCATCGTCGCCTCATTGTTGCTCTGGTACGCAACCACACACCCTGACAGCGCAATAGGCATAGTTGGTCCGTCTTACCGCCAAACAAAACGTATCCTAAGCCGCATAGGAGCGCTCTCCCATAAGTTACCTAAAGGGATGGTTTTTGCGCCTCAGCGCACCCAAATCCGTTTCAAAAACGGCAGCAGCATAGAAGCTTTCCCCAACAACCCCGAAACTATCCGCGGACCCACCCTACATGTGGTTTACGCTGACGAATTCAACTTCGTCGCAAACGACCAAGAACTCTACGACGCCATCCTCTACACGCTCGGCACAACGAACGGCAAATTCGTCTGCACCAGCACCCCATGGCACACCGACAGCATGTTCTACAAGATGTTCACCCACAAAGACTTCGCCGACTACAAAACCAGCCACGTCACTGTAGAGCAGGCGACGGAACCCAACGGACCACTAAAACCAATCATAATAGAGAAAATCCGCACCCAAATGGGCGATGACCCAATCCGCTGGCGTAGAGAAATGGAGGCAGAATGGGCAGAAGACCAAGACGTATGGCTAACACAGAGCCTCATCGCCAACTGCATCGGCACAAAGGCAACCTGCGGTGTAGACCTCCAAGAGTTCAACCCAGAGTCCGAGCATCGAGGCGAATTCTTTGCTGGGCTGGACTTGGCGCAAACCCGCGACTACACAGCGCTTGCCGTCGTGGAGCGGGTGGATGGGCGGCTGTTTCTCCGTCATCTCAAAATCTTCCCCCAACCCACCATCTATGCCACCGTGCTGGGCTACCTCAAAACGCTGCAGGACCGCTGGCATGGCTTCGAGAAAATCCGAGTGGACTTCACACGGGAGGGCCCAAGCTTCATAGCCGACATGGAAGCCGCAGGCATACGCAACGCTGAAGGAGTAAACTTTAGCGTGCCCCGAAAAAGCGAAATGGCAAGCCTACTCAAGCAACGCATGGCAAACCAACAATTCTACTATCCCCTTCTTCATTGGGAACGCCCATATAGGGGAGAAATTTGCACGGAACTTAACGTGGAACGCTACAGTCTAAACAAAGACGGCACAATAGGTTACCATCACCCACAAGGCACATATGACGATGTATTTTGGGCGTTAGCGTTGGCTGTTTATTCTACGGCAGAAATGGGACCCGAGCCCCTTTTTCTGGCAATCCCTCGGGGGTAATTTTCAAATAGAGAGCAGGACAGTTTCCAGACGGCAATAACCAATAATCTTTTGCGGTTTCATAGAATCAAGGGATTGTTTGCTGCCTTTTTCCAAACTGTACTGATTATTCGCTAAATAGCTACGTCTGACATTAATGTGGGAAAAGATTCAAGGTTAATTGTGTAGTTTTTTGACTTGGGTATCCCTTTTTCTCTTGTACCTTATACTCTCGCATTTTTTGTTCAAAAAGCTCTTTTGCCTCCTCGGCTTTAAATAAGCCAAGAACATCGCCCGTTCTTAGAAACTTCTTCCTATTTACAATAATGACCTTTCCAGATTGTGAATTAACCACTTCGATCCAGCCCAGTCGAGTAAGAAGTGAAAGTGCTTCATCTAGCCTGGTGGCATTTAGTTGCTTGGCCTCTTTTAGAACCCAAGGTGGGAATAAATCATTAAAATCGCTCAATAAATCATTATAATTAGCTTGGAAGGTTGTTTTGTCGCAGTCCTTTGAGTTATAGATAAAACAGATTGCATTATACACTTGAAAGGCTGTATAGCATTTCGGCGCATGTGATAAAACAAACCGATATTTTCGTCTTTCTCTTGAAATAGGTATAATCAACGAAGGTTTAAAGAAAGAGGCTATTTTTGAGTCGTTTACTTTTCCGATACTTTCCTCGATAAATACTGTGCCGTCTATTTTGTAACCCCATGTTATTGGACATTTTGCATTTTTTCTGAAATGCTTTATGACTTCTTTCGGTGTCAACATTACGCATTCAGGGGTAATTTGAATTCTCTTCCTACTCTTAGGGTCATCAAAATAAAAGGAACGATTATATTCCGCCATTTCTTCAATTTTGTCTTCTAACGTCTTAGGCTCGTTGCTTTTAGTGAATTTATGGTCAATAAATAAGAAGTTCTTTGATACCACTAGTAGATCGGGCTGCTTGTCCCCGCCATTAATTTTGTAGACCTTCTTTTCGATATAAGACGTTATTGCATTCTTGTCAAGGAATTCCCTAAGAGCGCCCAATACCTCAATAGAATCAGTGTATGCCTTGAACTCTGTCTCTATTTTGCTCTTTATTAGATCTATATTGGGCGGTAGAGACAAAAAAACCATCTACTGTTGCATTTGAAGGCGCGGAAATAGCTCGTAAAATTCGAAGATTAACTTCATTAAGCTTTCAGGGGATGCCTTGTTGAAAGGAACTACCAATAGCTCATCAGAATGACCATGAATATCAAAAGAACTTCCATCGCTAACGTCAACAACGCTCATTAACAGCCAAGGATTTCCAGTGTGAAATACTGCTGTTGAGTAATTTCTGCCTAAGTGTAAACTTAGAGACTCAAAGTCGCTTTTTGTCAACTCCTTGAACGGTTTTAATGCAATCGGGAAAATTGTTGCCTCTCCGTTGACCACTCGCCTTTCTTTATTTGAATAAAACCTTTGGTTTCTTAATGCCCTTTCATTAAATCTATTGAGGACTATTCTGCTGAAGTTTGAGAAGCAAAATTGATTGCCTTCATAGAAAACAAAGTGCCCGTTGCTTTCCATTCTAACCCTAAATCCACTTCCCTGGACTGTAAAGGTAAAGTCGATAGCCTCCAACAGTTCGTTTTCATTTTGGATCGTATTTTCAATTTCTTCTCTTGAATAGACAGCACCCATCGGCCATTTTTTCAAACTACCATCTGTACCGTATTTTCTTAATACTACCCCCCGCAATCCTATTTTTGAGCCTTCTATTTGTGACAACGAATCCATAATTCCTAGTAAATCGTCAGGTCTCATGTAAGCCATGCGGACAACTGGTTCCATCCTTTTTAACCATGATAATGTTATGTTGCCAGCAGTTGTGGGTGACTCGACAGTTCTAATTAATATGTTCCAGAGAGCACCCGAGTCAATCAAGTAGCCATAAGCTTGTTGTTTTCTTCTTAAGCTGGAAAGGGTAATTTTGTATAGCCGTTCGTTCGTCTTTTCAGTTATTGCTCCTACTCCCGCTTCATAAGAATAACTTGGTAAAGTATCTATGGTTGTTTTTGGGAAAACTGTAAAAACATGTAACGGGCGGCTCTCTTTTGAGCAATGGAATGAATCTAGCTGGGAATACAATTGAGGAATAGTGACTTTTCGATTTTCTTCTGTCATGAGTTCCCAGCGACTTTTTTCTTTGATAAATATAGAGGATTAGATAGGGTTAAGTTTTTTGCTGAATTTTTAAGATTTTCTATAAAAAAGGATTCAACCTTTGCTATTATTTCCATTTGTTTAAGGGGTCTTCTGAACCTAACGTATAACAAACTTACAACAGACTGGTCGCCACAGTTTGTGGCTTATTGCACAACCAGCCTGCAACGCCTACCAGACGCAGATACCAAAACGCAGCCGTCCCCATAATCTGTTGGTTGTTGTTGTGTATAGGGGGTTCCCTGCAACTACTTCTAATGAAAAAATGACCTTTGCTGGGTCATAGTGTTGCAAACGATAGTTATCCACTACAGGCATTTTTCGCCTCTAGATACGCCAGAAAAGCGTTCGGTTCATTTTTCAACACGTTGTGCATTGTTTTGTGTTTTTGATGGTAACGTTTATAACTGCAATTTCTTATTGCTAAAGGCGCGAAGCGGATGATCTATGGGACATCGTAAACATCATGCTCCAAAACATGGTTCACTAGCTTATTTACCTAGGCACCGTGCGAAGAAGCCAGTAGCACGCATACGATACTGGCCAGAAATTAAATCTGACTCTCCGAAACTCCTAGGTTTCTCAGCTTACAAAGCAGGCATGACCTACATCTTCACCATCGAGGACAGGAAACGTTCTCCAAACTTCGGTAAAGAAGTCATGCGAGCAGCAACCATACTAGAAACGCCACCAATCCTTGTATGTGGCATAAGAACCTACCAGAAAACACCCTACGGCCTACAAAACATAACCGAAGCCTGGATGAAAGAAGCACCAGCAAGCCTGGATCGACTACTCGTCTTACCAGACGAATTCAACACTGATGCGATGCTTCAAAAAATCCAGGATAACCTCGAACAGACAAGCTACATTCGAGTAATCGCCGCCACCCAACCAACACAGACCAGCCTCTCCAAAAAGAAGCCAGAAACTATGGAAATACAAATCGGCGGCGGAACAATCCAGCAGCAATTCGACTACGCAAAACAACTGCTGGGCAAAACTGTAGCCCCTGAAGAGGTCTTCAAAGAAGGACAATTCATCGACATCGCCGGAGTAACAGTCGGCAAAGGCTTCCAGGGTCCAGTTAAACGCTGGCACGTAACCAAACTGCAACATAAAGGCAGAAAAACCAAACGCGGAATTGCCACCTTAGGCCCATGGAACCCCCACCACCTAATGTACAGCATTCCACGTGCAGGTCAAACAGGTTACCATCAACGCATAGAATTCAATAAACGCATCCTCAAAATCGGAAAGGACGGCAAAGAAGTCACCGTAAAAGGCGGCTTTGTTAGATACGGCGAGGTCAACGGACCCTACATTCTCATCTCGGGCAGCATCCCCGGAACAGAGAAACGCACCATTCGCCTACGTGTACCAGCTCGACCACCCACTGAAGTTCCTGAAACAGCACCACAAGTAACATATATCTCAGTGGAGTCACCTCAAGGAAAATAGGTTGAATGACAATGACAACAAAAACCGCAGAAATCTTTGACTTACAAGGCAAATCAAAGGGTAAAATAGACCTTCCCGCTGTTTTCTCAACACCCATCCGACAAGACGTGATTAAACGTGCAGTCCTAGCCATACAAAGTAACCGGCTACAGCCACAGGGAAGAGACCCAATGGCCGGCAAAAAAACAACTGCAGAATCACGCGGAACAGGCAGCGGCATCGCAAGAGTTCCACGCGTTAAAGGCGGCAGCGGCAAAGCAGCATTCGCTCCAGGCACCGTCAAAGGCAGACAGCCACACCCACCACGCGCAGAAAAAATAATCGTCAAAGCTATCCCTAAAAAAGAAGCTAAACTAGCATTAACCTCCGCTATTGCAGCAACCTCAGAAAAAGACGTAGTTGCTAAACGTGGCCACAGAATCGACACAGTCGTCGGCTTACCCTTAGTCGTAGACAACGCCCTAGAAAACCTATCAAAATCCAAAGACGTCGAAGAAGCCTTCTCAAAGTTGGGCTTTGACGCTGAACTAGCACGCGTCAGAGACAGCCGCAAGGTACGTGCAGGCAAAGGCAAGCATAGAGGCCGAAAGATGAAGCAAGCCGTCGGTCCACTTATCGTGGTAGTTAACGGAAAAAGCCTTCTATCCGCAGCCAGCAACATACCAGGCGTCGAAGTTACAACTGTAACCAGCCTCAACACTGAAATGCTTGCACCGGGCACTCACCCTGGCAGATTAACAGTTTGGACTAACGGTGCAATCGAGAAACTAACAACTCTCTATGGAGAAACTGAAGCATAATGAAACCAGATGAAATCATAAAATATCCGCTAATGACTGAATCAGCCAGCGTTATGGTTGAACGCGACAACAAACTACTATTCATTGTTGACCTCAAAGCAGACAAAGCAGACATCAAACGTGCAGTAGAAATCATGTACCAAGTTAAGGTTAAACAGGTTAACCTCCTTATCACTCCACAAGGTGTAAAGAAAGCATTCGTGAAGCTAACACCTGAATTCCGAGCTTCCGATGTAGCAATCAAACTAGGAATCCTCTAAAAAAATTAGAAGGCTTGACTTATGGGAAAACGTATTCGTGTACAAAGAAGAGGTCGTGGCGGCCAAAACTTCCGCGCCTCAACTCACAAGCGTGTTGCACCAGCAAAGTATCCTGCTATTGCACCGAAAGAATCTTTTGAAGCCGAATTAGTCGGCGTCGTCGTTGACCTAGTTCATGACCCCGGCAGAGGTTCACCTCTCTCACTGGTTGAATTCGAAGACGGCACAGTCATGTACAACATCACACCTGAAGGCGTTTATCTTGGCCAAGAAATTACCTACGGCGGAAAAGCTTCAGCTGAAATCGGTAATATTCTGCCACTGGGCAAGATGCCTGAAGGAACCTTAGTCTGCGACCTTGAACTTCGCCCAGGAGACGGCGGAAAGATGGCTCGCAGTTCAGGTGCATACGCAACCGTAGTTGGTCACACCCCGCAAGGCACAATGATCAGACTGCCTTCTGGTAGAACCCGCTACGTAAACGACTACTGCTTAGCAACTGTTGGAGTTATCTCTGCTTCAGGACGCATCGAGAAGCCGTTCCTCAAAGCAGGCGAGAAATTCCATCTTATGAAAGCTAAAGGTCACAAGTACCCACGAACCAGCGGTCGCAAAATGGTTCCAGCTGTTCACCCATACGGTAGCAGCAAACGTAGCGCCCGCAGAACTACCACAACCTCGCATGGTGCTCCGCCAGGACAGAAAGTCGGTTTAATCGCCGCTAGAGGTCCAGGGCAGAAGAAGAAACGTGCGATCAGAGGTTAAATTAATAGGAGAATAGAAAATGCCGAAAGAATTTAGCTATCGTGGACACAGCCTCGAAAGTCTCTCAGCTATGTCTATGGATGAATTCATTAATCTGCTGCCATCACGCCAACGCAGAAGTCTACAACGCGGACTCACACCCGAACAGCGCGTCCTACTTGAAAAGTTACGCACAGCCAAAGAATCCAAAGCATCCCCCAAAGACGCAGGAATAAAAACCCACGTCCGTGACCTAATAGTGTTGCCAGAAATGGTGGGTGCAAAAATCAGCGTTCATAACGGTAAAGAATTCGTCGCAATAGACATCAAGCCAGACATGATCGGTCACTACCTCGGAGAGTTCGCAATAACCAACAAACCGGTTAGGCACGGAACTCCAGGTATCGGTGCATCTCGATCTTCGATGTATGTGCCATTGAAGTAAACCCGTTTCTTTTCCCTTTTACTTCTTTCTGCTTTTGAGCTTATGCTTTACGATAGACTCTGTTTTTGAAAAGTTGTGGCGTTTCTGCTTTTAGTTTAGAAGAGAAGGCACTATCTCTGCCTTTCTAACCTGCCAGTCTTTTTTGTTTGGGTGCTTTTGGGAAAATTTTCAAACAAAGCAGCAAAACGGGGCTAAGCGAAAATAAATAAACCCTATTGACTTATTCCTAATTTGGTAAAGCTGCTCTTCGAGGTTAGAGTTTTTTGTTTAGTTCTCATTCTTGTTTAGCTTACTCTACGTTAAGTAACTTTACAAGACCCGAAATTCTGCTGGTTTTCCCCGGAAAATACCAAAGCAGCATTACACCAGAGGCCTCCGCTTTTTTGTTTCTCGACGTTTTGTTACAGAAAGAAGAATTTGCCGTTCGAATTTTGGACATGCGAACGGAGGATTATCGAAGCTTCAAAGTTGGCAGTCCACTTTTTGTAGTAATTAACGCTACAAAGAGAACACAAATCAAGTATGCCTCGCTTTTTGCGCATTATGTTCGGGCGCAAAACTCTTCTGTTCCAATTGTATGGACTGGCGTTCAACATGCGCAGGCATCAGAGCAAGCGATTCCTTGTGAACTTGCTGACATCTTTGTTAAAGCAAAAAGAGACATAGCAAAAAAACTGGTGATGGTTTAACTCAGAATCAACCGCTGGGGCACCTTAGGGTTTCTTTAGCGACTGTAGTCTCTACCTTCAAGCTTTGGTGTCTGCTGTTTGGTGCCTGCTTCAGGAATTTGAGGCAGGGGGATCGGCGGCGGAATGTTGAGGGTACGCGAGATTAAAACTGACTCGATAAAGACTACGTTTGATATTGACTGAATAATTATTTGTGCCGGCGGCTTTTTTTGCTCGTAATCTTTGAGAACTTTGTCGATTTCGTCTTTTTCGCCTACAACATAAGCGTTGCCTTTGAGGCTCATCTGGGCAATAGATGGATTATAAGCGATTGATAGAACAAAAGGAACATCTAGGGAGTCATCCTGTTTTTTCTCCATCCCAACCACGTTAATGTTTGTGTTGATTTGGATGGGGGGCACGGGTTTCCGTATGTCCCAGTAACGTTCGGCTGAGATGTTAGATATCGCTACGTTAACTCTAAGCATTGCGGGTCAGAAAAGAAGAATGCGATGGGGGGATTTAAAACTGCTTATTTCTGCTTGTAGCGTGTGAATCCACAGTGACCACATGTGTACCTGTCATGATGGTCCGCCATGAAGTATCCTGGGCCGCATCGCTCGCAAGTTGGTCGTGCACGACTAAGTTTTTCGCCTTCAACCTTGTACATGGCTTTAACGCCTTTCTCTTCTTTGTGTTTCTTTGGCTGTTTGCCTTTCTCTGCTTTCTTTGCTGGTGCCGCTGCTGCATCTGGAGCTGGAGCTGAAGCTTCTACGGGGGCCACTATGCAGTCGCCTCTTCCTTAGGTTTTTCTGCGGTGTTCCGTTTGCGGATGTATTCAGGCTCTACCAGTTTTGCTTGAGCAACAGATTGGTAAACGTTAGCAACTCCCTGCGTTATTGTGGTTCCAGTCTTTGTCTTCATCCGTTTGATGAATACGACGTCGTCGCCTGTTTTCATTTCTATGGCAACGGCTTTCTTAACTGCCAACCGCTCTGGAGTTTTCTCTTTTGGACCGTGAACGATAGTGAAGCCTACTTCTGTTCGTTTGAGAAGAGGGTTCTCCTTAGATGATTCAATTTTGATTTGCATGGGTCTTCACTTAAGGCGTAAATTCAAACAGTGTTCTTCTTATTTAGCTTTTCGAAGCTTTCATCTCGTTTAGGAACTCTTTTACCTGCTCTTTTCGCTCTTTTGTGGCTTTTGCTACTACAATGCCCACGTAAGGCTGCCCGTAAACTACAAAGGAACCCTCGGGCGCATATAGCACAGCAACTAACGTTAGCAGGTCTTCTTCGCCCTCAACCACAATATGCGTGTGCATATCGGCTTTCAGAACATCTTTAACGGCGCGGATGGCTTCATCTGTTATTGTTCCCTGAGGGTTCTTTACATAAACAGTTTTTTCGACTGGCGCCTGTTTGGGCAGGATTTGATCGCGTAGGGACTTGTAGTCAAAAACGCTAAGTTGCGGGTGGAGACCGAAATCGTGAAGATTCTGAGACACCACATCGCCGACGGTTATTACTCTGGGCGGTCTTTCAGCTTTATATAATTCCTTTAGTTTACCGACGGTTTCCTGTGGGGTACCCTGGATTAGGGTTCCGAATGGCTCCTTGAGGAATACCCTTAGTCTGGGGGTTAGAACGTATTCTACCTTCATCGGTTGAACCTGTCAAAATAGAAAAGATATTGGTAGGTTAAGAAGCTACCGCGTTAACGAACTTTGAGTGCGTATCTGCCCTTTTCTTTAATGTTCATTGCTTTAGCGATAGCTGAGGTCTCAGGGTCAAACATGACGACTAAGCCGCTGTAGTCTTCGCTGAAGCTACTTGATTTGCATTTGGGGCAAACATTCTCTTTTGTGACGAAGTGACAGTTAGTACATGCTTTTTCGCTCATACTTTCGGTCTCCTTTATGCTTCCTTAGCTGGAGATTCAGCTTTTTTATCTGCACTCTTGCTTTGATCCATCTTGAGCCAGTCAAGTTTGCCTAAGAATGGCTGTCTTGCAGTTACACCAATTTTGCCGCTGCTGCCTGCTCTGCCCATCGAAACTGCTGTAATTCGGACGCGAACTTGGTCACCTGAGCTCAATGTGCGTTTAGATTCTTTGCCTAATAGAACACCCTGTTTCTCGTCGTAGCTTATGTAGTCGTCCATAAGCTGGGATACGTGGAGTAGCGCGTCGACTGGTCCGATTCGGACGAATGCGCCGAAGTCAGCGATTTCAACTACGTCGCCTTCGACGACTTCCTGTATGATTGGATAGAATGTTAAGAGTGAAAAGTTTACTTTGTGGTAAGTGGCTCCGTCGCCTGGAATGATTTTTCCGATGGGGCTAACCGTTATGCCTGTAACGGCGATTACGTAGCCTAATTCTTCATCCACTATGCCCTCGTACTTCTGTTTGACTTGGTCACGGCCCACCTTTTCAAGAGGGTTACCGAACGTTTCGGGCGGAATGCGAATAGTATCTTGAAGAGTAATCAGTTTGAACATCTACGATATCAACCCGTCAATGACTAGACGTGATTTTTGTCTCAGATAAATCACTGGCACACTTATATCTCTTAGCCTCGTCCGCAGCAATCTATCATTTGTAAAAACTGGTACACCCCAACTTTTGGCAACTCTAAGTATTACGTCGTCTACCTTCTCACAGTGATCCTCTACAGTCACCAATTTGCATTTTTCCGCTAGTCGAAGTGCAAAGTTTGCCTCGCGACGCATCTTTGGCTCATTCCCAGCTGCCAGCAACTCTAATTCGCGCTTCACAGATGATAGTAGTATGTATTCGACGTTTCTATCCAGTAACTGTTTAACCTCCTCAAAGATGTCCAGCTTGAATTGGAGGGGAACAAACAGGGCGTTGGCGTCCAAAATTACTTTCAAGGGTTCAGTTTTTCTCGGCGAAGCCGTCACTGACAGTGGCTCCTCTTCACTAAACGTTAGTTTATAACCTTAAAGCTTTTGCCGCGATCACGGTGGGTGTAGTTTAGTATTAATTTAAATATTAAGAGTTCATGAATTGGAGGAGAATAGGTGAATATGTTAGTGCTCCGTGAGAAATCTTGTGGCGCCGTTATTTACATCAACAATCAGGAAACCACCCGTTATTTGATGCTAAATTACACTGCGGGTCACTGGGACTTTGTCAAAGGCAACGTCGAGCAAGGCGAAACCGAGAAGCAAACCGTTACCCGAGAGATGCAGGAAGAAACAGGGATAACCCACGCACAATTCATCGATGGTTTTAGAGAATCAATCAACTACTTCTACCGTAGACAAGGCCAAACTATCAACAAAGAAGTGGTCTTCTTTATCATTGAGTCTCAAACCGATGAGGTTACCATATCCTTTGAGCACATCGGCTACATCTGGCTGCCCTATCAGCAAGCAATGGCGAAACTAACTTTCAAAAACGCCAAAGATGTGCTGCAAAAAGCGCATAATTTCCTTCAAAAGAAGGGCTTAGTAAAAGACTAAGCTTCTATTTTATTAATCCGTAGCCGATGAGTCTCCATCGGGCAGTGATTTTTCTGCTGATGGCAACTCGGCTTCCGGGCAATGCACAGATGGGGCGAGTCAACTTTACTTTAATCTGGTTCTGTTTGATGTTAACGACTTTGCCTACGTTAACTGCTGCGCCTATGTGAAGCAGCAAGGCTTCGTCAGGGTTGATTTTCTCAACTTTCTGCAGTTCTTTAGTGCCGACAACCCGCTCCAGAACATAAGTGTCCATCGTGATTTCTGTCACGGTTGGGGGAAGCATACCCGTCTTTCCGGCGATGCTGCCTGTCAATCCGTCTGCTTTGGAGTATGATGGATCGAGGAGTGTGCCCACGCCAACTAGTCCCCCGCATGTGGCTTCTTTAACGCTTTGATCGCCTGCATGTAAGCTGACAATTTCGCTTATGAGTGGATCGTAGACTGTTTTGCCTTCGCGTTCCGCCATGATGCCTGGTCGGATTTCGATTTCTTCTCCAACCGCGAATTTTCCCTGGACGATTGTTCCGCCGATGATGCCGCCTTCGATGCCGTCTATGGTTGTACCTGGCTTGTTAATGTCAAATGATCGGACAATATACATTAACGGTGCCAGATTGGGGTCACGGTGCGGTGTTGGAATAATGGTTTGAATAGCGTCGAGAAGTACGTCGATGTTTATGCCCCGTTGTGCTGAAATCGGGATAATGGGTGCATTCTCTGCGACTGTGCCTTTAACGAAAGCTTTGATTTCTTTGTAGCTTTCGATCGCACGTTTTTGGTCGACGATGTCGATTTTGTTCTGTACTATTATTAAGTTTTTGATGCCGCTGACTTCCGCCGCTGCTAAGTGCTCGCGGGTTTGTGGCTGCGGGCATGGTTCATCGGCTGCAATTACGAGGATAGCGCCGTCCATTATCGCTGCGCCTGAGAGCATAGTTGCCATTAGAGCTTCATGTCCTGGAGCATCTACAAAGCTTATTGCCCTTACGAATTCTGCTGGTCCGCCGCAGTTTTCGCAAACTGGGTGGATGGTGAAGTTTTTAGGTTGTGGGCATTTTGGGCATTTATAGATGGGCATGTCTGCGTAGCCGAGTTTTATGGTGATACCGCGTTTAAGTTCTTCACTGTGACGTGAAGCCCACCTGCCTGTTAATGCTTGAACAAGTGTTGTTTTGCCGTGGTCAACGTGTCCGATGGTGCCGATGTTGACTTCTGGCTGCTTAGGTAAAGCTTTAGTGTCGCTACTCATAGGATTCTTCTTCTCGTGAAATAATTACTGGAAACGAATAAAAGGAATTAATTAGGGAGTTTATAAGTTTTGAGCATGCCCAGTAGCAAAAAGTTACTCTGCGGGTGCCTGCTCTGTTTTCTCAGCCTTAGCTGGCTTAGCAAGAGGTGTTGCTCCAGCGGGTCTCTCAACGATTTTAACGTTGATTTGGCTGATTTCGTCGGTTACGGTGTCGCCGCGTACGGTTTTGCGTTTGCGTCCGCCTTTGCGGCTGGATTTGAAGCCTGCGCCTCCGCTTAGAACGACTGCTCTGCGGACACCGCCGTGAACGTTTGACCTCATTGGGACGCCGTCTGTGTCGGAGCCCCCTGTAATTTGGACTTTATGTGCTGGCATGTCTACTACTGCGCCGTCTATGGTTTCGCCCAGTTTTCTTCCGATGAATGGGCTTGCGCGTGCTTCTTCCAGCTCTACTACTTTGGATGCTCCCGACATTGGGTCGGAAACTATGACTTTGAACTTTGCCATTGATGTTTACTCTCCAGCGCAGTATCAAGTCGAACAACTAACTATTAAGTATTTATGAGAAAAGACGGCTTGTTTACACAGTTTTACCGTCCAAAGAAGCTCAAGC
>JBNIDR010000029.1:64896-102215 GCA_050108155.1 Bathyarchaeia archaeon | reverse complement strand
TCAAGCAGCGCAGTTAACGTGTCAAGTTGAACCTGATAGATTTCTACATAATGTTGGCGAAGACGCAGCTCAACCGAAGATCTTTGGCGAACCGCGGCGACTGCTATGGGTCACAGATGACAACGTATAGGTTAACTTTACTGCTTAACGATAGCTTAATGCATTCACTGGATTGTAAAGATTGTTTAACGATTTGCAGTTTAGAGACATTGATTCAGATAAGGATCAAAGAAACTACCCACATTTCTGTTGAGAAATTATAATCGTTTGGATATCACCCAGAAATTTCTTTAGATTAGGGCATTGGCGAATTAATTCCTGCAATTCAATCCTTAAAAACCGAAGAACATTGTTTTAACAGATAATTTACACATAAATGATACCTAACCGGTTATTTCCGCAGTTTTATGGTTGGGTGTGACATCGATTTTTGGGGTAAATGTTTTAATCTAACGTTAAAGCCATCCATTGGCTATGTGGCGGCTTGGGTTCTTCTTTCACGATATGGCGTTTGGTTTACTGTCAGTATTCATACCGCTATATGTCGTGCTTTTCCAAGACACAAGCATTCTTGGCGGCCCCCTGCTGGCTTTGGGTGTTATGACTTCAATATCTATATTCTGCAGTATCCCCGCCTCATTTCTGTGGGGGTATCTATGCGATAAAACTCGGCACTACAAAGCATTCATACTGCTCTCATTTGGCGCCACAGCAATCATCCTGTTTCTCATGAGTCTACCCTTTGCTCAGAACCTCATCGTTTTCGTTATCCTCTACATCGTAATGCAGATGCTTCACATGGCTCATGAATCACCCAAAAACGTGCTTGTAACGGAGCACTACAGTCGCTGCGATTGGGAACGCGCCTTCGGAGTCTATGAGGGTCTAACCGAAATCGGCTTTATAGCTGGTTTAGGCATAGGCATGGTTCTGTTTGCATCTACGCTTGCGTTCTCGCTCTTAGCAACGTATACCTTCTATATCTGTGCAGTTCTTAGCGTAATAGCCTTCATTTTAGCTGTAGCTTTAATCGCTGACCCCTTACTGATATTCGAGCGCCGATTGGTAGGGATCGAGCGAACTCTTGACTTAGCTTGTCGCGGCGTAGAAGGTTCTGCTAAGTTACTGGATGGGCAGCGGTGGAATGGTTCATTAAAACGGGATAGCTTTACTGGTTTCGCAATTGCAATTGTGCTGTTCTCGTTAGCATCAAGCATCTTCTTTACACCCCTGCCAATTTATCTTAGAGATGTGTTTGGCGGGCAAGGACAGTTCGTGTACCTAGCTTTCATACTTAACTCCCTTGGAGCCACCGTGGGCTACTTTTTAATCCGAGCCAAAGCAAACTCTATCGACATAAGAAAAAATATGCCCCGCTTCATACTTCTTCGAAGTCTTTTCGTTTTTGCTTTGGTCGGCGTAGTTTCCTTTGCCATACTGCCGACTATATTGACCTGTTTTCTGCTTCTCTGCTTGGGCTTTGCCTTCGCAATGTACTATATCATGATGCTTTCGCTTTCAATGGAGATTATCCCTCAGGGCAAAGCTGGGTTATTCGACGGAATGGTGAGCTTAGGCGCAGCTGTAGGCGCATTTATGGGGCCTTTCTTGGCAAACTACTTTGCGTATCTGCCTGACCAATTCGTTTACGTGCCAATTTTCCTTATAACAGCAATTCTGTTTTTATTAGCCTATATCGTAATCAAAGTTTCTAGAAGGTAAACAAAACAAAAAGAAAAGGGTGGAGCGGAAAAACGCTCGCTTTTGCCTTATTCTGTGTGGACTCTGTATAAGTCTACGTCTTCGCGCATTGATGGTGTCAATTCGAGGAAATCTCGCACTGACCGTTCGACATCTTTGGATTGGGTTACATATCTGCCTACAATGAGGATGTCTGCACCCTTATCTAGTGCTTCTTTGGCTGTTTCTGGTACTATGCCGCCTGCGACTGCAATGAGGAATTTCTTGTTTGGGAATGCTTCACGGATCATCTTTATGCGTTCTAAGCCGCTGCTTCTGCCTGTTTCTTGGTCGATGCCTCTGTGCAGGATAACGATATCTGGGAAGTCCTTTACTGATTTCAGTTTTGCGAGTACGTCTTCTACGTTTAGCATATCTATCACTGCGTAGATTCCTAGGCGTCTGGCTTCCTGCACGGTTGAGTCAAGGGTTTCTGGGGGTGCTAGGCCTGCTGCGACGACTGCGTCTGCGGTGTCTTCGTAAGCGATGTCTGCTTCGACTTTTCCTACGTCAAGGGTTTTGAGGTCTGCTATGATGAATTTGTCTTTGGCTGCTTTGCGGATGTCGTTTATGACTCGTGTGCCGTAGCGCTTGATAAGTGGAGTTCCAACTTCAAGGATGATTCTGTCGCTGCCAGGCAGTTGCTCGATGACTTTTAGAGCGCCTTCAAGGTTTGGTGCATCTAGCGCTATTTGGAGGTATGGTGGACGCCATAGACGTGGAACTTTGAAGCCCATGATTGGGTGTTTTGCGCGGTCTTTGTCGTAGTTGACTTTGTCGAGGGTTGGGTACTTCTTTATTGCACGTTGAAGCGCCATCTTTGTTGCGCCGTAGTTGTACTGGTAGATTTTGCGGTAGTCTGTTGCTTGTGGGTGGATAAAGACGCTGCATATTACAACCCACTCGTCAAGTTTGTCAACGGGGATGACTCCTTCTTCGACTGAGTCAGCGATAGCTTTTGCGACTGCTGCCTGTGCGGGGCCGAAGATTTTGCCTGTGTCCTCCATGTTTTTGACTGTGACTTTTGGCACTATGAGCGTATGGGGTTTAGGCGGCAGGTTGGGGCGGATAACTGCGAGTAGCGGAGTGTGTCCTGCAGATAGGCTGGTTAAGCCGTTGGCGAATGCTTGGCCAACAGGGCCACTTTTGTCGCCTATCATTAGATCTACATGTGCGACTTCATTTCCTTCTCCAACTAGTGATTCACCGATTAAGTAAACTGGTCCTTGGTTTTCTTTTTTATCGTCATTATTTGTCGGCATGTGTTCAATAATCTCCTTAAAATCGACATTATACTCTTTTAGCCAGGAATAAACTGTGTCTCTGTGAATGTCAAGTTCTTTTGCTGTGCCAATGACTGTCGGTTTTGTCGGTTTTCCTTTGACGGCAACCTCTCTTTTCGCGGCTTCTGCAAGCATTTTTATTAGTTCAGCGCGGCTTTCTGGCTTTTTAACGTCTGCTCCCGACATTTAATTTGCCTCTTTTGTTGTCTGTATTGTAGCTTGTATTTAAAAATGTCGGATTAGCATCGATGGAACTTATTATGCGGGAACGTTTTTAGCTCTTAAATGTCGTATCTGGCTTTTTCGTTTGGGGCGAGAGGGCTGCTGGCAACCTTTTTTAGTCTGTAATCTTTATATCCGAAGCGCCTTTTATTCAATGCTACCAAACAATGAGGAACTTTGATGTCTCGCCTCGACTGGATTACCCTGACTGTATTCATCGCTGGTTTTCTGCTTTTTCTCTACGGCGCCAACACTTGGAACGCTGCAGTAGGCTACGGCGGTATCTACCTCTTCATTGGTTCCATAGCAGCATACCTCGTTATATATGTCTACAAGGAACTGAATAAGAAACCAGCCCCAGCGGGTACTCAGAATCCGTAGAGGCTGCTGTACTTCTGGTTTAGATATTCTATGAAAGGCGTCGAGTCCAATTTGATTGCTGTGGCGAGGTTTATGAGTTCTTCTGGATCGTAGAGGTTGCCTTTTTGGTGAATGTTAGTTCTGAGCCAGCCGCTGACTCCATCTAGTTTACCCTCTGACAGGTGATTTCGCCAGTTCGGCATCGCTTTGGACAGGGCGGCGTAGATTTGTCCGTCATAGATGTTGCCTAACGCGTAGCTTGGGAAGTAGCCGTAGAGCCCGCTTGCCCAATGTGTATCCTGCATAACGCCCTCAGCGTCATTTTCGATTTTCACGCCCAAGTATTCCTTATATTTCTGGTTCCACGCCTGCGGCAGATCATCAATTCTGATTTTGCCTGCGAAGAGGTCGCGTTCCAGCTCGAAGCGGATGATTATGTGGATGCTATAGGTGACTTCATCGGCTTCGATGCGGATTTTTGAGCGCTCTACCCTGTTGATAGCTTTCACAAAATCATCCAGTTCCAACTGGGCTAAGCTTGGTGCGGCTATTTTGGCTTGGGGTAGAAAGCTCTGCCAGAACTCTCTGCTGCGGCCAATTATGTTTTCATAGAAGCGTGATTGAGATTCGTGGATACCGTAACTGCATGTGGAGCCGATGGGCTGATAAATCCAAGCCTCGGGCAGATTCTGCTCATAGATCGCGTGCCCCGACTCATGCATCACCGAGAATATAGAACTGGTGACGTTTTCGGGGTAGTAATGGGTGGTTATTCGGACGTCGCTGTAGTAGCCGCTTGTGAATGGATGCTCAGTTTCGTCTACTCTCCCGCATGCCGATGAGGACGCTGTGTCGTAGCCTAAAGTTTTGGTGATAAGCTGCGTTAGTTTCCGCTGCTCCTCAACAGGCACCTGCGTAAGAAGGGTGGTTTTGGATTCGGTTTGATTGTCCTCGATTTTGGCGATAAGGGGTTTAAGCCCCTCCAACAACTTCCTAAACGTCAAGGATATTGCCTCAGCAGACATATTCGGTTCAAAATTGTCAATCAACGCTTCATACGCCGTTTTGGTGCCTTTAACTTTCATAAGGATCTCTGCGGCTTGCTTGCTTAGCTCAAAGAGCTTCTGAAGCTCCCCCTTGTATAGCTGGAAGTCATTCTTTGCTTTCGCTTTTTTCCATGCGTTAACGGTTACGGCTTCCTGCATCGCCAAATCCCCCACCAACTTCTCAGGCAAAGCCGTCTGCTCAAGGTAGCTTTTGTTGATGAGGTAGATGTTACGTTTCTCGATTTGCCCAATCTTCTCGTATTCGGGACTTGTCTTGATGGCGCTGAGGAGTTTGCCGATTTCGGGGTCAGTGGCAAGTTTATGGTGAATACGACTAAGTAGCGCCAGTTGTTCGCTGCGTTGCTGGACCGCTTTAGGCGGCATCATGGTTTCCATGTCCCAATGGATTATGCCCTCTGCAGTTGAGAGCACCATGACGTCTTTGGTTCTCTTTAAAAGTTCCTTATAGGCTGAGTCTGCATCTTGCATAGCGGGAGTCTCCGGTATGCTTCAATTAACGTAGCGTCTATTTACTGTTACTGCCGACATAGTTTTTTGATGACTAAGGTAATTCTATAACTTTTTTCTTGTGAGGCAACTTTTTTTCCGTTTTAAGCAGGCAATGGCTAATTTACCTACAAAAGCTTTTATTTGTGAAACAACTGCCATTTATTGAGGATATTCTGAAAATGAGTACTTTAGAATCAAACAAGACTATGGCTATGATCGGTTCAATATTACTGATTATAGGCGGAATTCCCTTAGTCCCCTACATAGGAATCTTGAGCCTCATAGGCGTAATCCTTCTGCTCATGGCAATCAAAGGCTTTTCGCAGAGCTACCAAGAGCCATCAATGTATGACAATGCACTCAAAGGCTTCATTTACTACATAATCGCTGTTATCATGTTAGCTGTCGCCGTTGCTTTACTATGGGCCAGCGTTTTCAGCATTGCATCGATAGTCCTTATTGGACTTGGAGTAATCGGCATAGTAGGTTTCATTGTAACACTAATAATCGCTTTCATATTCTACGTCATGGCTGCTAAAAGACTAAGAACAACACTGAATTCACTTGCCCAAAAAACAGGTGAAAAATCCTTTGAAACCGCAGGGACACTGCTGTATTACGGTGCCATATTAACAATAGTTCTAGTCGGTGGCATCTTGATCTTCATCGCTTGGATATTCGCCACATTAGGCTTCTTCCAAATGAAGACCTCTGGTCAGCCACAAAATCAACAGCAATACGGTTACGCTCCACCACCTCCACCACCGCCAACACAAGCCGCCGGCAGATACTGCCCCAACTGCGGCTCACCTGTCGACGCAAGCGCAACCTTCTGCCCACACTGCGGAAAACAAATTTCCGCCTAACCCCCTTTCTTTCCTTTTTTGTAGTCATCAGTCTGCGACCACATGGCTTTAAGAGTCCAGCGGACGCGCTTTAAGTGGAAGTGCAGTTTATGGTAAAGTTCGATTTTCCAGTTTACTCTGCGCCAAAGGCGTCGCCTGTGCCTGAGGAGCCCCTTGACAAGATGCCCCCAAACAGGCTTGTGTGTGAAATCTGCGGTAAAACATTCAAAACTCACAGTGAATTCGACCGTCATCTAGAGCAGATGCATGGAACACCCGAGAAAACACATCTAACAAAACATACAGGTCATTGATGGATTTGTAGTGCTCCGGCCGGGATTTGGACCCGGGTCGCCGACTCGAAAGGCCGGCATACTTGACCGGACTATACTACCGGAGCGCCAATGCTAGAAAGCACAAGCAAAATACAATTTCCCTCGAATAAACCTTCCCCTTCTAAAGCGGCTTATTTAGGTTCTAGCCTTGGCTGCTCTGGCTTTTTTAGGTGTAAAAAGAAAACCAGTGATCTGATCAACCAGTTTGGCTTGGTTCTTGCTGGTTTCCTCAAGTTTCTCGACTCGTTTCTCGATATCACTGGAGATGATTTTGCCCTCGATGCGGTTTGCGCTGCGGAACATAAGCAGCATCTTAAAAACTTCAGAAACTGCGTTTTCTTGTTCAGCAACGGAGGCAGGTTTTATCCCCGCAACTATGGAGAGTAAGTCAACGTAGTGTTCTTTGATTTTGAGTTCGGCGCTGACTGAGGGGTCATTCGGGAAAGCGATGTTTAGCGGGGTTTTCTTGGCAAGTTCAGCAGCGGTTGGGAAGCGGATAATTATGTCGCCTCGTATCCATGAGGAGACGAATTCGCTGACGAACTTGCGTATCTCTTCCTTCGTGTAGAGCGTAGCTGGCTCGGATGGAGAGTCAGCTTTGCGTTTGATTCGAACACTAATAATTTTTTTATCCTCAGCGTTGCTTATTGGGCTTGACATTTTGCTCCTTCCCTGCACTTACTCTCTTTCTCTATCCCCTAAGCAAGGACTAGTATTTAAGAAACAGCGTGTCGGGCGCTAAAAAGAGATTTTTGCTACAGAGGGAACTTCTCCGAGGACTTTGAAGGTGGCTTTCTCCACTTTGGTGCGGTTGGCTGCATCTGTGTAAACTCGGAGGATGTTCATGAAGCCTTTGAGGGTTTCAAAGATCTTGGAGCTTTCGCTGAGGCGCTGAAGTTTCTTCTCCCCTGCTGGACTGCGAATGAACACTGGAATCTCGGTTGACTCCATCAACACGGCATGGTGATAGGGCACTGAGGGTACCGTAGGCACATCAATCATTACCGAGTCTAATTCTACGCCTGCTTCTTTGGCTATTTCCATCTGAACCTTGTTACGGTAAGACTCCTGGCCAAACAGTTTCGATATCATGTCGTCTCGCTCATAGAATGTCCGCTCATAAGCGCATTTGAGCATGCGGCGGTTTTCGAGGTTGTTAATGATCTCGTTGGAGGCCTTGCACTTCTTTAGAGCAGCCCAAACCGTGTAGTCATCCATTGCAATGTATTCGTCGGGGGTTTTGAAGGCGGTTAAACCTAGCTCTTCGTTGGCTTTGTCCATGGCGGTTGCAAGCATGATTTGCGCTGCTCGTCCGACGCGATGGAAGTAGATGCTCTTGAAGGATTCAATGCGGGCGATAACGAATGCTTCCAATGCGGAGAGAGCGCCCAATTCAACTGCGAGGTTTTCTCCCAGCAGGTCCAAGGCGTGGATGAGACGGTAAACATCTATGAAGCCGTACTCAGCTCCTGTATGGTAAGTGTCCCGTACGATAAAGTCCTGTTTGTCAACGTCAACGGCGCTGCTGATGATTTGATCAAGAAAAGCTCGGTCTTTCTTGCGGAATCTGCCCACGGCTAATGCTCCAACATCTTTTGGGCTGTAACCCATCTTAGACAGTATATCAGCAACTTCGCTTTTCTCGATAAGCCATGCTGTTATGTCTTCGTGGGTTTTATTGAGTTCTTTTGTTAATAGATGCTCAAACACGTGTGAGAAGGGTCCGTGTCCGCAGTCATGGAGAAGCGCCGAGATGCGGCACATATCCACTTCCTCATCGTTGACGACTCTAGAAATGTTTGGGTTCACTAAAACCTGACCTGAAAGAAACATGACGCCTAAACTGTGTTCGAAGCGGGTGTGGTTGGCGCCGGGGTAAACGTACTCGGAACCGGCAAGTTGGCGAAGTCTGCGCAGGCGTTGCATGGGGTGGGTGTCGATTATGGCTTTTTCCTGTTCGGTTATGTAGACGTATCCGTGGACGGGATCTTTGATTTCTCCCCAGTAAGCTTTCGACACAAGCGTTGCCTCAGTTGGTAGAGTTATTATTTATGTAACTCCCTATAATGTGTAACGCTGGAGACTGAAACAGTGACCAAAAAGGGCATTTTCATAGTAATAGAAGGATTAGACGGTAGCGGAAAAACAACCCAAGCCACGCTTCTAGCAGAGAAACTCGCCAAAACCTACAAGGTGCACCTCACCGCTGAGCCCAGCAGAGGCAAAATTGGAACTTTCATCCGGGAAGCATGCCTCTACGAGCAAACCCGCCTTCCCGTCGAAGCCGAAGCGCTCCTATTCGCCGCTGACCGCATTGAGCACATGCAAAAAGAACTTCAACCTGCTCTCGATGAGGGAAAACTGGTCATCTGTGACCGTTACGTATATTCCACCCTTGCTTATCAGGGCAGCTTGGGCTTGAGTCTGGATTGGATAAAAACCACCAACGCCCGAGCCCTGCAACCTGACTTCGCGTTGTTCATTGATGTGCCACCCGAGAAAGTGCTGAAGCGGCTTCAGCGCAAGAAGTCGGTGATGGAGACGCTTGAAACTCAGACCAAGGTGCGGGAAATTTACCTCAAATACGTTGAGAAGGGCGAGCTTACTCCAATAGATGGCGACCGAGATATAGTTGTGGTAGCGGATGAATTGTATGCGAAAGTGGCAGAGATGCTAAATCCAGTCGCGGAATTTCTCTCCTAAACCCTTTTTCCCTGCTGCACCACGATTCTTCGAAGAACCCAAGTTATGCTAGTTAGTTGACGTGTTACTGCTTCTTCTAGAAATAGCCTTAACCAGCTAGAAACCCGCCTTATTTACAGACATTGTTCCACTTTAAACTTAGAGATGCTGCTTCAAGCTATTTACGGTATGACAAAGTTAAATAGCTCTTTCCACCTGTAACAAAACATCCCCAGTGACCCATAATGTTAGATATCAAGCTCATCAGAGAGAACCCAGGCTTAGTTAGGGAGAATCTTGCTAAACGTAACAGCCCTGAATGTCTCCAAATGCTAGACGACCTAATAGCTCTGGACAAGGATTGGCGGGCTAACAACACCAAACTAAACGACCTTCGCCACGAAAGAAAACAAGTTACCATCGAAATCGCCAAACTCAAAAAAGCCTGCCAAAATGCAGATACACAATTCGCCAAAGCAGCAGAAATCGACCAAAAGATAAAAGTCGCCGAGAAGGAAGTCGCAGAGCAGGAAGCAA
Source organism: Bathyarchaeia archaeon (assembly GCA_050108155.1). Taxonomy (GTDB): domain Archaea; phylum Thermoproteota; class Bathyarchaeia; order Bathyarchaeales; family Bathycorpusculaceae; genus Bathycorpusculum. The sequence goes on along the minus strand of JBNIDR010000029.1, from coordinate 92,655 downwards.
AAATCCACAATTACCTGCTCACTCTACCCAACCTCCTTGATTCAACAGTGCCGTATGGCAAAGACTCATCCGAAAACATAACCGTTAAAAAATGGGGCACTATCCCACAGTTTAAATTCCAAGTTAAAAATCACATTGACCTTGCCTTAGCCTTGGACCAAGTGGACATGGAGCGGGCAGGCAAAGTGGCGGGTGCACGCTTCTTCTACCTTAAGGGTGATGTGGCACGTCTCGACATGGCTCTGATGAGCTTCGCTATGGATGAGCTAACAAAAAGCGGCTACACCCCCATTGTTCCCCCCTACCTAATGTCTCGCGAAGCTTACGAGGGCGTGACTTCATTGGCAGATTTTGCTGATGTATTATACAAAGTGGACGGCGAAGACCTCTACCTTATTGCAACCAGCGAGCACCCGATGGCTGCGATGTACATGAACGAAACCATCAAAATTGACGATTTGCCAATCAAACTCGCTGGCATCAGCACTTGTTTTCGCAAGGAAGCTGGAGCCCACGGCAAAGACACCCGCGGTATCTTCCGCACTCATCAATTCAACAAAATTGAACAGTTTATCTTCTGCAAACCCGAAGATTCACCTGCACTTCACGAGGAACTATTAGCCAACGCAGAAAATATCTTACAGAAACTCGGCTTAGCCTATCGCGTCGTAAACGTCTGTACTGGCGACATCGGTACAGTTGCTGCCAAAAAATATGACATTGAAGCTTGGATGCCAGCGCAGGGCGACTACCGCGAAGTTGTTTCATGCAGTAACTGCACCGATTATCAAGCCAGACGCTTAGGCATCAAATATCGACTAAAAGAAGGCGCTCCCCCAGTCGGTCCACTGCATACCCTAAACTCAACCGCTATAGCCACTGGCAGAACCATAGTTGCCATCTTAGAAAACAACCAAAACGAAGACGGCTCAATAACTATACCTGAAGTGCTAAGAAAATACATGGGGAACAGAGAGAAAATAACCAATAAACGGTAAAAGTTTTAATATTGGCTTGAGAATCTTCTGCAACGGTTCGGAGAAATAACCTTTGTCCGCAAAATCAGCAAAGCACATTCGCGATAAGTGGCGCAGTAAAACATGGTATATGGTAATTGCGCCCTCGTTCTTCGGTAACATAGAGTTAGGAAGCATCCCAGCTCAAGAAGAACAAATGCTTATAGGAAGAGTCGTAGAGGCAACACTCTTCGATATTACAGGCGACTTTTCGCATCACTACCTGAAAATGTTCTTCCAAATTAACGCCATCGAGGGTAAAACGGCTAGGACCCTCTTCAAAGGTCACGAATACTCACGTGACTACCTGAGAAGTCTTGTCCGTAGAAGAACAACCAAGGTGGATGGATTATTCAACATCGTCACAAAAGACGGCTTCAAACTACGCATATCCATCTCAGCGTTAACCCTATCACGAATAAAGACTTCACAAGAGAAAATCATCCGCGACATGATGGAAACAACCATCAGAGGCAAAGCGGCCGCACTTACACTTGACCAATTCGTACAGGAAATGGTTTTGGGCAAAATCGCCTCAGATATCTACAACCAAGCCAAACTCGTCGCTCCACTAAGGCATGTCGGTATACGCAAATCGAAACTAATATCTGCCCCTACAGATCTGCCAAAAGCTCCAGCTCTACCAGTCGCTGAACCCGAAGTAGAAGAAGACGAGGAAGCAGAGGAAGAGCCCGAGGCAGAAGAAGAATCTGAAACTGAAGCCGAAGAAGCTCCAGAAGAATAAACCAACCAATCTTTATTTTCCTTTTAGTTCTAAACAATTTTTAAGCCGCCTCATATAGCATACTCTTTGTTTGGAGAGTGTGTGCTTTGAAAATAACTGCGTTGGCAGGTGGAGTGGGTGCAGCCAGATTCCTAACAGGCTTAATGCACCACGTAAAAAAGGATGACGTATCTATTATAGTCAACACAGGCGACGACATTGACCTCTTTGGGCTGCACATTTCCCCCGATATTGATATTGTCACCTACACTTTGGCGGGCATAGTTGACGAGGAGAAAGGTTGGGGCGTCAAAGGCGACACCTTCCAATGCCTCGATAGCCTCAAAAAATTTGGGCAAGAAGCGTGGTTTAACCTCGGCGACCGCGACTTAGCTACCCACATCTACCGAACCAGTCAGTTGAGAGCAGGTAAAACCCTCACGCAAATATCTGCTGAAATCAGTCAGTCCTTGGGGCTTAAAACCAGAATTTTGCCCATGAGCGACGACCGCTTCGAAACAAGAGTAACTACACCTTCGGGTGTGATGCATTTTGAGGAATACTACGTGAAAAGGCAATGTAGCGAAGAGGTTTTGTCAGTTGAATTCGCTGGAGGCGCCACTGCAAAGCCTGCGCCGGGTGTTTTGGAAGCGATAGGTGATGCTGACTTAGTTGTGGTTTGTCCCAGCAACCCAATTGTGAGCATAGGCACAATACTCTCGGTTCAGGGTATAAGAGACGCGTTGAAGCGGACAAGAGCGAGAGTGGTGGCTGTCAGCCCCATTGTGGCTGGCGTTGCAGTTAAGGGTCCAGCGGATAAAATGCTTAAGGGTTTAGGCTATGAGGTTTCAGCATTTGGTGTTGCGGCGCTGTACTCTGACTTTATCGACGCATTTGTGATTGACTGCAGGGATGAGGAGGAGCGGAGCAGAATCGAGAAGTTGGGTGTTACGGTATCTGTAACTAACACGATCATGAAGACCTTTGTGGACAAGGTTTCGCTGGCTGAAGTCGTTTTGAAAGCCTAAGCTTTGTCTATATTTTCTTGTGTTCTCTATAGATTATGTGGGTTACCCTAAATAGGGGTTGTAGGTGAATTTGTGTTTGTAGGATCCATTCCTAACTCTTTGCAAGAGCACTGTATGGGGGGAGGGAAAGAATGTTGAAACAAGAAAAAAGAAGTGACAATAAACTTGAAGCAGTAGAAGCCGACCTCTTGGAGTGGGTTTTAGCAATAGACGCCTGTGTAATGTGATGCTTGGTAGCAAGCACGCTAAATTAGCTTACCCTGAATCAGTAATGGATAAGGGTTATATCTACAAGCTTGAATAGTTGATTATTAATCGGAGTTGGTGTTGGTGGAAAAGAAAAGCTACGATTGGTTCGAGCAACGGCGCAAAACCAGAGGCTTAGAATTAGCCCATGAACAGATAACAAAAGCGTTTGACACTGTTACTTGGCTTCAGAAAGCAACAAAAAGCTTCTCAGAACAGAATTTTGTCGATACAAGAAAGTACATTGAAAACCTCTACAAAGCAGAAGAGGAGGTAGATGCGCTTCGCACTGACGTATTCATGGAACTCTCAAAAGGCGCAGCTTTAGTTGCCGACTACCGAGAAGACCTCTTGCACCTTGTTAAGCGGCTAGATACTTTGGCTGACCACACCAAGGACGCAGCTAGATGCCTTGAAATGCTAGGCGAAACCGTTGTGCCAAAGGAACTGGGCGATAAAACTGTTTTCATGACTGGAAAACTGGTTGAAACCGCTCAGACACTTCGTAACAGCATCGAGAAAATTTCCTCTGCGCCAAGCGAAGCAATTAAAGAGGCAAAAAAAGTCGGCGTAATCGAGCATGCCATCGACGAGGAATACCTCAAATCGAAGAGCCTCTTTGTAAAATATGGTGTGGAGATGAACTGTGGCGCCATGGTCATTTTTGATGACTTTGTAGAGTTTATTGAGCAAGCAGCCGACATGTGTGCGGATACTGCGGACTACATCTTGGTGCTCTCAAGCAGAGAGTAACCCAAAACCATTTTCCTTTATTCTACAATTTTTGTGCTTTTTGTTTAGCGAAAAACGCGCCAGAGTTTTATTCGTCAAAGTCTAAGGGGTAAGTGGGGATATAATCAGGTGCATTTCTTTCCTGATCAAGCTGTGTTTCCTCTTCTTCAGGTTCTTCTTTGGCGTAGGATTTTTTGAGTAGAATCGGCGTTAGAATAGTCGTAATCATAATCATGCCTAAGATGGCTGAGTAGATGCTTTGTGAGATTGCTCCCGCAGATATGGCGACTCCCGCAACGATTAATCCGACTTCGCCTCGTGAAATCATGCCNTACCCGACCTTCATGCCTTTGTTGCGGTCTTTGAGGAAAAAGGCTGCTGGAAGTCCGCAACCGATTATCTTGCTTGCTATCGCAACTATTACTAGTATGATGAAGAAGGCGTAGAAGAACCAGTCGGTGGTGATGAAGCTTCGGATGTCGAATTGTGCGCCTGCTAAGCCGAAGAAGACGGGGGAGAAGATTACGCTGATTTTTTGTGTGTAGTTTCGGATTTTTTCGATTGCTTTGGAGCTTGCAACTGCCATGCCGGCTGCGAAGGCGCCCACGATTGGTGATAGGCCGAGGGCAGCTGCCAAGGCTGAGGCGCCGAAGCAGGAAGCTGTTGCCGCTGCTTCTACTGTGGTTTCTGAGCCTTTTGAGGTTAAATTGATTATTCTTGGAAGGATTATAGCTGCGAAGACTGTCATGGTGAGCCAAAGCGCCAAGGATGTTCCGACTACAGTGACGACGCTCCAGACGGTTATGGCTGTTGAAGTGGTGATGAATGAGGTGATGACACCTAAAATCGCCAGTCCCAGTACATCGTCTACTACGGCGGCGCTAATCATCATCCTTGCTTCTACACGTTTACTCTTATTTAGCTCTTGGAGAACGAGCGCTGTTATTGAGATGCTTGTAGCGACGAGCGCTGCGCCGATAACCAATGCAACTATAGTGTCCATACCTAGTAAAATGGCTACTCCATATCCCATAACGAATGGTAATATGACCCCGATGGTGCCTATGACGAAACCTGCTGTGCCGACTCTGCGGAAATCGCGAAACGTCATCTCTAAACCCGCGACGAATAAGATTAGGATGCCGCCGATTTCACCGAAGGCACTAACAATCTCGTTAATTTCGATTAACGGCGTTCCGTTTATGACGATGAGTGAACCTAAAGCGTAGGGTCCAAGTATTATGCCTGCGAATAATTCGCCTAAAACCGAGGGGATTTTGCGCCACGAAAAGATCTCGCCTAGGACCTTGGCTGAGAAAACTAGAATGCAAATCGTAACTATTGCGGTTAATACGGCATCCAGCGCCAAGTGGTTACCCCCTTTTGCTTTTCACATTCGCAATTTCCGTATATATAAGATGTAGTGTGCGCTCACTCAATTTTATACGTAAAATTCTAAATATTACATGGATCATTAAAACAAAAAAGTAACTAAAAAATGAAAGAAGATTTTTTGGATTAGCTAACTGCTTTTGTCCAGCTTACTTTTTAGTAAGGGTTATCTCCACGAAAGCTTGTTTTTCTATTAGAAGAAGAGAAGGGCTGGCCTTATTCATCATCTTATTGCTGCTTATGCAGGGCGTTGTGTTTTGGCGTCAGTATTGAAAGATCGTTGCCTGCTTGTGAGGAGATTTCTACAAGCGCCTCAGTCTGAGTATTGGGTGAGTTTTTGCTCTCAGGCGACCCCCTCCTCTATAACAGGGGATCAAAATTTTTGTTCTGTGTTCTTTATGTGGGTGTGGGGGTTTATGGCACACCACAAGACTGCAACTGAACGCGGTTGCGTTTTTTTTTGCAACGTGTTTCCGTTTCTGTTTCGGTGTGGCAAGTGCGAACTCCACCACAAGAACAACATAGCGCCATGCAGAAACCGCCGCCATGTGAATGTGAAAGTATGTTGAAACTTTTTTTGTTTTCACAAGAACCAAACAACCAACCAGACCACCAAACAGCTTTTTTTGATCTGATAAAAGCATCTTAAGCTCCGAAACGCCTACCGTTTGCGCCGTTTAAGATAAACAGCCACTACCCCAACCGCAACCACCACAGAAACAACCAGCAAAGCGATCGGTACCATCAGGGAAAACTCGGATGTAGACGGCGAATCCGTTGGTGTTGGTTGGATGCCGTAGCCGATGGGTGTATACTGCTCATTTGTTGCGTAATCATAATAAAATCCGGGTGGCTCGTACTTGAATCCTCCAATGAAGTACAACAAGTCATTGACCACGGCGATTCCTATGTATTGTCGGCTGGTTGGGGGTGCTGTGCCATTCGTCCAGGTATCTGTGTAGGGGTCATAGATTTGCAGGGTTGTTCCGTCGTAGACGTAGATTCGTTTGGGCGCCATTTCCCCTGTCGTTGCAGCCGCTGCGGCAGCTAGACCATAACCGCCCATATTGATGGTTTCTTGTGGGCTTGCGGTGGTGGTCCAGATGTCTGTTGTGGGATCGTAGATTTGTGTTATTTGTGAGCCGATTAGGTATATTTTGTTGTCTATAACTGCTGAGACGGAGGGTACAGCATAAGGTACCGCTGCTTTCGTGCTCCATGTGTCAGTTGTGGGGTCGTAGACTTCAGTTACGTTTAATGCTTCGTTTCCTTTGTTGTATCCTAGATTTTTTGCTCCGCCTATGACATAGATTTTGCCCTCAACCACTTGGGCAACTGCACCGTATCTTGCCGTGGGCATATCTGCCTTGATTTCCCACGTATCGGTTGCAGGATCATAAACCTGCGTTTTGTCCTCCCCTCCGATGCAGTAAATTTTGTTCTGACACACTGCTATGGCAAATGTCTGTTCGGGGTTTGGCATGGGGGTTTTTGTTGCCCAAGTGTCGTTTTGGGGATCATATTCTTCGTTTGTGCCGATGGGTCCGCTTCCACCTATAGCATATATCTTTCCTTCTACTGTAGCGACATGTAAGTAGCCTCTTGCTGTGGGCATATCGGCTTTGGAAACCCACTCATTTTCAGCCGCATAAGCAAAGTTAAGGGTGGACAATATCAAGCACATTATTACCGAAACGGTGAATGTGGAAGTATGTATCTTTTGCATCGTGTTTTCTCAATTCGGGCGGCATATAAATTTTTGCGAATATGAGTGCTACTGCTCATTGTGTCAAAATCTCTTTTTACGCCTCCTTTTTTTATCTTTTCAAGAATCTTCTGTCTGGATTGCGGAACCTTCAGTAACAACATCAGGTACATAATGTTCGTTGGCGCCTCAAACTATAACTCCTTCTTTATAGACTGCGTGCACGTACAACCATAACGAAAGGTCCAATGTTTGAGACCACGTCCTTTTTATTTATAAAAAGATAGAACCTTATCTCATCAAATAACCGCTCTACTATCCTGACCCCGCAAAAAGAAACGTAAAAACAAAATAAAAGAAATAGTTGGTTTAGTTTTGGAGACAACTAAACAATATCTGTTTATGCTTTCTTGGTAAGGGTTATCTCCATTGTGGAAACCATTCTGGACTTGTTCTCGCCCTCACGAGGTGGCATCTCGGCTGTTCCGATTGCGATTTTGCTGACTTTAAGGTCTTTTATGAAGCGGTTTCTTGCGATTTCTGCTACGTCAACTGCGGTGGTTATAGCTTGGCCTCTGGCTTTGAGGGTGATTTCGTTCTGTTTGCCTGAGGAGAAGCTAGTCATGATGGCCAGAACATAGCTCATTGGGGGTTTGTTTCCGACGAAGATAACATCTGCATTTTCGGTCATATCATTTTATCTCCTATGTATCTTTGTGTAACGTTGCTGCATTGCGCTCTGCTGCGCCTCAGAACGTCACTGCCACATATTACAGGCACTCCCTAATAAGTCAATTGAAAAAACATCCCTATCCTAACAGATGTTCAACATTCAGGTTAAGAAAGACTTTTCTACAGCAAACCCGTAATTGCCTACCGAAAACCCGCAGAAGCGAACGCTTTGCTAACCAAACTCAAACAGCAAATCCAGCAAACGCTAACAGGCGTAGCCGAAGTCGCCCATAAAATAGGGTTAACGCCCAACAGTATCAGCGTAATTGGCTTTCTCTTAGCTTTTGCCGCCGCCATCTGTTACGGTCTTGCTAATCAGGCAACTTGGCTGCTTCTTTTGGCAACGTTCTTTTTACTTGCATCAGGTTTCTGCGATACAATGGACGGCATTGTGGCTCGAACCTACAAGCAAACCACCCAATTCGGCGGCTTCTTTGACTCCGTACTGGACAGATACGCTGACGGCGCAGCATACGCAGCTATCTTGATCTCAGGTTTATCCGGCGTGGCTTTAGGCTGGCTGTGGGGATCAATTTTGACTTTAGCCGCTTTAATAGGATCCATGATGGTTAGTTACACGCGTTCAAGGGCTGAGGCCATTGGCATAAAAATGGAGTCTGTGGGTTTAGCTGAACGTGCCGAACGTATGCTCATCTTGGCGGTTGCGTCTTTAGTTGCCTATTGGTGGCTGCCTGCTTTGGGCTGGGGTATAGCCCTGTTGGCGGTACTTGCAAACTTTACAGTGGTACAGAGAGCGCTGCATGTTTACAATATTTTGAAGAAAGGAGAAAAGGCAGTAGAAAAAACTGCTTAGTATCGTGGACGACGATACTTTGAGTGACGCTCGTTTTCGGCTCGCACCTTAACGATGCCACGGTGGACTGCACATGAAATACAGTAATATTTTGTGTCAACCCAGGAGGATAAGAACGTGCCTTTTTGGCGAAGCTCCTTGGCAAGCTGGGGCTCAACGAATGAAACGCGGCGTGTGGATTTCTTAGCTTTATCACGCGGCACCATCGACCCGCAGTTACAACATTGAACTAGTGTGCTACTTCCTTTGCTTCCTTTAGCTCTTCCTCGGCTTTTTCGCTTAAATGGCATAATTTTGCTCCTTTTTTATTCTTTTGTTGCAAATATGGACTTAACTATCTTATATATCTGCCCTTAACTTTAAGAAGGATGCGATGATGGCTTTTAGTGTTAGGTCAGCGTGCACAGTTGCTTTTTACATGTTAAGCAACTCTTAAATTATTCGCCACTTTTAATTGTTCAATTAGGGAAGCAAGCTAATCTGAATTATCGAGGTAAACGACCATGTCTGAAATTGGTTTGAGAACAAAAATGTTGGTCAAAGACGTCATGAGCAGCCCAGTTGTCACAATAGATGAAGATGAGACATGTAACAGGGCTGCCGCAAGCATGGACATGAAAGAGCTAGGTGCAGTTATCGTTCAAAACAAGTCTGGGAAATCAATCGGCATCATAACTGAGCGCGACCTAGTCAAACGTGTAGTCGCTAAAAACTTAAAGCCGGATACCATCAAAGCTAAAGAAGTTATGACCACCCCGCTTGTAACTATAGAACCGGAAGCGACAATAAGCGATGCAGCCCGAAGAATGACTCGACTTGACATCAGAAGACTCGGCGTCATCTACAAAGGCAACCTCGTCGGCATCATTACAAGCAAAGACGTGCTGGGCGTAATGCCTGAACTTCTGGAAATCATGCAGGAACGTCAACGCATTGAGGGCGGCGACGAAAGAGCCGAAATACCAGAGGAAGCGCCCCTTTCAGGCTACTGTGACCGATGCAACTCCTACTCGGACACCCTCAAAGAGCATAATGGACAGAATATCTGCGAAGAATGCCGAATAGAGCTTGAACAGGAAAAGTAGCTTCTCTAAACATACTCTTTTATATCTGCCTTTTTAGTCTCGGTTAGTTAGGCTCAACTTTTTCTGGGTTACAGTCACCCCATAACGCAGCAAACTTTTCACGGCGCCAAATCTTTTTGTTGGAATGACCGTTACGCTGTGAATTAACCCGTAAAGTGACAGGGAAACTTTGGCGAGGAATGGGGAGCCAGAGTAAACCACAGGGCGTAAAACGAAGAGAAAGAGCTTCAAAAACCAGCTATCCTTGTGTCCTAACCTTCATCCCTTCACTTCAGCAAACATGCTCTTGCTCTGATTTCTAGCAGCCTTTTTCTTATTATTGATGTATGAAACTTAATTAACAAATCCTCCGCTACTCTATTAGTCGTGAATTAAAAGTGATTGTTGATTCTGTCTTCCTCAACGCCAAAGCCTACCTCAAAGGGCAAATAGTCGACTGCTGCATAGCCATCGAAGAAGGCAAAATAGAGAAAATCGGCAGAGAAACCCACATGCCCCAAGCCGACCAAAAAACCGACCTCCACAACCTGCTAGTTTTGCCGGGGCTTATTGATGAGCACGTGCATCTCCGCGACGAGGAGAGAGCGTACAAGGAAGACTTCGTTTCGGGTACCGCTTCGGCTGCGGCAGGCGGCTTCACAACCGTCTTGGATATGCCCAACAACGACCCCGTAACCATGAGTGTTGCTCGGCTACAGAACCGCATGGAACTCGCGAAAAGGCGGATTTATGTTAACGTCGGATTCTACTCTGCGCTCCCAAAAACCCTCTCTGAAATCAAAGACATTGCATCCGAGGGCGCAATTGGCTTCAAACTTTTCATGGGAACCCCAATAGGCGGCGTAAATGTGGACGATGATGCAGCCCTAAAAGAGGCTCTTAAAGCTGTCGCTGACTCTAAGCTGCCCTTGGCTGTTCACGCCGAAGACAGACAGATGCTGGCGGCCAGCGAGGAGCAGCTCAAAAAAGCCAAAAAAGAAGCCCTCTCCGACTACATGCGAGCCCACGCAGAAGCCGTTGAGGTAAAAGCTGTCCAGCGCATTCTCAAAATCAGCGAAGTAACGGATGTGCACTTGAACTTCTGTCATACTTCTACCGCAGATGGTTTAGCGGCGATTTCAGAGGCGAAGAAAGCTGGAAGAAAAGTAACCTGTGAAGTAACACCTAACCACCTGATGCTGTCCAGCGAGGAACTGCAGCGATACCGTTCCATGGTGATTATTGCTCCTCCCTTGCGTAGCCGAACCCAGATGGATGCGCTTTGGCGGGGCTTAAACGATGGCGCCGTAGACACCTTGGGTTCAGATCATGCACCACACACAATTGAAGAAAAGATGTCGGGCAGCGTCTGGGACGTCAAACCGGGTATCCCCGGCTTAGAGGTTACTCTTCCACTTATGCTGACAATGGTTAAGAAAAACAAACTCTCAATCAACCAATTGGTATCTTTGCTTGCGGAGAAACCAGCGGAAATCTTCGGCTTAACCAACCGCGCCCGCCTCGAAGAAGGCAGAGCCGCCGACATAACAATAGTTGACTACAGCCCATTCAATATTGACGCATCCAAATTCAAATCTAAAGCCAAGTTCTCGCCCTATAACGGCTGGGAAGTCTGGGGCAAAGCCGTCAAAACCGTCGTCAACGGAGAAGTCGTCTACGAGGATGGCGAAGTCATCGCCAAAGGCGGTGTGGGTTTAATCGTGCGTGGGGGCACGGCTTGAAGTTCATAATTGATGCGATGCTTGGGAAACTTGCGCGTTGGCTAAGAATGCTCGGACAGGACGTTTCTTACTCGGTCATGTTCAGCGATAATGAATTGCTGGGTTTGGCGAAGGCTGAGGGGCGGGTGCTGCTGACTAAGGATTTTGAGCTCTATAAGAGCGCCATCGGCAGGGGTTTAGATGCTTTCTATATGGAGGGCAAGACCGAGTCAAGTCTGCTGGCGGAAGTCGCCAACCGCTACGGGTTAACGCTTGAAATCAACATGGACAAGTCGCATTGCCCCGCCTGCAACACCCCGCTCGAATCAGCCCAGAAAGAGCAACTAAAAAACCAGCTGCAACCCAACACCTACCGCTACTATGACAGGTTTTGGCGGTGCCCCAACTGCGGACAAATCTACTGGCAGGGCGCACACTGGAAACAAATCCAAAACACGCTTGAGCAGGCGCGGCAAAAACGTGTTTGCAAAGATGGCTTTGGGGCGCTAAAAGGCGTGGGCCCATTCACAACTGAAGATGAACTGGACACCCCTGCATGATGCTTTTAAGTCCTGCTTTAGAAGACTCTGCAGCCCCAAAAAGGGGAAATCGATGCAGAAACCGCTTAGCTGTGGATGCGTCAAACATGACGCGGCTAGAAAAACTTATATTGCTAAGCATGTCATGTTGTTGTTCGCATTAATGGAGGTTTACTTGATTTGTCAACAGCACCAACACAAGCAGGCGGAGTTCCCATTATGGTTCTCAAAGAGGGCTCAAACCGCAGCCGCGGCAGAGAAGCCCAACACAGCAACATAATGGCTGCCAAAGTTGTCGCTGAAAGCGTCCGAAGTGCACTCGGCCCCAAAGGCATGGATAAGATGCTAGTCGATGGCTTCGGCGATGTAACAATCACAAACGACGGCAGAACCATCCTTGACGAGATGGATATTCAGCATCCAGCCGCGAAAATGATGGTTGAAGTCGCAAAAACACAGGACAAAGAGGCAGGCGACGGAACAACAACCAGCGTAATCGTTGCAGGTGAGCTTTTAAGCCGCGCAGAAGAGCTTATCGACAGAAACATTCACCCAACCATTATAATCGAAGGGTACAAACTCGCAGCCGAAAAGGCCCTCGAAACCCTCGACAAAATCGCCATCACAATTCCCCCGACCAAAACAGACTACCTCAAAAAGGTCGCTGTGACCTCTATGGGGAGCAAAATCGTCTCCGAACACAAGGAGTACCTAGCTGACATCGCCGTCAAAGCAATGCTGGCTGTGGCAGAAAAAACCGAGGATGGCTACAAAGCAGATGTTGACGACGTCAAAGTCGAGAAAAAAACCGGTGAGTCACTTCAGGATACTGCTTTGATTAACGGCATTGTTTTGGATAAAGAAATCGTTCACTCCGGCATGCCTAAACGAGTTGAAAACGCAAAAATTGCCTTGCTTGATGCTTCTTTGGAGAATGAGAAGCCAGAGTTCGACGCTAAACTAAACATTGAAAACCCAGAGCAAATCGAGGCGTTCCTTAAACAGGAAGAAGCTATGCTCAAAGGTTTAGTTGAAAAAGTAGCTGCCACAGGCGCCAACGTTGTCATCTGCCAGAAAGGCATTGATGATATGGCACAGCATTTTATGGCGCGCAAAGGCATAATGGCAATTCGTCGCGCAAAACGTAGCGATATGGAAAAGCTCCAGCGTGCAACAGGCGGAAAAGTCATCAGCAACATCGACGCTCTCTCCAAGGCCGACTTAGGCGAAGCAGCAGTTGTCGAGGAACGGCGAACTGGCGAGGACAAAATGACCTATGTCGAAGGCTGCAAGAACCCCAAATCCGTGACTCTGCTGATTAGAGGCGGCAACCAACGCCTAACCGCAGAGGCTGAACGGTCAATTCATGATGCGCTCTGCGTCATCAAAGACCTTATTCAAGAGCCAAAAGTTGTTGCAGGCGGTTCAGCTCCAGAAATGGAAGTAGCCAACACGCTCAAAAAGTATGCTCAGAAACTTTCAGGCAGAGAACAATTCGCAGTGCGTATCTTTGCGGAGGCGCTTGAGGAAATCGCCACAACTCTTGCGGAGAATGCTGGTTTAGACCCTGTGGACTTGATTACTCAGCTGCGTGCAGCTCACGAGAAGGGTCAAACTTGGGCTGGTATCGACATAGCAGCAGGTAAAGTCGGTGACATGACTAAGCTTAACATTTACGAGCCGCTTGCAGTTAAAAAGCAAATAATCAAATCAGCTACCGAAGCAGCCTCGCTGATTCTTAAAATCGACGACGTAATCTCGGTTGCGAAAATAAAGCCTCCTCCAATGGGCGCCGGCGGAATGCCCGGCGGCATGGGAGGCATGGGCGGTATGGGCGGAATGCCAGGAATGATGTAGAAAATGAGTAAAGCAATCAATGTGGGTCCACCAAAAATCACTCGCTTCGAGAAAGCAAGAATCGTCGGCGCACGTGCTTTGCAGATCTCGATGGGAGCACCAATCTTGGTTGATGCAGCAGAAAACACCAACCCAATAGACATAGCCGTGTCGGAGCTTGACGCGGGAATCCTGCCGATCACGATCAGGCGAACATTGCCCGACGGTACCTTCCAAGATATCCCCCTGAAATGGCTTTTTTAAATTAGCCATTTTTCTTTTACTTTTCTTATTTTTAGCGTGTTCTGTTGGTGGAACAGGTTGTACCAAAATGTAGAGCTATAAGCCTCAGCGCAGACTCCATATGCTGGCGGATAGCTATGAAGAAACCCCCGAAGCCACAAAAGGGCAACTGCGACGAATGGTGCCCGATCCCCGGGGAACCCGAAAAGGACCCAGCTTAGAAGCGGTTTGTGTGTTCTGGTGATGCTTTTGTATGCGACGGCGTTCTGTTGCTCTCATCGAGGGTCTGTTCTCCATATAAAGGCAGAATAGCTTGGCAGGGCGGCAGAATAGGGACCCTCTATAGGTTCCAACATAGAACCACTAATAGACGCCAAATATGTTTCATGAATTACTGAATAACCTTGCAAGCAATGAATAGCGAAATGCAGGTCGGGCACTAGCAGGCCATTCAATGACAATCGCCTGTCACAGGCCACAACGCAGGCGCTGCCTATAAGCAATTTTGGCAATAAAAAGCTAATTAAAAAACGCCCAATTAAATCAATCAAACTAGCATTTGTCCCATTTAGCCCAGAAGTAGGCTTGGCAAGCCGCCACCAAAGCGGGATGCTCCGTCCACAAATCAGGCCCCTTCGAGAGGCGACTGCACGGGGTAAACGCAACCGCCGCTTGCGCCCCCATCAAACACGGTCAACGCCGCCGAAACCTGCTCCTCCACAGTTTTAAGCCTAAAATTCGGAAACTTACCTCGCCTCCCGCGTAGAAAGCCCCAAACCAAACGGCTTTAATAATCTCGTCGGGTCGTTCTAGCGGCTTTCTTAGTATACTGATACTTTTGCTACTCCTGTTATTTTTAGCAGCTCAGGGATGAGTTCTCCGGGGATTTTCCGCTCAACAATCAACGTCAACTTTGGTTCTGGTGAGAGTTCTGGGTCGTCTACTATGGCTTGGCGTATGCCTAGTCCTGCTTTGTTTAGGGCTGCGGCGGAGTTGGCTAGTATGCCCCTTGTTGCGGCGCTGGTTGGGGTGATTTCGATTACTCCGAGGTTGAGGTGCTTAGCTATTTCCTTGAGTGAGTGGCCTGCGGGGCGGATTTCCTCAAAAATCATGCGCAACTCGGGGTTGTTGTGGATGGTGGCGAGGGTTTCGTTGACGGTTCTGCGGTCGACGCCTGCGACTCTGGCGATGCGGATGGGTGGGATTTCGATTTGGTTGAGGTAGATTTTGTCGCCTTGTGCGCTGAGTCCGTTTTCGATGAGGACTTTGGCGACTTTGAGGCGTTCAGGGTATGCTTCGAGTTGGATCTTGATTTTGTTCCACATTTTTATCCGCTTGTGTATAGTTCTGCGCGTTTAAGTATAAATGTGTTGTTTATCGCCCTCTTAGTTAAAGAGCACTTTTCAGGGGAATTAATAGGCTACGTTGATATTACTGTAATACCGAGGGTTATATGTCACAAGTAATCATGCAATCCGTCGAACTTTATCGATTTGGCCAAGTAACAGCTTGGAAAGCTGCACAATTAGCTGGAATTTCTCTCTGGGCCTTTTACAAAATTCTAGAAGAGAAAGGTGTTTTGATCCAGTATTCTGAGCATGATTTAGAGCAGGATGTAAAGGCATAGTCAAAGCTATTCGCTGGAAAACTGCGAAAGCGGTCAAGCCCAACATGTACATTTATGTACAAAAAAGCCTTAAATAAAACCTTAAAGAACAATTCTCTACCAAAAGGCGAAGAACCTTGGACAAGAAAATCCTACTCAAAGAATCAGACATACCAAAACAATGGTACAACATCGTACCCGACCTACCCCACCCCCTCCCCCCATTCCTAGAAGCCGAAACAGGCAAGCCCGGAGTCGGCATAGTCCCCAAAATTTTCCCCAAAGCAATCATCGGACAAGAAATCAGCCAAGAACGCTGGATAGACATCCCAGACGAAGTCCGAGAAGTCTACAAAATCTGGAGACCCAGCCCACTCTTCCGAGCAACCGCGCTCGAGCAGGCTCTGAAAACTCCAGCTAAAATCTACTACAAATACGAAGGCGTATCCCCATCGGGAAGCCACAAAACCAACAGCGCCGTACCCCAAGCCTACTACAACATGAAAGAAGGCATCACCCGCGTCACCACCGAAACCGGCGCAGGCCAATGGGGCAGCGCACTCAGCTTTGCAGCTAACAAATTCGGTCTAGCAGCCACCGTTTACATGGTCCGCGCAAGCTTCGACCAGAAGCCCTACCGCAAAGCCATGATGAACGCCTTCGGCGCAGAATGCGTCGCCAGCCCAAGCAACAAAACCGCGGCGGGCAGAAAAATTCTAGCAGAAGACCCAGACACCAAAGGCAGCCTCGGCATAGCCATCAGCGAAGCCATCGAGGACAGCTTAGAAAGCGAGAAAACCGGCAGAAAAGCAAACTACACCATCGGATCAGTCTTCAACCACGTTTGCCTGCACCAAACAGTCGCTGGGCTCGAAGCCCAGAAGCAAATGGCCATAGCAGAAGATTACCCTGACGCAGTTTACGGCTGCATCGGCGGAGGCAGCAGCTTCAGCGGCTTATTCTGGCCATTTTACTACGACAAAGTCAGCAAGAAGGCACCTAAAGAAACCCAATTCGTAGCGGTCGAGCCAACAGCGTGCCCCAAAGTTACACGGGGATACTACACCTTTGACCACGGTGACACAGCCAAACTCACCCCGCTCGTACCCATGCACACTCTCGGTCACGACTTCATGCCCGCCCCCATCCACGCAGGCGGACTCCGCTACCATGGCATCGCACCTACCATCAGTGTGTTAGCACAAGAAAAGAAAATCAGTACACTAGCCGTCAACCAGGTGGACGCTTTCGACGCCGCCAAACTCTTCATACGCACAGAAGGCATCATCCCCTCGC
The DNA here is from genome assembly GCA_050108155.1 of Bathyarchaeia archaeon. GTDB lineage: Archaea > Thermoproteota > Bathyarchaeia > Bathyarchaeales > Bathycorpusculaceae > Bathycorpusculum. The sequence goes on along the minus strand of JBNIDR010000029.1, from coordinate 75,961 downwards.
CGGAATCAACCCACGCCATCAAAGCCGTCCTCGACGAAGCACGAGCATGCGCAAAAACCAACACACCCAAGACTTTGCTGTTCGCTCTGACGGGTCACGGATTCTTCGACATGTCAGCCTACGACGAATACTTCAACGGCAGACTGCAACCATACGAGTACCCCGCCGAGAAAGTCGCGGAATCCATGGATAAACTGCGCAAGCTCTACCCGTGGCTAAGCGACGCCACCAAACAGTACATCGGCTGCGGATCAACCTAAACCGCGACCGCAATCTTTTCTTTTTTATATTCTTTGTTTTATCGTCGGTTTAATTCTTTTAGAAGTTCTTTTGCCTCAAGCGAAAGCTTCGGCTTGGTACTCTTGCCCAGAAACAGGAACAATGCGCCGACTAGAATCAGGGCTGCCCCAAAGAAGGCTATGCTTTCCACCGGCAGCAGTTCAAAGTGGAGTCCAATGGTAAATGATACGATGGCTATGCCCATGATAACCATTATCCAGTTGCTCATGGTCTGTGTGGAGTAGAGGGCGAACTCTTTTTTGCCCGTGTCCGTGACGAGGAAGTAGCCTTCCTTCTCCTCAATCATGTTTGCGCTGATGAGGTAGTTCCAGTCATAATGAAAGTGCCCATCCGACTTGTAGCCCAAGGCGGCGCTGATGCTGCTCTTGGTGCCCGGCGCGGCTTTGATTCGGCTGTTGGGCGCACTGTAGATTAAGTAAAGCAGCCTCGTGCGTGGGGACTGCATGTCTGCGCTGATGCCACGGGACTTCGTCAACTACCCAATCACCCCTGCCCTGCTATGTTTGCTATAAAGCGAATAAAAAGTTAATCATCCAATTATCACCAAAGAGACTTAAATCGGGCTTTTCTGGCGACTCTAACCCTTAGAGTCCCCCTTCTAAGCGATAGTGCCCGCATTCTAAATGTTAGGGCTATATCCCGAGCTTGACAGATGCATTTCAGGAAAATCAAAATCGGAGGCAAAAAAATTGAACGTGAATTTCGAGTATGCCAAAACATTGGCGGGCGAAGGCGCAGTTCTGCTTTTGCTCGGCTTAATCCCATACGTCGGCTGGGTACTCGGCATCGTAGGTATAGTCCTACTACTTAAAGCAATGAAGGAATTCAGCTATTACTATCAGGACGATAACATCTACAAGAACGCATTAACTGGTCTCAAATACTATGTGGTTGCTTTGATCGCTGCGGCAGTAGCCATCTCGGTGATGGTGATTGCCTTCGCAACGGCAGGCATCTTTACATCGCAACCCTTTGCGTTTACAGCAGGCTTCAGCATAGGCTTAGCATCTCTCTTCGCAGGCATCATCGTAGCATTCATCTTCTACGTGCTCGCAGCTTCGCACCTAAAACAAACCTTCAACACATTAGCAGCTAAATCGGGGGAAGCATCATTCACCACTGCTGGAACGCTACTTTGGTGGGGTTCCATCTTCACCATAATCATCGTCGGCTTGCTGCTGATCTTCATCGCTTGGATATTCACCACTATAGGCTTCTTCAGCATGAAGTCACGCCAGTACCAAGAATATGGTCCACAAGCAAACGGCTCCAGCTACACCCCGCCGCCAACAGCACAGCCAACACAGCAAACCGCTGCAACCAACTAACCCCCCGCAGCTTAAACTGGAGGTGAAAAGCATGACTGAACCAACCCGCACTCAAAACGAATCCGACTGGCAACGCTTCCTAAGAAAGCACTGGGCTGCCTTTGCGGTGTTTATTGCAGCCGCAATCGTGGCCCTTGCTGGCGCCGTCTACGTCTTCGTCTGGTTCACTGGCACAGCGCAAACCGCAGGTATAGTGCCGTCAACGCTGGGTCAATGGTCCATGAACAACGTGTTGCTGTTCATTCTGCACGCTATCTTCTGGGAACTCCTCTTAATCGGCATCCCAGTAGCTATCGGCGCAATCATCGGCTGGGCATGGTGGAAACGCATCCCCGAAGCAGAGAAACCAATCTCAGGTAAGCATTCCAAGCACAGAGGCGCAGGCGGAGCAATTTCTCCGTTGCTGATGATCGCTTTCGCCATAAAAGTCTACGTCGACGGTAACTGGAACGCCGCAATAGCGGGGTTCTCGCTGGACTACGTCGTCGGCTCCATGGTTACAATCCTAATCTGGATAGCCGCAATCCTTGCAATCCCAGCAGCAATCGCGCTCATCTGGTGGGTAAGCCGTGGAAGAAAACCCCTCTAATCCCTTTTTCTTTTTATTAGTCCCCCATGCATATCTAATACGTAGGTTAACCAATCTTGACTTCAACCAAACCCGCCATCCCAACAAAAAAACTGGGCCTAATAGTAAACCCAGTAGCAGGCATGGGCGGCGCCGTCGGACTCAAAGGAACAGACGGCAAAGCAATTCTCCAGCAAGCCCTATCACTGGGAGCTAAACCCATCGCCGCCCAACGCGCCGAAACCTTTCTCACCGAACTTTTACATGCCAAAGACCACCTGAACTTGGTTGTCGGCGCAGGCGAAATGGGCGAATGCGAAGCAAAAAAACTCGGCTATAACTGCAGCGTCGTCGGGGAAGCTAAATCTGAAACCTCTTCGGAGGACACGCAAGCCATTGCCAAAGCTATTGTTGAGGCTGGAGTGGATCTGCTTGTTTACTGCGGCGGCGACGGCACAACTCGGGATATACAAAAAGTAGCTGATTTGAAGGTGCCTGTTCTCGGCGTACCCACTGGCGTCAAGATGCACAGTGCTCTTTTCGCCGTTAGCCCTCAAGCCGCCGCTAGAGTTGCGATTCAATTTTTGTGGGGTGGCCTGCCTGTTCGAGAAGCTGAGGTTATGGATATCGATGAGCAAGCCTTCCGTGAAGGACATCTATCCGCAGAACTATACGGTTATATGCTCAGTCCTTTTGAGCCGCATCTGATTCAAGGCAACAAGATGGAGAGCCCCACAACCGAGAATGAGGTGGAGAATCAGGCGGCGATCGCAGTATACATTATCGAGGAAATGCAGCCCAAGATCCTCTATATTGTTGGTCCCGGAACCACAACCCGAACAGTGGCTGACCTGCTGGACCAGAAAAAAACTCTACTCGGCGTAGACATCTTACTAGATAAGAAAATAATAGCAAAAGACGTAAACGAAAAACAAATCCTTGAGCAGATAAGCGGCAAAGCCGCACAAATCCTAGTTACCCCCATCGGCGGGCAGGGCTTCATCTTCGGAAGGGGCAACCAGCAAATCAGCAGTAAAGTCATCCGCCAAGTCGGCTTAGAAAACATCACAGTAATAGCAACTAAAAGTAAACTGGATCACCTCAAAAGTTTACGAGTAGATACAGGCGACCCTGAACTCGATAACGAGTTTAAAAAACACGGAATAGCCGTGGTAACTGACTACAAAACCTCGCAGATACTCACAGTTGAGTAGGCTTTTTCTGGAAAATCAAAATATACCCGCACCACCTATGACATGTGCGTGATGAGGCTAGATAGTCTTGATACCGATTAACAAGCCATCGATGGATGAAGCAGAGGTCCAAGCAGTATTAGAAGTAATGCGTAAAGGCCCCGTAACCAACGCTTTGGGAGCTGGACCAAAAGTCCTTGAATTCGAAAAAAAATTCGCTGAATTCGCAGGCGTCAAACACGCCGTAGCTGTTAACACGGGCACCGCAGCGTTGCACGCCGCAGTTATGGCGATCGGAGTTAAGCGGGACGACGAAGTTATCTTGCCCAGCTTCACCTTCGTAGCAACAGCCGAAGCAGTAGCTTTGGCAGGCGCAAAACCAGTTTTCGCTGATATCAACCCAGAAACCTACACTCTATCACCCGAAGCGGTTGAGAAAGCTATAACCAAAAAAACCAAAGCTATCCTGCCCGTGGACCTATATGGGTTTTCAGCTGACATGAAGCCTCTGCGTAAAATCGCTGAGAAACACGGTTTAGGTTTAGTGGAGGATGCGGCTCAAGCTCACGGAGCGACATATGCTGGCAAACCAGCTGGCTACTTCTCAGACGCCGCATGCTGGAGCCTCTATGCAAGTAAAAACATGATGACCGGTGAAGGCGGAATCGTAACAACCAACGATGACGAAATCGACATGAAACTGCGTATGATTCGTACACACGGCGAGCGCGCCAAATATGCCTCTGAGATGTTGGGAAGCAACTATCGTATGCCTGAAATTGAAGCAGCTATAGGTTTAGTACAGTTGAACAAGTTGTCCTCGTTTGTTGCTAAGCGACGTGCGAATGCTCAGCAATTAACCAAAATTCTTTCGAAGTCTAAGAAGCTGGTTTTGCCAAGTGAAACAAAAACTTGCCAGCATAGCTGGTACCTTTACACGGTAAGGCTAATCGATGCCACTGAAGCTCAACGCAACAAACTCCTTGATGACCTAAAAGCCAAGGGTATCGGAGCAGAAGCATACTATGTACATCCGATTAACACCATGCCATACTATCGTGATAACTTTGGGGCGAAAGCGCTGCCTGAAACTGAGAAAGCATCAAAGCAGGTGTTCTCGTTGCCGATTCACCCAGCAGTTACCAAAGAGGAAATTGATTTCATCGGCGCGACAGTCCTGAGTCTGATTTAGACTGTCTTCTATTCGATGTATGCAAGTGTAAGAGTTAAATTGCTCTTTCACATATTCTTTTTGCAATTCAAGTTTTCTAAAGGGGCATGAAGCTGTTTGAGTAAGGATGAAGGTGTCTCTCGCGTTAGAGTCAAATTTGTTATTGAAGGTTTAGGTGAAGCGGAGGGGGAGCTGGTGAGGTTTTTGGCGCCTAGAAGTATTGACTATATCGTGCGCAAGTTGCCAATAGAGGGTAGAGCGGCGCTTTGGAAGGAAGAGGTCTACTTTGAAATTCCTCTAAAGATGGGTGAAGAAAAAGCCAAATCAACCGTGGAAACAGGAACCATTGCTTTCTGGCCTATGAGTAGTGCATTATGCGTGTTTTACGGTAAATCTCAGCCTTACAGCCCTGTAAGTATACTTGGGAAAATAACCAGCAACTTGGAGTTGTTTAAACAAGTAAAAAGCGGCTCAACCATTAAGGTTGTTCAGGCAACTTAGGCGCTGTTGTCACGCCAAAGTTCAAGTAACCGCTGGCATTCTTCTTTTACTTCTTTATCAGTACTTTTCTCTTTTAGCGCTTCAAGGAACTCCATGCGCTTTTTGATTGAGCGTTTCTCTGCTGCTCCGCCGTAGTAAAGCATACTGTTTAGGTACTCTTCCATGCTGAAGGCTTTCTGTATGAAGAGGCTGGCGGCGTCTATGGGGTTGTCAACGGCAAATTTGTTAGCCCAAATCGCTACTTCTGCTTGGCGCAGTTGGGTCATGCCATCGATTTCCACGATTTTTCTGATATAAGTTCGTAGGTAATCGTAGTAGCCTGCTGTTTTAACGTGTTCAAGGGCTTCTTTGACTTTCCATGTGAATTCAGATTTTCCCTCAATGGAGAGTTCATGTTTGAACCCTTTGTCCACTAAGGCTTTAGCGTCTCTCAGCTCTTTTTTGGTATACACTTTTTCTGGGAAACTCAAAATGCATAACTCCGAACTTCTGAAAGGAATAATAAAATAGGTTAAGCAGTTTTAGGCTGCTGATTTGTAGATTTTTATGCTGTGGCTTGCGCTGACGAGCTGCACCGCGCCGGCTGCTTCAAGCTGCTCTAGGAAGTCTTTTGCTGTGCTGACGCGTATGCCATAGCGTGTGGCAACTGCGTATGGTGTTAGGACACCCATCTTTTTGACTTCAGCAATTACTTTTTGGTCTTTTGCGTCTGGAGCTAGAATGCTGACTGTTGTTTTCTTTTGTGGCGGGCCTTTCTTTTCTTCTTTCTTCTTCGCTTTATCGTCAGCTGCTTTATCTTCCTGCTGCTTCTCCATCTGCTTTATGCCAAGCTTCTTTTTTCCACCCATGTTTTCACCTTGCCGAATATTTTATTTCCATCTTCTAGACTGTCTGGCTTATTTCAACCTTATGTTTGTTTTGCCACTCTTTAATGGGAATGCCAAGTTTCTTTTCTATTTCAGCGCGGTGGAGTGAGTTCATGCTGCAGAAAGGTATGATTCTTCCGTCTGGGACAGCATAGTGGATGACGCAGCGTGAGACTCTTTCGAGGTCAAAGTTGTAGGGATCCATAAAGTGCATTGAGGAAATCATGAGAGCAGAGCGGGCAAAGTCGCCTAGTGACTTGTAGTCGCCGTTTACGAGAACTTTTAGCACGTACTTGCGGAGGAAGCCGAATTTGATGTGGCGCCCTGCGCCGACGAGGCGAAGTTTGGCTTGGTTTTTGTTTCCTTTAGCCGCATCGTTGTATACGCTCTGCAGGGTGGCGACGAATTTTTCGATGTTGCCGTAGCGTGTGATCGGTACGATTTTGCCTTTTTCGATGAACACGAAGGTTGCCATGCCGCAGTGTGGGTGAGTGGTGAATTCTACGTAGCGTTTGTCTTTGATAGCACCGACTGCTTTGGAGACTGGAACCACAACTGGAACTGGGTAGAAGTCGCTGACTTTGATGGTTCCGTTTGTTTGCTCCTCTATTCTTTTCATGAAGTCGGGGATGGTGATGCGCATCTTTTCTCTTTCCTCGGCGGGGAGGCGTCCGCAGAGGGAAACTGGCTGGACGTTGACGCATCGGATGACGTCGCTGTTTTTGGCTGCGAAGTTGATGATGTCGCCCAGTTGACCGTCGTTTACGCCTTTGACTAGGGTGACGACGAGCACTGCGCTGTTCCATCCTGCTTGGCGAAGGTTCTCAATAGCCTTCATCTTTATATCAAGCAAGTCGACGCCGCGAATGAATTTGTAAACATCCGCTGTTAACCCATCGAACTGAAGATAGATGGTGCTTACACCTGCTTCTCTTAGCTCTTTACAGTACTCTACGCTTTGGCTTATGCGTAAACCGTTAGTGTTAACTTCAACGTGATTAAAGCCTAATTCCTTGGCTTTTCGAACCATCTCTGGAAGTTCTTTACGAATTGTTGGTTCTCCACCGCTAAACTGAAGCGCCTGAGCTGGCACTGGCTTGTTTGCACGTAGATTTTTTAGCATGCCTACAACTTGTTCCATGGTGGGTTCGTAGACGTATCCAGCGTAGTTTGCGTTGGCAAAACAAACTGGACATTTGAGGTTACATCGGTTAGTGATGTCTATGATTGCCAAGGCGGTGTGGGAGTGGTGTTCGGGGCAGAGTCCGCAGTCATATGGGCAGCCCTTATCCTTTTGGGTACGTGGATTTTCCACGCCGTCACCGTCACTGCGGAATTTTTCGGCGCGGACGTATTGGTCGTAGTCTGACCAGTAAAGTTCAGTGTATGATCCGTGTTCAGGACAGGTTTTTTTGATGTATACTTTTCCCTCGTCTTCGTAGATTGTTGCGTCGAGGGGTTTTAGACATTCAGGACAGATGCTTCTTGTCTGTTTGATATCTTTCATGTTGGGTTTGCCTTCTAACGTGTAAGCGTTACTTTTCGAAGGGCTTAAGAGTAGAAGTTACGATAATAATGTTTCCAACTGTTTCCTAAGATGATTGAGGGGGAAAAGAATGGCGATAAATGATGAAACCCGCGCTGCACTGCGCGAAATGGGGTTAAATGCCTACGAAATCGACTCATATGTGGTGTTGTTAAGCGGCGGGCAACTTACCGCCATGGAAGTTAGTGAACAAGCCAACGTGCCCTACAGTAAAATGTATGAAGTTCTCAACTCGCTTAAGGAGAAGGGCTGGGTGAAAAGCACTGAGAGTCGCCCCTTCAAATACTACCCTGTTCCCCCTCTTGAAGCGACCCGCTTAACACGGCTGCAACTTGAAAACAAATACGTAAACCTAGAAAACACAATCGCTGAAACCCTACAGCCCCTATACGAGCAAAGAGAACTCGTTGAGCGCCCCGAAATGATTATCCTCCGAGGTCAACAGGCCGTGCTTAGCAAACTGGAGGATATCCTAAAGAAAGCATCAGTAGAAGTAGTAGTTGCAGCGCCCGAATTCGCTAAACCCGTTATCGCCCTTGCTGAGCCACTGCTGGGAAGCGGGTTGAAGAAGTCGGTTACGGCGAAGTTTATGGCGGCTGGAAAAAAAGAGGATTGGGTGTTTATCAAGAAATTCTCTGGACTGGGCGAGTTGCGCATCCGCGATCACATGTTTGGAGGCGGTATTATCGCTGACGGCAAAGAAGCGATGCTGTTTCTCGGTGAGGATAAGCCCACTTTGGTTATTTGGAGTAATCATGTGGGTTTAGTTGGGTTTGCGCGTGAGTATTTTCAGTTCCTCTGGGATTCCTCAGCTTCAGTTTGATTGCGTTTGCACTTTGATTTGCTGAGAATTTTTCAGGATTTATAAAAAAATGATTGTTTAAGTCGCCTCTATTTTTTGCGACTTAATATTTTGATGTCGTTGTGATTGGTTTGCTGAGTGGACTTAGCTGGTCTTTGACTGCAATTCTCTTGGTCATCAGGTAATTAACTGCTAGTATTCCCATCCAAGTTCCAGATATAGCTAAAGTCATTGAACCGCCGATAGTTGCGATTTCAGAAAGCATTACCGCTGTATCTGCGGGAGAAGACATAGCAGTTAGGTAAGGTGCCCAAGCAGTTATTTCGCCGTGGAAAACGTGCTCAGCAGCGAGTATAACTACTCCGCCCCATAGCATCGCATTTAATGTGCTTAGTTTTAATTTGTGTGATAGGTCGTTGTGTCTAGTTAGCAGTTGAATGATTGTCATTACGATTGCCAGAGCCATTGGCGCTAAGAAACATGCCATTTCTTTTTCCTCCTCCAGTAACACTAAATTTTAATATAGTAGCACTAGGTAATAAGCGTGTTGGAGGAAAAGGAATATGTGGCTAATCATCCTTGCATTCGCTGCGGCAATCACAACCGCAATATGGTATACGCAAGCTGAGAACGACAAGTACATGTTGAAGTATCTAAGTTTGATATTCTGGGGTACAACAATAATGGTGCTTGTTGACCACGTCGTACCCTATCTAATGGAAGGCGGCGGAGAATTCTTCGACGTATCCATCGAAGCAACAGTTCTAAGCGGCGTTATGGTTATTGTGGGGCTCGCAGTGTGGGAAGGAGCGCTATTGCTCAAAGACCCCAAAGGCGTCATATTCAAAAAGAAGCCTTCTTAGATTGATTTAGAACCAAAGAGCCCCCTTTTTTCTAAGCCATTTTTCGTATCTAAAAATGGCGTCAGGAACGTCGTCTCAATTCTGAATGAAGAAGCAGTGGGCTGATACCCTCTTCTTCTTAGACAATAAGCAAAAAAGAAGAAAAGAGAAGGAGGGTGAAAAATGTGTTAACTTTACTTTCCCATGACTTTTTTTGCGGCGATTTCGATATCTTCCGCTTTGATGGTTTTTCTTCCTGCGTGCATCGCAAAATCGAGTGATTCTTTTGCGATTTTTACTCCGATTTCTTCGAGTGCCTTTGCTAATTCTTTTGCTGCTGCTTCACTTACTCTGTCAGCGCCTGCTTTCTTACATAATCTATGCATGGGAGCTACAGCTATTTCTAATTCTGTCATATCGACATCTCTTCAGCTTCTTTTTCTTTTTAAAGCTGTATTTAACCTTTGTTATCGCTTTTTGCGCTAAATTGGCCGCTTAACCATAACCTTGCCCGTTTACAAAGAAAATTATAAAACCATCAATAAAGAATATAGCGCTGAGAAAAATGCGGTTAATAGATGCTCATGTTCACCTTTCCGATGCGGAATACACGGGACACATCGAAGAGTTGATAGCGGATGCTAAATCCTCTGGTGTTGCGGCATTAATCACTAACTCGATGGACCTAAAAACATGCCAAAACGACGTTAAACTGTCTCAGGAGTATCCTGGCTTAGTTTATCCTGCCCTTGGAATTCACCCATGGAACATCAACGTTTTGGGCGAAACAGAGCTAGAAGACACCATAAGCTACATAAAATCACAGCGGGAAACCGTGAAAGCCATAGGCGAAATAGGCTTAGACTACAAATACGAAACCATATGGGAAAAACAAACAATGGTCTTCGACAAGATGCTGCACCTCGCCGAATCCCTAAACCTCCCAGTTATCATCCATTCACGGGGGACAACAGACAAAATCGTCGAAATGCTTCCCTCTTACCGCCTTAACAAGGTGCTTCTACACTGGTTCAGCCACCCTCTGGAGGCGCTGGAAAAAGCTATCGCAAAAGGCTACTACATCACTGAAGGACCGCCAGTTACCTACTCAGCAGGAATCCGAGAAGTCATCGAGAAAACTCCTTTAGCAAACATCATGACGGAAACCGATGGTCCAGTTACCTACTGGAAAAAGCCCTACAGCGGCCAATTAACTAAACCCTCCTACATTCGTAATGTTGTAGCTGCGGTGGCGGAAATAAAGAAATTGCCCGTTGAGGAAGTCGCTGAGCAAATCGCTAAGAATTTCGAGACATTCTTTAACATAAAACTAAACTAACCTGTCAAATTTTTTGTTCAAGGTTCATCCCTATGTCCGCTGACTGCTTATTCTCCATCTCCGAGGCGTAACCTTAAATTAAGCCTCTTCTCTATTCTGAGTTGCTTCTACGCATTTTGCGTCGGAGAAAAACAATTAACCGTTAACACTGGAGGAAACTAATTGGGAAAAGTAAAGACTGAGCAGATAAAACACCTCGGCAAAGAACTAATGGCTCGCTTTCCAGACAAATTCAACACAAACTTCGATGAAAACAAACGCACAGTAGACGAAGTCACCAAAGGCACAACTACACGCGTCCGCAACAAAGTTGCCGGCTACATCACCCGTACCAAGGCATTAGCTCAAGCCAACTCTGCTATGGATACAGAAATCGAAGAAGAAATAACCGAGTAAACCTGGAAAACCACATGATGGATGAGTACCGTAAAGGTTGGGCGCTGAGGTACCTGCGTGAAGCCAAAGCCGAGTTGGAGGCTGCACGCAAAATCCCCTACATGGCGCCAAGTTTAGTTTTAGAAGCCATACGGAAAGCCCGAAACGCCATCTACTACAGTTTAGGTGAACCCGCATTCATTGAAGTGCTCATCCGAGAGGAAGTAGCCAAAA
>JBNIDR010000029.1:53638-64846 GCA_050108155.1 Bathyarchaeia archaeon | reverse complement strand
TATTGTTCAGCAGATCTCTCAGCTTGAGGAAGTCAACGGCGACGCCATGATGAAGCAGGCTGATTCAATCGTAAATGTAGCCACTGACATCGTGGAGACGCTGACGCAGGAAAAACTCGACAACCTAAGTTAGCTAATCAGCTTCCTTTTTCCTTAAATGCCCACAACTTTGTAGATTGCGACTTCGCTGTTTTTGAAGGCCAACTCGTAAGTTGGGTCATCTTGGAAACGCGGCAAAATATTGAAGTCTCGAATGACCACGTATGAGATGTTAAATTGCTTTATAGCAGCCTTGTAGTCAAAGCAGTTTATAGCTGCATCCGAGACGGTGTCAAGGTAAGTTCTAGTATTATTCTCGATCAGGCTTTCATAATATTGTTCTTGAGGCAAATCGGTGTTAGGGCTATACGGGCATAGTCCAATGTAGAAGCTGAATTTTACGTTGCTACCCCCCGCTAAGTTACATATTAACTGGTATGTGTTCGGGGTCTCCTGCAATTGTACATCATTTCCTAACTTGTTTTCTGGCAAAACAATCTGATTTATCCAATGCGTAATGTTATCCACTAAACCGATGCTGTTGGCGTACTGGACCAATTTACCCCTCGATTGGAAAGGCACTTGAAGCCAGTCAAAGCTGATTGAACCTTCGTTTTGGAATACGAAAGTTACCTCTGCAAAGCGCTGACCCTTAAAGATAGTGATCTCCTCTGTAACCCTTAAGCCACTGCCCCATCGGCTTATGATGAAAGAAGTCGAGTCGCCATCGTTGGCCACTTGAGTGTTTGACTGCGAAAATGACTCAAGTTTCACTTCTTTAGGATTACCTGCGTCACGGTATAAAATGCTTACTTGGCTGTCGTTTAATGAGAAAACAAGCGGCTTAAAGATAGAATTCTCAAATTCTGCATAAATGTCATGTGAACTTCCATTTGCGTATGCACCTGCTTGTTCGATTTGCAATATGCCATTGTCCATCAAGTAGTCAGCGCGCATAAGGTTAGATGCTGCTTGTGCAGGAGCAAACTCGCGCTGAAGAATAAGGAATTGTGGATCAACGGCGCTAAGCGTTGGTCTCTGTGCGAAGCCTGATAGCCACCAACCAAAGTTTGCGTCGGCCACACACACTGCATCGGCAGGAGTGTTGGTTTTTATCCACTGTATGGCTTCGTATTGGGTTGGATTCATAACTTGGAAGTATTTGGCATTCTCGACAGCCTCATCTGGCAACATAAACAGGGATGAACCAATTAGGGATGTACCGAGGCATGTAATGACAAGTATTGATAAAAACGCGGTTTTTGTGTGGGATGATATTTGTGGCTTCATTTTTTTTAATGCATTCTCAATGATGTTTGATGCGTAAACGAGAATTAACCCAACGCAAATAATTGCTGGTGTTGCCAAAAAATATAGAAAGCGTTCATAATCTAAAAAGAATCCCAACAAGTACGCTTGAGATGCAACCAGTGGAACAAGCATTGTTGAAACGAAGAGAATACTAGGTAATGTGAAGAATCTTCCGTTTTTGCTCTTAGAAAAAACCAAAAACAAGAGCATAGGGATCATAGCCAACCCCAAGAGTGTTGCTGGAATGAGTCTTGTTTCTACAACTGCTTGCTGCATCGCCGAAACTGTACCTGTGATTGCTCCTTCCGCCCCAAAATAAAGTGGAAGAACACTGAGCAAATAAGGTGAAACCAGTATTATGCCAAAGAAAATAGGTATTAACCATGTAGTTGCATTTTTGAAGGTGAAATCTGTGAATCTGCGCAACGCCAAACCTGCCAGCAAAGCAAACAATATTGTCGCCAAAAAAACCATGCCGCTAAACACGTGCGTCAAGAATAACGCAGCGGTTATTATCGTTGTAACGATGAGGTAGTTTGCTTGTGCTAGCTTTGCTGGCTGAAGTAAGAAGTAGAAAATAATTGGAATCAGCGCCAACGCCACTATGTTTGGGTAACCCGCCCAGCTTAGCATCAAAATATCGCTGGCAGAGAAAGCAACCAAAATTGCCGCTACCAAGCCCGCCCTTGTACCCCAAACTAACCTTGTAAGTATAAAGGCGGCTAGAATTATCAGCGCTGAAAACATGGATGCGACTGCTGCCTGTACTAGATAATCGGGTGCGCCTGTCATGCTGATTATGAATGCTGCGAAGATGTGATAGCCTGGGTTTGTGGCTGAGACGCCGCCGCCCATGTGGTAATAGTTGTACAGTAAGGTTGTTTTTGGAGCTAAAATGGAGTTTATGACGCTTTCGTGTAATCCAATGTCGGCGCCAGGTGGATAAGTGTTAATGATTGTTAATGTAAATCTGTAGATGAAACCCGCCACTAGTATAACGACTAATAAAATGGCGATGTTTCTCTGATTTGGCATCTTAGAATTTATTGTATGGTTAAATATTTCAGGTTATCCCAAAAATGACGCTGACGGATTAACTGCCTGTTGGTTGTACGGGTGCTTTTATGGACCTAACATTCCTAAAGCTTATAAGCTGTATCAATACTGTTGATTTGGGCAGATTAACATGAAAATAAGTGCTCGAAAACTTCGAGTTTCGTTAATAATCGTTTGTATAGCTCTACTTGGTTTATCATTCGCCGCAACCGTAATCGCTGATTATCCATACCCTGGGCAATCAACCTGCCGCTTAACAGTAAGAACCAACATTAATGGTGGCTGGGTTTACCCGCAGGGAGAAAACTACTACCTTTACGGTTCAACCGTTACCGTTAGCGAATCCACCTACTCTGGTTACGTCTTCGTAGGTTGGTTTATGGATGGAGAATATCAAGGCAAACTATCAACCATCAGCCTAACCATGACAAGAGATTACGACTTATACGCCGTTTTCCAGCAACGTATGTCTATTTTAACAATTACCACAAACCCAAGCGACGGAGGCACCACAGTTCCACCAGCAGGAATATACAATTACACCAGCCAAACCGTTAGAGTCTACGAATACCCCGCTACAGGAAACAACTTCAGCGGATGGTACCTTGACGGAGTATATCAGGGATTAGGAACAAGCATACCCGTTGACATGTCAACTGGAGACCATCAACTAACTGCGTTCTTTTCAGGCAGTGGGGTCATACCTCCAACACCAACTCCAACAGTAACCCCGACGCCAGAACCTACCCCGCCTGCAGCGGCCAATATTCCTGTTCCAACATTATCCTTCTACTGTGTTAGTTCAACATCACTATCTGGCTTCCATGTGAAGATAAACGGAGCGCTTGCGTATCCAAACGGCGGCGTTCCGGGTGCAGGGGTAAGATTCTCTTACAGTGCTACTGGCGGGTTAACATGGCACGATTTAGCTTATGTAATAACTGGTCAAGATGGTAACTTCTCTGTTGCTTGGATGCCTACTGCTTCAGGTAACTATCTTATCAAGGGCGAGTATACTTTCTACTCTAACGTTTCAACAATAGTTGAATTCGCAGTAACACCTAATCCCGATAACCAGATGTTCTCGGTATCCTCAAACTCTACGCTTTCAAGCTTAGCATACAACTCCGCTACCAACCAGCTTTCCTTCACAGTAACAGGGGCAACAGGAACATTCGGATATGTTGAAGCGTGCATACCCAAGACCTTGTTGTCTGACGCTTCCTCTTTGCAGGTAACTTTAGACGGGACAATCACGCCCTTCACGGTTCTCTCAGAAGGCGACACATGGTTAATCACCATAATGTACCATCACAGTACACACGCAGTCGTTATGGATTTGGACTCGTCAACATCAACACCAACCCCAACACAAAGTGCTACATCAAATCCAACCAACAGCCAAACGAACTCTCCAACAGGCACATCAAATCCAACCGCCACGCCCGCAGCACCAGAATTATCACCAATTGTCGTTCTGCCTCTAATCGTAGTCATGCTTGGCTTAGCAATGTTTGTCGTAATGCGACGTCACACTACAAAAAACCCCAAATAGTTCTCCCTATTTCTCCATTTTTTATTTTCTTTAGTAGAAGGAACGCCCGAGGTTTTTGAAAAATCATTTATCCTCTAAGCCCCTAACTTAGAGCTGAAGAATATTCTGACAGGTTGCTGTAATGGTTCAAATAAAAAACAAAACAGCCCTAATCGACAAAAGCGAAAACGTCTTAACCTCAAAAGCACGGAAACTCGTCCTCGACAGCCTCGAATACGCAGTTAACGCTGTGGACCCCAAAAAAATGGTGCTTTCCAAGGTAGCCTACAAAGGCGATGTACTTCTTGTTGGCGACTACCTATTTGACCTTACCAAGTACCGAAGCGTTTACGTGGTTGGCGGTGGAAAAGCGGCGGCTGCTATGGCTGAGGCGATGGAGCAGATTTTGGGTGACCGTATAACCGCTGGTATAGTGATTGTTCCATACGGTGCTATAGGTAGCACGCATATCATTGATCTTCATGAGGCACGGCATCCGCTTCCAGATGAGTCAGGCGTTGAAGGCACCCGCCGAATGTTGGAAATAGCCGGAAAAGCAGAAGCCGACGACTTGGTTATTTGTCTGCTTTCGGGCGGCGGCTCAAGCCTCATGGTTTACCCCCGAGAAAACCTTCTGCTTTCCGACAAGCAGCAGATAACTTCCTCTTTGCTCAAAAGCGGAGCAACAATAAACGAAGTCAACGCCGTCCGCAAGCACCTCTCCAGCTTCAAAGGCGGCTGGCTAGCCAAAACCGCTTACCCCGCAACAGTTCTAAACCTGATCCTCTCCGACGTAGTTGGTGACCCCTTAGACGTGATTGCTTCTGGACCCACAGTGGCTGACTTCTCCACCTTTGAAGATGCACATTTGGTTCTGGCAAAGTATGGCCTATGGAATGACGCACCCGCAATCGTGAAAAAGCTAATCCTCGACGGCGAGCGCGGATTCATAGCTGAGACACCCAAACTCAACGATGCTGCCTTCAAAAAAGTCCACACAGTCGTAGTCGGAAATAACCGTACCGCATGCCAAGCAGCACTTGAGTACCTGAAAAGCCACGGCTTAAACGCGACGCTGCTGAGTTGCACTTTGGAGGGCGAAGCAAACTGCATCGGCGCCCAACTTGCGTCTATAGCTAATGAAATCCAAATCTCAGGTAACCCGCTTCCCAAACCTGCCGCGGTGGTGGTTGGGGGCGAAACAATCGTTAAAGTTGCAGGTAAGGGGGTTGGAGGCAGAAACCAAGAACTCGTTCTGTCCGCAGCTCTGAAACTCAAACACGCAGGCGACTACACAGTGGTTGTGGCTTCGTTGGGTACTGACGGCATTGATGGACCAACAGATGCAGCAGGAGCAATTGCCGATTCAGCCACAATTAAACGGGCAGCTGCATTAGGTTTAGAACCCAAATATTACCTGGCAGACAATGACTCCTACCACTTTTTCAGTAAACTCGGAGACCTCATCTTTACTGGGCAAACAGGTACAAATGTTAACGATATATCTTTAATCATCGTCATGTAAAGTATCGTGTTGGATGAATATTTGGCGATAAAAATAAAATTGCTAGGTGCGCTGCGGCATTTTTCAGGTAAAAAAGAGTTGACAATACCCTTTGAGGAAGGCTTCAAGGTCAAAGATGTTGTTGCAGCTTTGGGCATGCAGATTCCCCAACTCAAGAACACATTCTGCAACTCCGAGCTAAACGATGCACGCTCTAACTCGCTGATTCTGGTTAATGGCAGAGAAATCAGCGTCTTAGCTGGCTACGAAACAAAGCTTTGTGACGGAGACGAGTTGGTTTTTGTTCCTGTAGTACATGGAGGCTAACCCATGATTACCTTAACCACTGATTTTGGGCTTAAAGACCCCTACGTTGCAGAGATGAAGGGTGTAATTTTAGGCATAAACCCAGACGCTAAAGTGGTTGATGTTTCCCATAGTGTGGACAAATTCGACGTGCGTATGGCTACTTTTATGCTGGCGTCGGCGGCGCCTTACTTTCCAGACGGCACCGTGCATTTGGCGGTTGTGGATCCAGGCGTGGGAACTGCTCGGCGGGCGATTGTGGTGCAGACGAAGCGGGGTTTTTTTGTTGGCCCCGACAACGGCGTCTTGATGCTGGCGGCTCAAGCCCAGACCATTGAGCACATTTACGAACTTACCAATTCAAAGTATATGCTGCCTGAGGTTTCCGGTACTTTTCACGGCAGAGACATTTTTGCTCCAGCCGCCGCTTACATTGACAAAGGGGTAAACCCAGAAGTTTTTGGACCCGAAATCGCGGATCCCATTATCCCAAAATTTACCCACGTAGAACAACAAAATGGGGTTCTGCATGGCGAAGTTCTGCATATCGATGGCTTCGGCAACGTAATAACCAACCTGACCCGAAATATGCTCCCGCAAACCTCTTTGCTTAAAGTTGTGATTCACAGCCTTTCGTTCCAGCTGGCTTTGGCTAAAGCATATGGGCAGTCTAAACCACTTGAGGTCACAGCCTTAATCGGCAGTCACGGCTTCTTAGAACTAGCACTAAACCAGGGAAGTTTCGCCGATAAGTACCAGATAAACATAGGCTGCCAAGTTGAAGTTGCGCCTGCTTAACCTTTTAGGCTCTCAACAACTTTTGCTATGACATCCACTGGGTTCTCCAGAGCCGCAAGCTTAGCTGACACATCAAACCTCTTGCCGATATACCGCTTAGCCAACCCAAACGCCTTCTGCTCTGACGTTATAAAGAGCGGAAAGTCTCTTTTGGCGAGGTAGGTGTTGACTGGAGTTTTTGCCATATCGCCAACTGCAATGCTTGGTACACCCTGCAGGGCAGCTTCGCGGCTTATGGTTCCACCGTAGCTAACGACCAAATCCGCATTGGCTACGAGGCTGGCTGAATCCTCAAAAGTCTCTTTCTGGCTAAACGCCTCCTCCCCCTTTCCGTTGTATCTCTCCAGAAGATGTACATTTCCAAGTTCGGCGAGTTGCTCTGCGAGGGTTTTGGCGCTGTCGTTTTTGCCTTTAGCGTACGCGGCTTTGGTTTCAATTTGGCGAAGCACAATCAGGGGCTTCTTAGCCGCGATTTTGGTGGGTTTGAAGCCTTTTATCCATGCTACTTCGTCAACGCCCTTAAATGGCTGGACTCTTTGGGCGCAGTAGGTTCGGGTGAAACTTTTCGGTAGTGCTTCAGAAACCACGACCGTGTGGGCAAATGGGACTGTGAGCCTGTTCACGGCAAGTGCATGAGGTGTGTCAGCTGTGAGGATGATTGGGATGTCTAATCCGAAAGCAACCCGACATAGCTCTACTGATTGGTGGGCGATGGCGACGTCTGGTTTGTTTTTCTCAAAAAGTTTCGCAAATTCGATTATGCGCTCTGCACTTTCCCTAAGGCGCGAAGCCAATGTAGCGGGGCTGTATTTGCCCACCACAATTGGCTTTTCGCCAAGAATTTTCATCAGCGGCAACGTGTCGGGGTGTTCCCGTGTGGTGAGGATGAATTCGTGCCCCCGTTTTCTCAGCTCTTTGCCGATAGCTGCGCCGTATCGGGTATGCTTACCCGTGCAGGCGTCATACCAAACCTTCATCACTTCACCCGCTGCTTCTCTGCCAGGAACTCTTCCCGTTTCGCCTCAAACTGAGCGAGCGTCATGACTTTTTTGGCGGGGCAGCCTGCCACGACGGTTTTGGCTGGGACATCTTTGGTGACTACGCTTCCTCCGCCGACGACTGCTTTTTCACCAACTTTGACGTTTGGCAGAATAGTGACGCCTCCGCCGATTGCCGCGCCGTCTTTGATGACTGGCGGAGTCATAAACGTGCTTTTTGGGTACTTATCGTTGAGTAAGCTGCTGTTGGGTGCGATGAATACGTTGTCGCCTAGTACGCAACCGTTTGAGATGGTTACGTGTGCTTGGATGTTACAGTTTTTGCCTAAAACCACGTCTTTGCCCAAATCCACAAAGCTGCCGATGATGCAGCCTTCGCCAATTTTGGTGTTGTCGCCTATGACTACGTAGTTCCAGATTGCGCAGTTTTGGCCTATCTGCACGTTTTTGCCTTCGACGATTCCCACGCCGCGTTTAGATGTTTGCATGCTTGTCCATCTAAAGCTCCAGATTTAAATAGTTTAACATAAACATCAGTTTCTATTCTGGAGGCATCAGGGTTTGGCTAAAGAAACAGTTCTCGTAGTGGGCTTAGGCGAAATCGGACATACGCTTTTCTCGCTTTACGCAGAGAAAAAAGACGTTTTCGACGTTTACGGGGTTGATTTGGATGAGGCAAAGATGCGGGAGCTCAACCAGAGCAAGGCTAATGTTCCCTCTAAAGTGGATGTGCTGCAAGTTTGTCTCCCATGCGGTAACCCGGACAAATTCGCCCAAATCATCGCCGACTACACCTCACAGTACAAGCCTAAGTTAATCGTTAACAACAGCACCGTTCCGCCGGGAACCACTCTTAAAATCGCTGAACTCTGTAAGTGCCCCGTTGCCCATTCGCCCTCACGCGGCGTCCATATCACTGCGGAGCATATGGTTTGGGAGATGAAGCGCTGGCCCAAATACGTCGGCGGAGCAACGCCTCAAGCTGCAAAGCTGGCGAAAGCGCATTTCGAGAAGCTCGGTTTAACAGTTAAAGTGCTCAAGGGCTGCACCGAGACTGAGCTGGCGAAGCTGTTTGAAACCACCTACCGTGCATGGATGATTACGTGCTTCCAAGAGATGCATCGAATCAGCCGCAAGTTCGGTGCGGACTTTAACGAGAGCGTTGATTTCCTTGAGGACACGCATCGGCAAAGATTTGATAGGCCAATAATGTTTCCAGGCTTCATAGGTGGCCACTGTCTCATACCAAATACAGAGTTGTTGCTGAAGAGCTATGACAGCGACATGCTGCGGCTGATTTTGGCGTCCAATGCGAAGCGCAAAGAGGAAATGTGTAACCCTGAAATTGAGGCAGAAGCCGAAAAGGTCGCTGCGCGGGCAGTGAAGCTGGAGAAGGAGCTTGCTGGAGAGAAAAACGTGACTTTGCCGCAGTCCAAAAAACCAAAAAGCGAATGCGCCTAACTTGGCTTTCCCTTTACCGTTTTTCTGTGTGTTGTTGATGCTTTTGTATACAGCTTTTTTGCAGCTGCATTTTGTTGCTCTCATCGAGACCTTATCCTCCATTAAGAAGGCAGAACAGCTTGCCAAGGCAGAAGAGTAGGGGACCCTCTATAGGTTTCTGCATAGAGTTTCTATTAGGTGCCAAATATGTTGGGTGGGGGCTGGTTGGGCAACTCTTAAATATCTGTAAATATTGTTTTATTTACAGGTGTTGTTGTGTCCGCAGGATGCTCCGTCTCCTCACCCCTAAGCAAGAGCCAAAAAACCATCTGGGCCCTCCTAGGCACAGGCCTCACAGTCACAGCCATCGCCGAGAAACTCAAAACCACCCGCCAATACGTCAACCAAACCCGCCTCACAACCCAAACAAAACTCGCCACCACCCTACTCGAAGTCGCCCAAGTAAACGACATCCAAGTAACCAAACTCGTACCCCAACAAGCCATCCTCCTAGGCTTCCACCCGGGGCTGAAAAAGAAAGCCATCGTAACCTACACCACCAGCCACGGCTTAAAGGTCTGGTACTGGCACGACAACCCAGAAGAAGTCACCGACACCAACTTCCTAAACCAGACACGGCAGTACCTTATCGACATCGCCCGTGAACGAGGCATAGAAATTCCAGACGCCGACAAAATCCACCCCGCAAAGTTGGCGCATCAAATCTTCTCTAAACTTATTCCGGAGTTGAGCGCATGAATGTAAAAAAGATTTTGAAAAATCAAATTAGAGGCTGGATTCCAAAAGAGGCTTCGTTGCCAAGTACAGTTACAGCGCAAGTTAACCAGAAAACCAGCCCTCACAACCTCATAATAGTCTACGTTACCATCTTTGCCGCTGTATTCGCTACCGTATTCCTAACTTTAGGTATCCTTGAAGTTCTCAGTTTAGGGTCTTATTCCTCGTTTGCCGCCGGAGCCGCCGCAGCTGTTGCCGCCGCATTTGCCAGTGTCCTAATTATAAGAAGTAATCAAAGCCCAAACATCAACAAAGGGAAAGCAAAGCAATGAAGCAACTACAAGGTTTAGAGAAGCGAATCAGCGGCTGGTTTCCGCATGAACCCACTCTAAAACCAGCAAGAATTCAAATGTTCATAAAACCAGCCAGCAAGCCGTGGAGCTTAAGTCAAAACGTCGGAAACTTTCTGTCAGGCGGGTGGCTGCTATGCATAGCAATTACTAATGTGATCTCGTTAGGTAAGATGAGCAACTTCCCAAATAGCATTTACTTCGTTCTCCTCTGGCTGGTTCTTGCCCCATTTTATGTCTTTATAGCCGTTCGTAATTTGAGAAAATATCAAGGCTTACAAGAAATATTCAGCGGTGTCCTGTTTGCCGCATATATTGGATCAGTGATTCTTGCAGCCTCGCTTTATTGGATTGAAGCCTTGAGCGTAACGACCTGCGCGATATTAATCATCACAAGTATGGTCGTTTTTACCCTATTGTATGCCTGTGTACAAAAAGCGGGTCGACTAGGAATAAACTTTCCACACAAATCAAGGATTTTTTCTTTGGCTTTGATTGGCATTATTGCTCTTGCTTCAGCGTTTGCCGTGGTTTACCATATGGAAGATACCTCTGAAGTAACCCATACACAAAATATCTTTAGTGAATATTTTCGCATGAGTCGACAACTACCTGATGAAGTTGTCAATATCACTTTAACCACGCAAGACCAGATTTTGGTTGATATGACCAAAGCTCATGGTGCAAATGCAAACCCTTCGGCTAGTGTTACTTTTACAATAAGTGATCAAACACTAAGCGGTAATGCAACTACCTATTTCTCGGCAAACACCATAGACAATTGGAACACAATGAGTTGGGATGTCCCGAAAAACGGAACATACGTGTTTACTCTTCACTTTAATTATGAAGCCGCGAACTATGTCTGGGTAGGCGTAACCAGGAGTTGGTCAACCATCGAGCCGATACCAGCGGAGGTTGCGACGCCCCTGTTTGCACAGTTTACGCCGATAGTTTATGCTTTAGCAATCGTATCCTTGGCGTCAAGCCTGATCGTGACTATTCTTAACGTCAAGGAATCAATCAGACCTAAATTGAAGGGGACAATAGGTTAATGGTGAAGAAATTATTTTTAAGGCAAATCATACACGGTTGGCTTCCTAAAGAGCAGCCTTTCCACGGCGTCCACGAGGC
>JBNIDR010000029.1:15725-53628 GCA_050108155.1 Bathyarchaeia archaeon | reverse complement strand
GGTGAAGAAATTATTTTTAAGGCAAATCATACACGGTTGGCTTCCTAAAGAGCAGCCTTTCCACGGCGTCCACGAGGCAAAAAAGAGCACGCAGATTAGCCAAAGCGCAAACCAAATTGAAGAAGCCAGACCCCTAACAAAGAGAGAAATAAGAGCCCTAACAACCCTCGGCATTGCAAACCTAATTATGCTCATAGGCTACTCAAGCTACTTTGTCTTCTACATGGTTACGCCCAGCTTCCAAAATACCACGCTCGGTCTGGGCTTGTGGGCTTTTGTTTTGTTCTCATTTCTTTCCGTCAACTGTTTGCTGTATTGGAACTACCGAAAGCAAGCAAAACTAGCGGAGGCTGGATTCGACTCGGCTGCGGAATCGCGTCAGAGGTTGGTTTCCTAAGGAGCCCATCGCAGCCTACGCCAACAAACCAACCAAGCCCCGATGGCGACGGCCAGCATGGGTAGCCTTGATTTTGGTGGCGTTGATGGCCGCTGCTTACCTGATTTATGGGGGCGTACAGGTTGCCATATACTACACCAACCCGCAGGCAGATGTCTATGTCTGCTCGACAGATCCCTAAACGTCACAACCGCCCACGCAGGCGACACCATCCAAGTCGAGAGCCGAGTAAACTGGCACGGCCACATTGCACCAGAATTCAAGCGACAAGTCATCATCACAGACACTTACCCCACAGGCAACTTCGAACTCGTCAGCGGAAACAACACTCTCCAATACAGCGGCTACGGCGGAAGCGAGAGTGTTCACTACGCACTAAGAGTCACAAATTCAACCCAAGGGCAGATTGAGTTGCCCACGCCAAAGCTCTACTTGGACAACTCAGAAATACTCCTAAAAGGCACAAACCCAACCCTCGAAGTCAAACAAGCAGAAGAACCATAAAATAAAAAAGCCGTTAGGCTTCCTTGGGCGGTGTGGGGGTTCTGCTGTAGAATTCGTCAGTTATCTTTTTCACGTGCTCTTCTCGCTGTTCACGTTTCTTTTTTCCACGGTAATCTATCACTATCATTAGCACATAGGGCACGGATAAGTAGAATACGGCGAAGACTATGTTGCTAAAGATCTGCATGTACGGATGAGCAAGTAACACCACGGGGTCTGAGAGGTCAAAGCCGTAAGCAGACTTGAAGACATCAATCAATACAAACCCCAGCAGCGTCAAGCCTAAGCACACCAGAAACTGCACGAAGACGCTTCGCTCTTTCCCCAATATCAGCGTTGGTATGATCGATGATAACACGAAAACCCATGCAAACGCATACACGAAAACGACCATGTCGATACGCGAGTTAAGCCACAAACCCACAAACGGCGCATAAACCACCAGGTTATCAACAACTGTTTTCACGGCGGTTTGAGTAAAAATCTGGTAGCTGACCATAAGGGCCCAGGCTACAGAGAGGTAAGCTGGAGTCACTAAAGCGGCTCTAACCAAGCAGGACACTCCTGTATAGCCGTTTATTTGTCGGATTTACTATAAGAAAGTATGTCTTACGATATATCCCGGTGAAGTTGGTCAACAGTTAAACACTATAAAATCTGCCGCAGAAGCTCCGCATCAGCCAAACCAACCCGCTGCACCTTAAGCCTAAACATTTTCTCGTGACCACAAGTCTGCTTCGATGCTACGCCCATCATGTAGAGTTCGTTGAGGTTTTTGCTTTCAAAAGCGCGGCATCGCTTGGTTATCCTGCTAACTTGGGTTGCGGTTCCAGTCTCGATTTTTTGCAGCGCCAAAAGAGTCGGCAAAAGTCTGCTTGAAACCTGGATTTGCACTTGGGGCATTTGGCTGATTTTGGCGTCGATGCATTCTAGCTGTTTAACCAGTTTTGCTAATGTTGTTCTGAGTTCTACATCGTTCATTCTTTTTCCCGTAGGTTATTTTTAAAATGCCGTTTGGCGCTTGTTTGTTTATTTGGGTGGTTTTCAATATAAATTTTGTGACTATTGGTAGCCATTAAGCTGCCAAAAAGGTGCCTTTTCTGTTTGCTTCTGTAGCTCACCTGACGGGCAACGGCTAAGAAGGCGGCTGCTGACACCTAAAATGAGGTTTTTTATTGAAAATTATTTGGTCAGGCTTTTGCCTAGTCATTCTTTTGAGTGCGACTTTTGCGGCAACATCCTATGGCGTATTCTACACAAACCAGTCCGTACAATCAACAGGAACAGTATCAACCATCAACGTAAGCGTCTACAAGGACAACGCATGCACCCAAACAGTAACCGCCATCGACTGGGGAACCCTAACACCTGGAACCTCAGCAACCTACATTCTATACATCAAAAATTCTGGAAGCGCATCAGAAACACTGAGCATATCGACAAGTGATTGGTCCCCCTCAGCGGCGGCTCAGTACATAACCATAACTTGGAACAGAGAAAACACTGTGCTAAACGCTAACCAAGTGGTGCAGGCCACAGTAACCCTGACGGTTTCAGCTGGCATACCCAGTAGCATAACAAGCTTCAGCAACCACATAACCATAACAGGCACAATGTAACCCACTAAAAATCAGTGTCAGTCTTATTGGCAGCCAGCAACCCAGCCGGGAACGACTCACAAAACAGTGGGCCAGACGCCTTCGGAGTAAAAATTCGCTCGCGGCCTTTTCGCTGCTTCGAAACCGCCCCCATGAGGCAGAGTTCGTTGAGGTTTTTGCTTTCAAAAGCTCTGCAGCGCTGAGTTATCACGCTGACTTGGGTGGCGGTTCCGGATTCAATTTTTTGCAGTGCCAAAAAAGTTGGCAGAAGCCTTGCGGAAACCTGGATTTGCACCTGTGGAATTTGGCTGACCTTAGCGTTTATGCATTCGATGCTCTTCACAATCTTCGCTAATGTAGATCGAAGTTCAAGGTCATTCAATCCTTAGACCCCACTAAAAAAGCAGCACGTTTGCCACTCAATTGATAACTTACTTTCAATATAAGTTTATGTTTGAACGCTTCCTCAGCCCTCAAGTCAGCATTTGAAAACAATGAGCTGCGCTTGTGTAGCTCGCGTTGGCGGACAAGGCTAAAAACCGCTATGTACATCGGCGAGTTAGGCGACGTCCTTTTGAAAAATCTATGGGCTGCACTCTCCGCAGGGATTCTGTTCACCGCCGTTTTTGCTGCAGGCGCATACGGCGTTTTGAGCTTCAGCAGAAACGTCTCCTCAATAGGGGTAGTTTACTCCAGCACCAGCCCAACCCCAACTGAGAACCCCGCCATAAACCTAGGCGTCTACAAGGACAGTGCATGCACCCAAACGGCTACAGCAATCGACTGGGGCACCCTGGCACCTGGCAGCACAGCCACCTATACCCTCTATGTGAAAAACACGGGAAACGCCCGAGAAACCCTGAGTTTATCCACAACAGATTGGTCCCCGTCAGCGGCGGCTCAGTATATAACCGTAACTTGGAACCAAAACGGGGCATCACTGAACAAGAATGACGTTGTTCAAGCGACATTGACGCTGACAGTCTCGTTAAGCATCGACAGCAGCATCACGTCGTTTAGCAACAGCATAATCATAACGGGAACCGCATAAAAAAATCGTGAAGCCGAGCATGTTTCAACGTTTAGATTTCATAAGGGCAACTAGTAGAATAGTAGATTTGGATTTTGATACGGCAGCACAAGCAGGATGGATAAATGAAGACCTAAAAAACCAAACTAAAGGCTGAGGCTTGGCGGATTCAATCATACTTTGCACAGCCAGAAAGTTCAACGGAAAAGTTGTGACTGGAGACAAACATTTTCCGTGAACTCGACAATGTAGTTTTCATCAAAGAGTAAGCGTGGGAGAATTGGATTGGTGCGGAGGGTGGGATTTGAACCCACGAACCCCTGTTGGGAAATGGATGGAAAATTATAAATCTATAATTATAGTTATAGATTATCGGTGGTTCATTTGGCAACAACAGTACAAGTAGATGAAAAAACCCTTCAAATGCTCAACAGAGCAAAAAAAGAAATGAACGCAAAAAGCCACAATGAAGTTATAAAAAGACTACTAGCCAAACAAAGAAAAACCCCCTCATCCATGTTCGGCTCAAACCCAAAACTAGACTCATTTAATGCAGAAGATGAAGCTGATTCCCACGAACTGTAACTACATCATTGACGCCTACGCTTGGATAGAATATTTCAAAGCATCAAAATTGGGCGAAACTGCCAAAAAATACATAGAACATGAAAACGCAGTAACCCCGACAATCGTTGTCTCAGAAATCAGTCGAAAATTCAGTCAACAAATCCAGTTAGGCAAAGAAACCCAGGATGGTAAAACCCGACGTTTAGATTTTATTCGAGATACCACCAGAATTGTTGATTTAGACTTTGAAACCGCCGCTGGAGCGGGCAAAATTTTTGAAGAACTAGGGAGCCAGGTAAAGGATTGGAGCTTGGCTGATTTAATTATTCTTTGTACCGCAAGGGGGTTGTCTGGGAAAGTTGTGACGGGGGACGAGCATTTCCGTAAAGTGAAAGAAGCGATTTTTATAAAAGAATGATTTTGGTGCGGAGGGTGGGATTTGAACCCACGAACCCCTGCGGGATAGGAGCCTCAGTCCTACGCCTTTGGCCATGCTGGGCGACCTCCGCCTAAATTCAACCCGTTTGAGGCTTTGCGAAGATATAGAAACATCTAGCCCAAATAAAGGCTTTACCGTTAAAGAAGGCGAGGAAGATACGCCAAGCGGCAGATTCATGTTTTGGAGAGCAAAAAGTAGCCGTATTCAGCCAACAAATTCGGCAGAAGCCTAACTTGCCCGGCGCCAGTTCTGAAAAATGTGCGTTCCACTGTTATGTGTTTGGTTTTGCAGTAGTCTTTGAAGTCGGCTAAGCTAAGAAAATGCAGGTTTGGCGTATCATACCATTGATAGGGCAGCGAAGCGGTGACGGGGACGCGTCCGCGGAAGAATATGCTGACGCGGGCTTTGTAGTGGGCAAAGTTGGGGATACCGACGATGACTCTTTTGCCAACACGCAACGCCTCTTGGAGTGCAAAGTCGGGTTTTTTGACCTGCTGCAACGTCTGATTCAAGATGACGTAATCAAATGAGTTGTCGCTGTATTCAGAGAGCCCCGTGTCAATGTCCTGTTGGAAAACGCTCAGACCCTCTTTAACGCAGCGAAGAATGGCATCCTCGCTTAACTCGATACCCTGCGCGTGCACCTCTCTTTCGCGGGTTAGGTATGCTAAGAGTTCGCCGTCGCCGCAGCCCAAATCCAGCACCGAAGCGCCCCTTGTGCTCCAGTCGGCGAAGGTTTTCAATTCAACTGTGCTTGTCATGTTGTTTGTGCTCCTTTGCCGTTGCAGACGCCCCTTAGAAAGTTGCCTATAAGTTGGCTTTCCTGCTCTGTCTCCAAGAGGAAGGCATCGTGCCCATAGGTGCTGTTGACTTCGCAGTAGCTGGCCTCTAAGCCTGAGAGTTTGCAGGCTTTCACGATCTCCTGCGATTGATAGGTGGGATAGAGCCAGTCGGATTTGAAGGCAATGACCAGCACTTTGGCGCTTAGCCCACGAAAGATGCTACTGAGGCTGTGTCCGTTTAGGAGGTTGAAGTAGTCGATGGCTTTGGTTACGTATAGGTAGCTGTTGGCGTCGAAGCGGCGGACAAAGGTGTCTCCGCGGTTGTGCAGGTAGCTTTCAACTTCGAAGTCTGCGCCAAACTTGAACGGTGCCCTGTCTGAGCGGAATTTGCGCCCAAACTTCTCCGCCATCGATGCGTCACTCATGTAGGTGATGTGCCCGATCATACGCGCTATTGCAAGCCCCTTCGCTGGGATGCTGTGGTCGTAGTAGTTGCCGCTGTGCCAGTCGGTGTCAGCCATGATTGCTTGGCGACCGACCTCGTTGAAGGCGATCTGTTGGGGCGTATGTTTCATTGTGGTTGCGATGGGGATAGCTGAGCGGATGCGTTTGGGATAGGTAACCATCCATTGGAGAACCTGCATGCCGCCCATGGAGCCGCCGATGACTGATAGTAGCTTGTTGATGCCGAGGTGGTCGATTAGGTGGCGTTGGGCGTTGACTATGTCTGCGATTGTAATCAAGGGGAAATCGATGCCGTATGGCTTGCCCGTTTTAGGGTTAATTGAAGACGGACCTGTAGAACCTTTGCAGCCGCCCAAAACGTTACTGCAAACAACAAAGTACTTGTTGGTGTCTATGGCTTTACCTTCGCCAATGAGGTTGTTCCACCAGCCGCCTTCGCCTGCCGCGTGCGCATCGCCAGTGAGTGCGTGCAAGATGAGGATGGCGTTGGTTTCGTCTGCGTTGAGTTTACCGTAAGTTTCGTATGCAAGCGTGATGGGGGCTAGTTTTTCGCCTGACTCCAGCGTCAACTCGTCAAAGGTGTAGGTTTGGGTTTGGTGATGTTGGGGTTTGATTAGTGTTTGTTCCTCCTTTAGGGGTTGGCTGAGGCTTTGAGGGCTTGGTCGAGGTCTTCGATGATGTCTGCGGGGTCTTCTATGCCGATGGAGAGTCTGATGTAGTCTGCTGTGACGCCTGTAGCCTGCTGTTCCTCTGCAGTAAGTTGCTGATGGGTAGTTGAAGCAGGGTGAATAATGAGGCTCTTTGTGTCGCCAATGTTAGCCAGATGCGAAAAAAGCTTCACCGACTTGATTAACCGTTTGCCAGCTTCCAAACCGCCCTTCACACCGAAACCAACCAGACCGCCGTAGTTGCCTTGAAGGTATTTTTCGGCAATTTTGTGATTAGGGTTGCTTGGAAGTCCAGGATAGTTTACCCAGCTGACCAACGGATGAGTGCTGAGGAATTGGGCGACTTTGAGGGCGTTTTCGCTGTGTCTGCATTGCCGAAGCGGCAGCGTTTCTAAGCCTTGAATGAACAGCCATGCGTTGAAAGGGCTCAAGGCGGGACCCACATCGCGCAGCAGTTGCACTCGCGCTTTGAAGACCAACACGACATTGCCCAAGCCTGGGAAGTTGCCGAATGCATCCCAGTATTTTACGCCGTGGTAGGCGGGGTCGGGTTCGGTGAATTCTGGGAATTTGCCGTTGTTCCAACTGAATTTGCCGCTGTCTACGATGACGCCGCCGAGGCTTGAGCCGTGTCCCCCGATGTACTTAGTTGCGGATAGGACGGTTATGTCTGCGCCGTGTTCGATGGGGGCGATTAAGCCGACGCCGACGGTGTTGTCTACGATGAAGGGTATACCTGCTTCATGCGCTATTTCTGAGAGGGCTTCAAAGTCGGGGATGTCGAGTTTGGGGTTGCCGATTGTTTCCGCGTAGACTGCGCGGGTTTTGTTTGTGATGGCTTTTTTGAATTCTTCAGGTTTTGAGGAGTCTACGAATTTTACGGTTCTACCGAGTTTAGGGAAGGTGTAGTGAAAGAGTTCGTAGGTACCGCCGTAGAGATTGTTGGCGGAAACGATTTCGTCACCAACTCGCGTGATTGTAAGTAATGCAAGCGAGATAGCAGCTTGTCCTGAGGCGACTGCCAGTGCACCTGTGCCACCCTCAATTGCTGCAACCCGCTTCTCGAAAACGTCAGTTGTGGGATTCATGAGGCGGGTGTAAATGTTACCGAGTTCTTTGAGCGCGAATAGGTTTGCTGCGTGTTCGGGGCTTTTGAAGACGTAGGCGGCTGTTTGGTAGATGGGGACGGCCCGTGCGCCGGTTGCTGGGTCAGGTGTTTCTTGGCCCGCGTGGACGGCGATGGTGTCTAAGTTTCTTTGGGTCATTTGGTTGTTGCTCCTTGGGTGTTTATTGGAGCAAGTCAACCGATAACGCCGTTATAATTGTTCTTGCAAGAAAAATTCTAAAAAGAATAAACAATGGAGAAAATATTCTATTCTAAATATAATAATCAGGCTGCAAAGCACTCACATCAGAAGCATTTCTGCAAAAAGTAGCACAAAGCTTACAAAAATCAAAAGTAACATCCCTAGAATTCATCTCTTTAGCCACCAGTTTTGAGGCAGTTTCCTCCGCCATCTCCTGAATTTTCGGTAAAAACTTCTCAACACGCTCCATCCCCTTGTAAGCCCTCTTTGAACTCAAGTATTGACTTACTGCGGCTTGGGTGGTTCCTAATTTTTTGGCGGTTTCGGTCTGTGAAAGGCGGTACTTCTGAACTAGCTCCTTTGCGAGCATTGAGCGGAAGATTGGCAGCACATATTTGCCGACGAGTTCGCATTGGGGGTCCATGTTAAACCTCGTTGCTATAACGCACTTATAGCTAAAAACCTTTCCAGATGCTTTGCCTTGAGTGGTTTATAGGGGAAATTCAGCCGTGATATTCCAAAAGTAATATATGTTTATGTCAAAAATTACTAGTTCATGTTTCCCACATTAGACGACATAGCCAAACGCAGACGGCAACTAGGCCTAAAACAATCCGAGCTCGCTAAAGCAGCAGGAGTAAGCCAATCATTAATCGCCAAACTCGAAGCCGGAACCATTGACTCATCGTACAAAAAAGTAAAAAACATCTTTGACGTGCTCGAACGCCTCGAATTTAAAACCAAAGTCCAAGCGGAAAAACTAATTCAAAGCCAAGTGATAAGCGTCCAAAAAGACGAGCCAATTTCTGAAGTAGTCAAAGTCATGAAGGAGCATGGGATTTCGCAGATGCCAGTTTTTGATGGAAAACAATCCGTAGGCAGCATTTCTGAGAAAGCGATTTTGCATCAGATTTTGGCGGGTCAGGATTTGGAGGTTATTTCTAGGCAGCCTGCTGAGAAGATTATGGAGGAGTCTTTTCCACAGATTAATGAGGATGCGCCGTTGTCGTTGATTACTAGTCTTTTGCAGACTTATTCGGCTGTTTTGGTTTCTAAGAAGGGTGTTATTATTGGGATTATTACTAAGGCGGATTTGCTTAGGATGCTTTGAGTTTGATGGGAAAGGGTTTTAAGCAGCCCACACAAAACATAACACTGTTATATGGGGCTTTGAGATGAAAATAAACAACAACGTACTAGACACAACAGGAAAAACACCACTCATACGCCTAAACAAACTAACCCAAAACCTAAACGCCACCATCGTAGGCAAACTGGAATCACGCAACCCCGGCGGAAGCATCAAAGACCGCGTATGCAAAAAAATGATAGAAGAAGCCGAAAAACAAGGCACCCTAAAACCCGGCGCAACACTAATCGAGCCAACATCAGGTAACACAGGCGTCGGATTAGCTATGGTAGCAGCCGTCAAAGGCTACAAACTTATACTCACCATGCCTGAAACCATGAGCATCGAACGCCGCAACCTCCTCAAAGCATACGGTGCTCAACTTGTCCTAACACCGGGAGCCGACGGAATGGGAGGCGCAATCAAAAAAGCCGAAGAACTCCACGCTGCCACACCAGGCAGCTTCATGCCTCAGCAATTCAAAAACCTATCTAACCCCAAAGCCCACTACGAATCCACAGGACCCGAAATCTGGGAAGACACCGACGGCAAAGTCGACATAGTAGTCGCCGGAGTAGGAACAGGCGGGACCATCACGGGAATTGCTGAATACATAAAATCCAAAAAACCCGCCTTCAAAGCAGTCGCCGTTGAACCCGCTGGGTCGCCCGTGCTAAGCGGAGGAAAAAAAGGCCCGCATAACATTCAGGGCATCGGAGCTGGCTTTAAACCAGATGTGCTTAAGCTGAATTTAGTTGACGAAATCATTCAGGTTACAGATGATGACGCCTTGAAAACTGCAAGGGCTCTGGCTCAACAGGAGGGTTTGCTGGTCGGCATTTCGGCGGGCGCCGCAACTTGGGCTGCCCTGCAGATTGCACGCAGACCAGAAAACGCGGGAAAACTCGTTGTGGTTATTCTTCCTGATACTGGCGAGCGCTACCTTAGCACGGTGCTATTTCAAGACCCCGAAGGTATCCCATAACCCAATGGCTAACCCTTTTTTGGTTCTATAATAGGCACCTCTTTTATATCCCTGCTCAACAGATATTGAAAGAAAGGGAAAAAACATGACAGCCAACCCGAACCAGCATCGACCAAAAGACTGCAAAGAATGCTTCGAAAAAAACAGAGACATAGACTGCTGGAACCCAGAACGCATGCTAGACACTCTTATGAAGAATACTCATAAGGTGGAGCAGGACTGGGTGGTCAAAGGTATTCCGAATTTAGTAGATGAAATAATGGTTAGCTACGAGAAGCTCTGCATGGATCACCTTGAAGGGCGGGACCTTCCTTCGAAAAGGGTTGTTTTGGAGGTTTTGGACGACCTCTTCACTGTTCTTTTTCCAGGCTACTTGGGCGACTCAGAAATTACGAAAGCTAACGTGAAGTATCAGTTAGGTAGCAAATTAACTTCGATTTATACTCGGCTCACTGAAGAGGTGGAAAAGAGCCTAAAATATATCTGCCGAAAAATCAGCGATTGCCCACAGGATCTATGCCAGAAGCGAGCTCATGTTGTGGTGCGTGAACTGCTGCAGAAGCTACCTGAAATAAGGGCTATGCTAATAGGCGATATACAAGCCGCCTTCAGCGGTGACCCAGCGGCAGTAAGCACTGATGAAGTCATCCTAAGCTACCCCTGTGTACTCGCCATAACCACCTACCGCATCGCACATGAACTCTACTTAGCAGGTGTCCCTCTTATTCCACGCATAATGAGCGAGCACATGCATTCACTTACAGGCATAGATATTCACCCTGGCGCAAAAATCGGCAAGAGCTTCTTCATCGACCACGGCACAGGCGTCGTCATTGGAGAAACAGCGGAAATCGGCGAAAACGTCAAGCTCTATCAGGGCGTCACCTTGGGCGCTTTGAGTTTTCCCAAAGATGAGAAAGGCAACATCATAAAGGGACGCAAACGCCACCCAACCATCGGAAACAACGTGGTCATCTATTCAGGCGCAACATTGCTTGGAGCGGAAACCGTGATTGGCGACAATGTGGTCATCGGCGGCAACGTCTGGCTTACTGGACCTGTAGCAGCGGGAACAAAAATCACAATAGCAGAGCCACAGCATAAATACAAAATGGAAAATCACCACAAAGAAAAAAGTGGCGCCTAAACAAGTAAGCGGCCGCTGCTCCCCCTCTGTGCAGTGGAACACGTTTTCGGCTTGATGTGTCGCACACGCCAAAACACATTACTCCACCGAATTCATCTCAAGAACAAATGATACGTAGAAACCACTGAAGATAGAAAAAACCAAAAAGGCTGATCGCAGCCGAAAAGAAATGAAAATTTGGGGCAGCTACTGGCTTAGAGCAGGCGGAAGTTTTCTTTCACAGTCGTCAAAACAACGTGTGTGTTTGTGCGTTCGATGTAGGGTAACGCCAACATTTTTTTGGTGAAGGCACCCAGTTCTTCTCTGTTCTTGAATTTGGCAACTATAATGGCGTCAGTTAAGCCTGTTACGTCGTAGACTCCGCAGACGTTTGGGATTTTTGAGATTTCATTCTCTGTTTCTACAAGTCTGCCTTTTGAAACAGTAATTTCGGTGACTACGGTTAGCTGGTAACCTAGTTTTTCGTGGTCCAGTATAACGGAGTAGCCCTTGATGAGTCCGTCGTCTTCCATCTTTTTTATTCGAGATAGGACTGTGCCGACGGATACTCCGACGTTTTTGGCGATTTGGCGACTACTGTATCTTGCATCTTCAAGGAGACCTTGAAGAATTTTGACGTCTGTATCGTTTAATTCCATAGCTATCTTCCTGCACGTTCTTTCAGTGAAACCCTTTTTTACGGAACACTCTTTTGATATTCATCTGATTAAGTTTATAAAAGTTTAGCTTAAAACGCATAATTGTTCATGCCTACAAAGGGGGTTCAACACCTCAGGCACCCGCAAACTAATAAAAAAGATAGCAATCTTAAATTAGAGCAAAAACCCCAAATACACTGAGCCACCCACATGTCAACCAAATACGATACCATACTGGTCCTTGATTTCGGAGGGCAATACTGCCATCTAATCGGGCGAAGAATCAGAGAACATGGCGTTTTCAGCGAAATCGTCCCCCACGATATCTCGCCAGAAGAAATCGCGGCGCTGAAACAGAAATTCAACCTCAAAGGCTTAATCCTCTCGGGTGGACCATCAAGCGTTTATGAACCAAATGCCCCAAAAATTAATCCACGCATTCTAGAGGTTAACTTGCCTATACTGGGTTTATGTTATGGCCACCAGTTGCTGGCGCAGCTAGTCAACGGCAAAGTCGAACCAGCCACATGTAAAGAATATGGCATCGCTCAAGTAAGCATAGACAAACCCGTCGGCCTCTTGGAGGGTTTAAGCGAAAAAGAGCAAGTTTGGATGAGCCACGGCGACACTGTTATGACGCCGCCTCCGGACTTTGAAACTTTAGCTCACACGGATAACTGCCCAGTAGCGGCATTCCGCCACAAAACCAAACCAATTTACGGTCTTCAATGGCACCCCGAAGTCATCCACACTGAACATGGCATGCGGATGCTCCAGAACTTCATCTTCCAAGTATGTAAAGCTCAGGCTAACTGGCAAATGGAAGACCTAATTCCCATAATGATCAAAGAACTTCAAACCGAGACAGCAGGCGGCAGAGCCATCATCGGTCTGAGCGGCGGCATAGACTCCAGCGTCGCAACCGCAATCGCAGCAAAGGCACTCGGCGAAAAACTCACAGCCGTCTATGTGGATCACGGCTTTATGAGGGAAGGCGAAACAGAATCCATCCGCCAAACCTTCGAAAAATTCGACATAAACTTCATAGTCGTCGACGCACATGAACGCTTTTTAGCAAAGTTGCAGGGCGTCACGGAGCCCGAGACTAAACGCAAAATCATGGGTGAAGAATTCATCCGCGTATTCGAAGAAGTAGCGGCTAAATCAGGCGCAGAATACCTGATACAGGGCACCATTTACCCGGACAGAATCGAGTCGGGTTTCCGCAAAAACAGCGACAAAATCAAGAGTCACCACAACGTTGCAGGTTTGCCAGAAAAAATCAAATTCAAAAAAATCCTTGAGCCACTCCGCGACCTCTACAAGGATGAAGTAAGAAAAGTCGCACGCATGCTAGATCTTCCAAAAGAACTCGTAAACAGGCAGCCTTTTCCGGGACCCGGCTTAGCAGTACGCATCATCGGGCCTTTAACCGAAGAAAAAATACGGATAGCTAAACGGTCCGACAAAATTGTGCGGGAAGAAATTGAGAAATCCGACTTCGCTGAGGGTCTGTGGCAGTACTTCTCAGTAGTGACAGATACTAAAGCCACTGGTGTTAAAGGGGACGCGAGAGCATACGGCTACGTGGTTGCTGTTCGCGCTATGGAGAGCCGAGAAGCTATGACTGCCAGTTTTGCCAAGCTGCCATATGCGGTGCTTGAGAGAATCTCGACGCGCATAACTAATGAAGTTCCCCAAGTCACTCGTGTGGTTTACGACGTAACGCATAAGCCGCCGGCAACAATCGAGTGGGAATAGTGTGCCTCTCTGAACACCCATACTCCTATATACAAAAAATGAATGCATACTAATCTAAATTCAAGGTGACACTGTGAAGGCGTTGATATTAGCCGGCGGTTTCGCAACTAGACTAAGACCTCTAAGCTGCTCCAGACCAAAAACTCTTTTTCCGATAGTTAACAAACCCTTGTTACAGTGGATTTTTGAACGCTTAGCAAGCGACGGAGTTGACGAAGCCATTCTTGCAGTTAATGCGTTAACCCAATTTTACATTAGACAGCAGAAAACAAAAAAATACGGCTTAAAAATCCGCTACTCTATTGATCCCCCTAAGAAGCCGCTTGGAACAGGTGGCCCCATAAAAAAAGCAGAGAAACTCCTCGGTCATGATGAACCCTTTATAGTCCTAAACGGTGACATCTTCGCCGAAATTGACTATAAAAAATTGGTTGATGCCCACGTTAGAAACAAAGCATTAGTAACTATTGCACTTACTGAAGTTGAAAACCCCTCTAGCTTCGGCGTAGTTGAATTAAACGGCGAAAAAATCAAACGCTTCGTTGAAAAGCCGCCCCGAGGGGAAGCACCTAGCAAATTCATCAACGCAGGCGCCTATGTTTTGAGTCCTGACGTTTTCAGTTACATACCTGAGGGCAGAGCAGTTTCGATTGAGCGGGAAGTGTTTCCTAAAATAGCAGATGCAGGCAAGCTTTACGGCTGTCACATCAGCGGATTGTGGATGGATATTGGTAAGCCGCAGGAGTATCTGCAGGCAAACAAAACCATTCTGAATTCGATCAAATGCCAACAAAAAGTGAACCCTTCCGACTTTGAAGTTAAAGCTCCAGTCGCGATTGACAAAGGCGTTTCTATCGGCGAAAAATCTGTTATCGGGCCTTACGCGATTTTGGGTAAAAACGTGAGGGTTGGAAAAAACGTGACGATAACTAACTCGGTTATCTTTCCTGATGCTGAAATTGGTGATTCCGTAAGCCTCTGTGGGGTAGTAATCGGTGAAGGCGCATACATAGGTAAAAATGCTACTCTTGGAGAAGGCTGCATCATAGCTGACCAAGTTAAAATTAAGGAAAAAGTGCATATGCGTGACGGCTCGATGGTTTGTCCTGCTAAAGAAATCTCTGAAAACATTTTATAACCCAAACTTAACTGTTTTAAAGTATCAAAACAGGTCGGAGTCAAAAATAACATGAGCACCCGAAAGCTTTTTGGAACAAACGGAGTCCGCGGACTAGTTAACATTGAATTAACACCTGAAATGGCAATCAAAATCGGAGCATCCATCGGCACCTTCTTCGGTAAAAACAAAAACGTGCTTTTGGGTCATGATGCAAGAACCAGCGGACCCATGTTCGCAAAAGCAGTTATTTCCGGGCTTATCTCTACTGGAGTAAACGTATACTTCGCTGGTATGGCATCTACACCTGCATTGCAGTTTGCTACTAAAAACCACAAGATGGATGGTGGAGTAATAATCACGGCGTCTCATAACCCGCCGGAGTACAACGGCATCAAAGTCATCTGGAGCGACGGCATAGAAACCAGCCACGAACAAGAAGCAGAGATCGAAGACATCTACTTCAATAACAAAATCGCTTATGCCCAATGGGACCAACTGGGCACTAAACATGAGTTACCAGGAATCAACGAGGAATACAAAGATGCCTGCAAAAAACAGGTTGACCCTAAAAAAATCGCTGCAAAAAAATTTCATGTTGTCGTAGATGCCGCAAACAGCGTCGGCGGAATAGCATGCCCGCTGCTTCTTAGAGAACTCGGCTGCAAAGTAACAACTATCAACGCCAACATT
The DNA here is from genome assembly GCA_050108155.1 of Bathyarchaeia archaeon. Taxonomy (GTDB): domain Archaea; phylum Thermoproteota; class Bathyarchaeia; order Bathyarchaeales; family Bathycorpusculaceae; genus Bathycorpusculum. The sequence goes on along the minus strand of JBNIDR010000029.1, from coordinate 38,401 downwards.
GACGGAACCTTTCCGGGAAGACTGCCTGAACCCCGACCAGAAAACCTTGCTGACTTTTCAGCTACCATAAAAGCTCTTGGAGCCGACATGGGCGTTGCCTTCGACGGGGACGCAGACCGCTCTATCTTCGCTGATAATGAGGGAACTATTTACTGGGGAGACAAAACCTTCGCTGTAGTCATTAAACAGTATCTGCTCAAGAATCCCGGCGCAAAAATTGTTACGCCGGTAAGTAGCTCCACACTCATCAAGGAAACAGTGGAAGCTTACAAGGGGCAGCTATTCTGGACTAAAGTCGGCAGTGTAACCGTTTCCCAAACTATGAAAGCTGAAGATGCAAACTTGGGTGGAGAAGAAAACGGAGGCATATTTTATCGGCCGCATCAAGCAGTCCGTGATGGCGCCATGACAACTGCGTTGCTGCTTGAGATTATGGCTGACACTGGCAAGTCCCTTAAGGAACTTGTTGCTGAAGAACCCCAGTATTTCCTCGAGAAGGGCAAAATCGAGTGCCCCGATGAAAAGAAGCAGCCTCTGCTGAAGATAATTACTGAGCAGGTTAAGGGTGAAAACATAAGCACTATCGACGGCGTTAAAATCTGGTTCAAAGACAACAGCGCAATCCTAATTCGTCCAAGCGGCACTGAACCTGTTTTCAGGTTGTATGCTGAGGCGAAGGATCAGGAAAAAGCATTAAAGCTGGTTGCGGACTACACTGGTAGGCTTGAAAAAGCTCTAGCAACCATATAGGCGCTTGATTAAGGCTCTGAGGAGTAGCGTGTGCCCCCAGTTTTACATTTGAACCCAGTAGATGTGGATACCAACGAGAAGCGGTCAAAGTACAGAGTAGCCGTCGTTGGCTGCGGGCACAAAGGGATCTTTTTTGCAAACGCTTTTGCAGATGCAGGATTCGGTGTTGTCTGTACGGATGCAGATGCAAGCGTCGTCAAAAAGGTGGCTAAGGGCAAAACCGCATTTGCGAATCCGGCGGTTGACGCTAAACTTCGAAGGCACATATTAGCCGAAAAAATCAATGTTACAAGCGACCTCACGGAGGCTATTAGTCAAAGCGACATAACCATCGTAGCCATCAACAATAAGGTTGATGAGAAGAAAAAAACCGATTACAACGGATTATTAAGCACGTGCAAGCAGGTTGGAGCGGCAATGCGTCAGGGGGCGCTGGTTGTTTATGGCGGCGTTGCAGGTTTAGGCTTCATGGAGAGCACGGTTAAGGAGCTGTTGGAGAACACTTCGGGGCTTAAGGCGGGCTTAGATTTCGGTTTAGCATACTGCCCCATAATCTCGACAGATACGCCGATGCCGAAGTTGGAACTCACTTTGTCAGCTACAGATGATGCAAGTTTGCAATCAACTGCAACTGTGCTCAAAACTTTAACCGCCAACGTGCGGCTGGTAAGCGACTTGAAGACAGCCGAAGTCGCTACGCTATTTGCCATCGCAAAACAAGATACAATGACTGCATTAACCAACGAGTTAGCCATGTTCTGCGAAAGCGCAAATGTAGACTACTACAAAGTCCTCGAAGCTCTGAAGCTTAATTGCCCCGATTTCCGCCCAACAATTAACGAAGAACATAAGCATGAATCGTACCTGCTCCTTGAAGGCGCGGAGAACTTGAATGCGAGGCTGCGTCTTCCTGTTTTGGCTCGTCAGATTAACGAGGATATGGTTAAGCATGCTGTTAACTTGACTCAGGATGCGTTGCGTGGCTGCGGCAAAACGTTGCGGCGGGGAAGTGTGGCTGTTTTGGGTCAAGCTATTTCTGAATCGGCTACATGCGCCTATGTCCGGTTGATTGAGCAGAAAGGCGCTAAAGTTACCGTTTATGATCCTTCAGCAAAAAAGGAAAGCGAGAGCTCTGTTAAAACGGGTTTAAGCGATGCCGTAGAGGGCGCTGACTGCATTGTTTTGCTGTCTGATGGAGAGCAGTTCAGTCGTCTAAACCTCAAAAAGCTCAAGTCACTGATGAAGTCGCCTTCTGTTATCGTAGATTTAGTGGGCAAGTTTGAGCCTGCTCAGGCGGAAACAGAAGGATTCATATACGCTGGATTGGGAAGAGGAACTGATAAGAAATGACTAAACTTGGCGTTGCAGTAATCGGGACTGGCCAGTGGGGCAAAAACCATGCCAGAGTCTACAAGGAGCTTCCCTCGACTGATTTGGTCGCGGTGTGTGATGTTAATGCGGATAGGGCTAAAGCCGTGGCTGAGCAGTACGGCGTTAAAGCCTACTCCGACAGCACAGAAATGCTCAAGGACAAGGATATAGAAGCCGTTAACGTCTGCACATGGTCCACTATTCTCTATCAGGAAGCCATGAAAGCGCTAAACGCAGGCAGACACGTGCTCGTCGAGAAGCCCATGTCAACCACTCCTGAGCAGGCACGCCAACTTGTGAAAACAGCCAAAGAAAACGGGCTGCACCTAACCGTCGGCTTTCTAATGCGTTTCATCCCCGGCCTCCAACTTATCCGCCAAAACGCTGAGAACAAAAAAATCGGCGAACTCGTCTGCATCACCGCCAAACGCGTCTCACAATGGCCCGAACGCATCGGCGACGTCGGAGTCGTTAAAGACACCGCCATACATGACATAGACGTCATGCGTTTCATCTCGCAGCAGGACCCCGTCTCGGTCTACGCCAAAATGGGCAGCATGCGAATCAAAAAGTTCGAGGACTATGCTCAAATCATGCTTACTTACGCAGACGGGAAAACTGCCTTCATAGAATCTAACTGGTTAACGCCTTACAAAACCCGCAGCCTCATCGCCACAGGCACAGAAGCCATCATGCGCCTCGACTACAACACGCAGGATCTCTGGATAGAAGAGAAAACCCAGACCGTACAGCCCCGCTTAGCTTTCCAGGAGCCTCTTAAAGCGGAGTTGCAGCATTTCGTTGACTGCGTCAATAAAACCGCTAAGCCTATCGTAACGGGTGAAGATGGCGTGAAAGCCTTAGAAGTCGCTACTGCGGCGATGCAGTCTTCAGCCAAGAACGCTGCGGTGCAACTTGGGAAATAACGCTTTTAGTCGGGTTTAGTGTTGTCTGCTGAATGAAATGCCGCATCCGGCCTGCATTTGCCTCACCGTCAGACGCCAAAATAGACAACATCTTACCGAGCTGTTAAACGTAGACGGTAGCTAACAGAGCATTATAAGAAAGCGTGTGTCAAAATTTTTTGTTGTTTTCTTTTAAGTGTTAATGTAGCGGCTGCTATGATTATGGTAGCGGCTATTATGCCTGCTATGACGAATAAAAGTTCCTGAAAGGCAGTTGTCTGTGGTGATTGCGTTAGTTGACTTGAAGCGGGTGACTGTTCAGAGGGCGAAACTGTAGGCGATCCATAAGATGGTGTAGGCGTTGCATAACAGATAGGCGTGTACTGCTCGTTTGCGGCGCTAGCGGACCAATTGCTACCCAGCCAGGGAACTAAACCGCCGATAACATAAACAAGACCATCTACGACGGCAACGCCAGCCTCAAGACGACCCGTAGGCATAGACTCACCCTTAGTCCAACTGCAATTTTTTGGGTCATAAATTTGAGTCAAAACATAAATCTCGCCGTTATCCCAAAACCGCCGATCCCCACCAAAAACATAAATCCGCTTATCCACACCAGCCGTAGCGCCAGCAGACCCAAAATAAACTCCCGCCATTAGAGGTGTTCCAAAACGCCAGCTATCATTAAAAGGGTTATAGATTTGGCACGAATTTGAAAGCGGAAAAACACCTATAACATGAATCTCATTATCAAAAACAATAGAAGCACAGCTCCAACCCCAATGCAAATCAGGTGTCACAGGAACAGCGGCTTTAGTAGTCCACACATCATTAACTGGGTCATAAACATCGGTTATGTCTGATTTGCCGCCTACCACATAGATTTTGCCTGCAACAGTATTTGCGGTTATGCCTTCTCGGGGATTAGGCAAAGACGCCTTAGTTTCCCAAGTATCCGTTTGGGGAGAATAAACTTGTGTTGCACCGGTTTCCCCGCTTATGCAGTAGATTTTATCCTGATAAACAGCGATGCCAAAATAAGCCATCGGGGTAGGTAGCGGCGTCTTTAGTGTCCATGTGTCTGTTGCCGGGTCGTACTCTTCATTAGTTGCTAGATATGGACCGCTGCCGTTGTAACCGCCTATAGCGTAGATTTTGTCGTTGACTACAGCAACGCCTAATCCACCTCGAGCTTCATGCATCGGAGACTTTGTAGTCCAAGAATCTTCCTTGGGAGCACTACTAGATGTAGGCTGAATTGTCGATAGAGTTGCGGATAGTAAGAAGATGATTGCAAAGGTTAACGCTAAGCTTTTCCTCATATACACCATTTTACTGTTGAAATCCTCTCAATAAAAGCGTTTTTGTCAGGGTTTCTTGACTAAGGCACAGATTTTTAGTTCAGGTTTCTTGACAGCCTTTGTTAACGCCTGTTCTGCTTGTGGATTACGCCACAACCAGCCTGCAACGCCCATCAGACGCAGACACAAAAACACAACTGCCTGCAGGGTCCGCTGGAAGAAGAAGGGTAAAGAGGCTCACCGCCTTCTTCTTTAACTAGAAAAACAAAAAGCTATCTTGATTTTGCCTTTAAATAATTAAAAAGGTAGGTTTATTTTAGGTTGAAGGGTTTGCCTTCAGAAACGATTTTCTGCGGCGCCTTCTCTCTCCATTTTTTGAGAAACGGCAGGTCCTCTGCTTCTTTGCGTAGCTCGTCGGGGAGCATTTCTGGGATTTCGTCTCTGATTGGGTACCAGCGGTTGCATTTTGGGCAGACGATTAAGCCTTCGACTATTTCGTCTTTTTCCTCGAAAACTATGAGGTCGAGTGGGTGGTGCTTGTCGATTGGGCAGGCAAGGATTTCCATGAGTTTACGTTTCATTAGGATTCCACATGGCTAATAGAGGCGAGCTTGCATTATTAAAACTTGCTCGGTTTACCGAACACACGGATATCGACGACTACCTGATACCAATTCGGCCCTGTACTGCGGACAACACGGGAACACGTAAACATGTACTTGACCCCCAGCGCCTCAAGTTTCTCCGCGACTTTCCGCTCAGTCAACTCCATTGGGTCTTCATCACGATAAGCATGCACAAAATCATGGTAGTGAATCCAGCCGCCCTCTTTTTTGAGCGCCGCCAACGCTACAGGCAAATAATCGAGAGCTTTTTCGGGCAAAGGCATTAAAACACGATCAGCCGCCCCCAAAAGTTGGCTTGTAATGGCGGTTTTAGCGTCTCCCAAAATGGGCACAACTTTGCCATAGACCCGATTCAACCGAATATTCTCCATCATGTAATCATACGCAGCTGGGTTAATATCAATGGAGTAAACTTTGGCAGTCGGCACGGTTTTCGCAATTATTACGCTAAAGCAGCCTACCCCCGCAAACATGTTAACAACAACCTCGCCAGGCGAAACTTGGCTTGCTACGCGGAGCCGCTCACCGCTAAGGCGGGGCGAAAAGTAACATTTTTCTACGTCAACATGAAATATACAGCCTGCTTCTCGATGTTTCGCTTCCGTTCGGTTTTCACCTGCCAAAACCTGAAGGCTTCGAACGCGGTGTTCGCCTTTTACGGCGCTTGTCGGTGACAACACGGTCTTTACACCTTTGTGCGTTTGAAGAATCTGCTGGGCTATGACCTCTGCTGCGTCTTCATTGCCCGGGGCGATTTTGATGATGGCTATGTCACCGACTAAATCAAAAGCGCTGTAGACTTTGCTCAGAGACCTTGGCGGCAGAGTGTTTTCCAGTTTCTTTTTGAGGCGTTCCCTCAACTGCATATCCTCATCGATGTAACTCATTGGAAATGTTTAAAAGTAAAATGCTTTTCTTTGTAGGAACAGGCGTTTCAGATGGAAAAATCAGGAATTGTTTACGAATGCATGAGATGCGGCTCACGTGTACCCTCTGAAGAGTTAGAGCTCAGAGGAGGAGAAACCAAATGCATCATATGCGGCTACCGCATCCTAAAGAAAGTGAAGCCGCCAGTAGTTAAAAGAGTTCAAGCGAAATAATTAGGAAAAAACTCGTGCAAATGGCACGAGCCAAATTTTGTTTTATACCATTTTTAGTAGAAATCTTCGTCTCCAAGCTTGCGAAATGCTTTACCCTTCATTTTAATGGGTTCGTCTTCGAATAATTCTTCGTCTAAGTCATGCTCGGAAGTTTTACGCTTAACTGTTTCCCCGCAGATTGCACCAGGCAGCATGCGCCGTTTAAAGCACATTGCATAGGTGCACTTTGCGACGTTGCACGGTTCGTCTCCGTCTCGGCACCAGACTGAATCACGGCGGAAAATAGCGGCGTTTTTGCCACATTTGAAGGATTGACATGTTGGAGAACAAGGTTTTGGTTGAGCCAACAGATACACCTCAATGAAGTCAAAATCTTTGATTTTTCGTGTGTGTCCTTAATTTTCTAATTGTCTTTTGGAAACAATATAAACTTTATTCCAAATAAAGGGAAAATTAAGCTAAAGATGGTGCTGAAATCCCGAATTTCCGCCTAAGGAAAACCTCAACCACCACAAAAGCTACTAAAGCAACCAAGATTATGGCGACTGTGGTCAACATGCTTGCCTGAACAAGTGCGCCCCCGAAGGAAACGTAATTATCCATTTTAATCTGCACAGTTTGAGGCTGATCCACGTTGACGTTTATTGCTTGGGAAGCATCAGGTGCACCCTGCGCTACAGCAATGATCTGCATGTTGCCGCCTATGATGTTATCAAAGGTTGCTACCCCATTGCCCTCTGTGGATGCCTGAGCATTAGCGGATCCTTTGAGGGTTACATTAGCGTTGGGTATGGGTGAACCAAAGAGGTCAACGACTGAAACTTGAAGTTGAATCCCATATAATGTACAGCGAATCTGTTTTTGGGTGCTGTTGAAGACTTGGAGGGTTGCCTCGTTGACCAATGTGTTGTCTTTGTAGATTCTTACGCGGTAATTACCGAGGGTTACCTGAGTTGAAACAGCCCCTGAAGAATCCGTAGTAGCTGAGTAAAACAGTCCATTAGACAACTCAACAAATTCTACTCGCGCATTGGATATGGCACCATTGTTGTATCCCGTGACCGACAAGGTAACGTTTTCGCTTGGGCAGATGATTACCACTTCAGCGGTTGCTTGATTTGGCAAGTTATTAACTGTGTTGTTATTCGCATTGAAAACTTGATTGTAGATGGAGGCTTCAATGGTGTAGGTTGCCCCTGCGACTGTTGAAGGTAACGTAAAGCTGCCTGATGGACCTGTTTGGCCTGAGGCGTTGCCGCTTCGGCTAATGGTGCCGCTTTGATAGTGATACTTAATGTTTAGATTAACGAATGGCATTGCTACGCCGTCGGCTGATTTAACGGTAACCTTCATGTCCGTTAATTGGCAGCGAAGAGTGAATGTTTCGTCTCCAGTAACGGTCACGTTTGTTGAGCCAATGTTAACGTCGTTTAAATAGGCAGTTAAGCCATAGCCTCCTTTGTCAAGCTTGAAGAACGCAATTCCGTTTGAATCCGACGTCGCGGATAACGAGGTGCCTGTTTCTGAATCTACCGCTGTAACCTTGACGTCTGGAACGGCTCGATTAGATAAGTTTGTAACTTTAACGTTAACGTTGTATCCGACTACAGAGAAGGTTTGTTGGTCTTGAGGAGACTTGGCGGCGCCATCAGTTGTTACGATTTTGAGTGTACACTCACCTATGGGGGTGTTGCTTGGGACAACCCAAGTTGTGCTTATTACGCCGTTTCCATCAGCAGTTACCGATTTCGTATCAATCGTTTGGCTGCTGCTAACAACAGTTATTGTAGCACCTTGGTTTGCTTGATAACCAGTTGCTCGTATAGTCACGGTTTGTCCACGATGATAGGTTGTAGAATCCAAGAGGTTAACTGTGAAGTGACCAGTCGCCAATGTTTGGTTAAAGGTTAGTTTGTATTCACCGGAGTAATCAGTTACTCCATTCGTGAAGCTGCTACTAGGAAAAGCGACTGATGCTTTTGCTGAACCCTGCACGTTGGGAGTCCCCAAAGACAACGTTGTCGAATATGTACCGCCAGCCGGGTTTATTACTGAGATACTTGCGATGTAGGTTGTTCCGAGTTGAGCGCCAGTAACTGCCGCCGTTACAGTTACACCTCCGCCTTCCAGCAAGGTGGCGGGTGAAGCGCTTATTGAGTAGCCTATTTGGACCGTGAATTGGTCGGATGCGTTAACGTTGATTTTTGTGTCTCTTAGAATCAAAGCGTAGGTTGAACTGGGAAGCTCCGGAACAGTAAAGTTTGCGTTAACATAGTAGCCGTCAGCTGTACCAGTGGCAACTATGGTTTTGCCGATAATAACTTGATAGGAACCATTAGAAGTGTAAATTGTACCCTGAAGGTTACCGGTTGTGCCAGCTGCGCCTGTCTGCCCACTGGGGGTAACTTGAAGGATGGTGACGCCCATTGCGCCCTGCGCTAAAGTCTCAACCGGTAACATAAGCGCTGCAAAGGTCAAAAGGAATACGATGGATAATGCAGTGAAATTTCTGTTCAACTATTCCCTCTCCGAGTTAAATAACCATGAATCTAACGCTCAAGTCTAGGCTAAGTGCACATTTTAAACTTTATCCCAAATGATCAAAAGGGAACAGGGATTTTTAAAAGCCAGAGGTTTCTTAATCTATCCGAAAAATCGGTGCAGATACTTTGGAAGACCCAGCTGCTTCTCCGCTTTTAGCTGCCCTCAAAAAGCAAAAGTACCATCTGGTAGGGACTCATTCAGCGGTTAAAAGGTGCAAATGGCTCTACGAATCCATAGTCAACAATCGACCCTGCTATAAACAAAAATTCTATGGCATACAAAGCCACCGATGTATCCAGATGACGCCGTCGCTGTACTACTGTACTCAGCAGTGCCTTTTCTGTTGGAGAGCGCAGAGCGGCGATATGGGCATTAAGTGGGATGAGATGCGTAACCCCAGCAAGGACACACCTGAAGAGATTGTTGAGGGCTGCTTTAAAGCGCAGGAAAAAATCGTCTCAGGCTACAAGGGCAACGAGAAGGCGGATTGGCGTAAATTCCGAGAAGCACAGCGGCCTAAACAGGTCGCCATCAGCCTCACGGGGGAGCCAACACTCTATGACTCGCTGGGAGACTTAATCAGCCTCTTCCACAAGAAGGGCTTAACAACTTTCTTGGTTACAAACGGCAACCTGCCCTCTAAGCTGTCAAAGCTGAGTCAGGAACCCAGCCAACTCTACGTTTCCCTATGTGCACCTAACGAGGAAGTTTACAACAAAGTCTGCCGTCCCCAGTTTCCCACAGCATGGGCAAAACTCAACGAGACGCTGGAGATGCTGCAGAGTTTCCGCTGCCCAACCGCCGTACGCATGACGATGGTTAAAGACCACAACATGACCGCAGTTGAAGGCTACGCCAAAATCATCGAGAAAGCTCAGCCAACCTACATCGAGGTGAAAGCGTACATGCACATTGGCTTCTCAAACCTGCGACTGGGCTTTGACCATATGCCAATGCATGACGAGGTCAAGGAGTTCGCAACCAAACTGGTCGAAAAAACAGGTTACAAACTTATCAACGAAGCTCCTGAGAGCAGAGTGGTGCTGCTTAGCAAGCTTGATAAGTCGATTCAGCTTGGCAGCAAATAAGGCTGAGGTATTGCGGAGGATTAATAGGCAAAAGATACATGTCTCCACATCCACACTCTGAGCGTTTCAACATGGAGGCATGTTGTTCTTGTGGTGGAAACCTCGCATGCCACACCGTGTTGGGCGTTGTGGGGCGTTGCTTTTTTGGGTTGCATTGTGTTTTCGATGCATTCTTGTGGTGTGCCGTAAACCCCCACACCCACATAAAAAACGCAGGTGGCGTAGCTGGTTTACGGAGTTAGTCTGACACGGTCACGGGGGTACAGGGTGACTTCTCGGATGTTTTTGATGCCAGTAAGAATCATGGTGAGACGCTCAAGTCCAATTGCCCAGCCGGCATGTGGAGGCATACCGTAGTCGAAAGCTTGCAGATGCATCTTAAAAGACTCTGGGTTGAGGCCTTTCTCTTTTAGGCGCTCTATAAGCTGGTTTTTGTCGCAGATACGGGTGCCGCCGCTGGTTAACTCGATGTAGCCATACATCAAGTCGAAGCCCTCGCTGATTTTGGGGTCATCGTCACGTGGCTTGATATAGAATGCTTTGGCGTGGGTTGGCCAGTCAGTTATGAAATAGAAATAAGGGTAGGTTTTGCCCAAGATGCGGAAGGCGTCTGTTGAGATGTCTTCGCCCCAGGGGATTTCTACGCCTTCTGCTTTAAGTTCTTCAAGCACTTGCGTGTAAGTTAAGCGTTTAAATGGTAACTGGGGGACTTCAAGTGTGTGACCTAAAATTGCTAGTTCCGCTTGACACTTATCCTTAACCACCTTGAATGTGTGATGGATAACTTGTTCGAGCAGCACCATTACATCGTCGGCGTTAGCAAAAGCCTTTTCAACATCAACCGAGGTGAACTCGCTTAGATGGCGTCTTGTGTTGGATTCTTCTGCACGGAAAAAAGGCCCAACTTCAAAGACATTCTCGAAGCTTAAAGTTAATTCTTCTTTGTAGAGCTGTGGACTCTGAGCAAGGTATGCTTTCTGCCCAAAATAGTCGATGGTGAAGAGTTCTGCACCGCCCTCTGTTGCAGAGGCTATAATACGTGGGCTGTGTGCTTCCAAAAAGTTTTTCTCGAATAGGAAGCTTCGGATTGCTTGTAGGGCTACATGCTGAATTTTAAAAGCCGCCAAATTTGCTTCCAATGTGAGGTCGAGCGGACGTGCATCTAAGCGAACTTCAATGTTAGCGGGTGTTTTACCCGTAATATCGATTGGTAGTTGCTCCGTTGCTGTGCTGAAAACTTTAAACTCTGAAGGAATAACTTCGACGCCACGTTTAGTCATGTTGGTTTTTTTAACTGTGCCTTTGACGCCGAAGCTGAAGCGTTTCTGAAGCAAATCAGATTTTGCTAAAACTTCGGGGGAAACACGCTTTTTTGGTATAGTGATTTGGACTGTGCCCTCACGGTCTTGTAGAATAATAAAGCGAAGTCCGCCGAGATCGCGTACCTCTTGAACCCACCCAAATAGAGTGACTTCTTTGCCGTCGAGGTCAGGGGAAACTTGGGAAGTGTAATTACTTCTAACCCAGTCGCCGATAGAGTCCAAGTTCATGCTGCACGTCAACCTTTTAATCTGCAATTTCAACACGTAGAGACATTTTACGTGTTTTACTTGCGATTTCCTTTAATGCTTTGAGGTCCATTGGCAGTTGTGCGCCGCGTTTGCGTCTTAGGATAACTCGGGTTTCTGTGGTTCCATCTGGAAGCCAAATTGTGTTGATGGTCAAAATGCTGAAGGGCACAAATAGGTCTTCTAGGAATTTACGGTCATCAACACCGTACTCGAGTACACGCACGTTTTTGCCTGTTTCGTCGCCTATGGCTTTGACGATTTTGCCGCCGTAACCCAAAAGCTTAGGGACATCACCGTGTCCGACGAGGATGGCTAACGTCTTTTCAACGTCAACAGCTTTGTAGAAGCTGACGTTTTGCAGGGAAGGATACTTCTCTTCTAAATTGAGCAGTAAACGGGCGATTTTCAGGTCCATATCGCTGATTTCGCCAGCCTTCACTTTAGCTGAACACTTCTGGCATAGTATGCCGCTTTTTAAGCAGAAACTGCATAGTTCTGTTTTCATTGAGAGTCAGTTTTCCTGCAAAGAAGGAGTAAGCTTTCACGTGCACTCTTAGCGGGTCAGGGTTATTTCGATGGTGCTTACGTTGGTGCCGCCCTGACTGTTCTCTTCCTCTTGGTCGATGGGGAGGAACTGGTCGGTGCCGATGCTTATGCGTTTGATCTTGACGTCGGGGAGGAATCTGTGCCTAACCACTTCAGCGACGTCTATGGCTCTGCTGATTGATCTGCCGCGTGCTTTGATGCTGACATCTTTGGCTCCGCCGTGGAAGAAGGTGATGCATGCGAGGACGTAGTTCATGGTGGGTTTCTTGCCGATTAAGACTGCGCTGGCGGTGGTTTCCGTCACGGTTCCGCTTCACTCCTAGTTTACTTTTAGTTGGCTTTGAGTACGTTTTTTAAATAATAAATATGTTGTGGTGATGGTGTTGTGTTCTACACAAAACATTTTGGGGTGTTTGCGCTTTATCTGATTCGGTTTATGCTGGATAAATCCGTTTTTTGTCAGATTTTGAAGCATCAGATTCATAAGCAACCGCACTATTGTAAAGGTTTAATCAATCAAACATTACATAAGTGACAAATTTGGAACCACTAACGAAACGCTCAATTCAACTTCTTAAAACCCTCTTCGAAAAAGGCAAATCCACCAACACCTATACACTCAGAGTCAAACAGGATGAACTCTCAAGCCAACTGGGTGTAAGCAGACAAGCACTCAACGTGCACCTGCGGAAACTAAAGAACCGAGGTTATATACGCACTGGAAGAGGCTTCATAGACGTAACTGAAAAAGGCCTAAGCGCGCTGGGAGTCTCAACTACCCCTGCGTTCATCTTGCTAAAAATTTCGCCAATCAAACGTATACATGTTTACGAGCAACTTCATGAGTTGGCGGTTTCAAGAGCATTCCGCATTGCAGGTGAAGTGGACGCCCTAATCATAGTTGAACGCGAGAATCTAGATGAGATTCTTAAGAAACTTTACACAATCGACGGCATAGAGGACACGCGCTCCTATGTGACAATCGAAGTTATCAAGTAACCGCGTTTTAGACCGGGATAAGACAAAAGGTATATCAGACACGCAAACATCAAAATGTAACCCTAAACAGAAGGAACACACACCATGCCGATATTAGATCCAGTCAAGAAAACCATAGCGCAGAAGCATCGCCTATACATGAAAATCTGCAGAGACTGCGGCGCACGCAACGCGGAAACAGCGCTGAAATGCAGAAAATGCAAAGGCAAGAATCTGCGCTGGAAGAAACGAGAAATCGTAAAGTAATAACCATTCTTTCTTTAATTTCCTCTAAATTTCAATCATTTTACTAGTTCGTATTTCCTTTTTCAAGAAGCTTCAGAACGCGCTGGTTTCTGTCTATCTGTTGAACCATCTCTGTGTAGTGAGTCGTCATACACAAAATATTAAACTGTTGTTTACTCTATAATATTGGAAATACATTGCGGAAGCTAAAATATTCTCTAACAGTAGCCGCTTTAATTCTTCTCTTATCCATAAGTATGCCTATCCTGCAGTTGACCCGCGCCAGCACATCGGCCGTTTCCTACTCTGTGGGTATAAGTCAGGGCAATTTAGGTGTAGTTCAGCATGAAATGTCAGCTTCAGAACTGGAGGAGTATAAAGATTATGTGGGCACTTATGTGGAGGGTCAGAATTACAACAAAATTGTATCTGGGTATGGCACTGGTCTTAGCCCGCCGACTGAAAGTCAGTGGGAAGACATCGTGGAAAAGGCGTATCTTGTAGAGCAAGTATCATATCAGGCATCGCTGCCCACAGCGGTTGACCATTCAGTGGAGCCATGGTTTCCGCCGATAGGCAATCAGGGACAGCAGGGTTCATGTGCCTCTTTTGCAGTTGGATATTACTGTAAAACCTATCAGGAGGCAAAGGAGCACCAATGGGACCTCTCAGGGGCTTTGTGGACTGGTGGTTCAAGTGACGGCAACATTTCATTGGCTTATCAGAGTGAAGTTATGAGTCCAGCGTTTGTTTATAATTTAATCAACGGCGGTGAAGATGTCGGTTCAAACTTTGAAACCGCGATTCAGCTTGTTTCTAATGTTGGGGTTTGTTCTTGGGCGGAGATGCCCTATTACTGGCAGGATTGCACTCGCTGGCCAACCGAGGCCGCTTGGGCAGAGGCGCCATTTTACCGATGTAACAGCACCTACAGTTACCAATACCTCTACGCAAACACAGCGCAGGGTGTAGAGAGCCTAAAGAGTTGGCTGGCGGCAGGAAACCTTGCAGTCATAGCTGTTGACGCCACAGATAACCTATGGAACTACGACACCAATACGATAGCACTAAACAGCCGCGACATCTTTACCGAAGATAGCTACACTGTTGGCCCCCTAGATCACGCCGCAACAATAGTGGGGTACGATGACCAATACAGTTACTCAGAAAACGGCGTTACAACCTATGGAGCATTTAAAATCGCTAACAGCTGGGGAGTAGGCGGATGGGAAAACATACCCGACGGATGCTACTGGATATCCTATGCCGCCATGCGGAAGATGTCAACTGATAATCCAGCGATGCTCTTCCAAGATCTAGCGAGTTACCAGCCAGAAATACTTGCGACCTTTAACATCAGCCATGAATACAGGGGCGACTGTGGTATAGTCTTCGGTTTAGGTACCCCGAGCAATCCTGTAGTCACCAAGAGCTTCTCTGTGTATGTTGATGGCGGTGACCAACATTTGCCTTTCTGCACAAACAATGTGGTGTTTGATTTAACAGACCTCAAAAGCTACCTAACCAGCCCGTATAATCAATCGTTTTTCATGAAAGTCTTCGATAAAGGTGTATTCAAGGGCGGAACTACTCTGACGGGAACAATAAATTACTTTGCCGTAGAAGGCACAAGTTCTTCTCAAACACCAGTTGCCACAGTAAACTATTATACCGTTAGTTTGACGCTGATTCACTCTTTTGATGAAACGTCCCTTAGTGTTTCTCCCACTTCTGGTCCTCCAAACGGAGAAGTGACGCTTAGCGGTGTGGGATTCAGTGGCAACCCAGTTAACATCTCATACTATAATCCAGTCGCACTCCAATGGGTGTCAATAATAGAAAACTATGCAGTGTCATCAGACTTTAACTACACAATCCATGCGCCCGACTTACAACAAGTAAACCTCCAAGGCGACGCCGCTGCTGCTTCGGATAGCCTTCTTTTCCGTGTGCAAGATGGCGTCAAATCATATAATACCTCATATACGCAATTTCGGAGGGGATTAATTCAGGTTGGCGGCCAAACAGCTCATGGAGTGTTCGGTAACAATACGGATCTTTCTGCTGGAGTTTTTGTGCAAAATGGGCAAACACTGAGGGTTGCTGGGGAATGG
This sequence comes from Bathyarchaeia archaeon, assembly GCA_050108155.1. Lineage (GTDB taxonomy): Archaea > Thermoproteota > Bathyarchaeia > Bathyarchaeales > Bathycorpusculaceae > Bathycorpusculum. Next base: position 23,258 of record JBNIDR010000029.1, on the reverse strand, counting down.
TTTAGCCCTGGAGCAGCTGTTGTCTTATGGGATGGACAAAGTATTGGTGCATCAACAGTTGATGAAGTGGGTTTCTTTAACACATCTGTGACTGTGCCATCTACAACGGCGGGGCAACATACCTTGACTGTTGCCGATGATTACTCGAATGTTACTGTAATGGTGACCCGTCTGCCAACGGTAACCACTGACTACGCTGACGTATGGCATACGCAGGATTTCACTATAACCTTAACGCCTGATTACAGCGTTACCGAAATATACTACAGAATAAATGATGGACAAACTCAAGCAGTGTCAGTTAATGGGCAGCCCGCAATTACCAGTGAAGGGGCAGGGAACAAACTGGAGTATTGGAGCACATGGAGCATCTACGGGGCAGGAAGCATGGAGCTCAGCCACACAACCCTTACAGGGATAAAGCTTGACAAAACTGGCCCCGAAGTTTCGCTGCAGATAAATGGTGGTTTAACAGATACAACCTCAAACACTGTGACTCTAACGGTTAGTGCTTCGGATTCTGTCGCGGGAATAAAGCAAGTTAGGTACAGCAATGACATCGGCGTCTTGGATCAAGCGGTTTGGGAATCATTCTCCCCCTCCAAAGTGTGGGCGTTATCCAGCGGTTCGGGAACAAAAACGGTTTACTGCCAAATACAAGACAATGCAGGTCAAACCACAACTGTCAGCGCCTCAATCACCGTGGTCTCGCCACAAAATCTGGAAGCTCAATCGCCAACTGCTGCTGCATCGCCGTCTGCAGAGCCTAGTCCAAGTCCAACATCGATGCCGACAGTTCCAGAATGTGACAGCCAAATAGTTATGCTTCTGTTTGCCCTCTTAATGGTTTCCACGCTGATAGCAGTTCGCTGCAAAAAGAGCGCTGACGCCCTATAGTTTTTCTGTCGCTAGCTCTTTTGCGAAGCCTGCGAGGAACTCTACGTTGAGCTTGGTGAGGTACCAGAACGTTACTGGGCTTAGCCTTGAAAGTGCGGCAAACGGTGTAAAGATGAATCGGGCAGCCATCCGCCGCATCAGCTTGTAGACGCCGAAGTGCCCGTAGCGGCGATATGAGATGCCGATGGTGACATAGTTCTTGGATGTGCCCAGATGTGTGGCGCCTAGAAACGGCAGAACCTTCCAGCGGTAGCCTGATTTGAGGACGTAGCGTTTGAAGACTTGGTCTTCGCCGAAGAACAGCTTAGGCGGGTTATAGTTTTCCATTAGTTTGCGGCGGATGAGGATGTTGTTGATGTGTGGGTTAGTGTCGAGTTTGCTTAGGTTGTAGACCGATCCGACGACGCGTTCGTATGCGGCTGCGTGGGGGNTTCTGTGGACGGCGACGGTTCCGATGGCGCCCACGTCGGGCTCGATTGCAGCGGACACCCGCTCTAGCCAATCTGGGGGCAGCAGCATGTCGTCATCAACCATCGCAACCCACTCGGTCTTAGCCGACAAAACCCCATGCTTCCGCGCAACACTAAGCGGCTTCTCATGGGTGTTGATGATTTCTCCTGCACAGGGCATCTCTCGGATTTGGCGAAGCAGGGTTGGGTTGGCTTCGTCTCTGGAGGGAACCACAAAATCGACCTTTCGGGCAGAGTCGGTGCAGGCTGGCATAAGCCATTATGTTTTGCGTGGCAGATAAAAAGCTTGTCAACAATTTTAGCCGCCTACGCTCTTTATGTGGGTGTGGCAGCGTACGGCACACCACAAGAATGGCTGCAAACTACAATGCTTCTTGGAAAAGCAATCGGCTTCGGTTGCTGTTTTGGTGTGGCATGCGAGGTTTCCACCACAAGAACAACATGCCTCCATGTTGAAACGCTCGGAGTGTGGATGTGGAGAAATGTTGAGTCCGCTTCAGAAAGCATATGTTAGAAAAGACAGCACAATGCAGGTCGGGCTCTAGCATGGCCCATTCAACAGGTTTTGCCCGTCACCCCACACCACGCAGGCGCTGCCTATAAGCAATTTTCACAATAAAAAAGCCTAAAAAAACAAGCCATATCCGCTGACACAAACAAAAGCTGCTACTCTCACGCATCCCCTCCACCTATAAAAAGCGGGAAACAGCTACGCCTACCCTCTATAGGTTCCAGCATAGAACCGCTAATAGACGCCAAATATGAAAACGGGGGTCCCCTATAGGTTGTGCATAGTTTCTATTAGGCACCAAACATGCTCGTCAACAGAAAGCAGAAAACAGCCCGAGACCGCAACTCTAAACCCACACCGTACGAATCTCTTTTATCTGCTTAAAATGCGGGTCATCTGAAACACAAACAGCATCAATCAACGCTGCAGTTGCAGCTATCATGCTATCGCCCATAGAAAGCTGATACTTCTGCCTCAACTCAGCAGACAACTGCGCCACCTGTTCATCAACTGGAATAATTTCAAAACTTTGCTTAACCAACATAGTTCTAAATTTAGCCGTCTCTCGCCCATCACGCGAAAGAGTCAACTGATAAAGCTCATGTACCACTATAGCTGAAACGTATTTGCCCCTGTTCCTTTTTTCAGTGTCCATTTTCTTGCGCATTTCAGGGTTCTTGGAGTAAAATAGCTCCATAAAGAAACGAGTATCGTAAACTCGGCTAGGCATCTTCTTCCCTTAGTCTATCAAGTTCTTTTTTCATTTCCTCAACAGTAGCGTAAGGGGCTCCTGACCCAAAATAGTCCCAAATGGTTTTCTTCGGCTTAAAGAGAATCCCCTCGTCTGTTTCCACAACTTCCAGCCTTGTTCCTTCCTCAATCTTGAATTTCTTGCGCAGCTTTGCGGGAATGGTCGTCTGACCTTTCTTAGTTACTACAACTTCGGAAGTAATTACAACCTCAGATTCCATACGCCGCCCACGTCTTACATTATTAACTTCTTACCTAATTAAATTATCCCCCTTTACCCCATCCGAGGTCGTCTATCTCTGGTATTTAAAAATCGTGAGAACGATAGCCTAAATGATATTGAAGGTAATACCCATATCCCAGAGCTCAATTATTTCATTCAGCAATGCTCTTATAGGTATTTCAACGGCTGTTTGAGTTAGCGTATCAAAATCTTTCATGTCAGCATTCTTGATTATATTGAATATTGGAGCGTTGACATCCAAACTTTTCAGGGTATTTTGAATTGTAGCTACCTGACTTTGCATTTTAGGAAGACTATTTCCAAGTTGACCACTAAGAGTTAGCAAGTCAATTCCGTCCTGCAATTTTTGAATTTTTTCGACAAGTACAGGGTCCCTTAGCTGTCTTCCATACTTTATTTGAATATCTGCCAGCCTACTTTTGACTTCTGAGAGCACTTTTAGCGATTCTTTGTTTAAACTATTGTTGTAAGCATATGGACTTAGTTTAAGGTCTTCTTTCTTCTGTAATACACGCAATCGACTGATTATCATGTCGCTTCTGAGTTTCGAATCGTTGGTTTGCGAAAGACTAAGCTTGAACAGCGATTCGTTTTCTTCAGGTTCCAAATACCGCAAAAGTTCACTAGTTATCAATGTATTTTCAGAAGCAATCATTCTATTGATGTACTTTTCAACGTTCTTCCATTCCCTTTCTTCTCTGACAAGCAACATTAAATCTAAGAAAAATACGGTTAGACTTGTTGACATTAAACTTATGGCTAAGTCGTAACCTAAACTATTTGGCGAAACAAAAACCAGCATTATAATTGAAACTGCAATAAGTATGACCGATAAAATAAGCAGATATGACTTCTCAGTAAATCTGAGGTTTTTCATACTTAGTCTTTTGGATATCTGAGAAGCTTTAAGGTTTTGCATCGTATTATCGTTGTCTTTTCTCACCCATTTTGGTTGTTGAACCCCATATCTAATGGGAAAGTACATCGATACTAATGCTATGGGTAAGAAAACTATTAATGCAAAACCAGAAATCCACAAAACAACCAGCAATATTGGCAGAGAGAAAACTCCAATATAAAGAGAAAGTGGAATAACAGTTAATTCATAGATTGTAATTGTGGCTAAAAGAACCAAAAAGTGCATTGAATCATACCGTGCTTTTGGGTCAGCCCTAATTTTAGCTGAAGCTCTAAAGAGGTAAAATGTTCCTGTTAACAGTACTATTGTCAATCCGATAGCTATTTTCAAAGTTTGGTCATTCAGGAGCAGGTTAATGTAGAAAAAAGCAATAGTAGAGATGAAAGGCGTCCCTTGTAGAAGAACGTCATCTTCTCTTTTAATTTCATCAGGTAGTGCCTTCATAAAGTGAAAATTTCTATTCAACCAAGACGCGAAAAGTATGCAAAGAAAAGCTTCAAAAAGCAGCATCCAAATGCCAGTTGCAATTAAGAAATAGATTCCCTGAAACAAAAAAATACTAGAAAACACTAACCAGATAATCGTAGTTAATATTATTGCGATAGTCAACCGTGATAGCTTCATACCCTTCAAAAAAATCTATATTATGATTGGGAGCTTAAGGTTTTTGCCCTTGCTTGTATCGCAACAAAATTCTTAAGCTAACTTAGGTAATGAGGGTTGACTATAATGTCTAAAAAACCGACAAGCATTAGTGAATTGCTGAAAGCAACTATTGCTATCTTAGGCGGGGTTGCGTCTATACTTACCATCTTGCAGTTTTTTGGAATAGTCAATTTACCTGAACCAATTGTCGAGTTTTTTACAAGACAAATCTCTTTGGGTATATCTTTTCTCCTAATGGCTGCAACTGCTCTTCTAACGTATTTGCTTTTAGATGCATGGGAAGACAAGCCACAAGGCAAATCTATTTTGGACTATTCAATGGGACGGAAATTGGCTAGGACTTGTCAACAACCGATTACCACAGAATCGCTTAAGGAACGCTATTTGTATTATCGTAAACAGAGAAGGCTCTGGTTCCCGAGAAGATATAATTTTAATGATTATCTCAAGGATTTAGAGATGCAAGGATATCTTTCTTATGAAAGAAACCTATGGCGGGTTACCGACAAAGCATTAGAATACATAACAAAATATCACGGTCGTTAATCAACCGCTTTATTTTGCCCTTGTTTCCACTAAAAGCCCATGCCTTCTTTTTGTTATGAACCCGTTATTCCACTGTCGGCTCATAGAATTCATAGCCGTTTGATTAGGGATGCAATAAAAGAAGTTACATGTTTAGTATTTTTACTGCTTTCTGTGCTGCCCGCTTGTAGCTTTTCTTGGTTATCATGCCTTTTTGGATGCCGTTTAGTAGTTGCAGTATCATGCCTTGCTTGACGTGCTCGACCATTTGTTCTTCGGTGACTGTGGGTAGTCGCATGCAGCTACCGATTTTTACGTTGTAGGCTGCTATGCCGTATTTTTGGGCTATGTGGTAGAGTTTGCTGCCGATGATGGGGTTGGTGATGGACCAAGAGATGTATTCGATGAGGTTTTCTCGGAGGCATTTTCTGGCGAATTCGAGGGTGTTGTTGACTTCTTGGGGGGTTTCGTATTCGAGTTTGCCAGCTGTTTCCCATGCGTTGTAGAGCATGAGGAAGCCGTAGACTTTGATGTTGTGTGCTTTGAGGATTTCAAGAGTTCGGAGGTTGTCGGCTTGCAATGCGTTCTTGCCGATGCCCTTGAGGACGCGGTCGTTGGCGGATTCTAAGCCGATGTGGACGAGCCAGACGTTTACGTCGCGGAGCTTCTGGGCTAATTCGTCGTTGAGTCTGTCGGCTCGGAGGTTGCATTGGAACGCCATGCCCTTGAGTTTGAGCTTCTCGATTTCCCCAAGAGTTTCGAGGCACCATTTTATGTCTACGTTGAAGGTGTCGCTGCGGATGTAGATTTCGCGGATGCCTCTGCCGTAGAGGTAGTTGACTTCTTCGGCGATGTTCTTCGGCGAGCGTTGGCGTATCCATGGTTTTTCGAGTTTCCAGACGGGGTTGCTGCAGTAGGTGCAGTAGTTGGGGCAGCCGCGGATGGGCAAGAGGTATGCCATGCGGCGTTTTTTGGCGACGGCGGCTTCGTAGTTTTCGAAGTCGATTAGGTCCCATGCGGGGAAGAAGTCGATGTCTTTTAGGAGTGGGCGGACGCCGTTGTTCTTCTGCTTATTCACCGTGCCCACGACGGCGGTGACGGGTTGGCCCGCTTGGACTTTTTTGAGGAGTTCGGTTGTGGTTTCTTCGCCCTCGCCCACGATGCAGACCTCAACAGGCGTGTTAGCAAGCACGTCTTGCGGGTCGATGGTCGGATGCGCCCCGCCAGCTATCATGAGCATGGGCAGCCCAAGCGCCTTAACCCTCTTTAAAGTCTCAAAAGACAGATCACGCCGAGGCGTCGTAAACGAGAATGCGTAAACATCGGGTTTAATCGCCTTAACCTTCGCCAGATGCTCCTCCATCGAGAGAAAAGGCTCCAGATAGGTGAACTCCACGTTTGGCAAGCGCGGTCGGGCGTAGCCGATGATATAGAGAATGCCTAAATTCGGTGATTCTGTCACGGCTTCTCCTTTTGATTCCATACCAAACGGCGGATCAGCGAAGATGACTTTGAGCTTTTTCTGGTTGGGCACCATTTTGTTTCACCGAAGGCTATTCCTGTACCAACTTCTGTGGCGATGTATATATTTTGCGTGGAACCCCTCGACGGCGGCCTACAGAGGGATTCTGGGGAAACTTCTTTAGCCACACCAAGCGAATGATATTATCCGTTAACCACGTTGGAGACTGAAAGCTTGCCGAAGTTCCTAGTAGTACACCCATACCTCGACATCTACGGCGGCGGAGAACGCGTCTGCCACAACGTAATCAAAACCCTCATCAACCACAACCAACAAGTCGACCTGCTCACCTTCGACTTCGACCCAGCCCGATACCGAGACATCGTAGGCGAAGACTTCCCCAAACAAGTCAAAATCCACTCGCTGGGCCAACGCACCACCGAGAAACCGCCGTTCACCATCTACAAGCGCCACCACAACTACGTCAAACTCCTCAAAAAATACCGCAACCAACTAAACTACGACTACCTCTTCTCCACCCAATCCTCTTCACCCTTCGAACCGACCTTTCTAAACAAAGCCAAAAAAAACATCGCCTACGTGCATTTCCCCGAAATCCACCACGACTACAACCGCGGCTCCAGCAAGCGGCGGCTGTATCTGTGGCTTTTCAAGCGGTGGGTGGAGCAGGGCATCGACAAGCTCGACATGGTTTTCTGCAACAGCAACTACACAAAAGACGCCATCATGCGACTGTGGGGAACACATGGCGTGAAAGAGCCCATCGTAGTGTATCCGCCGGTGAACCTTGAAAAGTTCTGGTGCGACACGCCCCTGCCAGAGCGCAGCAAACGCGTCGTGTATGTGGCACGGTTTATCCCCGCCAAACGCCATGAGATTTTGAAGCGGCTAGCGGCGGATCTGCCCCAATTCGAATTCGTCAGCGTCGGCGGCTTAATCAAAGAAGAAAAAACATGGTTCGACCACTTCGCACAGAACCTGCCGCCCAATTACACGCTGAAAACTAACCTGCCCGGACCCGAACTCCTCAAGCTCCTGCGGGACAGCCGAATCTACGTGCACCTGATG
>JBNIDR010000029.1:9328-15675 GCA_050108155.1 Bathyarchaeia archaeon | reverse complement strand
CGGAATTGCACCAGTGGAGGGCTTAGCCAGCGGATGCGTCACGTTGGTGCATGACAGCGGCGGCATGAGGGAATTCATTCCACAGGAGTACCGCTGGGGCAGCTATGAGGATTTGAAAGAAAAAATCGTTAAAAACATGGAGGCGTATAATGTGTGGGAAATGAAGCGCAGAGAACTGTGGGATAAAATCGCGGTGTTGACGCCTGAGGGATTTGAGAAGCAGATTTGGGCTTACCTAGAAGACCTCATAAAGACTTAGCGATCATTTCTTTTTGCCTTTATTAAACGACTGCACCCACCGTGACTTCGAGGAGTAAATCTTGTGATTTGTTGGGCAATATACTGGGAGCTTGCTTAAGCCGCATATTGCTTCGGCGAGGTCAGGTTCACTTTCCCAGAACCACTCAGCACCAACACGCAAAAGCTGCTCTGCCTTGTATTTGGCAATTCTCTTTACACTTCGATCTTCTAATTCTCCGCCAAACATAATAAGCTGATTATAATGCACTCCATGACTTTTCAGCCAAGACTCAACTTTTGCGCGGTCCCGCTCTATTCTTGCTGTGATTACCGCTTCAACATGAAAAGCCGGAATAAGCATGGGGTTACCTGTAGCCTCATCTAGCAAAACGCCGTCCAAGTCCACAGCTAAAACTTTGTCTTTAAAGAACGAGTGCATGTGCCACTGAGCAGGGGCATCGTGGCTTATGGCGTAGTAGTAGTCTATCCAATTCTGCATTTCGGGATTCTGCGGAAAGATACATCCAGTTTTAACTTCAAGATTGGCATCGAAGGCTTTAAGCTTAGAAATGTCTTCTTTCATAGCACGCGCCGTATTAACAGCATCCTCGACAAGAAGCACACGCTTGTAAACAGAGGGCTTCTCAGAGGAACTGGAGGCCCAAACTATTCCCCTTACAAAATCGTCAGCCGTGCTCAAGGGTTTACCCATCTTTAATGCCAAAACGCTCGCCACTAAGAGACCATTTCTGGGTACGCCAATTATGCAGTCGAAATCTTTAGGCAACATATCAGCCCAGTCAACAGCTAAGCCGAACTGGTCCTCGAAAGTTATCACATGCCAATTATTTTTAGCTGGATGCAGAGCACGTTTGCATGCTTTAGCGAAGGAGAGCAAACGTTTATGGTGCCTAATGAAATTTTTAGCTGACTCCATTGAAAACCCCCACTAAGCTCACATCCGAGGTACACAGTGAAATGCGCAAGTCTTTCAATATCAAGGTTATTATTATAAATATAATTCTTAATTCCCTCTTGCCAGTCTTTCTATGCTATATGCGACGGTTTTTCTGTCAAGTTTAGGTCTCCAGTACGCAGCGATTTTTTCCGCTTCGTACATGCCGCGGTCCCATTTATTAGCGTCCTGAAGAAGAGAGGCTAAAATGGCTTCTTTGTGGAATGTTGGGGATATGCTGCCTGAGAAGCCCTGCATAGATAGGTACCTTAATGCTTCCACGGGTGTTCCAACTATTGAGCAACCCATACAAAGAGCCTCAGCGGAGGAAATAGAGAAACTTTCCCATCGTGAGGGCACAAAAAAGATTTTGGAGATTCCTAAAAGCTCCTTGATCTTGGCTTTCTCCACATACCCCAAGATTTCAATTCGTGACTTGATTTCTTCTGGGGCGTCTTGTAGAAAAGATTTAACTAAATCGGTTCCTGCTCCAAAAATAACTGAACGAAAATCAGGTTTCAGCTTTAGGAATTCAACAACTGTTTCCGCCATTACGCGGGTATTTTTTTGTCTAAAATCGTCCCATCGACCAAACGAGAGGACTATTTTATCTTTTTTACCTATCGTGCCCTCAACGTATTCAGGATCTACAGGGTTGGGCACAAAATGATTTTTTTTTATTAGGTCACTTCTCTTCCATGCGGTCAAGACATAATTGAGGTTTGCAAGGGCGTCGGGGCTTTCGATTATTGTACTATCACTGAGTTCAATTTGGCGTATCAACTCATAAGCAACTTTAGTGTGTCGCCGACGTTTTAACTGTTGAGGGGATAGGCGCCAGTACGCATCTCCTATGATGTTTCTAAAAGTTAGTCTTTCTCGCAGGGGAATCCTAAAGTAGTTTCTTTGAAGCGGAAAGTGAAATCTGCCGTCGCTGTCAAATTTAAGCAGGACCGTTTTGCCGCCCGACTTCATCTTTTCAATTAAGGGCGAATAAGACGCGCCCTGTAGTGGATATGCGATGATTACGTCTGAATCATTATTTACCCAAAATTCTTGTTTATAAAAATCCTCTAGTTTATGGTGAATAATTTGGTACTTTGGATTATGGCTAAAAAGTTCCTTTTTAGTTACCGTGATAACGCTTGAATCCAAGCCATTCTCTATTAGACCCATTGGGATTTGACCAATGTCTTTGTTCTCGTGCAGTGGACCGTAAAGATCGAAAAATACTGAGATTTTTGGGGATGACAATTTTTGATCTCTTAAGGAGTTATTCGGTTGAGAATTTAAAGATATCATTTAGACCCAAGCACTGGCTTTCAGACTTAGGGTGTCCGATTGATGGGTTGTTTTCTAAAAGGCAGAAATAAGCATGGTGCCCTAAGGTTGTCTGTTAGAACCAGAACCCGAAGCATAATGTGTGCACTTTAAATGGATATTGAGGGTTTCGAGGAAGTATTGCTTGGCGTAAGTTGGACACGCCAGCCGCAATAGAAGTTTATGGTTTACAGCTATGTGAAAATTCGAGGCTGCAAGGTGGCGGATTAACACAACTAATATAGTTAGTGCTAAGGGATATGGCTGCGTTAAATACGCCTACTGGAAATGCTAAGAAAAGAATTAAATGCCTGCGGAGCCGATTTTGGTTTGAGATGCCAAATGGAAAGGGCTTTGGTTTCCTTTAGTGATCTTCATGATTAAAGGGATTCCCAAGTATCTATGCCGCCTTTTTCTGCAATTAATCCAGAGTAAACGACAAAATCTCGTGAATATTTCCTCAGAAGATTTCTTGAAAATAAATTTTGTTACCTCTTGGGGCAAGGAATGCGGAATAGCCACTTACACATTTTTTTTGGTTCAAGAACTGAGAAAAATAATGGGTGGATACGTCACACCTGTGCCGAAAACCAACGCACTAAACCCTTACTTCAAAATTTTGGGCTATAGAGTTGGGCGCTCGCAGGATTTGGTGCATATCCAGTTTGAATATGGAATTTTTCCCAGTGCAAAACTGGGCAGAACTCTGACTGCTTTTGCCGCTTTACCTTTCTATTTAGGTCTTGGACTTGGGAATCGGCGTGTAATAACAACTATGCATGAACCTAGAAAAGCCGTGGTCGCTGGCGGAAAGATCGGATTGCTCTATACTCGATTACTGGATAAGTTGATTTTCTCAGTTTCCGATATAATCGTGGTGCATACACAGGAGAGCAAACGCCTGTTGCAAACGGTCTATGGCGTCAAACCTGCCAAGCTCCGTGTGATTCCACACGGCAGTTATCAGCAACCGAGATTATCAGATAAAGAAGCAGTAAAAGCTAAATTAGGTTTGGGGGGCAAAACGGTTGTGACGATTCTTGGGTTTGTAACGGTAAAGAAAGGCCACGACCTAGCCATACCGTTGCTCCCAAAAATCGGTGATAACGTTCAACTAGTAATTGCCGGTGGACCACAAAACAGTCAAGATGAACAGTACATTGCAAGCCTCAAGAAACTCGCCGAGGCAAACGGAGTTTCAGACAGAGTAACCTTCACCGGATACCTCGATGACTTAACTCCCGTTCTTAATGCATCTGATGTTGCATTGCTTCCTTATCGATATGTGACAGACAGCGGCGTTCTGCACCTACTAGTCGCCTACAGGGTGCCGACGTTAGCGTCGGATTTAGCTGCTTTTAGAGAAGTATACGACGAATATGGGTGCCTTGACCTCTTCAGGGTAGGCGACTCCGAGGACCTGTATGAGAAACTGCAGGTTTTGCTGTCGGATAATCAGCATAGACTGGCGCTTAAGGCGAAATGTGTCGACATGTGGAACGCAACCAAATGGAGTGCCATTGCCCAAAAACACATAGAACTTTACCGGCAAGTTTTATCCAAAAAGGCATAAGTCAGGTTTATGGTGCATTTGCTGGGTCCAAGTACATATGAAAGCCGTCGAACGCAGCTTTCAACCACATGAACGCCCCTTGCTTTGAATGATGCTTAAGCTCCACTGCTGTTTTTAGCCATAGTTCAAATCCAAAGAAATAAAGTAAAAACTTTGCCTGATCTCCCCAGTTTAGATTGCGCCGAGCAAACAATAAGCGGTTACGGTTGAGATAATATTCGCGCCGAAGGTTTCCCTCTCCTCCAATTGACTGCGCCACCTTATGCCAAATTATCGAATCAGGCACGTAAACCACCTTAAACCCTGCTTTCATTGCGCGAAAGCAGAGATCGGTTTCTTCCCAGTATGCCCAATACTTGGTATAAAGTAAACCGATTTTATCGAGTACCGCTCGGCGGATTAGCATGCATGAGCCTTCGATTTTGTCGACTTCACGGGGCTGCTTAGATAGGACAGTAAATTCTTTGCCTTTAACCCTCCAAACTGTCAGGTTTTCTCCTGCGAAATCAACGGTATCTGGGCGGTCATAATGGTAAATTGTGGGTCCAGCGATGCCGATTTGTGGCTCCTTTTCAGCTTGCTCAACGAGTGCATTTAGGAAGTCTTTTTCAACTACAATATCGTTGTTTAATAACAGTACGTAGTCGGCTTTGTGTTTCTGTGCAAGGTTTAAGCCAATGTTGGTGCCTGCTGAGAAGCCCAAGTTAGTGCTGTTTTGCACCAAGAAAATTTCTCCGCCAAAACTTGGTGAAGCATTAGTTGTTGAGATAAGTGATAGTGGTTTGTTGATTTGGCTGTACTGAAAGAATTTTGATTTAACCATCAGTTTGCCTGCGGCGTAAGTTTGGATTTGCTGAACTGAATTGTCTTTTGACCCGTTATCCACGAGAATGACTTCGTATAACGGGTAGTTGATTTGACTTATGCTCTCGAGGCATTCAACTGTGTTTTTCCAGCCGTTCCAATTCAAAACTATGATGGTTACAGTCGGTATAGCCGATTTAGCCTTAACGGTGCTGGATTGTTGCGACATCCTTTTGCCATCCAAAGTAGAGAATCCCAATTTTACTATAAGTGTTTACCGTTTAGAAGTGAGGCGTCAAACTGCAAGGGCAACATTTTTTGGAGATGGTCGCCTGTGAGGTGAGGAGGGTTTATAACTAAAATGTTCTCCCTTAGATGGCAATTGAGCAGGCAATGATAAAAATCAGAATAGACGTCGATTATCCTTATGAATCAAGGGCACTTAGCGTTCTTTCAGTAGCGCTGAGAAGCAAAAACAAAAGAGGACACCGCTATCTAAGAAACGCCTGCATAATAGCAAGAATGATTAACGAGTCACCCAAAGAAGTAAAAGCCTACTGGTTTTTTACCCCTTATACAATCCCAAACAAGGAGCTACTTGAGCTTCTAGATCCCGAGCGGCACGAAGTAGCCTTGCACGTGGCCACCAATCCGGTTAAGGAATGGAAAAAACTGGAGGAGGAAACAGGACGTTCCGTGAAGTATTATACTATTCATGGTACGCAACGCAAATTCGCAAGACTTCTTTGGGGAAGGAAACTTTCTCAAGCCCAAGCTGTGATTCCAACAGGGTTTCCCCTTGAGTCTTTCCATGTTTTCAAAACTTTTAGTTTAGACCGAGTGCGCTTTCAGGAGGGCAGTGATAAAACGTTGTCTGAGGCCCTGAAATGGAGCGAGAACGATATTGTGCTTTCTATTCATCCTGATTGGCTTTTTGCTGCTGGAGGCGGCAGAGGTCCATATTATGATGTACTTTATAGGCTCTTGGAAGTGGATGATGACCTTTGCAGTTTAAGCGTAAAAAAGAAAGGTTTACTCAAAATTGGTCACGACACTTACGAGTACGAAAAGAATATTAGCCCAACTGCAGGGTTTATCAAAAAACTTCAAGACCGTAATGTGGACGTTTATACCTTTTTGGACCGCAGATGGTGTTGCCCAATCGATTCTGTAGCGCCGAACTGGGTAGCTGAAGATGACAACGTTGGTTTGCTCGAAATTAAGGATTACAATAGTTGGTTACAGTTGGTGGGTAAAAAAACCCGCAACATGATACGTAAAGCCGAAAAAGCACGCGTAAAAATCGCTGTCGTTGAACCCTCAGATAAGCTTGCAGAGGGTATATCGAAGATTTATAATGAGACACCAATCAGGCAGGAGCGAGCGTTCACCCACTACGGCGAACCGATTGAGGTTGTCCGAGGCCACATGTACGCCGCTAAGAATAATACCTTC
>JBNIDR010000029.1:0-9318 GCA_050108155.1 Bathyarchaeia archaeon | reverse complement strand
TCTCGCACGTCGAATTTTGCTCCATGAACTGGACAGGTGAGTATGTTGCCTTCCAATTTGCCCTCAGACAAGTCGCCTCCATAATGAGTGCATAAGGTGTCAATGGCGTAGAAGTTGCCTTCAACGTTGACTAATAAAACCTCTATGTCTCCAACTCTTACCTTCTTTGTTTTTCCCGTTTCTATTTCTGATATGTCTGCAACACGGATAAAACCTGATTCCACACAAAAACCTCGCTTATACTTCTGCTTTTTCAGAATAAAAAGATAGCAGCGGAAAAGGAGAAAGACGCTATTTTGCCTGTTTGGCGGATTTTTTGCATTCTTTAAAAGATTGGGCGCAGTGGATGCAGCAGAATGCCATTTCTTTGCCGTCGATGACTTCTTTGTAGGCGCCTTCGTAGACTTTGCAGCCGCAGTGAGCACAAATGTCTAAGCTTGGGGCCATAGCGATGGATACCAAACCAGCGAAGCGCTTGAACAATACAACGCAGAGTTCCCTACCTGCGTCGGTTAGCTCGAAGATTTTGCGTTCTTTTTCGCCGACGGGTTCTATGGTGTATTTTACGAAGCCTCTTTCTTGGAGTTGCTGCAGAAACGGGTAGACGAGGCTGGGGCTGATTTCTTTTTTGACGCGTTTTTTGAATTGGTTTATGATGCTGTAGCCGTGGGTGGGGCCTTCATAGAGTATGATTAGTATGTAGAAGCGGCTGAAGTCGCTGATTAATTCGTCCATGTTGTCTTGTGGCATGTTGCGTCTGGATTGCTATTGGCTACTGGCATAGTATAAATGTTTTTAAGATATATCTAAAAAATATGCATAGACGCGCCTGTTTCAATCAAGCATAGAGGCACTAACAAATATATCCAACCCTTTGCATGTAATTCTGGGTTCCAGAAGGGAAAAGTCCTTTGAAATACGACGTAATCATCGTGGGCGCAGGCCCCGCAGGCATCTTCTCAGCATTAGAACTAACCGAAAACACAAACCTAAACGTGCTCGTCATCGACCGCGGCGCAGAAATAGAAAAACGCAAGTGCCCCAGCAAACGTGGCTTCGAATGTCTCCATTGTGAGCCATGCTCAATTCTCTCAGGATGGGGCGGCGCAGGCGCATACAGTGACGGCAAACTCACCTTATCAACCGAAGTCGGCGGCTGGCTAAACCAATACGTCTCCAACAAAGAGCTCCAAGACCTAGTCAAGTACTGTGATGATATTTACATCAAATTCGGAGCCAGCAAAGAAGTCTTCGGCACCCAAAACGATCAGGTTGACGAAATAGAACGCCAAGCCTCACTTGCTGGGTTGAAGCTGATTAAGCAAGAAGTCCGCCACATGGGCACCGACCGATGCCTTGATGTATTAAAAGAGATGCGCAAGTACTTAGACAGCAAAATCACATTCATGCCTAAAACCGAGGTCAAAGGCCTGATCGTTGACGACCACACTGTGCAGGGTGTCGAGACAGTTTCCGGCGACAAAATCATGGGCAAATACGTTATAATCGCTCCCGGCAGAGGCGGCGCAGAGTGGCTCCAAACTGAAGCTCAGATTCGAGGGTTAAAAACCGTTAACAACCCGGTTGATATCGGTGTCCGTGTCGAACTCTTGGCTTCTGTTATGGAGAAGCTCACTAAGGTTCTCTATGAGCCTAAGCTGCTTTATTTTTCACGTTCATTTGACGATCAAGTTCGTACCTTCTGTGTCTCGCCCTACGGCGAAGTCACAACCGAATCCTACGACGGCGTCTTAACAGTGAACGGTGGCAGTCAAGCGGAAACAAAAACTCACAACACCAACTTCGCCATACTGGTTAGCACACAATTCACCGAGCCGTTCAAGGAGCCAATTGCCTACGGCAAATACATCGCCAGACTAAGCAACCTTCTCAGTGGCGGAGTTATGGTTCAGCGCCTTGGCGATCTCAATCATGGTAGACGCAGCACACCCGAACGCATCAGCCATAGTGTTCTCACCCCAACCCTCAAAAATGCTACACCTGGCGATCTAAGTTTCGTATTACCCTATCGCTATTTAACTGACATCAGAGAAATGCTGGAAGCTCTCGACAAAATTGCTCCGGGTGTTGCATCGCCAGAAACCCTGCTCTATGGTGTTGAAGTCAAATTCTACAGTAGCCACCTCCAACTTAACAACAGCTTAGAAACTAAAATCCAGAATATGTTCACCATCGGGGACGGCGCAGGTGTCACCCGCGGCTTAATCCAAGCTTCCGCATCAGGAGTTATTGTTGCAAGAGAGATTCTTAAACGAGAAAAGCTATTGAAGGCCTAACGTTATGGTATCCGCAGTTGCAGAGAACATCCGCTGCTCTCATTGTGGGGCGCCTGTGGAGTTCAAGCCAGGCGAGATAATCGCTACTTGCAAGTACTGCGGCTTCACAACAGTTATCCAGACTGGTCAAGCCTTCAACTTCGAACACTCCATTCTTTTGAACAGCTACAGCCCCGAGCATATGGATACTCTAATTCGGGATTGGATGCGCTCGGGCTTCATGAAACCCGGTGACTTGGCTAAAAAAAGTAAAATCACCGAAAAAACCCTCATCTATTTGCCCTTCTGGGTAGTGCAAGTTGAAGCAGCAACCAAGTACAAGGGTATTTTTGAACGCATCGCCCCACCTATCACTAAAGAGGGGCAGCTTAAGAAGGAGTATAACTGGCTTGTGCTGGCAAGGAAGGCCTCTGATTTTCCTACTCGCGCTTATGATGTTCCTTTGGCGGGGAAGGTGCCTTATGACTTCCGCAAGATAGAAGGCTTCGCCAAGGTGCTAAACAGTGAGGTTGAGCGGGATGAGGCGTTAGAGTTGGCGCGCCAGCAAATTGATGCTCACCACCGTTTTCTACTACAGCAGGATATAGACCGCGTAATTGAGGCATCGACCACTGTTGATCCGAAGCAGATGGTGTATTTGCATGCGCCTGTGTGGTTTATCAAGTACGAGTACAAAGGCAACCTCTACCAAATGCTTATTGACGGCGCAAAAGGCATGGTTCTCAAGGGCGATATTCCTAACGCTAGATTTTAGTCTATTTGAATAACCTTTAAAAGTAACTCCTTTTTTAATACGAAATGCAAAAATCAGGGGAAATAGGAAATGAGCGAAAATAAAGATGTGTATGCCCAAGGGAAAAGCCAAATGAGGCTTTCCGAGAAAATCGCCGCGGCGCTTCCAGGCTTCCGCGGGTACAAAGAGAAAGAGCTTCGCCGAGAATCAGACAAGCTTATCCGTAATCATCTTTACCTCAAACTCTCCCGCGACAAAGACAATGTGCGGGCTATTGCACAGAAAATCAGCGACAAACGCTACTTTGACGTATTAACCGATGTTGACCGTTTAGTAGCGAAAATGGACACAATCACCGAGAAAATTAACCACGCATCATACGGCTACTCAGGCTTCTTTGATATAGTGAAAATCAAAGAGGAGAACCTTGACCGTATGATTGCCTTCGACAACAGCCTAGTGGACGGCGTTAACACATTAACCGATGCAGTTGACGCTCTAAAAGCTGAACTGCTAAACGGTGACTTCAGCAACCTTAAAGACAAAATCCAAAGCGTCACCGACAAGCTCACTTTGCTCGAGGACACTTTCGATAAACGCCAAGAAACGATTGTAGGAGTGACAGCATAATGCCGCAAGTAATAGAATGGACAAACGTCGGCGCTGAAGACATCGTTTGGCGGTACCCCAACGAGGACATCACATGGGGCGCCCAACTCATCGTCCACGAGTACGAGATGGCTGTGTTCTTCCGAGACGGAAAAGCCTACGATATCTTCCAAGCAGGCAGACACACACTAACCACCCTTAACCTTCCTCTGCTAACAGGTTTACTAACGCGATTGGCGGGTTTCGGTGGCAACAAACCCTTCAAAGCAACCGTTTTATTCATCAGCACCAAGGTCTTCGCAGGCAAATGGGGCACACGCGCCCAAACAACAGAACTAGCCCCGCTACAGGTCTACGGGCAATTCTGGTTTAAAGTCAAAGATGCAACCCTATTCGTTAACCAAGTCATCGGTGGACAGCAAGCCTACACCACACAGGGCGTCAACGACTTCCTACGCGGCTTCCTAAACGAGAAAATCATCGATGAACTTAGCCACTATGACCTTATCACAGTCTTTACGCGCCTAGACGAAACCAGCGTAATCGTCAAAAACACCCTAATCGACTACTTAAAACGCGTCGGCATAGAACTAACTGACCTACGCTTCGAAGGCATCGACACCACACCCGAGTACCGTGAACGCCTCTTCTGGCTCAAAACAGGCCAAACCGCACCCGGCGACGTCCTACGTATGGAAACCGTGAAAAGCGCAGCGGAGTCACTGGGCAAATCAGGTGGCGGCGCAGGAGCACTCGGCGCAGGCATGGTGCTTATCCCACAGGTTATGAACCAAATGGGTGCGCCTCAAGCAGCCCCAGCAGCGGCGCTTGTGATCTGCCCGAAATGCGGAGAGAAAGTGCCCGCTACGAGCAAGTTCTGCCCCAACTGCGGAACCAACCTCACACCGCCCAGCCAACAAGCAATGATATGCCCAAAATGCGGCAAATCCATCCCCGCCAACAGCAAATTCTGCCCCGAATGCGGAGAAAAAATAGCCTAGGACCCCTCGGCAATGAGCGAAAGCAATCGAACTCTGCTAACAATCGGCGTCTTCTTTCTCACCATAGTAGTGGCGGTGCTGCTCTACGTTGTGGGACTGATTGATTGGACGCTGATTGTGCCGGTAGTTTTCCTGCTTTCAGGACTATGGTTCCTAGCGCTGGGCGCTATGCGCATGGGCAAACCCGTCAAGTACGAGCGTAGCCCCTTCAGCACTATGGCGCTTGGGTTATGCGCTATTGCAGTCGGCGGTGCATGGCTCCTATGGGGCATCAACTGGCTCTACTCTCTCATCGTGATACTGTTGGCAGTTGCAGCCTTAGCAATCACAGCAGCGCTCCGACGCAAATAACCCCTCTTTTCGCAAAACTTTTCTCTCTACCACTATAATCATCTATCGAGACTCGAGGGGTTATTATGCAAGTCAGACCTTCAGAAATTGATGATAATCAACTTCGTGATTTGTTAGTACAGGTAGCGTTAGAATGGGAAAAGAGATTTGCCGTAGCCCCAAGAATTACTTGTGATATTGCTGAATACGACGCTGCAAAACTTGTCAATACAAGCCTAAGAATAGGATTGGGCAGGAAAACTGAGGATACCGCAGTGACCAGAGGCTGTGATTTTTGCGTTGGCAGTGAGAGGTATCAGGTTAAGTCTAACCGACCAAGCGGTAAAGTTGGTAGTTTTGTAACTCGTGTGGGGAAGGCACAGAATTTTGATTGGGACAAGCTCATTTGGATTCTTTATGACCGCACCTATAAGATTCAGGAAGCATGGCTGTTTGAGGTTGGTCGATACCGCGAGTTGTTTGAATTTAAGAATCGCTTATCGCCTCAAGACATGCGCAAGGGAACACGGCTGCGGTAACAGTCTATACCAGGAACGGAATAGAGTCTAACGCAATTCAAGTAATCAAACTTGTGGCAGCTTCCACAACCAGCCTGCAACCAACCCCCGACGCCAAAGCTGAAACGGCTTGTTCCCCACAATCCGCTGGTAGTAGTTGTATATAGGCGGACCCCTGCAACAACAACTAAAGAAAACAGACTATTCAGAAGCACCATAGGACCAGTTAAGCGGCTTTTTTGGCTCTAAACATTTTTCTATACCCCTGCATAGTCAATCAGCACAGAAGGCACACTAGATGAGTGAAGACGTTATCGTCGGCATGGGCACATGGTATGACATGATGGCTAAGAAAGTCATCGAACGCGAGCAAACGCTAAAGCGCGACATGAGTAGAGTCCGCACAGAAATGGGCTTGGGCGCCTCAGGTTTTCCCCACATCGGCAGCTTAGGCGACGCTAGCCGCAGCTACGCAGTCACCTTAGCCCTCAAAAACATGAACTGCAACTCGGAGCTGGTCGCCTTCTGCGACGACAAAGACGGCCTCCGAAAAGTCCCCGCCGGATTACCCGCGGATACCGCTAAGAGCTTAGAAAAGTACCTTGGCTACTCCGTCTCCACCATCCCAGACCCCTTCGGCTGTCACGAAAGCTACGGCAAACACATGAGCAGCCTCCTCCTCGAAGCGCTGGATAAATGCGGCATCCAATACAAGTACTACAGCGCCAACGAAGTCTACAAAAAAGGCCTACTCCTAAACGAAATCCGCACCCTCCTAACAAACGCTAAACAAGTGGGCGAAATCATCAAAGAAGAAGTCGGACAAGAAACCTACAACGAAGTGCTCCCATTCTTTGCAGTCTGCGAGAAATGCGGGCACCTCTACACAACACGCGCATACAAGTTCGACCCCAAAACCGACAAGGTCACCTACAAATGCGAAGGCCTCGAAATCCGCGGCAAGCTCATCCCAGGATGCGGACACGAGGGTGAAGTCGACATCAAAAGCGGACAGGGCAAACTCACATGGAAAAGCGAATTCGCAGCCCGATGGAAAGCCCTCGACATCCGCTTCGAAGCCTACGGCAAAGACATCGCTGACTCCGTGCGCATAAACGACCGCATCTGCCGCGAAGTCCTCAAATTCGAGCCGCCGAGCCACGCCAAGTACGAGATGTTCCTCGACAAAGGCGGCAAAAAAATCAGCAAGTCAGCGGGTAACGTGTTCACGCCGCAGGTATGGTTCAACTATGGCTCACCCCAATCGCTGCTGCTTCTCATGCTGAAGCGTTTCGTGGGCACACGTAGCCTCGACGTCTCAGACATCCCCGCTTACATGAACGAACTTGACTATATGGAAGACGTCTACTTTGGCAAGAAGCAGGTCGGCGAGAAAGAAGCCATCCGCCTCAAGGGGCTATTCCAGTACTGCTACGTTATGAAGCCCCCCGCCAAAGCCAGCATCCACGTACCCTACAACCTCCTAGCGTTCCTCGTTAAGATGGCGCCAAAAGAGTGCCTAAACGATTACGTCGCCGAGAAACTCCAGAGCTACGGTTACCTGCCCAAAGGTCAAGGCATAGATGCAGGTCTACAGCAACGCATCGAGTACGCCCTGAATTGGACACGGGACTTCGAAGAAATAAAAGAAACCAAAGTCGAGTTAACAGCTGAGGAAACAAACGCCATAAGCGCACTTGTCGCCAAGCTACAAACAGAAATGGATGCTGACGCAATCCAGAACGCCATATTCAACAGCGCCAAAGACAACGGCTTAAAACCCGGCGCCTTCTTCAAAGTGCTCTACCAAATCCTTATGGGGGCACCTCAGGGACCCCGATTGGGACCATACGTGCTTGCGATGGGCAAACAGAATGTCATCGCAGCTTTAGAGCGGGTGCTTAACAAAAGTTAGCTCTCAAACCAACTTTTTTTAAACGTGTTTCCTTTTCTTTAGGCTAGCAAAAGCCTTAACTGATTTCTTTTCTCTATATAATATAGACAGGTTTTTGGGTTTTTGGAGGAGTTATGGCTGAATTATCCGAGCCCCGCAGGATAGCACCGAAAAACCACGATAATAAAACCGCTGTTAACAAAGGCAACCCCATAAATAGAGCTTCTTCATCCTGTCGAACCCCCCTAAACAAGCACAAGTTAGAAGCTATTTTGGAAAACATTCCCTCAGCGGTTGTGGTCTTCGAGAAACCCGACGGCAAAGTGACCTACGCTAACCAACGCGCTGTTGAACTCCACGGAGTTGACCCATGCGGCATCTCCCTAGAGCAACACGCTAAGGCCCTGAAAATTTTTTCTATGAACGGAAAACCCTGCCCAACCGAAGAACTCTACACCTACAGAGCCCTGTTTAAGGAGGAAACCGTTCGAGACGAGCCAGTCATTATTGAACGCCCCGATGGGCGACGTTTCATCATAAACGTGAATGCTAAACCCTTATACGACCAAAACGGCAAAGCAAACGGCGCCATAGCCATCTACGAGGACGTAACCGAGCGGATGCAAACTCAAGAAGCTCTATTAGATAGCGAGGAACGCTTAAACATGGCTCAGCGGATTGCCCACTTAGGAAGCTGGGAATACTTTGTCAAGGAAGACCGTGCGGTCTGGTCAGAGGAGCTTTTTCAGATTTTTGGCCTGCCACAGCAAATTTCTGGCCCAAACTTCAACGATTACCTAAAACATGTCCATCCCGAAGACAGACCCCTCGTTGAAAAACGCATGCGGGGTGGGTTACCTGACTCTGGCAGTTTTGATTACCGCATAATCAGGCAAAATGGCACGGTTCGCACCCTGCATTCTGAGCGTATTGTACGTGAATATGATGCAAGCGGAAGACCCTCTCGAGTTATGGGTGTTGAACAGGATATAACCGAGCGAAAGCGCATCGAGGATAAACTGGAAAAGTACGCTAAAAACCTTGAGCATCTCGTAGAGGAACGCACAAGACAACTTCAAAACGCTGAGCGATTGGCAGCTATCGGGCAAACCGCAAGCATGATCGGGCACGACATCCGCAATCCTCTGCAAGCCATAGCCGGTGACCTGTACCTGATGAAGCAGGATATTGACTCCTCCCCTGATAGTCAATGCAAACAAAACGTGCAGGAAAGCCTGGTTTCTATTCAAGAACAAATCGACTACATGAACAAAATCATTGCTGACCTGCAAGATTTCTCACGCACGCTAAAACCTGAACCTGTGGAGGTTGACCTCTGCACGCTTATTCCTCAACTTGTCAATACAGTGTATATCCCCTATAATATTGAGGCCAGAGCGGAATGCAGCCGTAAACTGCCCAAAGTTAAGCTTGACGTGACTTTCCTTAAGCGCATCCTTGTTAACCTCACTACGAATTCTGTTCAAGCTATGCCTAACGGAGGCAAATTAACCATAAAAACAACCCAAGAAGGCAGCACAGTTGTGATCTCAGTGCTGGACACGGGTATTGGTATACCAGATGATGTGAAACCGAAGATTTTCCAGCCTCTGATGACAACAAAATCCAAAGGTCAGGGTTTTGGCCTAGCGGTGGTTAAGCGGCTGGTTGAAGCCATGGGCGGCACCATAACTTTTGCAAGCCAAGTTGGCGTGGGCACAGAATTCAAGCTTACGTTTCCCATACAGCCGAAATAACTGGTTTTTGGCACCACTATTTTTAAGTTTAAGCAAAGTATTTACTTCTCTGCTCCAGTTTTGTTGGGGCACAACAAGATACGTTGGGCTCGTCGTCTAGTACGGATTATGACACCAGCCTGCGGAGCTGGAGGTCCTGGGTTCAAATCCCAGCGGGCCCGCCACTCCAGTGGCGAATT
>JBNIDR010000028.1:38320-70746 GCA_050108155.1 Bathyarchaeia archaeon | reverse complement strand
AATAGCCTGAAAAACTTAGAAAAGACCGCCGGGCCAATACCAAAAACGCAAAAAATCAATGGTGGGGCTTCCCGGATTTGAACCGGGGTCTATAGCGCCCGAGGCTACAAGCCTGGACCAAGCTAGCCGAAAGCCCCACTGTTTACTTCCAGCTGATTTTGCGGTGCGTTCTATCTAATTTGTTGGGTTGGCTTTAACTTTAGCGGTTAGGGCGCTCCTAAAGTCAAGGCTGCCTGATTACTGCTTGCAGAAAACGCCACAACCAGCATGCAACCCAACAAAAACTCCAAAGCAAAAAGCCAAACTGCTACACAACCCGCTGGTTGTTGTTGTGTATAGGCGCTTTTCTGCAACAACAACTAAAGAAAAAACGCAAGCTTGCGCAAAGCCATGACGCCCAAAAGAGGCACTATTTAGCATCTGAATCAAGCTCTTTTTGTCTGCAGCTCTCTTTGGCTCGCTCTTTATTATCCTTATATGGCGTCGCCAACACATCTTTAACCCGATTAGTAATAACTGGACCCAATCCATGCACCACATTCTCCCAATCATCTACGTTAATCAAGGCATTCATAGGCGTCTGGTAAGATTCCAAAATCGCGGTTGCCTTCTCCCGCCCAATACTGGGCAATGACGCAACAAAGTACACCTGTGCATCCGAAAGCGTATCACACTTCTTAAACGCATGTACTACAGCGCTGCGTTTCTCAACCAGCTGCTCCTGTCGAGCCGCCGTATAGAGGAAATCAACAGTTTCCTTCTGGCTAGCGGTGTTAATCATTGCGATGCCGTTTTTAGCCAGGTTAAACATTGCACCCCAAATAGCCTGAGGCTGAATACTGCTATACTTGTAGATAACGGGCAAGTAACCCTCCAGCACAATCAGCGATTTCGGATAAACGTCTTTTAGGCGAAAAAGCTGCTCAAACAGGTAACGCCGCGTAAGCGTATACACGAAGTCGTTTACGGTTTTACGCTCCACCGCACACTGGTCGCTCAGTATATAGTCGCCTTTTTCCAGCATCTGAGTTTTTACGGTGGCCCCTTTTTCGGTTAAGCCTGAGGCAATTTTTTTGGCGCTGCTGGCTTCTCGGCTATCCATGATTATGGTTGGTTCTTCACCACCGCTTTTTTTGCCTTTAACGAATGGGAGCAGGGATCCGTCGTTGGACATTACAATCACTTGTATGGTTGCGGTATGCTGAGGCGGTTAATGTGGTTTTCCCTTTAATCAACAAAATAGAAAAAAACAAAAATGTGAAAAAAATGGCTTCCGAAGTTACTAATATGATGGGCGACTCTCTTTTAATATTGAGGCAACTGTTGCAGCCATTTTACGTCTACGCCTAACAACCACCACAACAACAACTAAAGCTAAGATAACTATCGCTGCAATAACAACAATTACAGTCCAGGGTATTGACTCAGGAGTTATCGCATCCGCAAATGGAATTTTCACAACGAATGCATGTTCGCTTTGGCTGTAAACGCAGGAAATTACCCACGTGTCCTCGTTAGATTCTTTCCCGTATGATACAGTTTGCCCATCTTTAGTCACCTGCACGGATTGAATGTCGCTTACGAGGGCCTTTGGAATTGAAGCGTACATGTAGCCCGCTGTCCCTGTGGTACCGTTTGTGTTGAAGCTAAGAATCTGCGACGCAGGATCATAATTAAAGCCGTATATGGTTGAGTTAGAAGCAACCGAGAATTCGTTCCCCGACGAATCAGCAAGTAAGGAAAGATTAACTTTAGCGTCCAGCCAGTGCAGAGTATCGTTCCCGCCCCAGTGTGCATTCAGTATATAGTTGTCTGTTGCGTTGGGGGGAAGCCAAACTACGCCGAATGTACCATCACTACGGGTGGGCACCAATGTAATATTTTGCCAGTTGGTTCCATTGATAGCGCTACAGTAGCCGATGTATATGGGGGCGTTTGGAATGGCGGTTTGATTGTAGCTTAAGGTACCTGACACTTGAACTTTTACATTGCTTTGGGAGGCAGAGGTTGTGCATCTTATGTCTAGTATGGGCCAGATGGTTGGTTCTGGTTTAGGTGTCGGGGTAGGAGTCGGCTCTGGTGTTGGGGTTGGTGTTGGGGTTGGAAACATAAATTGGAAAACGCTGGCCAGATAAGCGGTGGGCGCTATTTCTGCATTTGCCAATGAAACAGTTGAAGAAACAATTACACTGCTTGAGATTAGAAAGGCTATAATGATTAAACTTAGCATTTTATGCTTCATCACAGCTGCACCTGATTACAGGTTGCTGTGTATTGAATGGTCAGAATTTAAGCGTTTTCGAATTATCGCCCTATTAAACACAATTTCAAGATAAGTATCTATTCGTATCTTACTAGAAACAGCGGTTTGGTCGCTTCCTGACGTCTAACTTCCAAGGGCACATCCTTAAGCGATACCACCAAAACCTCTTTGGAGCAAACAATTTTATCATTTGAGTAAACCATGTTCCACACCTTTAGTTAGCAACTCGACAAGAAAAGATATATGGACTTGTGACTGTGCGGACCCTACAACAAATAATAGGCTATAAACGCATTAAATAGAGAGCAACTGCTAAAAACTAAAACAAAAAATAAATGAAAGGGATTTATGGACCCTTTTTGGTGACTTCTTTGACTGCGCCAGCAGCAACTGTTGTACCCATGTCTCGAACTGCGAATCTGCCGAGTTCTGGGTAGTCATTGAAGGTTTCGATTGCGATTGGATGCAGTGGCTCCATGCGTACCCAGGCTGCGTCACCGGTCTTTAGGAAGCTTGGGTGCTCCTCAGATACTTGACCTGTGCGTGGGTCGATTTTCTTGATGAGTTCTACGAATCGCACTGCGATTTGACCTGTGTGGTAGTGGAGTACTGGTGTGTAACCTGCTGCGATTGCGGTTGGGTGGTAGATAACTAAGATTTGTCCGATGAATTCTTTTGCAACGGTTGGTGGATTGTCAACTGGACCTGCTACATCGCCACGGTGAATATCGTTCTTAGCGATTCCTCTGACGTTCATGCCGATGTTGTCGCCTGGAATAGCCTGTGGAATTGAAGTGTGGTGCATTTCGATCGATTTAATTTCAGCTGTCTTGTTGGATGGCATGAAAACCAAGCTTGTTCCCGGTTTAAGGACGCCGGTTTCGACTCTGCCAACTGGAACGGTGCCAATGCCAGTGATGCTGTAGACGTCTTGAATTGGGATACGAACTGGCTTGTTCTGTGGTTTCTGTGGAAGTTCTAGTAAGTCAAATGCTTCCATAAGGGTTGGACCAGTGTACCAGGGCATCTTGTCGCTCTTCTTGATCAAGTTGTCGCCTGTCCAGCCTGAAACTGGAACGAAGTTGACTTTCTCAACTTTGTAGCCAACCATCTTGATCATGCGGGTGATTTCGTTCTTTATTTCTTCGTATCTTTCTTTTGCCCAGTTAGCAGTGTCCATCTTGTTAACTGCAACGATTAGTTGGCGAATACCTAAGGTGAATGCTAAGAATGCGTGTTCTCTTGTTTGACCGCCGGGGCCGATGCCTGCTTCGAACTCGCCTTTTGCGGCGGATGTGAAGAGGACTGCTGCGTCAGCTTGGCTGGCGCCAGTAATCATGTTTTTGACGAAGTCTCTGTGGCCTGGAGCGTCGATGACTGTCATGTTGTACTTCTTGGTTTGGAACTGGAGGAATCGAAGGTCGATTGTGACACCTCGTTCTCGTTCTTCCTTGAGGTTGTCTAGAACCCAAGCGAATGCGAATGTGCCTTTGCCCATTTTTTCGGCTTCTTCTTGATAGGATTTGATTGTTCGTTCGTCGATTGCGCCGGCTAAGTAAAGTAAGTGGCCGGTGGTGGTGGATTTGCCGTTGTCAACGTGCCCCATGATGATGATGTTTAGGTGGGGTTTATCACTTTTGCTCATTTTCATTCCTTCTATTAATTTTACCTTAATTTTGAAATTCGTTAACACATCAGTCCTCCAATTATTAAAAGCTTCTGATGAATCATACACTCGAGTTATGGCTCAAAAACAGCTACAACCCAACGAATACACCGCAAACGCCGAAATGAGCTTATAACTGCAGAGCTGCTTAACCATACCTATGAGTGTTAACCCTGCCCAGCCGGAGGGGGTTTCGGTGGTTACAACCACATGGAACGAAGCCCAAAACATAGCGGAGGTCATCCGCAGAATCAGAGCCACACTAAGCGACAGAGCACATGAAATCATAGTTGTCGACGACAACTCCTCAGATGGAACCCTAGAAGTGGCTAAGCCGCTGGCGGACTTTGCGATTGGAAAGGAACGGGAAGGGCAAACCAAGGGGCTACTTTACGGCGCAAAACATGCGAAGTTCCCACTGGTGGTGACGATTGATTCCGACCTAGAGAACCCACCCGAACTAATACCTAATCTCCTCGAAAAGATGGACACTTTAGACCTTGTGGTTGCCTCGCGAAGGGATTTGCCGAGACTTTCTGAGAAGTGGGCTTCCAAAACCATGGGGAAACTCTGCGGAACCTCGGATTTTTACTCTAATTTCAGGGCTTATCGACGAGGCGCAATTGTGGATGCGGAGTTGAGGGGTGGAGAGACCTTCGGAGGGGAACTGCTTGTCTGCGCTAAGAAAAGGGGTTTTCGGATCGGCGAAGTCAAGTATGATGCTCCGCCACGGCGCAGTCAACCAAGAATCGGCGGCTCGCTTCGGGCGAATTGGCGAATATCGGTTGCTTCGCTGAAGTGCTGGCTTATCTACTGGTTTTAAACTGCAGCAGGATTCCGTGGAAACGTAAAAGGCTAACGTTATTAGTGTCCACGTTTTTTGGTTCTATGGTGAATGTTTTGCTGTCGGAGGTTGTTTTAGGCGGTTTATGGCGTTTTAAAGGCTACAAGGGCTCAGACGGCGAAGAACAACGAGCCTACGCTACTGACGCGCCGCTTGAGGGTTGGCTGCTGGCTGAGGCCCCGCTGACTGCGCACACAAATTTGATGGATAACAAGCTTATTCCCGACCCGTTTAAGGGCTGCAACGAGCGAGAAGTGCAGTGGGTCACCGAGAACGAGTGGTGGTACCGAAAAGAAATCGACCTCACCGAGGAAGTTGTCAGCAAAGACGCCGTGGAGCTATATTTCGGCGGATTAGACACCTATGCCACCATATGGGTAAACGACGCAAAAGTCGGAGAAGCAAACAACATGTTCATCCCATGGCGATTCAACATCAAACCCGTCGCCAAAGCAGGCAAAAACCTCATAGCCATCCGCTTTAAACCGGTCCTCAAAGTCGCCAGCGAAATCGAAGCCAAACACAAATACAAATACGCCTGTCTAAGCGCAGAAAACTTCAGCGCCCGCCCCTACGTACGCAAAGCCCAATACTCCTTCGGCTGGGACTGGGGACCCACATTGCCCACAGCGGGAATTTGGAGAGAAGCAAAAATAGTTGCCTACAACGAGGCGCGGCTGGGTTACGTTGCCGCATCGCCAATAGAGGTTTCGGCGCAGAAAGCGAAGATGAAGCTGACCGCTGAAATCCACGCCTCCGGCGAATCAGAGTTGCGTATGAATTTTCTGCTCAGCGGTTTTGGGCAGCGCTACGAAAAAGACTTAGAAACTAAAGTTAAGGAGGGGAGAAACTTTGCTGACTGCACCTTTGAATTTTCCACGCCGAAGCTGTGGTGGCCGCGGGGTTACGGTGACCCCAACCTTTACGACGCCTCGTTTAAGCTTTATTCTGGCGCTGAGTTGCTCGACTACGCCGCAATTAAAGTGGGTATTCGAAGCATACAGCTGATTCAGGAGCCTGACGAGGAAG
Source organism: Bathyarchaeia archaeon (assembly GCA_050108155.1). GTDB lineage: Archaea > Thermoproteota > Bathyarchaeia > Bathyarchaeales > Bathycorpusculaceae > Bathycorpusculum. The sequence continues at coordinate 64,944 of JBNIDR010000028.1, read as the reverse complement.
GAAAAACATTCATCTTCAACATCAACGACCAAAATGTCTTCTGCAAAGGCGCCAACTGGATACCCGCAGACAGCTTTTTACCCAAAGTGAACTATGAAATCTACAATAAACTTCTCACATCAGCAGCTGAATCCAACTTCAACATGCTCCGAGTATGGGGCGGCGGAGTCTACGAAGCCGACGACTTCTATGACCTCTGTGACGCCTTGGGAATCATGGTTTGGCAGGACTTCATGTACGTCTGCGCCGGTTACCCCGAAGAAGAATGGTTCCTAAAAGACGCTGAACGGGAGGCAATGGAGGCTATTCTGCGGCTAAGGCGGCACCCCTCGATTGTGGTGTGGTGCGGCAACAACGAAAACCAGTGGCTCCAAAACGTACTCTGGAAAAGCCGAGACAAAGTACAGCGGCTCTACGGTTCAGAAATCTTCGATACTCTACTCGCCAAAATCTGCCAAAGTCTTGACCCTACACGACCGTACCGTCCAAGCTCGCCGTTCGGAGGAGAAGACGCAAGCGGCAGACATGAGGGCGACCGCCACAATTGGGATGCCTGGAGCAAAGGCCTCGATTACACCACATATTTGGAGGATAATGGCAGGTTCATTTCCGAATTCGGATGGCAAGCACCGCCCACAATTGAGCTTTTGAGGTCCTATTTGGAAGAGGAAGATTTAACGCCTGACTCCTACGCGTTTAGGGCGCATGAAAAACAAACGGGCGGAATGGAACTCCTGCGTGCATTGTTGGCTGTGCATTATCCAGTTCCAAACGACATGCGTCGATTCGTTCTATACAGTCAACTAAATCAGGGAGAAGCGCTCAAAACCGCCGTTACCCACTGGCGAAGCCGAATGTTTAGGACCAGCGGATGCCTCATTTGGCAATTCAACGATTGCTGGCCAGTTATCAGCTGGAGTTTAATTGACTATGGGCTTCACCCTAAAGCAGCCTACTTCTACGTCAAAAGGGCTTACCAGCCGATAATTTCCCCGATAATAGTGAGGCAAGGCAGGGTCGAAGTGTACGCAATAAACGAAACTGCTGAGCCGCTGGATGCAAACTTGAAGTATGAGGTGCTAACTTTCGGAGGGGAAGCAGTGTACGATCATATAGTCAAAGCGATTGTTGCACCGTACACGTCAAGGCTTATGTTCGAAAAGACCTTGGATGAATTGCCGACAAAAAGCAACTGTATAATGACAGCCACGCTCCAACATCAAGGCGCATTTGTCTGCGGAGATATCAAGACAGTAGCTGAACCAAAAGAGCTTCACCTGCCACTGCCCAAAATCCAAATCAGCACGAAAAAGTTAGAGGAAAAAACCTTCGAAGTCACCTTCCAAGCACCAGTTTATGTTAAAGCCGCAAAGATAGAATTGAGCGATTTAAAGGTAAAGTTCAGCGATAACTTCTTTGACCTCCACCCCAACATCCCTAAAGTCGTTTTTTGCCGTCTTGAACATGACTTGACTGCGAAAGATTTCGAAAAAAACTTGACCGTCCAGTTTTACCCATACACCTGATTAGTTAGCCGTTTAATTCTGGGAGTTAACAGACGGCGGATGCAGCAGCAAAGGGTTTTTGATGCTGCCTTTAAGCAGTGATTTTGCGCCTATCAACTCAACCATCGGATAACCAACGATTACTTGACACCAGAAAGTCAAAAGCCGAGCTATGGTAGTAGCGGCCCCAGCAATGACCAATGGGACACCGTAAATCGAAAAGAGGCTAACCATTGTGACCTCAACCGCGCCCACAGGGATACCCGCTGTTATAGTTTCAACTGTGGTAATTATGCAATAGACGGTTGCCAAATCCACCAGCGAAATCGCCGTGAAGTCAAGCGCATAGAAAACCATCAAGTACAAAATAAGGTTGAACATCCACGAGACGACTGCGTAGATTATAGGTTTTATGAGTTGACTCGGGTGCGCTTTAAAGGACTTGAAAACTTCGCTGAAAGATGATAAGCCGTCATGGATTTTCCGCTGCAAGTTTTCCTGTCGCATTGGGTTTTTGAGTACGTGTCTGATAATCCACCCTGTTATGGCTGAGATTTTGTCGACTGCACCCGATTTAAAAGCAACTAAGAATACGCAGACTATGATTGCGGCTGTTCCAGCAACCACTAAAATGACGGGAGTTATGAGGTAGACGGGTAACTGATGGGTAAGAAGTAGAAGCAAAAACGCCACGAGTAAACCGCCTGAATAAACGAATGTGCTAATCAAGCGGGACCCTACGACTGTGGCAGCGGCTATGCCTGTGTCGTGTTTGGTTTCTCTTTGGGCAAGGGCAATACGGGCGACTTCTCCGCCGACGGTTGCACTGGGAATTATGAGCTCGATAAAGTTTCCAATCCAGTTATAGAGCAAAAGCTTCTTGAATTTGACTTTGAGAGAAAGCGAGTCCAGCAGGCTATACCAAATCAGCGAGTCGAAAACCACGGCTGCAAATAGAGCGGCAACCGCCAACCCCAAAAACAGCGAATACTGATAAACATTTAGCTGACTAAGCAGGGATACCAAACCGTCGAAGCCGACGAAAAACCACAAGTACAGAATAAAAGCTACCAAACCAAAAGCCATAAACGCAATGGTCTTCCGTCCCATCAAACGCAGTCTGATTCACACCTACTGAAAACTGTGTAAACGTCAAAACGCTTATATCCCTCTACATAGTGCGTTTTTGAGGCTTAAACGAGAGGGTATGTTTATCTTAGTTTACCGTACAGTTTTCTACATAGAAAAAGAGTTTCAGCAGATATTAATCAAGTGGCAAGCAATTATACAATTTTCCAGATAAAATAGGCTGTACGGGTCAAAAACCCCAAAAACCTTGCTGGATTACTCAATTAGAGTTCCGTCGGTTCTTCTACAGATGCGATCGTGGTTTCTGGGCTAAATTGTTTGGGTTAATGAATACCTATTACTCCGCCAGGTGCCATATCAGCGATTGAGGCTATGATGTCTTTGACTGTAGCCAAGTTGACAAATACGCTTTTCAAAAAGGGGCTTGATGAAATCTTTTTATCAAGATAAAAAAAGTCAGCTCCAACATACTGCCCTTACCAAGTGTATTCCACGCCACTTTCAAGGTGAGATATCTGGCTATGGAAATCAATGGTGCGATGTGTCGCTCGCGCGAATAGCCGCATACAAAAATAGGCCGCTCTCATCATCGCGCTTCTTTTTAGGTTTCGCCGTTAGACTTTTTGGCTTCTGCATCTAGCGTTTTGTTAACCAAGCCATCAGCCCAGCTGATTGCGGGGTTGGTTCGGCGTACGTTTACAAAGCTTACTTTTTTAAAACAGCCCAGCAATGCTCTCACTTGAGTGTTAAGCTTTTGCAATTCAGTGTTTTTCACGGCGTATTCACCCCGAAGCTGCTTGGCTACTAATTCGCTGTCAAGATGGCATATCACTTCAGTTGCTTTAGTGTCAGCAGCAAATTTAAGCCCCAAGATTAATGCGTGATATTCGGCTTGGTTGTTGGTAGCTATGCCAATAAACTGGGAATCAGTTTTAAGAGTTAAGCCATTTTCAGTTGTTGCAATGTAAGCTATAGCCGCGGGTCCAGGGTTACCTCTCGCACCGCCATCAGAATACAGCAGCAGCCGTTGACTCATAAATTATGCTCCAATTGATGTCTAGCATGTTTGGTTATTTAAAGCGTTAAGTCAACAGGCGATTTTTAGATTGTTTTGTTGCTGCTAATGCACAGTCACATTCGTTTAAGTCCTGATTTGACACTATTGAAACTTGAAGTTTGAGGAAAGTTAAAGTTGAGCAGTAAAGCGGGGTCGGCAAAACTGAATTCTCATCAATTGCAGTTTGCACTGCTCAAGCATGAGAAGACAAGAAATAACATTAAAAGTCAGAGGCGAGGAAAACTTGATATTATCGCTGAGATTTTGCTGTTCTGTGAACAACAGAAAACGAAGACCAGTATCATGTATAATGCCAATTTGAATTACTCGCAACTAAAAAGCCACGTGGACATGTTGACGAAGCAGGGCTTGCTTGTTAAAAAACAGAACAAGTACGGCACATCGAATAGGGGGTACCGCTTTTTGGAGTTATTTGCTGAGCTTAATGGTTTGCTGGAAGAATTCGAGCGATAATGCGAAATTTAACCCAAAAATTTATCCTTTAACAGAAACTGTTTAAATCCGCGGCATCACGCATGTTAAATTCACATATTTTTTTCACAATAACTACATCTTTTAAGATAAACAAAGCTAAAACAGCCTCAACCGCTATACATGCATATTATGAAGTATTTTATAACAAATAGTGGCAGTTGAGATACAAGAATCAAGATAAAAAGCGGAGTTCCTGAGGTAAAATGGCGGAAACTATGATTAACGAAATATTGAGTATAGAAGAATTGTATTTGAAAGTGGTTTCGGAGCCTAATGTTAATTCTCTGAGAAGGGGTTTTATTAAGTGTCCAGAATGTGGGGATGAGATTCTTATGATTCCTACTCTTAAAACGATGAATGCGGCGATTGAAAATCATGTTAAGATGCATAAAGAACTTTTGAAGGATAAGCCGTTGGAGAGGGAGAAAACGGCTATACAGGTTAGGCTTAATTTGGCTCAGCAAGTGCTAAAGCAGGCGAGCTGCCCAGACCTTTGTTAGGCTGGGCGAGGTTAAGCTTGTTTTTTGAGTAGCTGCATCAGCTTCGGCATTAGCTCGTAAGCATGTGCCACTGTGTTGAGGTTGCCTTTGATGCATTCTCGCTCGGAGAATTTGGAGACTTTGTCATCGCCTGTGACTCTTCCGCCTGATATCAGCAGGGGAACGGGTGTGTCACTGTGGACTTTGAGTTCGCATGGTGTTGCGTGGTCGGATGTGACACAGATTATTGTGTCTTTTAGCGAGATTTGATGTAGCAGTGGTCCAAAAAAGTATCTATCGATGGCTGCTATGACTTCAGTTTTTTGGTTACAGTCGCCATCGTGTCCTGGCTCGTCGGGTCCTTTTAGGTGTATGTAGAAGCAGTCATGTTTCGGTAGCGCTTCCAGCAGGGCTTTTACTCGGAGTTCACAGTCAACTTGGAGGTTGCCTGAGGGCGGCGGAAGCAATGATGAGTCCATGCCAGCCAGCTGTGCGATTCCCCGTTCAGTGTGCATATCGGCTAGACAGGCGAAGTTAACGTTGTAGTGCTGGTTTATGTTGAAAAATTTTGGCAGCAAATGCCCTGCGTCGCGGGTTAAAACAACATTTGCTTTTAGCTTACCCGCTTCAGCCCGCTTAGCATTGACTGGGTGATTTTCCCAGAGTTCATGTGATTTTGCTATAAACTCGTTGACCAAGCCCGCTGAGACTCTTGCAGCTTCCGAGTTATCGGTGGGTTCACATGTTTTAAGAACCATTTCTGGATTAGCCTGCGCTACACCTAAACCATTTATCATAGCATATGCGGGGTCGCTGTTGGTTACACAACTAGATAGGGGCTTGTCTTGGCTTTTTATAAGCAGAACTGCTCGGTGCCCCAGAGTATTCTTAAACTCGAAGGTCGCGGGGTAAGAAGTGAGTTTAACTTCATTATTGACAGCTTTGGCTAGTTCGGTGGCTTCCTCTGTGGTGAGGGTTCTTCCCGCTCGGCGGTCCAAAATTCTTTTGCCTTGCCCTAATGTAGCAAAGTTGCATCGTAAAGCCAAATCGCCGTCTTTCATGTTTAAGCCTATGCCTGCTGCTTCGATGACGCCTCTGCCGGTACTGTACTTTAGTGGATCGTAGCCTAGAAGTGAAATGACTGCGACATCGCTCTCTGGCGCAATTCCTTTTCCAACAGTGTACATTAACCCCGTTTGACCCTTCTTGGCCAATAGGTCCATGTTAGGGGTTTGTGCTGCTTCGAGGGGGGTTTTGTTACCTAATGTTTTGGCGGGTAAATCACCCATGCCATCAATTGCGACGAAGAGTAGTTTCAATATGTCTTGCCTCTGGAGCTATGGCTATTTTGATTGCTCTATTGTATTTTTATATTTTCTGTCTGTACCCGAAATAGTTCACGGATAACCAACTTCAGGGATGCAGATGTAGGAAGCCTAACTTTTGAGAGTAGCGGCGAACCCTCGTATAACATCTTTCATTGATTGAATTAACGGATGTGCTATCATCTTGGAATCAAGCTTTTCTAGTCTGTCCACTCTAAAATAAATAGGCGGGTGAGGGTCAAGACCCAGCCATTCCTGCACACGATAAGAAGGAGTTCGCTCATAGAGTAACCGCTGGAAACCGATTTTTTCCAGTGACCCAGCTAAAATCTGCGGGTTCCCCACCACTATTGCGGAAACCAAATCAGCGCGGGCTTCGAAGAACTTTGCGATAAAGAAAATCACTACCATAATCACCCAGAAGTAGGCGAAGAACAAGAAGGAGGAAAATAACAGTGGAAACAGCGGGAACAATACATAAAAGCGAAATAGAAACTCGGCGGAGACCAGACCATAGAGAATAAGCGGGTCTCGGCCTCGCAGATGCCCAAATTCATGGCCCAAAACACCCAATAACTCGTTTTCGTCTAGCTGCACCAGAATACCCGTGGTAATCAAAACTAAGCCGCGTTTTGGGCTTGGACCTGAAGCGGCAGCATTAGGGACCATTGTGTTAGAAACTACAATTTCTGGCATGGGAAAACTGAAACGGTCAGCGATGTTTTTGACTAGGTTATAAACATTGATTTTTTTTGCTTTGAGGTTTTGGAGTTCACATGGAACGCCGTATTTTAAGAAAATTTTCTGTGCAGATTCAATTTCAACTTCGCCATTTTTGGCGATTATTTCGTCGTATATTTCCTTCTTAATAGCAAGGAGGGTTTCTCTTGGGTATGTTTTGTTAAAGTCTGCTTTTTCACTAACTGGCAGATAATATTCAAGTAAATGTATTGTTGGGTTTGCTTTTGTTATGTGCCAGTCGGCGCTACGTGCGATGAAGCGATTAGAGTAGAAGACAAAACCGAATTGGATGGCGATTAATATTATCGGTGCAATCCAGAATGCTTCGGGCAACGCTGTTTCTAGGCTGATAAAAATTATCATGCCGAAAACTATGAAAACTATGAAAAAAAGGATTTGAGTTTCCAAAAATAAGCGGTTGAAAGATTTCTCTGGCTTATTGTACGCTTCAGGGACAATTTCTTCTCCCTCGCGCCAAGCAAAGAACACTGTTGCGTCTCTGCTGTTCTGAGCGAAGATTTGCATGGCAATAAGAACGTCCTGTTTAGCTTCTTCGGCGGCAGTGTGTGAGGCAACGGAGCTTAGGGGGTTTATGCTTAATTCGAATGGTGTACCGCTTTTAACTTCAACGTGAAAGAGTCTGTTTCCTTGTGAATCGGTTACTATGTAGCGTAATTTTTCGCCTACGCTTGTAGATTCGCGAGATATATCTGTGAATCTTTGCTTTTGAGGTAACAAATATTGGGTGTATATGAAGTCGAATAGCTTCTGGTAGTAGCTGGGTGGAACCTCAGGAGTAATCCTGTAGGTAAAAGACAAAAAAGGTGTCGACAACAATTCTGCCTGTCAAGACCTATAGTAAAAGTCTTTTTGGGTTTTATAACCTTTTTTGCTTCAAATCAACCCATCGGTAGCAGGGGGAACAGCGTTTATTAATCGCGAAAGTCATTGATAAAATGACGAAAAAACGGTTTCTTTGTCAGGTCAAGCCAGGTTCCGAACATGGCTTGTTTTTGGCAAAGTTTTTTACTAAACAAAAACCGGGTAAAAGTGATGAGGAAGGCATGTTAGAAGTGGCAGTATCAAAAAAAACGATTCTTGTGGTTGACGATGACAAATCGATACTTCGAACGTTTACACGTATCCTTCAAAAAAGCGGTTATGAAATCGACACAGCTGAAACGGGAAAAGAAGCTATTGAAAAAACTGAGAATCGCCACTATGACTTGGCACTTGTAGACATCAGACTTCCAGATATGGACGGCACAGATTTGCTTGCTAAACTCAAAAAGCAACTTCAACAAACGGTTAAAATAATGATTACGGGTTTTCCATCGCTTGAAACAGGGGTTAAAGCGCTTGACGAAGGTGCGGATGCCTATTTGGTTAAGCCTGTGAAGCCTCAGGAACTTCTGGTTTTGCTCGAAGAGAAGCTTAAGAATAGGGAAGAATCGGCTGAAGTAAGTCATTAACTGTCCCATCAAATCTTGCTTTGTCAACGGTTAACTTGCAATCATAAAAAACGGGCTTTTCAGGCCATATTGGGTTTGCTGATTGGGGAAAGCTTAAGAAGGATGGTCTTGCTTGGTGCGCTATGCTGCAGGATTTAAGGGGTTTTGCCCAGTTCATCTCAGTCGAACGCGGGCTGATGCTGTTCATGATTTCAGTCGGCGCTACCTTCTTGACGGGGGAAGCGTTCGCGTGGTCTCAAGCATTGTTTCTCGGCGCTATTGTGTTTTGCATTTGGAGCGCCGTTGACGCGATGAATAATCTTTGCGATGTGGACTTGGATGTTCTTTCTGATCCGCTCAGAGCGAAATTTACGAGGCGATTGGGTAGGGCTGGTTTGGTTGTAGTAGCGGCGTTCACAGCGTTGTCGTTCGCGTTAGGGGCTGTTACGATGATGCCGTTTGTGGTCTTGTTTGTGGGGTTGGGCATTCTATTCGGAGTTTTATATTCGGTACCGCCTTTTAGGTTGCGAAAAACACCTTACAAACCTATAGTCAACTTTACAGTTGGCGCTGTCCCGATAATGATTATAGCCGCCTTCTTCGGCGTATTCTCTATAAACGTTGTTGCGCTCACATTGTTAATAGGTGTAACCACAGCAATTAACAGCCTCTGGGAAGACCTGGCTGATTATGCCTCGGACTTTAGCAGCGGCTCAAAAACGGTCCCGATCATTCTCGGTTTCAAGCGGGGATTACTATTAACCATAGTAATGGGTTATGTAATGGTTCCCTTGATGGTTCTGGTAGGTCTGTTATTTGCGTTGCCGTTCATCTATTATTTGGCTTTGGCGGGGCTGACAGTCTTCATTTCAGTACGGTTAATTTCAAAGCGGAAAACCATTTTTCAAGAAGACAGCGCGGATTCAAAGAAGCTCTTTAAACTCGGCGAAGTTCTAGCTAAAGATTTTGTGATAATCGCTATAGTGTTCACTTTGAGCTTAATGCTCTGTAGTTTGCTGAAGATTACCCCGATGTTTTGAGCAGTTTTAGACGGCTTCGCTCTTTATGTGGGTGTGGTGGTTTACGGCACACCACATGGCGGGCTGTGGACTACGTTGTGTTTTGGGGTTGCAATCGGCTGTAGCTGCTGTTTCGGTGTGGCGTAAGTGTTTTTCATCACATGCGGTACATAACTCGATGTTGGAGCAGCAACCATGTGGGTGTGGAGATACATGCTACTGCCATTTTTTGTATAATGAATCAGAAGCCGAATGGGCAACAAAGAAGAAAGAGGCAGCTCAGCGGCATATATTTATCAGTCAGAATTATTTTTCAATACAGCAACCATATCATGCAGAGGTCGCCGAGCCAGGTCAAAGGCGTAGGCTTCAGGAGCCTATCCTGTAGGGGTTCGTGGGTTCGAATCCCACCCTCTGCACCAATCAGCTATCTCTTTAATGCTCGTTACAGTGACCTTACTCTTTTTCCAATAACAAGCAGATTCCGAGGGCGGCTGTTTTTGAGTTGGACTACTGACGGAGTGTGGCTGTTTCCTCTAGCAAACGGTACACTTATGAATCGAGCTTGGATACTGAAAGGTAATTAATCAGACGTCTAATTTCGGACTCCAACTTGCCTAAGCTGATTTCGATTTCGTCAAGTCGGCGAGAAAGCGTCTTTGTATTATCCAGCTTAGGTTTAAGTTCGTCCAGTCTACCAACCAGTTTAGCCATCTCCTGTTCATGTTCCATGAGAATTTGAATTACTAAATCGAGTGTTGCATTATGGGGGCTTGAAGAGTCATCTGATGCAGGGTCGCTAGACATGTTTTTCATTCCTACACACCATCAAAAACCTTCAGGGTTCATAACCAATGTTTCAGATACAAGAATATGTCACTAAAAGAAAAGCCGACGATTAACAGCAAAATCTTGAATCAAACGCGAACAAAACATTGAAACCAAACGAAGCTACAGTTAACTAATTGCGTAGCTGGAATCTGGAGTTAATGGCATAGTGAAAAAGAAAAAAGAGAGCGTAGAAGTCAGCGAATGCGAAACTTTTGAATCCTACACTGAGAAGATGCGTCAAAAATATGGGGATGGCTGGCTAAGCAAGGGTAAGTGCACGGGGCTTGAGTTTAAGCGTTGGCTGGCCTTGAGGGATAATCTGACCGAAATTCCGTAAATGCTTGATGCGTTATGTAGAAAGGGTTTGTGTACAAATTTAATGGGTGTGCCAAGCGGGGAACCCGACTTGCGCCGGACAGGGAAAAAGTAGTGGGTTTTTCCGGCGTAAGCCGCTCAGGGGGGCTTGGTCGTTTACAGCCGACCAAAGGTTTTTGGCTTGGCACACCTAACTCAGGGACTGCAGAGTTAGTTTTTCTGTTGCTTTTTTGGGGGAAGTGCGTGCGGCGCTGTGTGGTAGCACGTTTTCTTGAGTAAGTATTACCTTAAATATAAGTATTACCTTTAATAAAAAACGTAACACTCATGTGAGGATGCGAAATGCAAAACAACACCCAAACCCAAAGCCCCTTCAGACAAAGACAAATCCAAAAAATATTCCAAGAAATTGACGACGAAATAGCAATCCTAACTGCAACCGCAAAATTCAACCATGCCACCTGCAAAACCGACACGAATGGACTCAAACTCACCCTCGCATACATTGAAGACACCACAAAACTTGTCAGTGTCCTAAAAAGTCGAATAAACTTACTAGTAGAAACTATAGGCTAAACAACGAATTAGCCTCTTAAAAGTCAAAAGATTCGTTTTCTTCAGGAATATACACATCAGAGAGATCTTTGATTTGCTCCTGCAACAGTTCTGCCTGCTCTAAGTCGCCGTGAACCAAAAGCGTACGTTTCGGCTTGAGTTTAGTGACCATTTTGATAAGTTCAGTTTGATCAGCGTGACCTGAGAGCTCGATTTGGCGGACTTCAGCCTGAACCTGCACAACCTCTTCATCTGTCTTAAAGAAGCCTTCTTCCTTAGCTGTTTTAAGTGGGCTATCAGGAGGCAGATAACCAGAAGTTAAGATCACACAGTTGCGTTTGTCCCCTGCCCATTCACTAAGCAAACGTAGACTGGCGCCAGCGTGTCCAAAACCCGAAGTACAGATAACCACAGCTGGGTCTTCAATTTGACCAGTGCGGTAAAGGTGCTTTACATGACGGTAATTAAAAGGCTGCTTTTGACTCTTGACATCCTTTGTAAATAATTGCTTATTATGATTATAGAAGCCGTTTATACGATGAGCCATGTTTGAAATAGTGTAAACATTGTAGCGTGGCAGAATTCCCTGCTGGATAGCAGTATCTATGCGTTTTGCCATTTCTTGACTACGATGAAACGCAAATGTAGGAATCAAAACGTTACCGCGACGCTCCATAACCGTCTGCATCTGCTCCATAAACGCGTCAACCAGTTGCTGACGAGGAGGTCTAACTTTTCCACCATAAGTCGATTCAGTAATTAAGACGTCTGGCTTTTTAGGAAGAGACTCCAGTCGGCAACCCGCCAATATCTCTGTGCTGTGCAAACAGAAATCACCAGTGTAAACTACTCGTTTTCCTTCAGCTTCGATGCTGGTTATTTTTGCACCTGCAACGTGACCAGCGGGTTGAAGATTAATTTTCACGCCGGGCAACGCAACTTGGTCTCGACTCCACCAGCAGTTAGCCACGTTTTCAGCGTGACTGTCATTGAATTCGACGTTGCCCTTCTCCGCCTGGATTTTCACCATGTCATGGAGAAGCTCAACGGTTACGTCTCGAGTGATATCTGAACCAACTATAGTGGGATTATTATTCTTGCATAAGCTGAGCAGGCTGCCCGTGTGGTCTAAATGCGCGTGGCTGATAACCACAGCGTCGAAGTCCTTGGGGAATTTCTTAGGTACCTCAGCATCGAGTTTAGCACCGTAATCTAGGGCAACCTTGGCTGAGTCGGTTTCAACTGAAATGCATGAGCCGCCTACTTCTCTGGCTCCTCCGAGAACCTGAATTTTCAAACGTTTTATGCCTCAAATGCTTCATCGTCTTCCAAAAATTGGGTCATTTCACCAATTAAGGAGGGCAGTAGCCTTGTTTTTACAGCGAAAACTGCCTCGGCAAATATTAACATATTGATTGGTTAACCCGATTAGGAACATCAATAAGGCTGATCGGGGGCTAAATTTAATGGAAAAGGCCTGCGTGGGCAATGTGGGTGTTTTTATTTAAGGCTTAAAAGCTAACCTCACCTACTTCACTGCATGAGTCGAACAGTAAAAATCCTTACAGCCGTCATAATCAGTTTAATAGTGATTTCTGGGACACAGACTTATCTGCTGGCAACTAGCTCCAAAGAAGCCTTATCAGAACCTATAAGAATCGCATGTGTAGGCGACAGCATTACTCGCGGCACCGAATACACTCTTGATCTTTGGGCACACCTTGGCCCCGACTACGTCATCGGCGACTTCGGCGTCGGCGGAGCTACTGTTTCGCTGCAGTCGGAAGCTGCATACATGAACAAGACCGCTTTTGAAACCGCCAAAGCGTTCCAACCTGACATCGTCATCGTAATGCTGGGAACAAACGATGCTGATAGAACCTTAAACGAAACAAACCAGCAGTTCATCGCTGACTACATAACGCTACTTTCTGCATTTGAATCTCTGCCGAATAAACCCCAAATATACATTGCACAGCCGCCGCCCATCTACAATGTCAGTTTAAGCCTCAGCGGCGAAATATTTGCTTCGATGGTTCAGCCAAGCATTGCTGAAGTAGCCCGCCAAACAGGAACACCAGTAATAGACGCTTACACGCCGCTTCTGGGTCACCCCGACCTCTTCATCGACGGAATCCACCCAACAGCTGCAGGGGCACAGTTAATCGCAGATGCAGTCTACGCAGCAGTCAACTGGCCTATAAAAAACGCATCGAAGTAAGCGCCAGAAACAACGAAATCTGTGACCTTTTTAGCGGCTATTACACATAGGTCTGATGCAAACGGGGATATGTTTATTTTTTTGCACCTAAACAGTTATCGGTTGAGGGGCAAATTTGGGGTTAAATGCTAAATTAGTGGGCATCTGCTTAGTTTGTATTATTTTGGGTGTGGCATCTACATCGTTGGCTGCGCCAACTTTGAGTTTAAGTTGGTACAAAAACAACGGCTATGGTATGGGCGGTGATGTAGGCGGGCAATGGACAATAACGGGAGTTGCCTCCTCTGATGTGACCCGTGTCGAGTTCTACTTAGACGATACTCTTCAAGTAAACGACACTTCTACGCCGTTTAGCTGGGCGTTTAACACAGGCAACTACAGCTTAGGCACACACACCATAAAGGCGATCGCCTACGACGACGCTGGACAAACCGCAACTGCTGAAGCGACCCGCAACTTTGTCGAATACTCAACCGATATATTCTGGATCATTATCGGCGTTATTGTAGTTGTGATGGTGATTGCACTTGCGGTTTCCCTTTACTGGGTAAGAAGAAAAGAAACGAAAAAAGCGAGATAACCCTTTTTTAAAAAAATGGTTAGTCGCTGGGTTGTTTCTTTGTGTTTTTCTTGCCCAGCATCAACTTCGCGGTTAAGATTTTCTCGGTTGCAAAGAGTCTGCTAGCAATGTACATGATTACTACCGTGAAGAGTGCAACGTAGACTATGCCTAAGACTACGGTGAGGTAGTTGCCTGTGATGACTGCTTTTGACGCGATGATGGGTTGACTGTAGGGTATAGCGTAGAATATTGCTTGAATTGCAAGTGGCAACGAGTTTATGTCGAGATAGATTAGTGCCATTGCGGGAATGAAAATTAGTGGGTAGATGTAGCCGACGAGTGCCTGTGCGCCTCTGACGTTTTCGCTGAACGCCGACATAACGACGGCAAGCGCTAAAGCTGAGAGAAGCGTGAAGAAGAGGCTTACCCCGAGCAGGGCGTAGCCGCCGACTGAGGGCACAAGACCCAATGAGACAAGGTCTAATCCGCCGCTTACACTGCTGACAATTCCAGTGGATATTGAGCCAAGCATGTAATTGTAGCCAATTAGCACAGTTACTGCAGCGACGCCTGCAACGATAATTGTGCTTGAAACTTTGCCCATAAGTATGGCGAAGCGGTCAACAGGCACCGTAAGCAAGGTCTCTAGGGTCTTTTCTTCCTTTTCCATGGCGACGCTGGTTGCCGCGATCTGCATCGCATAAGTTAACATAATCATAATTGTAATTGGAAGCGCAATCGACTGAGAAAGCATCAAACTGCCCAAGACGCTGGCGTCAACGCCTTCCTGAATCTGCCCCTTAATGATGCTTGATTGCGAAGTAACTACCACATCGGGTGCAACAGCACGATTAAAACCGCTAACCAGCTGTGTAATGCCTGAACTGCCTATACCGCTGAAGATGCCTCCGCCAGCGTTAAAAACGCCGTAAACATTGACTGTGCCTGTTATGTTGAGTTCACCCGCTGCATGGCGCGTAAGGTTATCGTTGAAACCCGGCGGAATCACCACAAACGTGGTACTGTTATGCTCCGCTAGCAAGCCCTGATCCACCACCTGCTGCGGCGTAACATCATTTATGACTGTGACTTTCATGGCGTAGCCAGTATAATTGATGAAGGCGGTGTCCCATGTGCCGTTTTCATCGTTGTTAACAATTAGCAATGTTGATTTGAGTGCTTCGGATTGCGCCGACTCAACAGCGTAGCCCATAACTAACCCCAGAATCGGGAACATGACCAGCGGGAGCACTATCATACCGATTAGGATTTTGGGGTCCCGCATAAGCTCCTTGAGCTCTTTAACCAGAATAGTTGTGAAGCCCTTAAGCAATGCCGACCACCTTCATGAAAACCTCTTCCAAGTTCTCGCAGTTATAGCGTGACTTGAGTTCTTTGGGTTCACCAGCCACAACCAAATGGCCCTTATTGATTAACGCAACGCGGTTGCAGAGGTACTCTACTTCAAGCATGTTATGGCTACTCAACAGGACGGTTACGCCGTGCTCTTTAACGTAGTTTTTCACGATTTCCCGAATGTGATAAGCATGCATAACATCTAAGCCGCTTGCAGGTTCGTCAAGCACAGCCAGCTTGGGCTTGGTCATGAGTGCACGGGCAACTAGGAGGCGCCGTTTCATGCCTTTGCTGTATGTTTTGGCTTTGTCTTTTAGGCGGTCGCCGAGGCCGCAGATTTGAGCTGCTTCGTTAATGGCATCTTTTATGTTTGTAGCGCCTTTGGTTTGGAGTTTAGCCATGAATTGGAGATATTCCCAGCCTGTGAGGTTGGGGTATACGCCTGATTCTTCGGGGAGGTAGGTGATGATTTCGCGGGTTTTCTCAGGTTGGCGCACGGCGTCGTAGTCGAAGATGTTTATGTCGCCTGAGGTTGGTTTGATTAGGGTGCAGACCATGCGGATGGTGGTGGTTTTCCCTGCGCCGTTGGGTCCGATTAAACCGAAGATTTCGCCTGGTTTAATGTTGAAGCTTATTCCATCTAGGGCTCTTACCTCTGCAAACTGTTTGGTCAGGTTTGAGGCTTGTACTGCGAAACTCAAGTGATCTCCTCTCTTAGCAATTCAAAACGGGCGCTTGGCTATTTTAGATTTTGGTACAAACATTTCCAACATCTAAATCGACTTACAAGAAGCTTTTTTAGACATTGACCAAAAAATGCAAATTAAGGACGAAAACCACTCAACGTGCACAACGCTAAAGCTGCCGCAACTAAGTCTGCGGTTGTACCCGGGTTACATTGGTTACCTTGTTCTCGGAGTTTTTGATCAAATTCGGCAAGGCTCTGTTTGCCCCTTGAAGTTTCAAGTGCACCCAACTCCAAGACTGCTTTAGCTTGCCCTGACACTTCGCAGGCTTTTGCTTTGCCCATTTTCCTTGCAATAAACGTGTCTGGGCGCTCCGAGAGTATTTTGAGGAATACATTAGTAACCGCAACGTGCAATGGCTTGCATTTTAGCTGCTCCATCAAGCAGGCGTACGCATCGAAGGTAATTGGGTAATTGTTAACCCATTCAAAACATATGTCATCGTATCCAGATGCGATTTTGAATACATCAAAAAGCGTCACGTTTTCTTTAAGCAGACGCTCTTTGGAGTCAGGCTTTGTTGCGTCGAGGTCTGGTGCGTCGCCGAGTCCGCTTGGAACAGCTATGTCTATTGCCTCGTAGAGGCGCACTGAATCAAGCGCCGATGTCGCCTTAACCGCTTGGTCGATGTTTCTGCGCATAACCCCAAAATCAAGGCAGTGCCCCTTCTCTTCAGGCGTCATGCCCGCAGCAACTGCAAGGGGCATAAACAGCATAACTGTACCCAGAATCGTGTTTCCTCCGCTCTGCCAAGCCGCCACTTCAGCGGCACATGACTTAATCAACTCGCCTAACCCCACCTTGTTCAAGTCTAGCCGCTTCTCAGATACCAATACGCCGCGGTAAGCTGCCTCTTGAAAACTAGGCGAAGCAGCGATGGCTGACGCTAAAAAATGCTCTACTCTTGTTTTTTCAAAGCTGCTATTGAAGCTGATGTTGCCCGGTTTTGGAACGCTGACTTCAAGATTAATCGCCAGTTGCAGGCATTGGCTGATGTGTTGTGCTTTTTGGCAGGTAATCATGGCATCCACGGTGATAGTGACTCCAAAAAAGGTTTATTAAAGTATCCAATTTAGCCTCCACCTAGAAGGGTTTGCATGAGAGCACGTGAAGGAGATCTAATTCGAACAGAAGCCAACGTTGTCTTCGACGTTAAAGGCACAACGCATCCAGCCGACAAAATCGTGGCTTTCCCACGGTTCATACCCCAAGCAGACGGCGCAAGAAGGGGCAAAAACGCTAACTACGGCAAAGTCTACAGCTTAACCGACCGATTCAAGTACCTGCAGGAAAACCACCCCGACCTCATCGTTTACGACCCTGTTTTCGGGGAGACCCTCTGCGAAGTCCCAACCAGCCAAATCGCTGAGGTCTACCAGCCCACGGAGAAGCTGGCGCAGCTACGCGCTGCAAAATCGTTGTCGCCTCTGGAGCAGAAAGCGCTGCAGTTGGCTGTTACGCTCAAAGAAAAAGCAGGCATCCCATGGAGCGCAATCGGTGTTTCGGGCTCGATTATGGCAGAGTTAACCACTACAACCTCCGACATTGATCCGCTGGTTTACGGCGTGGAGAACAGCCGCAAAGCCTACAAGGCACTCCAAGAACTCCGAGAGACCGAGGGGTCAGGCTTCAAGCCTTACACCACCACCGAACTCAAAACCCTCTATGACTTCCGAGTAAAAGACACACAGATGAGCTTTGAAGACTTCACTAAAGTAGAGTCCCGTAAAGCGTTTCAAGGCATGTTTCTAGGCACGGACTACTTCATACGATTCGTCAAAGACTGGAACGAAAACGAACAGCAATACGGGGACGTCACCTACAAGAACAGCGGTTACTGCAAAATCCACTCCACAATCGCTGACGCTAAAGATGCACTTTTTACGCCCTGCACCTACAAACTGGGCAGCGTAGTTGTGCTAAGTGGTCCGCATTTGTCTCCGATTCAGGAGATTGTCTCGTTTAGGGGCAGATTCTGTATGCAGGCAGAAGCGGGCGAGCGTGTTGAAGCTCAAGGCAAAGTTGAGTTAGTCACGGACAACAAAACTGGAGAAGAACATTACAGGCTTATTTTAGGCAATAAACCCGAAGACTACATGGTTCTGATTCGCTAATGCAGCGCTTTTAGAACTTGCTCGTAGTAGCGGGAGCAATAGGTCAGGGTGACCTGCATGAAGCGGCCGCTTGCCGATTGAACCTCCTCAAGGTTACCTTCTACAAGGATTGTTTCGTCGCGCTGTACTTGCTGGCGGAACTCTTCCATGTAGCTGAAGACCCGCTTGGTTTCGATTGCTTCTCTGGGGCCGCTTTGCACTTCTAAGGGTTCGATTCCGTAGATTGAAGGGATAAATGGGCCATCGTCGTCGGCTGTGACGCGGGCTTTGAGCTTCACCCAGCCCTTCTGCACGATGCGCGTGTTGGGGTCGTATTCGTTTTTGATTTCGTTCCATGCTTTAACGGGTTCGAATTCTGCTTTGATGATTCTGCCGCTTTGCTTGCGGTCGTCGTAGAGTCCGTAGATGCATTTGCGGCGTTGGTGCCAGACAAAGTCTTGGACTGTGAAGTTTTGGAATAGCCAGCGTTTGCCAGCCATCGCCTCTTCGGAGGCAAACTCGTTGGTCAAGCCAGATGCGGGGTCGCTGTAGAGTTGCTGGTTAGCGTCTCGGACTCGGCGGTTAGCGTCTTTGCCGTATATTGTGAAGTCGATGTCGCTGTATTTGGGATGGTGGAAACCGTGCAGCATGGAGCCGAAAACTCCAAAGTTATCCGTGGAAACACCTGATTTGCAGGTGGATATATCCAGAACGTGCTCCATCGCCGCCAATAGTTGGTCGGTGGGGCCCTGCTTTAGGAGTTCTTGTAGGCGAGGTTGGGGTTGTCGAGCTTCAGCGATGAGGTTTTGTGGTACACCGACGAGTTTTACCCCAAGCATCTCGTGAGGTATGAGGTAATGTGGGTACTTTTTGGCGACGAGTTTCATGCCTTCGTCGTTGTAGAATTTGTAATAGAGTTCGCTTCTGCCCTCTCGTGGCGCACGCGGGTCGGTTGAGCTGAAGATTCTGGAGCTTGCGTATTCCGCATCGCAGAGGTAAGCGTTCTGTGGGTGGCTGTATCCGAACACTCGGAAGATGATGCCTTCCTCTGATTGTATGGCGTCTCTATCGCGTAGTTTCAGGTTGGCCATATGTATTCTTCTTCCGAAGTAGCTGTGCCCACAACGACCTGATAGAAGACGCTGCCGTCGCGGGTAGATTGGGCTTTTTCAAGTGTTCCTGCAACTTTGATTTGCTGTCCTTTGCGGGCGACGTTTCGGTAGCAGCCGATGTTTGAGGTTACTTGGGAGGGGATTTTTGTTATGTCAAGCTCGCTTTGTGGGTCGAGGGGTGTGTAGTTGGCGATTTTGTATATGGCTGGGCGATACATGGTTTCGGTGTCGTCGCAGACCGTAGCTGTGAAGCGTACAGGCGCCAGTGGAGTGTAGGTGTAGTCGCCGTATTTCCCGTGTATTTCGCTGGGCAGTTTGGTGGCGTTGTACATCCAAATCTTGCCCTTATACTTTCCCACGAAGTGTCGGGCGGCTTCAATTCGGTTACCTGCTATGTAACTAAATGTGCCCTGATTAACAAGCATCTGAAGAGTCTCTTCGACTCGGCGGAAGTTCTTAGTACCATAAACAACGAAGTCTATGTCGCTTTCCTGTGAATGCATCTCAAGCGCAGTTGAGCCATGCAATCCTAAATCGGTGTAGGGTACGCCTGATTCTTTGTGGACTAAGTCGATGATTTCCAGCGCCATCTGCTGGAAGGAATCTGGGTTTTTGAGGTTTTGCAGCCAAACCAGCCGATCGCGGGGTACGAAGACTTGCTCGATTTTGTCCAGCGGCGCAGTGATGAGTTCTTTTCCGCGGGTTTGGTCGTAGAAGAGGTAGTCGGGGAAGTTTTTGCGGAAGGCCTCGATGAAGGTTTGGTAGTTTTTGGCTGTGTAGAGTTTCTCAGCGCGGAATAGTTGACTCGTAAGCGGGTTTGAGCCGAATTTCCATGTGCGCGTAAGCATCTGTACATTAAACAGTTCCCTGTACTTTGCGGGGATGTACTTTAGAAATGCGAAGACGCGGTCTTCTGGGTGTTCGTACCCAAAAGTGTTCATGATAAAACCGTCTCTGGTGACGAATGTGTCGCCGTCAGCTGGAACCCAAATGTCTAATTTCTCCGTAAACCTGCACCAGCAACAGATAGATTTGGCTAATACTAAAAAACATTTTTGCACCAAAAAAAGCGACCAACTATTGCTCTCAGACGCCTCCCCGCCCCTACAAAACGCCCAGATCGCCTTCGCTCTTTATGTGGGTGTGGTGGTTTACGGCACACCACAAGACTGCAAAAGGAGGCGATTGCTTTTTTGGGTTGCAGTTGGTTTTGGTTTCTGTTTCGGTGTGGCGTGCGTGATTTCCACCACAAGAATAACATGAGCCTATGTTGGAATCGCCGCGGTGTGGGTGTGGTGGCATGTTGAGGCTTCATAAGAATTTACAAGAATCAAAGCAAAGCAATGAACAGCACAATGCAAGTCGGGCTCTAGCATGGCCCATTCGGCAAATTCGCCCGTCAGCCGTCAGAACGCAGGCGGTGCCTATAAGGAATTTTGGCAGTTAAAAAGCCAAAGAAAACGCCCATTTAAACAGGGCAAAAGTTAAGGAACCCACACGCTCAATAAACGATTAGCCATGCCGATACCCAAAAATGAATTCGAACAAGCCTTAAAAGAGGTAAAAGAAGGAAAAACGCGCCCTCTTGAAGAACTCATAAAAGAGCTGCACCTCGAAAAAGACGTACCTGTTTAGCCGATGGCATGGGCAGTTTGGCGTTTCTGCGGAATGTTTTTAGCCTGTCATACATAAATGTTTACTGGTTGTAAACAGTATGTCTGAGACCTTCAGCGTCCGCATCCCCCGCGAACTCAAAGAAAAACTTGAAAAAAACCCAGCCGACTGGAGCCAAGAAGTCCGCAACTTCCTCGCCGAACGAGTAAAACAAAGAGAACTCCTCGCAATCCTCAAAGAAATCGACGCTCAACCCCAAAGAAGAAAAACAAAAATCGACTCCACCGCCCTAATAAGAGAGGATAGAGAACGCCAAAAATAATCTTAGACGCCAACATAATAATCAAACTCGTCCTAAACGAGCAAAACTCAAAAGAAACCCGCGCCACCATCGAAGGCTTTCTGGAAAAAAGCTACTTACTCTACACAGTAGACCATGCCCTAGCCGAATGCCTAAACGTCATATGGAAACACGCCACCCTGCTAGCAGACCTCAACGCCGAAGACACCAAATCCTCAACAGAATACCTCTTAAAAATTTTTAACAGACTAACAATAGAGAAAACAGCAGCCCTCGCAGAACGAACAATGGCATTAGCCCAAACCCTAAAAGTACCCGTATATGACGCACTCTACATAGCCTTGGCAGAAAAAGAAGAAGGCATCATCTACACAGCCGACAAAAAACTAGCCACAGCAGCAAAGACAATAACAAAAACAAAACTTCTAAAAACAACCTAACCAAAAAACAGCCCTTATCCGTCGCTGAATTCGCATCTGTCCCCTTTGTCCCAAAAGAGCGACCTGGGATTCAAAGCCGCCTTCGCAATTTTGATATGTGTTTGTGTTACTACTTAATGGTTAAGTTTCGGTGAAAGACAGTTGATATTGTCTGCGTTGGATTTGAGAAAAGCTATGGAACAGGGTTCACTAACAATCGACCCGTTAAGCAGCGATACTGTTAGAGAAAATGGGGTTGACTTGCGTTTTTCGGGGGAAATCGTGCGTTTAAAACCCACTGACAAGATGCTGGATATTCAGTCGCCCAATAACGAGGAACTTTACGTTAAGGAGAAAGCGGCGGATTTCTTTGTATTGGGCAAAAACGAGAAGATACTGGTTGCCACCTTGGAGAAGGTGAAGCTGGGCAATGACCTTATGGCTTTCTGCCAGCTTCGAAGCACATTCTCAAGGGCAGGCGTCTCCATTCCCCCGACGGTGGTGGATGCAGGGTTTGAGGGCATCCTCACCATCCAGATTTCAGGCGGTCCCTTCCCCGTAAAAATCCCCACAAAGACACGGTTCCTCCACTTGGTATTCGCAGAACTAAAAACGCCGCTTGTCACAGGCTACGAGGGAAAATACAAGCACGATAATGGTGTGGCTCCGCCCAAAAAAGACCGCTAGCCGCCGCATAGATTTTTATCTATATTCGGCGGAGTTTGGTGTGAGGAAAAGTGAGTTTTACCTATCCAGCTAACGTGTGCTTTGAATGTAACGGCTGCGGGTTATGCTGCGGCGATACGGAGCGGAAGCTACGTCATATTTTGCTGCTGGAAAGCGAAGCCGAAGACATCTCTGCGGCGACATGTCTGCCGATTGAGGAGTTCACCACAGAAATCATTGGCAGCGCACCCTACGTTTACGAGATGAAGAAACCCGAGGGAAAATGCTATTTCCTGAAAAACAACAAATGCACCATCTATGACGTGCGCCCGCTGATTTGCCGCTTCTACCCCTTTGAGCTAAAATTCGACAAGGACAAAGACAGCCACGTATTCAGCTTCACATTAGAGTGCCCAACTATAAACAAAGGCGGAAGGGCGATGGCGAAGCGGGATTTTGAGGCGCTGTTCCAGCTTGCCGAGCAGCGGCTTCTTTAGAATTGGGATAGAATTTCGGGTTCCTCGATGGTTACGCCGCAGTAGTGGCATTTCAGCATTAGGGGGTCTTCGTGTTTTACGTGGAATTTTGAGGTTATAGGTTCGCTGCTGTTTGAGACACAGCAGGGATTAGCGCATTTGACAATGCCCTCGATGACGGGGGGCAACTTGACTTCAAATTTTTCTTTAACCACATAATTCTTGATGAAGTTAATAGAGGCATGCGGAGCAACCAAGGCGATACGGTTGACTTCCTGCGGGCTGAGAGCTTTACCCTCGATTTTCACAATATCTTTAACGCCGAAGCGCTTGCTGGGCACATTAACGGCGATGGTCATAACACGCTTCTCCTTACCCGTTATTCCCAAAATATTCACGACGTCAAGCGCAAACCCGCCTCGAATGTGATCAATCACGGTGCCGTCTTTGATTTTTGAAACACGCAATTCAATATCGCTCATACAGGTTCTTCCACACACAAGCTTAGACGTGGCGGCAAATAAGATTTTCACCCACAAAAAATGTAGGGGGAGATTTAACTGCGGAGATCTATGACGGTTGTGCCTGCGAACTTGTCAAAGTAACGCATAAACGCCTGATTATGTATGCGCCAGCCGAACAGCAAGTCAAAGGGCAAAAGCGGCAAAAGTTTGCCGAAGTTGCGGACTGCTGCGTGGTCGTAGCTCATTTTTTTCCCGTCTGTACGAACCACTTTGAGGCCTATGATACGTTTACCGAGGCTTTGACCGTTGAAACCCTCCAGCAGAGTGGAGTAAAGCCACAGCAGACCAGTTGTGATTAAGATAACTGTGCTAACTTCGCTGCCCACGTTCATGTCAAGGGGCGAAAGCAACTGGGGAAGCAGCGTAATCGCCAGCGTTATGGCGAAGATTATTGAGAAGTCAATGAAAAACGCTGAAGCACGCTTTTTGAAAGACGACAAGGGGAGCGAGCTTGCTTTGCCCTGCACGTCAGCGGCTTCTGCCCAACCCTCGATGTCATGGATAACACGCACGGCGCTCTCGCCTGCTCGGCTAAGCTTGTATTTGCCGCTTGGCGACTGCTCAATAAAGGGAGCAAGCGCTCTGAGGTGAAAACTAAGCTTGCCAGTGTCAACCTTAAGCAGATTCAGCAGATCCGTGAAAGATGACTCGCCAGTCTCGCTTAAGTTTAACAGTATCTCCCTGCGCAGCGGATGCGACAGGACTGAAAGCACCTTGGACACGTTTTCTTGATTTACAGCCATAATGTAAAACCGTTGTTTAGGCTACTTATTGCTCTCCTTAGGGTGTACGCTTTGGCCTTGAGTCAACCTATTAGATTCTCTCCCATATAAGCTGCACTCAACAAAAACTATTAACCAAGAATCTAACATGATAAAAGACAATAAAAACATTTGAAAACGATTGCTTATGTCGAGCGCCGATTTAGCCGTACAGGTTTACCCCAAACTTGAAGCCGAAGACCTCCGAGTACTCCACGTGATCGAAGCAGCCATGGCAAAACGCGAATTCGTCCCAACTGAGCAGATTCAAAAGTTCGCTAAGTTGCCCCTTGACCGCGTTACCTACATTTTGGGGAAGCTAAACAAGCTGAATCTGATTTATCAGACACGAGGCGCCTACACGGGCCACACCTTAAACTACACGGGATACGACTGCTTAGCCATAAACAACCTCGTAAAAGAAGGCGTCATAGCCTCTTTTGGGCAAAGCCTCGGCGTAGGCAAAGAAGCTGATGTCTACGACGCCCTTACCCCAGAGGGAAAACGCATCGCCATCAAATTCCACAGGCTCGGCCGAATAAGCTTTAGGCAAACCAGACGCAAACGAGGCTACGCAAGAGAACATACATCCTGGCTTTTTCAATCGCACATAGCGGCAGAAAAAGAGTTTGAAGCCATGAAGCTGGTTTACGAAAACGGCGTTTCGGTGCCTCAACCCATAAGCCACAATCGCCACATAATAGCGATGGGCATGATTGAAGGCGCCCAACTAGTAAAATATAGGGACATAGGCAAAGCAGAGAAGGTTCTGCGGGAAATCCTCCGCAATATCCGAAAAACCTACCTTAAAGCACATCTTATTCACGGCGACCTCAGCGAATACAACATTATACTGCAGCCAGACGGCCACATACTCATTATTGATTGGCCGCAAGCCGTGAAAACAGATCACGTCAACGCTGCAGAAGTGCTTGAACGTGACCTAAAAAATGTGCTCTCGTATTTTAACCGAAAATTCAACCTAAACCTGCCTGTAGAAGAAGCATGCAGGTACGTTGTCGGGGAAGCTAAAAGCTTACCCGTTTAGCGTATGTTAGAGTTTAGGACAATGTAGAGAATGTTGTTTCCGCGAAGGAGCACGTTGCCATAGTTGGTCATAAGTTGGTCATCTTTTAACTCGTTTGCGCCTTCAAGAAGAATATTCATGTGTCCGTCGCATTTTATCATTTTACCCTTGTATTCGTATCCGTTTTTGAGAACAACTTCGATGTTGCCGTGTAACTGTTTTATGAGCACGTTTAGTGGTTTTTTACTTGGTTCCATCATCATGGTGAGGTCCCTGTACATCCTTGGTATATGCAAGAACCCCCTACCAGATATAAAAGCCTTCTGAAAAAAGAATACCTAAACATGGAAATAGTAAAAACAGTTACCCGCAAAAAAATCTTTAATTTAAGAAAAACAGGTTTCTTTGCACTCTTTTTCCGCTTTAGAACCGAATGTCCGCCGAAAAAAGAAGGAGGAAGATGCTCTACAGCTTTGAGAGCAATGACAACACCGCAACGATGAGAAACGCTATGCCTGTCCAGAACAAATCGCCGCCCGTGAGGAAATACACGATTAAGGCAACTATTATGGCTGGGATAAGCACCAGAAACAGCTTCACCAAAACAATGATGACTAAGCCTATGATGACTAAAACGATAAGCAGCGTCCAGTCAAAGCCAGCAAGTCCTAAACTGTCGAGAACCGAGTGTACAACCATCATTAAGAATGGAAGATAAAACATGCCTTGTCCTCGAGAAACTTTTGTTTACAGTGGGTTATAAGGGTTTTCGCCGAGCCAACGCTGGAAAGCTCAGCTCATTTTACCCCGCAGCTTACTTAAAATCTCATCCTCAACCCACTTCTCCCCCTGAAGCGTCAATTTGAATTCGGGTTTGCTGGGGTCAGGCTTGAAAACTTGACCGCGTTTAGTCATCTCGTTGAGGCGGGCTGGAACCATCACTTTTATGCCGCTGGATTCAAGCAGCTTCTGCACCTGTGCAGCCGTGTTACGTCGGTCATCTGATGCATAGAGCACCAGCCCAACGGATTCGTAGTGGGTAAGGTTTTCGCGTGTGACTATGACGGGGCCTTCAGTTGTGGGTTCAATGATGCCTTTGAGTACTGCTCCTGAGGGAACAAGACGATTGGAAACGAAGTCTGAGAGTTTCTCTGTAAAGTTCTCAGGCATACTGCTAAGCATGTCAAGGATTTCCTGCGGAGATTCACCTTCGATAACGACTTCGCCAAACGAGGTTTTTATGCGGGCTTCAATACGCTTCACTTGCTGTACCTCAAGGGGCTATATGCCCTGATGCCTTTTTAGGATTTACGACAAGTTCAACGCAAAACAGAAAGAAAAAGAAGAAAAAGGCTACTTAAGACGCTCTTTGAGCAGTTTGTTTACGAGTTCCGGGTTGCATTTGCCTCGGACTTCCTTCATAACCGCACCCATCAACATGCCGAATACGTTTTTGCCGAGCTTATCGATTTGGGCTTTATTGGCTGAGACGACGCGGTCGATGATCAAAGCCAACTCGGCTTCAGTAAACATCTTCAGCCCCAAAGAGGATATAGCATCAGCTAAGGTTTTACCCTCGTTTCTAGCCAGCCAACTGAACACACCCGAGATTGCTTCTTTGGCAAGTGCGCCTGCGCCAACTGCTCTAAAGATTGCGGTGATTTGCTCGTCGGCCACATTTTCAGTTGGAACGCCATCACGTTTAAGCGCCTTGACGGTTTCGGTTAGGAAGGCTGCGATTGTGGAGGCTGGTGTACCGCTGTTTGTAGCGCTTTCTTCAAAAACAGCAATGTATTCGGAGTCTATGAGCTGACCAGCGAGTTTCTCGTTTAAGCCATACTGTTTGATGAGACGGGCGAGTTTTTTGTCTGCCTGTTCGGGGAG
>JBNIDR010000028.1:0-38310 GCA_050108155.1 Bathyarchaeia archaeon | reverse complement strand
TGCAGAAGTACTCAATCAAAAAACAACAATCAGAACGGATTTACCAGAAACTTTTAGTGGCAAAAGAATAAGCCATTAACAATGCTACCGAGAGCACTGCAACAGCTTACTGCCAAGGGTTGAATAGTTTATCCAACGACACGAACTGGTACTTTTTTAACCTTCTTAGCCATATCTTCTTTCTCCTTGTACAGGTGTAGAACAGAAATACATATAAATTTTGTGTAAAAATACTCAATACATAGCAGTGCTAAGCAATAGTTTTATCCAAAAACCATAGTAGTAGAATGTTAACAGATGGTTACTATAAAAGGGCTAAGAGACAAAGCGGCTTTCATAAGAACAGCGCCAGCAATTTTCTTAGTGTTGAATACGTTTGTTTGGTACCTGTTAACATATTTTGCCTTCAACACCATCTTGAGCAGTCTGAATTTACCAAGCAACGACGAAATTGCACTGTTCTTGATATACAACATCGGTATAGCAGTCACAGCAATAGTCGGATCTAAGCTTTTTCCTAAGGCAAGAACCAAGGGGCTATATGCATGGCTATTTATGGGCACAATAGCAACGTTTTTTTTAATTTTCGTCTCCAACGCCAACCTATTAGCTAATTCATTGATTGCCTTTTTCTTCGGCGCCTCAATAGGAATAGGTCTACCGTCCTGTCTGAGCTATTTTGCAAACTTGGCAACAATAGAATCTCGTGGGTTAATGGGGGGAATAATCTGGAGCCTCACAGGATTCACCGTAGGTATTCTTGCAGTATTAATGAACTTGGGACAACTGGATACAGACGCAGTGATCATTATCCTTGCCTCTTGGCGTTTAATTGGCGCTGTGGTATTCCCAATTATAAACCGATGCTACAAACCAGAAACAGAAAAACAGCCTGTAGAGAAATCCCCGAGCTATTTTTCAATCATCCGCGATAAACAGGTCTTATTATACCTGTTCCCATGGGTCATGTTCTCCATCATAAATTTCGCTGAGGGTCCATTAATCGAACTGGCGTTCGGCACTGAGCTTTACACCTCAATAGTGATGTTCGAGTACGTCTTTATCGGCATCTTTGCAATTATAGGCGGAGCCTTATCTGACATCGTTGGAAGAAAACGGGTTGTCATAGTCGGCTTCGTTATGCTCGGTATCGAATATGCTGCACTTAGCGCATTTTCTGGTTACCAAGCAGTTTCGTACCTATTCTTAATCCTAGATGGCATAACTTGGGGTCTATTATTTTCCGTGTTCCTCACTGTAATTTGGGGAGATTTAGGCGAAAGATATGGAAAAGAAAAGTTCTACACAGTAGGCGGCATACCATTCCTTTTGTCAGCATTCTTAACCATAATAGTAACACCCTACGCAAATACCGACAATATTAACCTTGTAACAGCCTTCTCAATAGCAAGTTTCTTCCTGTTTTTGGCTGTTATTCCTTTGATGTATGCGCCGGAGACTTTGCCTGAAAAATCCATGAAGGACAGAGACCTCAAAAGCTACATAGAGAAGGCACAAAAAATCGTCTCAAAGGAAACAAAGAAACAACAGAAAAAAGAAGAACAAAAGGAAGAGAATGCGGACCCAGAGCCAGAAGCAGAAGATAATTCAGAAGCGTACGAAGAAGCAAAGAAACTTGCGGAAAAATACTATTAAGCAACCCGCATTCTATGAGTAAGCTATGTTCTTCCATCTGCTGCTCACAAGCGACTGCAACCTGCAATGCAAATACTGCTTCGGCGAAAGCCTCGATGACTTCGACGAGGAATTCGGAGACGACATACAAATCGATTACAATCTACCCCGCAAAGTCACCTACGACATAGCTGACTTGAAGCGTTTTGTACAAAAAGACCCCGACTGCGTTTTAACCTTCTACGGCGGCGAACCCTTAATGCAGATGGATAAAATCCGCCAAATAATGGATAACATCTCACCTAAACTCTATATGATGCAGACAAATGGGTTATTGCTAGACAAACTTGAACCAGAATATGTCAACCGCTTCCACACGCTACTTGTGTCCATTGATGGCGAAGAAGCCATAACCGATTACTACAGAGGCAAAGGAACATTCCGCAAAGTCATCGACAACCTCAAACTCATAAAAAGAAACGGTTTCAACGGCGAGTTAATCGCACGAATGACAGTCATGGAACAAACCGACATCGAAAAACAGGTAAAATGGCTCCTTAACAATGAGGAATTCCCGTTTACATCTATCCATTGGCAACTCAACGCTGGCTTCTGGGGTAACGACTACAAAAAACGCAACTTTGAGGAATGGACCAAAACCAGCTATATACCAGGCGTCGATGCCTTGGTGCACTACTGGGTTGACCAAATAGAGCAGAATGGAAAAGTGCTCAAGCTCTATCCAATTCTGGGAGTTGCCCACTCGCTTTTACATGGCGAGAAAAACGAGTTTATGCGGTGTGGCAGCGGCTGGATCAACTATTCTATACAGATGGATGGTCAAATAATGCCGTGTCCAACAATGTGGGGCATGAAGGCATACTATATGGGGCACATAAAAGATGCGGACCCCTTGAAACTGCCCAAGTTGTTTGTAACCAACACACCTTGTAGCAAATGCGAAATCTTGGGGCTATGTGGCGGACGGTGCCTCTACACAAACATTGTTAAACGGTGGCCTGACGAAGTCTACAGCCAAGTCTGCTACACTGTTAAACGATTGATTGATTCAGTGCAAAATGAGGCCACGAGAATGAGAAGGTTAATTGAAGATGGGCGCGTTAAATTGGAAGACTTTGACTACATAAAGTATAACGGCGCAGAGATCATACCTTAGAGTTTCTTGAAAACAACATCTTTTTCCCGCGCTGGCTGTGCAAGTTTCAACGCTATGCTTTGTCCGCCCTCGGCGCGATTTATTGATTTATGATCTGCCTCGATGGACTCAACGATTTGCTCGAAATCGGTTATGGGACCCTTTATTTGGATGTGCTCCCCCACTGATAATGGAAGCATAAGCTCTATCACAGCAACATTGATTTTTGAGAAGTAACGGGTTACACTGCCAACTTCAATTATCGCTTCTTCCAATTTTTTATACCTCTAACACTCTGTCTTTGTCGTATCGATTGCAATAAAAAATTTGCTATTTTATACTCATGTTTTATGACAAAATTTTTCATCTCTAATGTTGACCAAAGAAAAAAGTGAAAGCGGGAGATTAAATATGGCAACTTGCTCACTACCTCTGCGCAGCATCTTCACCTGTTTGGTCCAGAGCCTTCTTCTTTTCATCGCCAACACACGTTGGAACAGCAACGTACCATCCTCAATAATTTTCCCCGTTTACAGTTCTTTCGCTCAATGGTAAAGCAGCCGCGCTTTTTCCGAAAATACGCCCCAAGAAGGTTAAGGAGCCACTTTATTTTCTTAGCCTAACTTTAACTGACCACTCAAGCCTGTCAGTCAAATCCGCAGCATCAACGTTTATGTTGTTACTTTTTAGGTAATCCGCAAGTTTCTGCTCAACCTTGGCCCAGACTTCATCTGTGTCAAGTTGTTCCACGAGTGTTTGCCCCACATTATCGCAGATTTCAATTGCCTGTTCATTAGTCACGTTTAATGTTTCCATGTTACATACACCTAAAACAATAGCCCAAAAATTGGTGTATTAACATGCGTGACTGTGCCCTAACAGCTACAGAAAAGTAGGGGGTTTGTACTATCCAACAGGTAGGCTGGATTTCTTTGTTTGATTGGGGCTAAATTTGGGTAGCATTGGGTTGACATTGGGCTAAGATTTTGAAATATTCTTATGTACTTTTTAGGGCTCCACTTAGAATTCAAGGAAGAAAAACCAAATGACACAACAGTACAAAAAAGCAACAGCTCTAACAATACTCTGCAGCATCTTAGCATTCGCGTTAGTTTCTTTTGCAAGCGCCTCATCAACCGGAACCCTAAATGCCACATCAACCATCGACTCCAACAGTATCACATTAAGCGGCACCGGCTTTGACGTCAACGAAACAGTTACTCTAAAAATGCTAAACAAAACCGACAGCACAGTTATTCACAACTTCGCCGAAACAGCAACAACCGACTCCGATGGAGCCTTCACAGTCAACGTCACGCTGCCTTCGGGATACTACGGAGAATACAACATCACTGCAGAAACATCCTCAATATCAGCATATGACACCTATACTATCTCAGACGTTACCTCACTAACAGCATCACCAGAAAACAGCAACATCATAAATGTAGTTGGAACAGGCTTCAACGCTGAAGAAAACGTGACACTAGAACTCAACAACGCCGCCTCCACAGTATACACCTTCTCAGAAATCATCACAACAAACGACCAAGGATCATTCAACGCAACAGTCATTATCCCAACGAGCCTAAGCGGATCTTTCACGCTAACCGCAGCAACCTCAACAACATCAGCTAACACCACCATAGCAGTTCCCGACCTAACAGGACCTACAGGAGCCACTGGCGCAACAGGTGCAACAGGAGAAACGGGGGAACAGGGAACACCCGCAGACACAACAATCATCTATTTCGCATTAGTAGTCAGCATAGCCGCCATAGTAGTCGCCATTATAACATTACTCAAAAAACACTAAGCCACCGCCGCGGCCTTCCCCACTTTTTGTGTCACAGTTACTTTTTTGGTTTTAGCACCACAGTGCAAAGCTGATCTGAAGATAGGTATTGCTCGGCGACAGCTTTGATGTCTTTAGCTGTTACATCGCGGATTTTGGAAACATAGTTTTCAAGGGCAAACTCGGTTTTAAATTGGATTTCCATATAGTTAATCAACTCCAAAGCCATATGCGGATTATCCATACCCCTTAAAACCCCGCCCAGAATGGTCTGCTTAGCGGTCTCCAACTCGGCATCCGAAACTAACTCTGTACGAAGATGTTCAATTTCGGTTATAGCCAACTTTTTTGCTTTCTCCACTTTGCGAGAACTTGCAGCACAGCTTATGTTCAAGTAACCATAGTCAGTGCCCTTGCAATGTGCCGCCAACACATCATAGGTTAAAGCGTGCTTTTCTCGAAGCGAAGCAAAAAGGCGCGAGCTGGTGCTGCCACCGAGAATGGTTCCAACTAAGTCCAGTGCAGGCGAATCTTGGTGAGAAGAGTTTACTGTGCGGGCGCCTATGTTGAGGTATGTTTGGGTGATACCGGCTTTTTCTTCCTCAACTAAATTTTTGGGGCAAAATGTTTCTGGCAACTGTGGGTTGTCAGGTTTTTCTGTGCGGGAACAATCTTGAAAGTATTTCAAGGTGCTTTGGAGAGTTTTCTCTGATGCATAACCTGCCAAAACAAGAATCATGTTTTTGGGTGCATAGTTAGTTTGGTGCTCGACCATCAGCTGTTTTAAAGTTAGACTTTTAACGGTTTTTGGGTAACCCCCAACGGGTCGCCTAACAGGGTGCATCTTGAAGAGGTTCCCGAGAAGTAACTCCTCAGCTCTAACCGTGGGATCGTCGGCGTATTCGGCGAGTTCATTTAAGATAATTTTTCGTTCAACCTCAACCTTTTTTTCGTCGAAAACTTCGTCGAAAAGTAGACTCGACAGAACTTCAGAGGCAACTTGTACTTTTTCGGGGAGCACATCCACGGTGGCGGTAACTTGTTCGTGGTCAGTGAAAAAGTCCAGAATACCTCCGATGTTTTCTACGCTACGGGATTGCTTGATGCGGTTTTCTGAGCCTCCTGCAAGCATATGTTCAAGGAAGTGGGTGACTCCAGCCGCGTTTTGAGGTTCATGGTTTGAGCCTGATTTCACGGTTACGGACAACTGTGTGGTATTGGCTGAGGCTCGGGGGTAGAATAAAACGGTTAAGCCGTTTGGCTGAATGCTGCGTTGCCAAACCAAGTTAGTTGACATGCCCACAATCAATGGGGTACACATAAAAAAGGCTTACACAAAAAATCCTATTTTAGCTCCGTTTCTTTCAAAGGCTTTAATAATTACCAGAACAGAATTGAATCGATTTCCAATGACCCGAGTTAAATGCAAAAAATGCGGGGCTATATTTGAAACTGGTGCAGGGGCACTTCTTGCACCTCATGTTGGGCCGCTACACTACATTAAATGCCCCGCCTGTGGAAGACGCAGCTGGATGAATGTTTACTCGTCAGTCAAAGAGGCAGTAACTTGGCCGCGGCAAGAAGCCCAACAGGCAACTGTAGAGCCGACAGTGTTATCTGAGGAAGAGCTGGAACGTAAACGCATCGAAGACTCCAAATATGAAAAACCCTAATTCGACGCCGCATTTTTCTGCTGGTTAAATTTGGCAAGCTTCTTTTTTAGTGTCACTATTTGTTCTTGAACTTCTGGTTTGCCGCATACGTCAGCGAATACTTGCATGTTTATGAATATGGCGTAGTCGATTGGGTCGGCGTCTTTGGGTACGTCGTTGTAGGTTGCCATTACTGCCATCATGCTGTTTTGGATGTTGCTGTAGATTTCGAAGGCTTTTTTGAGTTCAGGGTTCTTGGGGTTTGAGCTGAAGAGTTGCTGGGGTGCAAACCAAGCGGCGGTTGAGCGGAAAAGTTTTTTTTCTATGTTGCCGACTTTTTGTGTTCCTGTTTGTTCTATGAGGGCAGATTTTTGGAGTTTTTGTATGCGACGCCAGATGTTTATTGTTGGCAGGTTTAGTTTGGCTGCTAAGTCTGAGATTGATTTTTCTGCTGTTACAAGTTCGCGCAGAATAATCTGGTTTATAGGATCCATCACGATGGGTGTGGTTTTTTGATCCAAAACCTTCACTAATTTCATAAAGTGAAAACGGTTACATCTACCTTAAATAGTTACTCCCATATCCTAAATAACAAAAAGGTGCACCAACATGATTGACACCACCAACCTAACCCGAACATTCGGCAACCTAACAGCCGTAGACAACCTAAGCCTACACATTGAAAAAGGCGAAGTCTTCGGCTTCTTAGGCCCAAACGGCGCAGGAAAAACAACCACTGTCCGCATGCTCTGCTGCCTCATCAGTA
Organism: Bathyarchaeia archaeon; assembly: GCA_050108155.1. Taxonomy (GTDB): domain Archaea; phylum Thermoproteota; class Bathyarchaeia; order Bathyarchaeales; family Bathycorpusculaceae; genus Bathycorpusculum. The sequence continues at coordinate 31,306 of JBNIDR010000028.1, read as the reverse complement.
AAACAAGCGGCGAAGCAACAATAGGCGGATACAACGTCAGCAAACCAGACGACTGCCTAAAAATCAGAAAAATGGTTGGTTTCCTACCAGAAAACGTGGGCTTATACGATAGCCTAAGCGCTTACCGAAACCTCGACTTCTACGGGCAACTCTACGAAGTGCCCGAAGCCACACGTAGAGAAAACATAGAACGCCTCCTCAGAGCGCTGGGAATCTGGGACCGCAGAGAAGACGCCGTAGGCACATTCAGCAAAGGCACCAAACAAAAAATCGCGATAGCAAGAGCCCTCATCCACAACCCTGAAGTGCTATTCCTCGACGAACCTACTGCAAACCTTGACCCCGAAGCATCCAAGACCGTCCGAGAATTCATCTTAGACCTTAAAAAAGAAAAACGCACCATAATCATAAACACTCACAACCTCAACGAAGCAGAACGACTCTGCGATCGTATCGCCATCATCAAAAGCAAACTCGTCGCTGTAGACTCACCAAAGAATCTGGAGCAACGCCTCTACAGCAGAAAAACCATAATTCACCTAGACAAAGTAACAGAAAGCATCTTAGCGGCAGTGCAGAAAAAAGGCGTCGCCAAAGCAGTTCGGACGGTTGATAACAAGTTAATCCTTGAAATAGATAAACCTGAAGAGGACAACCCGCAAGTGGTCAAAGCAGTTGTGCTGGCGGGCGGTAATGTCCAGTATGTAACGGAGCTACGTTCAACACTTGAAGATGTCTACTTGAAGTTGATTCGGGAGGTTTCAGCATAATGCGCCTATCAAAAGCTTGGATAGTAACCAAAAAAGACCTCAGCGTCATCCGACGGAACAGATACGTGTTCTACTCGCTGATAGCCATGCCCATCATCTTAGGGGTGGTACTGCCGCTGTTCTTAACGCAGACCGTAACCGCAGGCGCAGATCAGTTAACTCAAGAGAAAATGGTTCAGACAGTATATCAAATAGGTAGCCTATCCGTCATGTATTTCGTCTTGATACCGGCAATTTTGCCGTCCATCATTGCATCCTACAGTATTGTCGGAGAAAAAATCGAGAAAAGCCTCGAGCCGCTACTTGCAACGCCCACAACCGATGGCGAACTCCTGCTGGGCAAATGCTTGGCATCTTTCGTTCCATGCATGGCAGTCACTTACATAGCCGCAGCTATCTTTGTTCCAATCATCGACATCTGGTCATACAACACCATCGGCGTGATCCTATTTCCAAATGTATACTGGGCAATCCTAACCTTCGCCATAACACCGCTGGGCTGCATCATGAGCGTCTTAGCAAACGTCATCGTCTCCTCCAAAGTAAGCGACATCAGAGCTGCACAGCAACTAGGCGGAATAGTTGTCCTGCCGTTAATCTTTGTGGTGATATTCGGCGCAATATTTTCCGCTGAAACACTTCTGGCTGTGATAGTGACAGTTGCCTTAGCGGTTGCAGATGTGGGGCTGTTCTACCTAAGCAAAGCCACCTTCCAGCGTGAAGAAATTCTGACAAAATGGAAATAGCGGGGGCTTATAGGAAAGCTTCTCACTTACCCTTTTTTGGGGTTACAGATGAGCACTTCGCAGCCTGTTAGATGCCAGAAATGCGGTAAACCCGTCAGCTACATACGATGCTTGCTAAAGCCCACTGGACTGCCGCAGCATAAAGTTATCTGCATGGATTGTTACCGAAACAAATAAACCGCACAGTTGCGGCTTCTCTTTTTAGTTTCAGGGAACACTTAGCCTTGATATCGAAAAATCCCCCTAAAGGCAACGCGTTCTACTGCACGCTTAAAGGGTGCGGGCTTTATGGCCAAAACAGTTCAGAACGGCAACACCTACTCAAACGATTCTCCAGTTGCCAACATGAAACCGCAGTTAACCAATAACGAACTTGTAACCCTGCCCATTGAAGACGTGATTAACCGTCTCAACACGACTCCTCAGGGGCTTAGCTCTGACCAAGCAGCAGAACGCATAGAGTATTACGGCAAAAACGAATTAGCCAAAGAGAAAAAACACTCGGCAATCAAAGAGTTTCTGGCGCACTTCAAAAGCCCCCTCGTAATTATCCTGCTCATTGCAGGCATAATCTCAGGTCTCTTCGGCGAAGTCGCAAACACTGGAATAATCTTAACAATCATTTTCGTCAGCGTCATCTTAGATTACTACCAAGAAAGCAAAGCAGAAAAATCTGCTCAACTCCTAAAGCAAGCAGTAACCACCACAGCCACCGTCATCAGGGACAACGTTAAACAGGAAATCAAACTGCCCGACATCGTTCCCGGCGACATTGTCTATCTCTCAGCAGGAGACATCACCCCCGCAGATGCAAGAATAATCAGCGCCAAAGACCTCTTTGTTAACCAGTCTGCATTAACAGGCGAATCCTTCCCCGTCGAGAAAAACGCTGCCCCCCTAAAAGGAAACGCGGGAAGCATCGTTGACTGGACCAACATCTGCTTCATGGGCACATCAGTCGTCAGCGGCTCCGCAAGTGCAGTCGTAGTAAAAACAGGCAGCGCTACGGAGTACGGAAAAATCGCTAAAAAACTTGTAGAGAAGGCGCCTGAAACCGAGTTTGAAAGGGGAATACGCAGCTTTGGATTCCTCATCATGCAAGTAACTTTTTTGCTTGTCATGTTTGTTTTTCTAATCATCTCGCTTCGGAACCCAACAACCGACGGCGTTGTAACGGCGCTGCTTTTTGCGGTTGCGTTAGCAGTGGGGTTGACTCCTGAGCTATTGCCCATGATTATCACAATTAACCTGTCCCGCGGCGCCATGGCTATGTCCAAGAAAGGTGTTATAGTCAAGCGGCTCTCCTCTATTGAGAACTTTGGCAGCATGAACGTGCTGTGCACCGACAAAACAGGGACACTAACAGAGAACAGAATCAAACTCATCCTAAACGTTAACTTAGAGGGCGAAGAAGACGAGAAAGTTTTCATCTACTCGTTCCTTAATAGCAACTTCCAAACTGGTCTTAAAAGCCCCCTCGACGAAGCCATATTAAAACACAAAGAGGTTGACGCCTCAAAATGGATTAAAATCGATGAAGTCCCATTCGACTTCATACGCCGACGAGTTTCTGTAGTCGTCGAAGAGGCGGATCAAAGGTTCTTCATCGCCAAGGGAGCGCCCGAAGAAATCTTGAAGGCCTGCTCCTACTTTGAACTGCGCAGAACAGTCGCTGACTTAACAGAGGAAGTTAAGCAAAGAATCGCGCAGAAATATAATGACTACAGCGCCGAAGGGCTCAGAGTGTTATCAATCGCCTACAAGCGCCTAAAAGAGGAAAAAGTCGCCTACTCGATAAATGACGAAAAAGACATGGTCTTCTTGGGGTTCGTAGCTTTTCTTGACCCACCCAAGGAAACCGCCAAGCATTCACTACAACTTCTCAGCAAAGCAGGAATTGAACTAAAAATTCTAACTGGCGACAACGAACTAGTCACCCGCAAAGTCTGCGAAGACTTAGGCTTCGAAATCAAGGGCATCGCATTAGGTAGCGACTTAACAAACATGTCCGATGAAGCCCTCACCGCAATCGTTGAGGAAGCAAACGTCTTCTGCCGCGTCAACCCCGTTCAAAAGGACCGCATAATTTCATTACTAAAACAGAACGGCCACGTAGTAGGCTACATGGGAGACGGCATCAACGACGCACCCTCACTGAAAACCAGCGATGTAGGCATCTCGGTTGACAACGCAGTTGACGTAGCTAAGGAATCCGCTGACATCATTCTGCTCAGAAACGATTTGACTGTGTTAGCAGAGGGTGTTTTGGAGGGGCGTAAAACCTTCGGCAACACCATGAAGTACGTTATGCAAGGTGTCAGCTCAAACTTTGGAAACATGTTTAGTGTTGCTGGCGCTTCAGTTTTTCTGCCCCCAGACTTTTTGCCGATGTTGCCGGTTCAGATTCTGTTAAACAACTTGCTCTACGACATGTCTCAATCAACCATCACAACCGACAGGGTTGATGAAGAATATGTGGAGAGAGCTAAACGCTGGGACATCGGTTTCATTCGACAGTTCATGCTCTCGTTAGGCCCAGTAAGCTCTCTGTTTGACTTCTTGACCTTTTTCACTATGTTGTTAGTGTTCATTCCAGTTGTGCCTTTAGCGTTGATTTCACCTGAGCAAAAGCAACTGTTTCAAACAGCATGGTTCATCGAATCTTTATGCTCACAGACATTGGTAGTATTCGTCATCCGTACAAGACGCACACCATTCTGGAAGAGCAAACCAAGCAAATACTTAGTCATAAGCAGCATAGCCATAGTCGCCGCAGCGATACTGATACCTTTTACTCCGCTTGGTGAACTCTTCAGCTTCGTTCCGCCACCGCCACTCTTCTTTGTAGCCCTAGCCATCCTGCTTGGCTCCTATATACTGGTGACTGAACTAGTGAAGACTTGGTTCTACAAACGCAACGCCTACCGTATCGAGCAGATACTTGTTCCCAAACGAGCCATCTACGTCACACGCACCGCTGAGTTAATGCAGGACATGATTGCAGCCATAAGCCTCCGTGCCGAAGACGAAATTTCAATAGACTCCTTAACCGACGACCTAAACAGCGCCGTAGCATTCCCCATAAACTCCAATCATATGGCAAGAAACCTCCAGTACCTCCGCCGCTCCAACTTAATCAGTGTGGATTGGCATAAAAGAACAATTAAACGTGAAAGCGCACTGGAGGACTACGTTAAACATAGCATCATGACTTCCCCCAACTGGTCAAGTACAGGCGAGGACTGGCGAAAAATAAACGATATACTGCGTAGCAAGCATGGCGAAGTCAACACTGAATACCAGGACAAGTTGCCAAAACAGTAAATCAGCCACTTTATCGCCTGTTTTTGCCAAGTTAAATCTCCGTTTCATGTGAAGCCTGCTTTGCAAATCTCCCTTTGCCTTGTTTAGAGCAGTTGACAATCAAGTGAAACAGCTTTAACAAAAACCGTTATTTTAGCAGATAACCCCTGCTTGACAGATAATTCGGTGACAGAAATGGCGGACAAATGCTGGGATTGCAAACATAACATCCTAAAGATGAAGGTAATGGTGCCGCAGGACCAAACAATACGAGAGTGTATGAACCAAACAAGCAACTTGCTTTCAAATATTACAGCCATAATTAAGGAAAAGAAAGAACAGTATACTATGTGTCTTCGTTCGGGAGACGAGATGAAAAAGGTCACAGTAAAGATGCTGAATATTTGCCAACTGAAGATTGAGCGAACGGACATAAACCTCGCCTGCTCATGCTATAAGCAGAATGGTTCACAAACACAGGTTAGCAACATCATCTACAGCAAAGAGCCAAACCCAAAAATCCTAGAAAAATATTTGGCCATTAAACAGTGAAAGTTTACGTGTCTTCTGTAAACTCTTCAAGTTGCGTTTTGGTTAAGCCTTTGCCAGGCACCGCATCCAGTCTTTTGTGTAATTTTCCCTTTTTGAAGACCAAAACTGTGGGGTAGTAGTTGATTTCGTATTTGTCACATAAATCGGGTTTAGAGTCAATTATCACTTCAACGCACTCGTCAGGGTTTGTTTTTTCGTATTCTCGGAATATTTGCAGGAACCTCTGCGAGTAAGGGCACCAAGATGCATAAAAGAGAACGTACGCTCTGCCCTTTTGCTGCCATTCAACTTCAACATCATCTTCAACCGCTTTTTTTGAAATTGTCACCGCTCCTCCTGAGCCTCTTCAGGGTAGTGGCTACTATCACAGAAGGGCTTAATGGTTGATTTACCACAGCGGCACAATGTCACGCGGTTGCGTACCTCATAGAGTTTGCCATCTGCAGAATAAACCGGAATGCCACCGCGTACCCAGAGAGGCCCGTCAACGCCCATCACTGGATCTTCGATTAATCCGATGGCGCGGCTGAGCTGTGGCTCAACCTCTTCACCCGTTGCCTTATCTACGATTACCAGCCTCCCAGAGGGGCAATCGCATTCGTTGCGTATGCAGTTTTTCTTGATTTCGGGGTCATCAGACTTTGGGATTTGGTCCCAGATGTCACCGCCTCTGTGGCAGAAACGTGCCGAAGCACACAGAATTTCAGCGTCTTTTAACGTTAAAACGGGACCATCGATTTTATTCGCCAGTTGCTCAAAAGGCACGTTGTTGTATTCTTCTGAGCCATCAAAGTATGCTTTAAAATGGGTACCGTCGCAGAAAGGCTTGTTTTTAGATTGCCCGCAGCGGCAAAGGGCATATTTTTCTTGCGTTTTTAGTTTTCCTGCGAAAAACCACTCAAGGGGTATGTTAGTTTTGCCGTCGCATTTGATTATCATTCGGTACAGTGGAATGTTGCCTGAAACCATATATGGACCGTTTTTGGTGACTTGTATTTTGCCGTTTTGCGCTGGTTGCTTGTCTTCCATTTTATTTCCTCAGCAGATTTATTCTGACGATTAAGCACTCTTAAGCTATTGGACCGATAAAGTCACACAGCAGCTTGATTTTAATCGTTGTGACTGTACTGTGCCAGTCACAGACTGTTATAGCTTCCAACGGCTAATCTACTCCATAAAAGAAGGAGTTGGCAATGCGTGGAACAACCAAGGAAATTTACACGTCAGGAACTGTCCCAGTTCAACGGGAAGAATGGGAAACCAGCTTACGTGGGCTACAAAGGCAAAGTCTACGATGTAACGGAGTCCTATCAGTGGGGCGACGGCGACCACATGGGACACGAAGCAGGCAGAGACTTAACCGAGCAGATGGAAATCGCACCTCACGCCGACGACGTCATGGAAAGAATGAAGCAAATCGGCGAGTTAACTTAGCAACAATACAGCCATAATTTAACGAGAAAAGAAACCCATACCCAAGAGGAGAAGGGTTGTTTATGTTTGAATTCAAAGGTAAAGTTGCCCTTGTAACTGGTGCTGGACGCGGCATCGGAAAAGAAATCGCTTTAACCTTTGCGCGGGCAGGCGCAGATGTAGTCGTAACCGACATTGCAGACTCCATTTTTGAAACAAAAAAAGAAATAGAAACGCAAAACGTCCAGTGCTTGGCAATGAAATGTGACGTGGGCGTCCGCCAAGATGTAGAAAACGCCAAAGCTCAGACGCTTCAAAAATTTCCTAAACTTGACATACTCGTAAACAACGCGGGTATTTATCCGCAGAAGTCGTTTCTGGAAATGACCGAAGATGATTGGCATAAAGTGATGCATGTTAACCTCTACGGAGTTTTTCACTTCACAAAAGCATTCTTGCCAGGTATGGTTGAGCGGAAATACGGCAAAATCATCAATATATCATCCATTTCTGGATCAATAGTGGCTTTTCCCAACTTGGTACATTACTCCGCGAGTAAAGGCGGCATCAATGGGTTCACTAAGGCGTTGGCGTTGGAGATGGCTCAGTACAAGATAAACGTGAACGCTGTTGCACCGGGTCCAATAGATGTTGGGGGTATGCCAGCAGATGAAGCCACGATGTCAATGATTCTACGAGGCATCCCGTTGGGGCGCATGGGCAAACCAGCCGACATCGCAAAGCTCGTGTTATTTTTGGCAAGCGATGAATCTGACTTTATCACGGGTCAAACCATCGTGTCTGACGGCGGCTACACCCTCCCATAACCGTTCTTTTTTGCTAGCTCGCCACAGTCACATAGCTATATTAGCAAAAGGCGGTTTCGCCAATGTTGTAGGTGAACTTGTTTTGAGTGAAGATAAAAAGAAAAGGGCCTACTATTATGGCGGAAAAGAGAAGTCAGCTGGCGAAATAAAAAAAGCCGACCAAGAAATAGAGCATTATCGCACTATAGATGTACAAAGAGAATTCAACAGGTTAATGGATAGTTTTCTACGGGACTTCGAAGACTTCTGGGATACATCTTGGAGGTTCGGCAGAGATATGCGTTCAAGAGCGCGCTCCTCAATTGCGCCCTTCACTGCCTCGATGTTTCCTTCGGTGGATTTAGAGGATCAGGGAAAAGCGTTTCATTTAACAGTTGACTTGCCAGGATTCAAAAAAGAAGAAGTAGACGTTGAAGTTGAAGAAGACGCAGTAACAGTAAGCGCCAAACGTTCCACCTCAGAAGACGAAAAAGGCAAAAACTATATTCGCCGTGAGCGGTCAGCGCAGACCTATTACCGGAAAATAGCTCTACCTGAAGCGGTACGTTCCGATCAAGCAAACGCCAAACTAAACAACGGTGCACTAGAGGTTGTACTACCAAAAAAAGAGCCTAAAGAAACAAAAAAATTAACAATCGCTTAAACAACTCTTTCAAGTTTTCCCCTAATAAAGAAGGGGAAATATAGCGGAGCAAAAAGGGTGCTTAATCTGCATTTGCTGAAGAATCAATAATCTGCTTTATTTCCTTGTTCAAGGCATCAGGCAAACCCAATATGCTGACATCCATAAAGCCTCGGATAATCAGCGAAACCGCCTGCTCCCGTGACAGCCGCCGAGTCATGAGATAGGTTATTTCTTTTTCGCTAATTTTACCCACTGCCGCTTCATGAGTGATTTCGACGCCCTTCTTAGTGGCAATCAACTCGGGGATGGATTGCATGAAAGATTCGTTATCTAGGATTAAACCTTTGCATTCAAGATGACCCTTACAGTCTGGAACATCACCTTCAATCATACCGCGCACAATCATTTTAGAGCCTTCTCGAGTGATGGCTCGACTAACCATTTCAGCTTTGCTGTCCTTTCCAGTGAGAACAGCTTTGGAACCTGTATCGAGCAGACTGTTTTTTTGACCATAAAGGATGCTGTTGAAGCTGACTCGGCTGTTTTCGCCTTTACAGTATGCAACCGGATACATTTGCATATCTCGAACTGGGCGCATGCAGACATAGTTTGAGACAAAAGTGGCGTTGTCATCTATTTGTGTAGCACTTCTCGGGCGGACCAACGTATTTTCACTCCACTGATGAATCATAGTGAAGTTTAGCATAGCACCTTTTTTGACATATATTTCGGAGATGCCGAGGTGTGCTGCTTGGGGCACTGCGGAGTGCTGCAGGCAACTGGTGATTATATGAGCTTTAGAGTTTTCCTCAGCGATGATAATGTTATGTACACGCTGCTCAAGATCCTTCTTAGTAATCAATAAACAACTTTGCAGGGGAAAAGCGATTTCAGCGCCTTTCATGATGCGCATAAAATAGCCGCCGCTATAATCCTCTGCCACTTTCTTGGTGTATTCGTCTTTGTCCTTGTTGATGAGTTTCCAGCGGTACTCTTCCAGCCATGGATACTTTTTAAGGGCGGCTTTGATGTCCATTAACTCGATTTTGCCCTCATAAGCTTCGTTGACTATTGAAGCTATGGTTTCTTGGTCCACGTGCATGAATGTTCCAGAGCGTGCTTTATCGTTAAGTTCTAATCCGACTTTCTGCGCTTCCTCAAGAATCTGATGAGGCAGTTTAGTTAGTTCACTTTCATTTTGCATTTTTCCAGCCCTCACTTGATCTTACTCTGCAAGCTACACATTCCTCGTAGCCTACCTCTTTAATGTCGTTATAAATCCGCAATGGATCTTTAAAGCAGTGAAATTGCCCGTTTAGAAGTATGCAGCCATAGCTGGCTTTGATGTATTCAAATATGTCACCTTTATGGGTGATGATTAGAGCTGAGGCACCTGAGGCTTCAACGTACTTTTCAATTTCAGTAGCAATCATTTTGAGGCTTTCCACATCCACACCAGAGTCAGGTTCATCAAGCAGGAGCAGCTTGGGCTTGAGGAAAATAAGCTGCAGGATTTCAGACCGTTTACGTTCGCCTCCGCTGAAGCCCATGTTGACATCGCGGTTGAGAAAACTTGTTAATCGGAAAGCCTCTATCTGCGCCATCTCCTCGACGGAGAATTCGTCAGTAGAAGTTTTACCCAAGCAGATTTTAAGCAAATCACCCAGCTTTACGCCCGTGATTTCGGGTGGGTTTTGGAAGCTTACGATAATGCCAAGTTTTGCTCTTTCATCTACGGTTTTGTTAGTTATGTCGATGCCTTGAAAAAGAATCTGGCCGGATGCAACTTCGTACCCGGGTAGCCCCATAAGGGTACTGATCAGGGTGGTTTTGCCTGAGCCGTTGGGTCCGAATAAAATATGGCTGGCGCCTTCTTTTAAATTAAAGTTGAGGTTGTTAAGAATAGTTTTACCTTCAACTTTAACAGTTAAATCCTTAACTTCAAGTATGTCCATTAGCGGTCAATACAAAATGTTTTTCCGTGCATTAAGGCTTTATGGGTAACTGGCTGGTTTTCCCCAATTTCTGATTTTGAGCAGAAAAATGTTTCCAACAAGAAACCTACTTAAACCCAAAGCAGCTCTCAATTCAATAAGCAAACTGCACACAAATTTTTGTTTCAGAGACGTTTGGGGGCTAAAAGAAACGCTTAGATGGGTGAAAGACAAAACAAAAAGAATCAGCATTCTCCGTCTCACCACTCAACTGCTGTTTTTTGCGCTTATTTTCTATGTCTCAATTGTTGCGGTTTGGAAGGGGCTGCTGTTGCTGCTGATTTTTGGGGCAACACTGTTTTTTGGGCGGGTTTTCTGCGGCTGGATGTGCCCCCTCGGACTGTACATGGATATAATAACGCTTATACGCAGGGCTCTTAAAATCAGGCATTGGCAACTACCAGACAGCATCAATCGTTTCCTGCACAAGAGTCGTTACACTGTGGCGGCAGTGATTCTGTTACTTGCGGTGCCAAGCTTCATCTTGGGCACCTCTTCACTGGTTGACTCCGCTAATTTCATTACTTTGCGGCAGCCTTTTACGCCCTACGCTTTTTTCTTAGAGCCACTTCAGCCAATAGTTTTGCCATGGAAACCACCCTTCGGAGCCCTATTCACACTAGACAGCGTCTATCTAACTTTTCCTTATGTTGGAGAAATTTTGCTGTATCTTCAAAGTTCAGGAATCGCTTTAGCTTTGTCTTACCTCTTCGTCATAGCAGTTTTAGCAGCTTCCTTTAAGGTGCGCCGTTTCTGGTGCCGATTCTGCCCCACAGGCATCTCAATAGCAGCAGCAAACAGGTTCAAACTGCTCGGGTGGATGCCGTTTCTGCGCTTAAGTAAAGACAGAGAGAAATGCACCAAATGCGGGATCTGCAAAAGAGTCTGCCCTCTTCAAGTCACCGAAGTATACGACAGGGGCGGCGGAAAAATTGACACTTCAATGTGCACGTTGTGTCTGAGATGTTTAGAAATGTGCCCACAGGAAGAATGTTTAAGCCTAAAATTAGGCTCTAAAACGGTGTTTCGCTCCCGCAACTGGCTTGAAGAGCCAGCAGCTATATCTCTTTATTAGGTCGCAGTACCCAATTTGGCTTATGTCTCGCTATGTAGCATTTCTTAGAGGAGTAAATGTCGGTGGCCGAGTGGTTGTCAAAGAGACGTTAAAGCAAGCATTCACATCAATGGGTTTCCAGAATGTGTCTACGTTCAGACAGAGCGGCAACGTAATCTTTGAATCCGACAAGGAAAACAGCAAAGCCGTCAAAGAAGAAATTGAATTTGCCCTCAAAGCCACATTGGGTTATGACGTAAAAGTTTTCGTACGAACCTTCGACCAACTCAAAAGCATAATCTCTTTGGACATCTACAAAGGTCAAAGCAACGAAGGCACGAGTTTTCTGGTAACATTTCTTCCCAGTTCAACAAAGTTCTTTTTACCGTTGCCCCTCACAATCCCAAAATCTACAGCTGAAATTATTGCTTCTGTGGGTTCAGAAGTCTATAGTGTTACTCATGGTGGCGGAGAGGGCGCATTACCCAACCTGTTTGTGGAGTCAAAACTTAAAGTGAAAGCAACCACCCGCAACATCAACATAATTAATAGCATTATTGAAAAATACAGTTAGCTCCAGATGTTTTTCAATTAGCCTTAAAACTGCTTGCAAACAATAGAGGCTTACGAATAAATAGAAAGGTATAGTGGCAAATGCAAACGCCAAGTTGGATACAGAAAAACAAAGCAGCCGTTTTAATAGCAGCAGTAGTCTTCGTCATCTACGTTGCCTCATCTTTTGATGTCTGCAACTACCCCTCTCAACCTGAACCCAGCGACAAAGGATTCATATTCAGCGCCTCATGGAATCCCGAGCACCTCCACACATCCGAATGCTACGCAGTTTACTATCAAACACAGGCGTTCTCAGAGGGCAGAACCTGGATAACTCAGGGCGTACAACCAGACCTCTCTATTGACTGCATTGAAATTAACGGTAAATACTACCAGATAGCTGAGCCAGTAACGGCGGCACTGCTTGTGCCCTTCTACAGCGCTGGTAACCTGCTTGGAGGCTACAGCATACTCATCCGCTCAGTAATGATTGGCATGATGGTTTTCACCGTAATAAGTGCACTTTTGATCCGAAAAATTAGCCTCATACTAAACCAAACAGAAACCACCGCAATAATAGCTGCATTCATCTTCGCTTTCGCCACAATGGCATTCAGCTACGCCAAACTCTTGTATCCACAGCCGGTCACAGCGATGCTTATGTTAGCTGCAATCTTTTTCATGCTTAGCTACAAGTCAAGCCGCAAACTACGCAGCCTCTTCCTCTTTGCTTTCTTCTACGCGTTGACTGTTTTCTCGTTTAACGCGTTTGTCATTACATTGCCGTTTTTCCTGTTTTACTTATACAGAATCGGGTTACCGCAACTAAAGAAAAGCATCTATACGCTTCTACTGGGTGTTTTACCTATCCTGATTCTGTTTCTATCTTGGAACGCTACCACAACAGGCAATCCCTTAGTAACACCCCGACAAATTGAGCACCAATCCATTACCTTTGACCTGGTCTACAGTGACCCTTCAGGAACTTGGCTGAACCTACAGGGCATTGTGGGGTCGCTGTTCTCGCCAGTAGGCATATTTTTTGTTTCACCCCTTCTTTTAGCGGCGTTTGCTACTTTCAAGGGCTTCACAGATATCGCCAAAAAAGAAGCGTTTCTCTTTTTAGCGGTAATTATCTCTTTTTGGCTGTTTATGTCGTGGGCAAACCTGGGTGGCAGTATACAAAGGGATTTCTGGGTCGGCGGATGGGCAAACATTGCAAGATACATGTACATTCCCTCCACGTTGCTTGTGATTCTAGCTGCGCCAGTATTCACGGAGGTGGGAAAACGAAGTTTAATCGGTTCATGGCTTGTTTCAGTCGTTGCCATGGTCAGTGTTTTGGCAAACCTCAGCTATTCTATCCGCCACGATCTGATGGTGGGATTCATCAAAGATGTAAAAAGTACAAGCTTGCTGGTTTGGCCAAGCCAAATCGACCCCACAGAACTCGGTGTCATCTCAACTGTCGCCGCTTTGGCCTCATTTGTATACCCAGCGTATCTGTACTTAAACAAGCAAACCCCGCAGAAAACAAACAAATAACAGCCTTTTTCCAAAAAAGATTAATCCCATAAGCCGCCAACATTTCTATAGGAGTCAGTATGTATTCTAAATGTCCTGATTGCCACGGGGAAACTAACAAGTTTTCAGCAGAAGTCTACGTATGCAAAAATCCCTACTGCAAACACGTCGACGCCCGCCGCCTAATCAGCATGCTTCAAGACATCGGCTTAGACGAAACCATAATCAGTGAAGTAAGAGCAAACCTGCTACTAAAGACCCTTTAGTTTCACTTTGGCTGTTTTAGTTTCAGGTCAAGTAAGGCTTGAAAGTGTAGCTCGAACGCCGCCGCTGGATTTTCAAGTTTCCAAGCTTCAAGCACAGCAGGGTTAACCTCGCCAACAAAGCCCACCTCTGCGCCCCCAACGATGATTTTGCCTGCTCTACCCTCAATAAAGCTCGGGTGAATGATTTCTTTTATTTGCCACTCCACACCGAAGTTAGCCATAAACGAATCTAAAGCGGATTTGATTTCGCTAAAGTTTGCGTTCGGATGCGCCGAGACTGCTGCAAGCCAATCCTCATCTCGAGTCCGTGTTTCTTGTGTTTGATCGGGGATGGTGACTTTGCCCAACTCGAAGATTTTCTGTGGGAACTCTACTGATTGGTTTATGCTTAAGAACTCCATGAGGCTGGGTAGCAGCCAGTTGCGGAGGCAGGTCATGGTTATGACTTTGGGGTTAGAAAGCTCGATAGTTGGTGTTGGTGCTACGTTCATTTTTTGAAATAGCGTCTCAGGATTTGTTAGGGTGATGTTTAGGACTTCTTGATAGCCCAGTCCCACCATCAAGTCTCGGGCTGTGTTGATTAGCTGCTGCTCAGGCTTCGCTTTACCCGTAGTCGGCAACTCTCGCCACAACGGCTCAATATTATTGTAACCGTAAGCAATGGCTACATCCTCGATTATGTCTACCTGATGCATAACATCGCCGCGGTAGCATGGGACCAGCACTATTAGACGGCTTTCGGCAGTTTCTTCCACGTCGAGTCCAGCGGTGCCCAACAAATCCACGATCTCTTTGGCAGTCAACTTCAGCCCTAAGAGGCGATTGGTTTCTTCTACGCTAAGCTCGAAACGTCTATTGCTGAAGTCAGGCGTAATCACAGTATCCAACGTGTAGTTACTATTTTTTGGATAATGAATGGTTGCGCTGTAAGCTTTGCCGCCTCTATCAATAAGCGCTAAAGTAACCAAGTTAAGCGTGTTAAGCACGGTCTGGTGCAAGGTGCCTGTAACTTCTACAAGCAAATTACATGATTCCTCAGTGATTTTGCCTAAGTCATTACTGTTAATAATAGGGGGGAACGACAGAACGTTACCTTCGCTATCAAACAGCATTGGGTAGAGCGGGTTCTTTTTGACTATGTGCCCGTATTCTTGACCTTTGGGGTGCTTATCGAGAATTTCGTCAAGTCCCATCTTGTCGTTGAAGCCCAACGGCACAAATCTGACGTCTGAGGGCTTGACAGCTTTATACTTGATAGGCGGCTTGATTAAGTCAAGATTATAGATGCCGATGCTGGTTTTCTGTCTGCTTCTTCCCTGTGTCTGGTCAAGCTTATCCTGCAGGTGCATGATTCCCTTTATGACATCGTCGCGTAAGTGAATGTCTTTGATGACGCTACAGCAGATATATGGACGAATAGGATAAAGTTCTGCGTCAACTTGGACTTCAACAGCGGACTTGCCCACTGTATATTGCTTAATGCCTTTTTCCTTTCCGATGTAGCCTCGTAACGCGCGGGTTAAACCTTCCACGCTCCAAAGGTCCGAGCGGGCGGTATCCTTCATCTCAATGGCTACCGAGTCTTCTTTTTCGTCGAAGGCTTTAACTTCACCCTTGACGTTGGCCAGTATGTCATCTAGTTTTTCCATGTTGCCGTTTAATTGGATGCCTAGCAAATGTTGCAATTCTTTGTAACTTACATCGATTGTGGGCATTTTAGGTCACCTGCTTTTTTCTAAGCCAATCAAGGTCTTGACTGAAAATCTGGCGAATATCACTAATTCCGCTCTTCATCATAAACAGCCTATCCACGCCCAAGCCCCACGCAATCACGGGCACCTCTACACCCAATGGCTTGGTGACTTCAGGACGGAATATACCTGAACCGCCGAACTCTATCCAGCCATAACCCTCTTTGTATGCGGATAATTCGACGCTGGGCTCTGTGAATGGAAAATAGTCCGGTTTGAAGCGGACTTTATCGGCACCAGCAATTTCTAATGCGAATTTTCCCAAGACACCTAACAGGTCTTTGAGAGTTAGGTTTTTGTCAATTATGATTCCTTCAACTTGGTTGAATTCGCTTAAGTGCGTTCGGTCTGTAATTTCGGGGCGGTACACGCGAGCAATGCTGAAGTGACGACTTGGAACATCAAACTTGGCAGCTTCCAAGGTACGAGCACTAAGACAGGTGCCTTGGCTGCGCAGAATCAACCGTTTGGCCGCTTCACTACTGTACTTGTAGCCCCAACCCGTTGAACCTGTTTTCCAGCCGTTCTCATGTGTCTGCTTGATATGCTCAACTGCCAAGGAGTGGCTATCTATCTCGCCGTACTGTGGCTCTTTTATGTAATAAACATCTGTAGATTCACGTGCTGGATGATCCTGCGGCACGTTTAGCGCATCAAAATTAAACAGGCAAGTTTCAACCTGTGTGCCAGTCATTTCTTGGAAGCCCAACTGAATTAGTTTAGCGCGGACTTCATCAAAAAAGATAAGGTAAGGATGTTTTTTGCCCGACCAAGTTTTCGCGACCGGCGCTTCAATATTGTATTTTTGGAGTTTGACTTCCCGCCATTTGCCCGTGATGATTAGTTCAGGTGTTAATTTGGTGACTTCGGGCGTTACAGTGGCTGCTTCTGCGGCTGCTTTTTTGCCCGACTCAGTGATTATTAGTTTGCGTGTAGTTTTGGGCTCGATGATTGCGAGTTTGCGTTTTTTAAGTTGCTCCGCGGCATCCTTCAATTCATCACTTAGGTCATTAAGCGCCGCCTGCTCCTTCTCGCTGAGGTATTTGAGCAGAGTTTCATCGCAGCCCTGAGGTACAGACATTTGATGCAGCAATGCATCGTTAATAGTTAAGGTGTTTGTTTTTGAATCGTAAAAAGCCCACTTCTTGCGTATAACCCAGCCCTGAGCAATCTGGGTAAATTGCGCCTCAAGCCCTGCCTTCTCCGCGGCCTTGCGCAAATCTGCTTTTCCGCCGAGTTCGACAACTGCACGGATTAGTCGACGTTCTGGAAGTGCGTTTTGGGCGTAGGCTTTGCCTTCTGCGGTGAGTTTGATTATGTTTTGGGTTGCTGCTTGTATGGTTAGAAGGTTTTTTTCTTGCAGTGTAAGTGCAGAGCGCATAACGGCTGCGTCAGGCAAGCTGCAAGTCTCTATCAGTTTATCTACTGAAGCGGTTCCGCCGATTTTATCCAGTGCAGTTAGGAGTTGCTGTTCCTGCAGTCTGAGTTCAACCATTCGCATGCAACCTGTTGGTTAGTTTTGCTACGTTAAACAGTAGTTCTTGGGCGTTAAATAAAAGGGTGCTGATTGACCCCATAATGTTCGAATTCTGAGTCTGAGAGGGATTGTAGTTTTTGATAGATACACACATTGTTTTATCCCCAAAGAACCCGCCTTTAAATGATAAGACCTGAGCAAACGCTCTGAGGCTACCCTAAAAGGCGACTGGCGAATCAGATGAATCTATATGCCCTGCTAGCGCTGTGCGCAACCGCGATGTCCGCAATGTTAGGGGTGAGTGTTTATTTACTTAACCACAAGTCCAGCCTCAACCGGCTTTTCATGTTCATGATGCTATTCAACGGTTACTGGGCATTCTGCACCTACATGAAAACCGTGTCAGACTCCACTGCCACCGCCCTTTTCTGGGGCAAAGTCCTCTCATTTTGGCCGTTTCTCATTGCTGTTATGCTACATTTTGCTTTGGCATTCACCGAAAATGATCTGCTGAGAAAAAAACAACATACGTAGCAATGTATGCCCCAGCGCTGATGTTTTCGCTATTGGATTTAACCACGGACTATATCACAGGTAACCCGATTTTGAAGCCATGGGGCTACTCCAACTCAATTGCTTATTCCTTTTTTTCTCAGTTAGATGGCGTTTGGGCTGCAGTCATCGGCTTCATAGTCATCTTCGTTTTCCTTCGGTATTACACCAAAGTCTCCTCTGTAACCCGTAAGAATCAGACCAAATATGTAACGGCAGGTTTAGCGGTACCCATTATGTTGTCCGTCATCACCGATTCGCTTCTTCCTTTCGCAGGGGTTGACCTGCCCATTCTGGGCGCCATCTCGGGAAGCATCACAGCGATTTTTATTGCGTACGCAATTTTAAGGTATGAACTTTTCAGTTTAAGTCCAGAAATCGCAGCGGAAAACATCTTCTCAACAATGCCCGACTCCGTTATGCTTGTTAGTCTGGATAAAAAGATAGTGAAGGTTAACCGTGCTCTCCAAGAACTCACTGGTTATTCTGAGGCGGAAATTATTGGCCGACCCATCGCTGAATTAATCACAAAAGCAAACATTCTAAGTAAAGATGGCACTGCCCCCCAACTTATCGATAGGCTGCAACGGGTTAGGGAAGTCGAAAACTACGAAATTTCCTTCTATACAAAGAGCGGTGAGAAATTAACGGGTACCTTGTCTTGTTCGATAGTTACTAACAATCACGGACAAGATGTCGGCGCCGCATTCGTCTTTCATGATTTAACCGAACGTAAAGCTATGGAACAGAAGCTGCTTCGGGCAGAGCGCCTTGCATCCATCGGCGAGTTAGCCGCTATACTTGGACATGACCTACGCAATCCGCTTTCAGGTATTCGATATGCATCGTATTATTTGAAAAAGAAACATGACGACCATCTAGACCCCGACGACCTTGCCATGTTCGAAAGCATCGATAAAAGCATAGAATATTCAAACAAAATAATCAATGACCTCTTGGATTACTCAAACGAGATAAAACCTGAATTTATTATCGCCACCCCGAAATCGCTGATAGCAACTTGCTTATCTGCTGTTCCCGCCCCCACAAACGTGGAGGTTTCGGATTTGTCAGCCGATGAGCCAACGTTTATGGTAGATGCGGATAAGATTTGCCGGTGCTTCATCAACGTCATCAAGAACGCTTTTGAGGCTATGTCGAGCGGAGGCAAGCTTGAGATAAAAAGCGGGGTGGATGAGGATTCTGAGTCGGTGGTTTTCACTTTCCTAGACACGGGACACGGCATATCGCAGGAGATGTTGAGTAACATTTGGTCGCCTCTGAGGACGACTAAGGCCAGAGGTATGGGTTTTGGGTTGGCGATTTGTAAGCGAATCGTGAAGGCTCACGGGGGAAAAATAACCATCGAAAGCTCAGTTGGCTTCGGCACAACAGTTACTGTGCGGTTGCCTCTCAATCAACTTACATCTCCTTGAGCTGTTTAGGCGTAAATCTGAAATATTAGCTGCTTCATAGCACAATGTGGGAGGACAGCGTGGACGAGTATGTCAAGGGAGCTGAACCTGACCGCTGGCACTGGAACCGTAGCTGCAGACAGTATCCCCGCGTTGTTATGCGAAGACGCAGCAATCGACCAACTTCTGACCTCTGCGACGAATGCTTAGATATAGAGAAACGGATGCTCCGCAAGGAAGCGGCCGTTTAGTTTTCCCTTAAATCAAGTTGCTAAATAATTTAAGTAGATGATGTGCCAATAGATGTTTAGGAGCCAACCGGGATTTTGGCTTAAACCATCCTAAAGGCTGTTTTTCTTTAGTTGCTGTTCTGTTTGGTTGCAGCTTATCCCACATTTAAAACACATTTTATGGCCTGACGTGTGTTTCACAGGTTAGAACCATGAGAGCGTCCCGTTTTTCCTCGCAGTTTTTAAGCACCAAACGAACACGCCATAACCCAGCGGCAGCAAAACAGCGCACATCAAAGCCAAAACCAGCAAGTTAGGCAGAATCATGGGAATCGTCCAGCCTGTAAGCATCAACCGTATGCAGGTGAAAAAGTAGTATTGCGGCAACACGTAACTGATGGCTTGGAGTGCGGCGGGCATAACCTGTGGAGGAAAAAGCACGTTGCCGAACAGCGTCGTTGCGATTGTTATAAGTGCTGTGACTGGGTCGCCCTGCTTTGTAATTATAAGAATACCTGCACCAATCATGCTGAAACCTACAAACGTACCTATCCCTAAAACTAAAACAATCAATGTACCCAAAACGTTGATGCTCAACGAAACCCCGAACACGAAAACCCCAATAAGCAAATACACCACAACAACGGCGGTACTCCATACAAAACCCCACAGTGAACTACCAACGATAAACGTTCTCAGACTAGTAGGGGAAACCAGCACCTCCTCTAGCGCCCACGGATTAATGGTTTTCTGCACAAGCGTCAAGCTTTGGGTTAGGTAACTGTTGAATGCTAAACCGATAAGCAGATACGTAGTGAAATCCATGTCATACATCTGGAGAACCGCCTGCATACTGGCATTAGAACCCAAAAAAGCAAAGGATAGAGCGCCAAAAAGGGCAGTTATGACGAGGATTGCTATGTTGGTTTTGTAGGTGCTAAAGCTGATGATGTCCCGCTTCATGAAGTAGTAGATTTTCTCCAGCTCAGCTAAGAAACCCAATGATTATGTCCTCCCCGTTAACTCGATGAATGCATCTTCTAAAGTGGGTTCTTGTCGATGAAAGTTCACTAACTTGATTTGCTCATTATAAAGAAAATCAAAGATAACGGGAATTTGCTCGACTCCCTTTAGCTCTAAACGGAAGCCTTTTTGATTGCCTATCGAGTAATCATCGTTTTCAATTAAGCTTGTTACACTTGATAGGTTCTGCATTTTTTTGGTTTGCTCGGGGCTGATTTTGTCAACCACTATATAGATGACTTCGTTTGTCTTTATCATGTGGCGGATGGCGTCAGGGGTATCGCAGGCAATTATTTGGCCACGTTTGAGGATTCCGATTTGGTCGCACATCTGCGCTGCCTCTTCAATGTAGTGGGTTGTGTAGAGGACGGTTTTGCCTGTTTCGCGAACGGTTTTCTGGACGAAGTCTCTGATGCTTCTAGATGAAATAATGTCTAAACCCACCGTTGGCTCGTCAAGCATCAAAATCGGCGGGTCAGGCAGCAGCGTCCTTGCCAGCGCTAGTTTGCGTTTCATTCCGCCACTGTATCTCTGGTAGAGGTCATAGACGTTGTTTTCTAATCCGACAAGTTTGAGCACTTCCATTATTCGGCTATGGCGCTGCTGTCGCGGTACGTTGTAGATTGCGGCGTAGAATTCGAGGTTACGATAGCCATTGAGTCGCCAAAAGAATCCCCGCTCGCCAACACTAAATAGTGTGCCCAACGAGCGTTTAACCTGCATCGATTCTTTTACGATATCGTAGCCGTTGATTTTGGCGGCGCCGCCGTCGGGAGGCAGCAGGGTGCAGAGCATTTTGACGAGGGTGGTTTTGCCTGCACCGTTGGGACCAAGTAGCCCAAAAAGTTGTCCTTTTTTGATGGTTAGGTTGAGGTTGTCGACTGCGTTGACTTGCACTGTGTTTCTGTTCCAGAATCGGTTGTTGCCGTTGGCTGCCGTTTTGGTTTTGAAGGTTTTTGTGAGGTTAATTGTTTCTATGGCGTTCTCGTTTTCCAATCAAGTTTGCCTCTTTTTCGGCAGCCCCATGTGTACACCAACCATTTTTCCGAGAGCAATCTTGGCGATTTTGGGCTGGAAGGTGCCAAAAAAGCCCTAAATACGCAACGGCACAACCTTAGCTTATGTTGCCAAAAGTGGTCGTGTATAATTCCGTTAGCGTTGACGGAGCAATTAAGGATTTCGACATTGACGTTGGGCTGCATTATCAGGTTGCAGGCAGCATAGGCGCCGAGGCGATGCTGGGTGGCTCCGACACGGCGAAGAGCGGTATCGAAATATTCATGAAAACGGTTCCCAAAGAGCAACCCAGCGACTCCCAGAAGCCCCAAATTAAAGAAGACGATGAGCGGGCTTACTGGGCTATAGCTGATAGCAGAGGCAAACTTCAAGGGTTACTACATGTTTATCGGCAGTCAGGTTACGGGAAAGACGTAATAGTACTTGTCTCTGAAACGACGCCCAAAGCTTACTTGGAGTACCTCAAAGCAAGGAACTACGATTACATCGTAGCAGGCACCGACCACGTAGATTACAGGTTAGCCCTTGAAGAACTCAACAAACGCTACAGCATAGAAACCGTAGCAACCGACACAGGCGGCATCTTAGCCAGTATACTGCTTGAGGAGGGACTGGTTGACGAGATCAAACTGCTCGTTTTCCCCGAAGTCGTCGGCCAAAAAGCCGTGAACCTCTTCAGAAGCCTAAAACATCCAGTGAAGCTTAGCCTTGTGGACTGCGAAAAAATCAAAAATAACCAAGTGCTGCTAACGTATAAGGTCCAAAAGAAAGCCTAAAGAGTTAGGCAATTTGGATTTTTTTGTTCAGCGCCAAGGCTATGTTGCGTTCGATGGTGCGTTTTAGGTTGCTTATTTTGTCGACGGTTTCTTTGTAGCTGTTGGCTTTGACGGTTTCATGGGTTTCCACACTTGTTCGGCGAGCCTTAAGCTGGTCTAACTGGTCCTGATACTGGGCGAGGTTCTGCTTTATCTCATCCATCTTCGAGGAAGCCGTAAGTTGGTCGCGGTTAGTCGCCATCTCTTGACAGCGTATCTGCAACTTAGCCAAAGAATCGCACCGCAAGATTTCGTTAACCAACTGCTCTGCCTTGCGCTGCTTATCGGGCTTGAGTTTAAGCGTGTCCTTAGCCATCATCCCATCGAGTTTCTCTAGGATTTCCTTGAGAATCGGGTAGCCCTGCTTTTCCTGAACCAACGCATCGAAGGGTGCATCGAGGTATTGGTTGATTTTTTGGAGTTCGTCAGGTGTTATTCCGCCTCCGCCGCCCGAAGTTGCCAGCGCCTGCATCTTGATGAATGGTTTCTGGAGGTGACGCAGAGTGTTTTTGAGTTCGTTGTTGAGGTTTTCTATTTCGGCGTTGACTAGGTTAAGTTTGTCAATCGGCCCCTCGGTTCTGATCGAGGTGATTTTTTGTTCTAATTCGGCGATTTCCTGCTCCAGGGGCATCCGCTCGTTCTTGATGTGGTCTTTGTCTTCTTGGAGAGTAGCAAGTTGTTTTTCGATGCCTTGAAGCTCATTTAGCTGGAGTAGGGCTTCTTCGAGGGTTTTGGTTTTGACGTATTCTTTGATGAGGTAATCGTTCATTTGGTTGTAGACTTGCCTTGCTTTCTCGTAGATTTGGAGGAACTTGCGGCGGTCCATGATGAAGAAGGGTGAGATGCGGGGGAACCAGTTTTTGATGTCGATGTCGGTTACTATGAAGACTTTCTGGACTTCCTGTGCGTATCGGGTCATCGAATCATATGAGACTTGATCGGGTGGAAGCAGTTTTTTTAGGCGGTCGAGGAATAAGCGTGCGAGTTTGTTTAGGGCGCGTGCTCGGTTGTAGAGTTTCATGTTTCTTTTTTCGATTTCTTTTGAGCTGACGTCTAAGAGTTGTTTGCTGACTTCTGTGATGGCTTCTGTTTGGAGGTTCATTTCGTCGCGTAGTTTTTTTGCTTGGGCGTGTACTGGGGTGAGGACTGCGCTTGTTTGGTTTTCGAGCCAATGTTTGGCTTCTGTGGAGGAGGAGAACTGTATGGTTGCTTCTGTCAACACGCTTCCCTAATCATATTCTTTGCAGTTGGTGACTTATGTATTTTAGCCAAATGCCCTTTTTTTAGTTGGTATTTTAACTGAATAATTTAGAGGATAAGATAATTACGGAAATCAAGCTCAAAAAACAGGTAGCGTTAAATGAAGAATAAAGCGGACCTCTTTCATTTAAAAACAAAAAAGTTAGAGGATGGGTGGTTATGTATTCGCCACCGAACTGACGAAATCTACACGGAAGAGGCAAGGTGAATTGTCATATTGCAGGTTAAGAGTGACGATAGCTATGTAGTTAAAATTGCCTGTATATTGTCCTACTGGCGTCATTTCATTGTATGCGAAAACAGAAGTGCTGTTCACGCCAATTAACACCCAGTCATTGTTGTTATTCTGTGATACATAGGTTAACACAGTATTTTCAGCTCCTTCAGAATATCCGCAAATGTATATGTCTCTTTGATTGGATTGTTGTGTATTTAAATGTAATATTGATTGCGTCCCATCGCCAATCCAGCGTGTGTACATCATTGCGTAGTTATTGTCAGGCCCATGGCCTTCCATGAATTCACCGTAGCCTGCTTGGCCAGCTTGATACCCTTGCTGCCATATACAGTCATCGCCATAGCCAGTGGGGTAATATTCATACGTCAATTCTTGATCCACTTCACAGGTACTTTCTTCGTACATATACGGATAATTCATTTGCCAGATTTCGAAACTATAATGAACCGTTAAATGGTAGGTACCGCCGAGACCTGTTTCACATAGGAGTTTAAATCGAAATTGTAGACCCCTATATGTGGACATGGCATCCCCACCAGGGTATATTCCCCATGCAGAATCCGCGTCATAACTGCAAGTAGCGCCTTCATTCGATGCAAGCGTAACTAAACTAGTAATATGCGTTTCATCAAAACTTTTGAGAACCATCCAAACGGCGGTCAACGCACCTTCCCATTGGGTTCCACTATTATGCGGGCTTTCAAGCACAGCCATATCACCAAAGTTCTGAACTGGTTGAAGGGGTTCTCCGTTTGGTTTCTCTCCAGTAACTTCGATTTTGGTAAGTTTAACGTAATTATACAAGCCCCATCCATCGTCTTCCCCATTTGTTTCTACTTCAAGTGTCGGCCAGAAGTATGCCTCAGGTCCACCAGAAGAAGCGGCATATGCAGTTGAAAATCCATATTGACCACAGTAGGCACCATTATGGTCATATACAACATCACGTGTTACACCAGTGTCTTGGGTAGCAGTAACTGGTTGAAGTCCAGGCAATACTGCGAGACTAGAAATTAAAATTGTTATTACCATAATTTGGCAAAATTGTTTTTTCATATTCATCGCCAAAAACTTGTATATTGTTTAATAATTAATTTTTTTACTTTATGTCAGAATCAGAGATCGCAGAAAAGCATATATTGGAAGTAAGCAAGCGATGGGGATAACAAGCCCAGTAAGGTGACGTTCGCAGAAGTTTGATTATTTTTTTCCCGTTTGGAGTAGCGACATATATTTTTCGATTTTTTCCCAGTATTACGCTAATAAGTCCCTTTTTCGTTAATCCGCCAAATGCTGCATAGACCGTACCGGCGCTGACTAGAATACCATATTGCCGTTGAATTATTTTTGTGGTATCAGAACCCGTGGTCATACCCGTCGCGCCAATTCGAGTTAGAATGATCAAAGGCAGCTCTGCACGTATTATTAACTTTTGAGTCTTTAAGAAAAAATCGCCAACGAATTTATCTTCATAGTTCACGCTTTTTGGGCGAGACATTTTTATTAGCACTTGCCACAAAAGGTCAGTCGTATGCAATCTTACGTCTCACTGCACTTATTAACTTTTACGCACCAGCACACATTTTTTCTGAGAAACACCGATTGTTGTCTGCTCCTAGATTAGTGTCTGAAGCTCTCAAGCAACTCTCTTTTAAGTAGCTACTCTTAAATAGGTAACCGCTCATCAAGAAAACAGGAACTCAAATGAACACTAAAAAACTTGCCCTGACAATAGTCTTCGCCGCTCTGGCAATAGCATTGAATCCCACTTTCACCCAAATACAACTATACGCACCTTTTGCTCAAGGATTAATCTATCAAATATGGGAAATCCCAATAGTAGTTGCCCTGCTCTTAGTCAGCCCCATAGTAGCAGTGGGAATCTCCGTTCTCAACACCGCAGTATTATTCGCAATTTTCCCAGGCGCCCTGCCGACAGGACCAGCCTACAACTTAATTGCCACACTATCGATGCAGATAGGAATTGTCATTGCAATGCAAATCGGAAAAAAAGTTTATCACCCAAACGGACAAGGTAAAAACATACGTTCCTCTGCCAAATGGGCTCTCGCAGCAACGGGTTTTGGAATGTTTACACGTGCAGCCTTGATGTCCATCGTGCTTTACTTTGCGCTTCCACAGCCATCGCCAATTGGCTTTTCGTTCCCAATAGAAGTAACAATAGCATATCTACCGTTAGCCGCAATATTCAACGCTTCGCTTGCTGCATACACTATTCTGATAGGGTATCTTATCGCTGGGCGCGTACGAAAAGTCCTGCGCCTAACAATGCCTGAAGAAAATAAGACAGTAATTAATGGAAAGAAAGGAGAAAAGTTAGAAGCCTAAGGCTTGTGCGAGCACCTTAGGATTAATCTGCCCCGCCTTGAAGGTTCTGCCTGTCTTAGCGTTGTTAATCATTAAGACTGCGGGGGCGAATAAGCCGCCGTCGATTTTGTAGAAGTCTTTTTCTGCGTCGAGGAAGATTTGCAGGAATGGCTTGCCGTAGTCTTTTGAGTTGATTGAGGGGGCGTCTTTGACTAGCTGTTGGAGTTTGGCTTCGTCGTCGTAGTCGACGGTTAAGTAGACTGTGCCGCCGTAGAGGATTACGTCGTTGGTTCTTGCCATTGCAACTTCGAAGTCTGGTCCAACTGGCGGAATCGGAGCGTAACCCATGGCGTAGCGGATGACTTTGGGGTCAAGCCCAAGGGTGTGAAGTTTGTGTATTCCCACTTCTACCACGCGGCCTGTCACTTGTGTTAAACCTGCAACGCTTGCGGTTGGAGCGACAATAACCATCAAGTTTTCGGCGGTTACGCTGGGACAGTTTTTGAGAACTTTCTCAATCAACGCATCCGATGGGAGCACGTTGCTTTCTAAAGTGATAACAGCTTTGTCAAATTGATCTGTGTAGCCGAGTTCTTCATAGATTTCTTTTGGTTTCAGCGCAATTGCCCGTGCGGGTCCTGAACCAATGGCGATGTTGTCGCCGTCTTTTATGCGCCAACCAGCAAATTGGCTGCCCAACATTGCAACTGCTGGGTAATCAGAGGTTATTGTTACTGATGGGAAATCTAAGTCGCCATAGGACTTATAGCCCAACTCGACACTGGCTGCTCCACCTAGACAGAGTTCGGTGAAGAGTTTTCCTGCTGCAAATCCACCAGAGGCTTTAACGCCTGCGTCAATGATTGTTGCGCCGGCTGTGGATTTGGAGATGGCTACGCCGTAGTATTCTGGGTTTTTTAGGAAGCTCTGGGCTTTTTCCCATGCTTGTTGGTTTACGCTTAAGGGTTTAACCATGTAACTGCACCTTTTAGCTTCTTTATTGGGATGATTTTTGGGATATTAAAGGTTCACTGCCAGCTTTAGGGTTCCCCATGTAAAATGGAGGGTCTATCTATGAATGCGATTGTCTACGGATTAGGTCTATAGAGAAAACGATAAGGGGAAAACAAAAAATAAGGAGGCTAGTTTTGTCCGTTGCCGTTGTTGTCAGGAAGGACCTTGTGCATTTTGAGGATTTTTTTGAATTCATCCTCTTTTAGTGATGCTCTGCGCCCGCTTGCATAGAGGTCTTTAACGGTTTCCACGACTGCTGCTACTACTGTGTCGTCGGGTTCTGAGCCGCTGAGTTCTTGGATTTTGTGCTTTATGATGCCTTTGCCGGATTGTTTGCCTATGGTTAAGCGGCGGTTGTTGCCAACCAGTTCTGGCGGGTATGGCTCATATGTCCATGGGTCATTGAGGACACCGTGAGTGTGGATGCCTGATTCATGTGCAAACCCGTAGTCGCCTACGATTGCCTTGTTGGGGGGCACCACGTAGCCTGTAGCTTTGCCTATAAAGTCTGCTGTGGCTTTGAGCATTTTGAGTTTGCCCTCGTATTTTTTCACGCCACGCTGCAGGTAGAGGTTTAGCATGATTTTTTCTGTCTCTGCGTTGCCTGCGCGTTCGCCGATGCCAAGGAAGGTTGTGCTGGCGTAGACTTTGTCGTATAATCCGTCTGCGGCTTGGATGGCAGCCATGGTGTTGCCGACGGCATTTCCGAAGTCGTCGTGGGCGTGGATTTCGATTGAGGGGATTTTGGTTTCTTTTTTGATCGCAACAACTTTAGCAGGTATGCCGTTAGGTAGGGGTGCGTTTGTGTCGGGTAAGCCTATGCCGACGGTGTCGCATATGCGGTAGCATTCTGCACCTGCATCTGCTATGGCGTTTATGAATTTGCGTTCAAACGGCCAATCTGCACGTGTGCTGTCTTCGCCGTGTACGAATGTGCGTAAACCGCAGGTTTTGGCTGCGTACTCGGTTACGTCTACGACGTTGGCGAGTATTTGTTCGTAGGTTTTCTCGGGCCATTTGGCGTTGAAGTGGATAAATGAGACTGGGTGGGAGATGCCTACTTCTTTAAAGCCACAGGCTACAGCGCTGTCGATGTCTTCTTTGACGGCCCTGCACCAACCTGCAATGCGCATGTCAAGTTTCTGGTCAAGAATCATCTTGGCGGCGCGTTTGTCGGGTTCCTGATAGTGGAACATTTCGATGCGCTCTACGCCGATGTCGCAGAGTAGTTTAGCGATTTTGGAGGCGTCTTTGGGGCCTGCGGCTAAGCCGGGCATTTGGATGCCGTCTCGAAGTGTTGTATCGTCAATTATTGTTTCCGTTTTTAGCGGGGGCATTTTAAAGAAGTATTCGTTTATGTCCATTTTTCACTCTTCTCTGTCTACTTTTTGCGTTTCTCCTAACGCTTTTGTAACTGCAAATAGTCGCTTATGCGATGTTGATAAATGTTTCTGCATTAAAACTGTATGTTTGTCCAAGATAACATGTTACTTAATTTCAAGCCGCATTTACATATAGTAACTAAAATCTTTACACAGCAAAAGGTTATATGCCGGCGAAAAGCGCCTTAATCGTACCCGAAACAGACAAAACATGCAATGCAGCAGGTACACCTGCAATAGAAGTCACAGCAGCCAATGAAGCCCGAAACTGCGGCAGTACCACAAGCCCAACCCGAATAACAGCCAACTTACGTTCGACATCGAAACTGATCAAAGCCAAATTAGCCAAACTCGCCCCCGCCTCACCGTAGAGCCTGGTCAAAGAACCCCAAATGGCATCCATCAAATCCCGCTCAGATGGAATCCCCTCGCATTCTACTTGAACCGCGAGGTAGCGGCGTTTTGTGCGCTTCACTGATGCTTTGCCTCCTTAACGATTGTTATGCCTGGAGCTACAAATTTGGAGTTCAGTTTTTCTCGGTTACGCTTAACAATAGCGTTTGGGGTACTGGAAACTGCGTCTAGGGCCTCAGATTCGCCCAAGCCAAATAGGTAGGATAGGCTTGCCAAATCTCGGGGCATACGCATCAAAAGAGGCTCAGAGACGCCGCTTGAAACCACGATGGGCACATGGAATTCCCGTGCAATAGCGATTTCGCGGCGTATACTTGACAGCAACCTAACACGCGGCGGCCCCTCAAGAACCAACAGCGACTTCACATCTACCTCCAGCCCAGCTAAACCGCTGCTTGCAAGTTCAGCCTCGGAGCGGTCAAAAAAGCGTTTATGATAATCGAGGCTGGGAAAGTTCAGTAAATCAACGCGGCGGTCTTTGGCGGCTTGGCGAGAGACTTCTTTTTCATCGCATATTATGCAGATTACTTCGACTTTTCGTCGGAACTTGCGCAGAAAACGCATAAGGTCTTCTTGGTTACGGGGTTTAAAATCTGCGCGCAAAACAAAGTCCAGCCCGACCTGTGCCGACGCAGCTTTCAGCGCTGCGATTTGGGAGTCGTCAAGTTGTGCATTAAAGGCTACACTTATTGTTTTGTAGCCGAAAAGTGCGGCGTGCTCGATCATGCGCTGGGCGGCTTGCGGGTCTTTGGGGTTTACTCGTAGATGCAAATCTGCAAAGGCACGTTTCATGGCAGCAACCCAGACTGCTTAGCCAAATCCACGATTTCTTGGCTCGTCTTGTCTTTGAAGTGGATTTTTAGGTGAATAGGATCGTTCTGTGTGAATTTGGCGTTGCCTAAGTAGGCGGCTTGCTTGTCAAATCGAAGGTACAGGTTGCCATTGTCGAGGTGGAGCTTGATGTCTTGGTCAAGCTGTTCCTTGTCAAGGGCGCTCAGAGACTTGCCGAGGTGCTCCAGCGCTGAGGGAAGCATTTTTCGGTCATCAAGTTTGGTTTCAAGAAGTATGATGGGGTTTTGGTGGTGCCCTGAGAGAACGGTTTTTTTGAAAACAAGACCCTCAGTGATAGGTAAAGGAAAAAGGTTTTTTGTTGCAACCTCAACCTTTGCTTGGTCTTCGGTTGCGTGTGCAAAGACCCGAACGTCGATGTAGCCAATCGGCAGTTTAGATGACATCTGTCGTCGTGGTCTTTTTGTGTGTTTGGTGTTTTTAGGCTTTTGGTTTTTTGGCGTGTGCTTTGATTGCTTTGACGTTTTCGTCGTGGCTGGTTTTGCGGCGCATATCAACTGGTAAGCCTGCTTGGTATGCTTGCTGTTTGCTTATGCCTGCTGCTTTAAGTTCATCTGGGCTGAAGCCTTTGCCTTTTTTCTGTTTACCGCGTTGACTGATGATGATTGGTTTAACGTGGTGCATATGGTCCATCTCCCTTGCGTTGGCGTTTCTTGCCGCCGTGTTTCTTGGCACCTTTGCGGTGGCTTGGACGCACCTTTTCTGCGCCAGCGCCGCGGTGATGCAGTCCTCGCACGTTTTTGCCTGCACTTGTCATGCTGCGGAAGACGCGGCTTGTGTGCTGGGGCTCGGTGATCCAGTTTATGTCTTTGTCAGTCTGGATTGCCGGTGCGTTTACGTCAACGAGGATAACTTCGAACCACTTGTGTCTGCCGTCTTCGCCGACCCAGTAGCTGTTGAGGACTTCTAGGTTGGGGAAGTGCTTTTGGGTTCTTTCCTCTGCGATTAATCTGAGGGATTTTGCGGGTTTGAATTTGTTAACACCCATACGTTTTGGGCGTCTGCCTGCTTTGGGGCGAAGCTTTCTTAATCCGCCTCTGCGGACTTTAGTTCTTGCCACTATGAAGCCTTGTTTGGCTTTGTATCCGAGTTTTCGGGCTTTGTCGAGACGTGTTGGGTTTTCGATGCGTACTGTTGAGGGTTGTTTACGCCACTGTACGAGGCGTTGACGCATCAGCTCTTCGACGAAGCTTTTTTCTGGGTTCGCCCATTCTTCGGCGATGTATTTGTATGCCATTTTGTATCACTTTTTTGTGTTGTTTGCTTTCGGTTCAGCCTTTCGGCCACATCCCAACGGACAAGTTAATCCGTCAGCTTTTTCAACAAAACGGCAACCTATGAAATAAACCTTTTCCACCAGAAACAGCGCCTCAACTGCTAAAGGCATCATCGCGTAAGGCAACTGCGCTTAACTGCTTATGACAGCTCCGCGTAGCTTTCTGCTGCGCTCCGCTATCTCCCCGCGCCAAAAAAAGCGTCGGATGCTACCGGGGCTGCGTTTTACGCACGTTTTCGCCGCGGTGACTTGCTCCCTCTATAGGTTTTGCATATGTTTGATATTTGCATCCTAATATGCCAGCGGAAAACGCACCCTGCGATGCGTTTTGCGTGGCGCCTATAGCGTTTAACGCACTTTACAATATGTAGAATTAACGGCAAAATAGACGGATTAGTTTACAGTCGTGCCCTAACTGATTGGGAATTAAAAAGCGTTTTTTATAAATAAGAAAGCAAGCGGCTTTTTTTCAATGAAAAACCAAAATTTTTTCCTCTTTCGCATGTCTAAGGCAAAAACAGTTTTTTCATGCGAATACCCTAATATAGCACAATAAGCTAGTATGAGTATTGGAATTCTTTAGAGAAAGAGACAGTCCAAGATTATCGCTTGCTTTTTCCTTAGACAATTCTAACC
>JBNIDR010000027.1:27902-64490 GCA_050108155.1 Bathyarchaeia archaeon | reverse complement strand
GAAGATGAAGCAGTCAGGCTGCAAAAGCGTCTTCGTCGGCGTAGAATCGGGCGACCAGCAAATCCTTGACAAAGTAGTCTGCAAAAGCCTCGACCTCAACCGCGTGGTCGAATTCGCCAAGAACGCCCAAGAAATCGGCTTAAAAACAGGCGCCTTCTACATCATCGGGTTCCCAGGCGAAACAAAGCAGAATATGCAGCGCACCGTCGATTTTGCGTTAGATTTGAAGCGTAAGTATGATGTGGGTATGCATTTGTTTGCTGCTACGCCCAGTTATGGCACCCGCTTGTTTGAGGAGTGTAAGGAGAAGGGGTATTTGCCTGCGGATTTGACTTGGAATAGTTTTGCTCAGGCCAGACAGGCAAGGGGGT
Organism: Bathyarchaeia archaeon; assembly: GCA_050108155.1. GTDB lineage: Archaea > Thermoproteota > Bathyarchaeia > Bathyarchaeales > Bathycorpusculaceae > Bathycorpusculum. The sequence goes on along the minus strand of JBNIDR010000027.1, from coordinate 64,119 downwards.
TGTCGATGATAACTACCAAAGAGTTCACGCCAGCTGAAGTTAAGGAGATAGCGGCTAAAGCGTTGGCGGATTATAAGCGGATTCATTTGGTTAACTTAGTAAAGCACCCTAGGAAGGCGTTGAGCACCGCGTTTCATCAGCCACAATTGATTGTGAGGTACCTTAAGAGCCTCTTTTCATAGTTGTATCGCCAGAGCCAGATCCGCCAGATCGTTTTTAGGTTGCACCGATCAAATGCCAAAGCTTATATTCACACTCAAGACAGAAGAATGCGGGTGGCTTAGGGGATGAAACGACGCGAAGCAATTACACTCTTAACTGAGATTACAATGTCTTGCCAAGAACTTGCCCCCGATTTGGTCTCCCTTGTACAGTCTAGCCACGAAAACAGGTTGTCCGTGGGTTATCAGGTGCATATTCAAGCAGCAATTGACAAAGCCACTCAGAACCAAATCCGCCTAATCACCGACGCACGGAGTTTAGGGCTTTGTAAAGAGAAAGGCCGAATTATCATCTATAAGCCAAAAACGGTTTTGGTAGATGGTAAACCTGCTGGATTTTGAGTCAAGTAATGTTTTTTATTCGCTTGTTTTTATGCATTCAATTAACTGGCGGTAGTCCTTCTCGGCTTCTGAAGCACTAAATAGTTTCAAGTCTGCTGTTAGTTCTTCAATGGATGATACACCCGTAACTGCAGTGCACACACCCGGTTGACAGAGAACGTAATTAAGTAGAGCCGAGGGGTTGGTGTTTTGGGGAACGTTAACGGTCATGTTTTTCCAACCGGTCTTATAGGCGGCAACTTTGACTTTCAGTCCAGCCTTAAGTAATTCTCCTCCCACAAGCGGCTTCATTGCCACCACACCCACACTTCTATCATGGCACAAACGTAACGCTTCATCCCTTGCAGCATAAAAATGATTAGCGACATTAACTTGATGCATCACACAATCAACCACCCCAGACTCCACAGCCACCTTGATTACCTCGGGTTCGTGTGTACTTATTTCGACTGCTTTTGCGGTTCCTTCGGTTTTTAGTTTCTGTGCAAGTGTGACTATGCCTTTTCGGTTTAGCTCCTTCCAGATGTCTAGGTTTGCTGCATAGTGGATGTTTAGTATCGGTGCAGAATCCAAGTCTAAGGTGTCGAGGAGTTCTCTGAGGTAGGCTTCGCATTCGATTGGGTTGCGACTTCGTCTGTAGCATCCGTTTTTTAGGCAGGAACCCAAATGGAATGCGAGAACAGGCGGTTTACCGGTTGTGTTTATTACTGTTTTGAGGCCCTCAATGATGTTGGGCATTGTCCAGACTAGGTCAATGTAGTTTACTCCTTCCTCAAACGCCACTGTGAACAGTTTTGAGATGTCGTTTACTGAAGCTTTTTTTAGGTACTCAACGCCCAAGCCTATGACGCTTATTTTGAATCCTGTTTTGCCTAAGTCTCGGTATTGCATCGGGCTATCGGTAGCTTAGATAGCGCTTTAAGTCTTTTTGAATCGTAGATAGCAAAACTTGGTCATAAGTTGTAGAGGTGGCGGGCCCGCTGGGATTTGAACCCAGGATTCTCGGCTCCGGAGGCCGATGCCTTATCCGTACTAGACTACGAGCCCACAACGCAGAACAAACATGCAAAGAGCATTTAAAGCTAACCCAGCTATTCCTGAATTAACTCCTCATCGATCCACCAAGCCTTCTTCTTTCCCGACCGCTCACCCGCATAATACTCGATGATGGCTTTACCCGCCTGCTTCTTGCTGTTCTTCTCGATCTTCTGCAGCCTGTTCAAAACGAGCCAACGGTTGACTTTGAGGTAACCCGCCAACTCGGGGGTTGTAGCTGACTTGTAGTTGAGGAGGTACTCGATGATTTTGCGGTCCAAATCGTCGATGGCGTATTGGTAGGGGTTGATTTTGCCGTGTTGGAAGGTGAGGATGTCTAGGTCTGAGAGGTACTTTTTGATTTGCCCAAACTGCTCCTCAAGCTGAGCCATTCGTGCTTCGAGGGCTAGGAGCTTGTCGGGTTTAGGGGTTTTCTGGAGTTTCTCGTTTATGGCTTCCCTGATGAAGTCGCTTCGGTCGCCTTCGGGGATGCGGAGCGCCATTTCCTGGTAGACTTCTTCGGGGAGTTTAACTGTGACTATTTTTGGGTCAGTCAACGTTTTAGCCCTCGCATTGCTATATGGGAGGGTTTGTTATTTCACAGTTTCTATAACGTCCTATAACACCCCTTTTCTTGTTGGCTGACAAATAGCCACCAAATAGTCAAAACCAGCCACTGCCGGCAATAAAGCAATAATCATTTATTTTAGTAAAGCAAGAATACTGCACGGTGAAAACATTGACCGATTGGTCTAAGCAAGATTTACTTATTTTAGCATTTGATCACCGAGCATCATTCATCGAAAAGATGTTCGGAATTAAAGGACGCCCACCTACCGCTGAAGAAAAGAAACAAATCGAAGAAGCAAAGCAGATTATTTTTGACGGCTTCAAATTAGCGCTTCAAACGAAAGTTCCCAAAAACATCGCCGGCTTGCTGGTCGATGAAGAATTCGGCGCTAACGTATTAAAAGAAGCCAAGAAAGATGGCTTCAACTTCGCCATGCCCGCGGAGAAGTCAGGGCAGGATGAGTTTGATTTTGAATACGGCGACAAATTCGCAGCGCACATTGAATGTTTTGATCCCACCTTCCTTAAGGTTCTGGTCCGCTATAACCCAGAAGGCGACCCGGCGCTCAACAAACGCCAGCTGGAGCGGCTCAAGAAACTCAGCGATTACCTTGCAGCAGCTAAAAGACCATTTCTGTTCGAACTAATCGTACCCGCAACAGCAGCTCAGCTAGCCAAGGTTGGCGGGGAAAAAGCAGCCTACGACACCCAACTGCGCCCGAAGCTAATGTGCGAGAGCCTAAAACAAATTCAGGACGCAGGTGTGGAGCCGGCTATCTGGAAGCTTGAAGGCGTTGACAAGCAGGAAGACGCCAAAGCTATAGTTGCGCAGGCTCAAGCTGGTGGACGTAAAGCAGGAGTTATTACTCTTGGACGAGGCGAATCCAAAGATAAAGTCAAAGAGTGGCTTAGCGTGGGAGCTAAAATCCCCGGCATCATCGGGTTCGCTGTGGGACGCACCATCTTCTGGGATCCTCTCGTTGAGTTCAGAGGAGGCAAAGCCGACAAGAAAACAGCAACCGAAAAAATCGCCCAGAACTACATGGAATTTGTAGAGCTGTGGCAGAACGAAAGGAGAAAGTGAGCTAAAATGGCGTCTCTACGAGCACTTGGACCATCTCTAATTAGAATCACCACCGCCGGCGCAGTCGGTGCAGCACTTCACATCGGCAAAGGTGACCCCGACATGGTGGATCAAACCGCATTGGACTTTTCAAGGGTAGTTATGAACCAGATGGAAATCGACGGCGAAGTTATCTGCTGTGAAGGCCCAAAAGACAATGCACCCGCCTTTAATAACCGAGAAAAAGTCGGCACCGGCAACGGACCCAAAGTTGAATTCGTGATCGACCAAGTGGACGGCACAACCGCCACCAGTAAAGGCAAAAAAGACGCAATTTCCGCTTTGGCATGCGCTCCAGCAGGTTGCTTGCAGGTTCTGCCGGACGACGGCTACTACTTCAAAGTAGCGACTAACGGCATCGCAAAGGGCAAAATCAACTTGGACATGTCAATCGAGGAAATCGTGACCACAGTTGCCAAACTCAAAAACAGGCCACTTGCAAACTTTACTGTTATCATGCTGGAGCGTCCCCGCCATGACGAGTTGCTGGCGAAGCTGCGCAAGATGGGCGTTAGAATCATTTTGATTGCTGACGGCGACATCGCAGGCTCCATCGTAACATGCCTTCCCGATTCTGGCGTTGACTTGCTTGTCGGCGCTGGTGCAGGCGCAGAAGCCACAATCGCTGCTACGGCGGTAAAATGTCTCGGCGGAACAATGCTTGTGAAGGTTTGGAAAGACAAGAAAGACGACCCGAAACGCATGACGCGTCTAAAAGCTGCAGGAGTAGACATAGACAAAACCTACACTCAAGATGAATTGGCAAAGGGTAACGAAATGATCTTTGCTGCTTCAGGCATAACAAAAGGCGAAATGCTTGACGGGGTTCGCTTCATACAGGGCGGCGCAAAGGTACAGTCTCTGTGCACACGCTTACCCAGTGGAACCATAGAGTGGTCACAGACCATTCTAAAGTTCAAAGAGCATCCAATCTACAAGCAAATAACTTAACTTCTTTTTCGGCTTTTTAGCCGGCAACAATTTTTCTTTTTTTAATAAGGATTAATAGAAAAGAAAGTTGGGGGTTAGGCGTCGGTGTGAACGTGACCGCCATGTGGATGTGTATGTGCATGTTCATGGACGGTTCCATCTTCGTGTGTGTGTTCATGCACATGTTCGTGTTCTTCGTCTTCTGGGAATACTTGTCCAGCCAGCTTTGCTAATTGACGGAACCTTGGATCGACGATTTCGTGGAGTTTTTTGCGTAGTTCTTCACCTGTTGGACTGCGTTTTCTAAGAATCGCCACTTTCTTTGCTAGTTCTTCGTCGCCTAAGCCTTTGAACCAGTTTTCGAAGTCGCCGCGTTTAAAGTGAAATTCAAGCGACAACAAGTCAACACGGTCAATCTTTGTTGTGAAGTCTCGCAGATTATGAGCGTGGATACTCAAAGGACTACCGACGGACTTATAGAAGTTAAATGCTTTCTCGTGTGGAGCATAGGCAAGTATGGCTATGGCTTTTTCTTTGGTGACATCTGTTACGCCTAGTGCTTTTTTGCCTGCGGGAGTTATTATGTAGAGGCCTTTCTCGGGTGTTTTGATGTAACCCATTTTTTGAAGCCCCAAGAGGTGCATCATGACAGGCTGGAACTCCTTTTTAGCGTCTTTTGCGATGTCCGTGGCCTTCATCGGCTTCTCGCATAAGAACATGGATTCCAGAATTTCTTGTTTAATGGCTGATAAACTCATTCTATGGCACCTTGCCGTTGATGTTATGTAGCTCGGTCTAATCAAACTTTTCCTATCGGCAAGCTGAAAAGCGATGGATAAGGAGCAGGTTTTAGCGTTTGCCGCTTGGGAAAGCTTTAGTAGATTGGCATCTACTTCCCTAGTTACTAAACGGTGACACTTAAAGAATGAAGATAGCAGCCTTTGTTTATGAGTATCCACCTAAAATTGTCGGCGGATTAGGAACATACGCCGCGGAAATCACCCGCAAATTCGTCCTAAACGATCATGACGTAACAGTCTTAACCATGAACGATGACGAAGGCAGCCTACCAACTCGAGAGATATGGCGCGGCATAGAAGTTCACCGCCCCCTACATCTTGACATCTCCGACACGCTACCCGACGTCATAGCTGAAGACATTCGTAAGTGGGGCAGAGGCATTAACCTCTTCGGCAAACTCATGGTTTACAACTATCTTGCAGCAGCTAAGCTCGTTAATGAACTCATCAGGCATGAAGACATGAAGTACGATGTGGTGGTTGCGCATGACTGGCTCTCAGCGATGGGCGGCGTCACCGTTAAACGCGAAACAGGTTTACCCTTTGCTTTCCATGTGCACTCAACTGAGAAAGGTCGAACAATGGGCACTGGTTCAAGTGTAGTCAGCAACATCGAATTAAGGGCAGGCAAGATGGCGGATATGGTTGTAACAGTCTCCTATGCCATGAAAGATGAACTTGTCGGCTTGGGCTTCCCAAAAGAGAAAATTCAGGTTAGCTACAACGGCGTGGACCCGCAGAAGTATGACCCCGCAACTGTAAGCAAAGAAGACATCCAGCGTGTCCGAGCTAAATACGGCATAAAAGACGATGAAATCATGATTCTCTTTCTCGGTCGCCTCGTAGCCGTGAAGGGCATTGACAAGTTAATTATGGCTATGCCTCATGTCCTCAACAAAATCCCGAAAGCTAAACTCGTCATCGTAGGCGTCGGCGACTTACAAGAGTACCTAACAAACCTTACCCAAATCACCAAGATGGGCGACTACGTGAAATTCTGCTTCGACTTCATCCCTGAAGAAGAACGCATTATCCACTACGCCGCCTGTGACCTCGCTGTTTTCCCCAGCACTTACGAACCCTTCGGCATCGTAGCCTTAGAAGCAATGAGTATGGAGAAGCCAGTTGTAGTTGGCGCTGCAGGCGTCAGCGGTATGCGAGAAATTGTCATTTGCTGCGGACCTGAGCAGTGCGGCTACCACATTGACCCTAACAACCCTTCCGACATTGCATGGGGAATAACCAACGCCTTAGCAACACCTGAATGGCGAAAAACCTTGGGGAAGAACGGCAGAAAGCGTGTGCTCGCCGAGTTCACTTGGAGCAAAATTGCTCAGCACACTGTTGAACTCTACGAGTCAATCGTTAAACGGTAACCTCCGATGGTTGAGGAGCAAAAACGCAGAGTCGCACGGGAAGCCGCTACCCTCCTCTATTTTGGAGCAGAAAAAGAGTACAAACAAGCCAAACAGCGCGCTGCACAAACGTTGGGGACCCACTTTTTACCATCCAACCTTGAAGTCGCATTGGAACTTGACAAGGTGGCAGAGGAAAATGAGGGAGAGAAGCGTAGAGAACGGCTTGTTGAGATGCGCCGTGAAGCCCTCGAAGTAATGCGGCTTTTGAGTGCTTTCTGCCCAGTTTTAATTGGCAGCGTCTGGCGCGGTACAGTAAAGAGGGACAGCGACATTGACATCGCCGTTTACACTGACGACGCCGAACAAGTTCTCTTGGCGCTTAAGGCTGGCGGATTCAAAATCACACGGTCAGAGTGGACGAAGGTCAACAAGAGAGGCGCTACCTTGGAGTCCTACCACATCTACGCCCAAACCCCCACAAAGCATGGACTTGAAATAGTGGCGAGGGCATCTGAGGAGGCGGGGAAGAAGCGGCGCTGTGAGACCTTCGGAGACGAACTCAAGGGCTTAAACATTCGGGAGCTCCAAAAAGTTCTCGAAACGCATCCGACACAGCAATTCATCCCCCAGTAGTCCCCAGAAAATTGCGTCGAAATATCGAAAAAGGACTTAAACCAGCAAAACCATCTTTCAGCTTGATGCCGCATGGAAAAGAAAGACATCAAAAAAATGTTCCCTCACCTCTTCGAAGAACTCGAATCAGGCGAAGTAAAAGTTCCAATTAACGGCGTCCGCAAAAACGCTGCGGAAGCAGAGGGGGAGGTGGATGAGTACGGCTGCGACGAAACCCATGAACCCCTCGAACATGAGGAACTTGTGCAGAATGAGATGCCCGATAAGCTGCGGCACTTCAACCCCCAAGCGGTCGATTTTCTGCGCAGATGCGACACCGAAGCACAGGCTGAGGAAATAATTGCTTACTTGGAGAAGAAAGGGGAAATCTCAAAAGAATACGCCTCCGAGTTGCGCTGCCAAATGAAGAAAGACGGCGTCAGATGCTTTGGACCGAAGAAGGAAGAGAACCACTACTTCAAAGAGGCAGGCATCTACTAACTGGCCGTTTAGCTCTTGCGTTTTTTAACGTAAATGGCACCAACACAGGCGCCTTACAAATCCAACCGTGTGGTGTACCGCAAAACCCCATACCCACATAAAAAGCGCAATAGCAAAGAAGCTTTCTCATTGGGGTGGATAGCGCGAGAGCAGCTGAGCATTCCCTTTTTATCCTTCCTGATTCTTATTGATTATTGGAGAATAACGAGAAGGCGAAGGCGCATGCATGAAACTTTTGTTTCGTTCCTACAGGAGTTGGAGGATTCAAGGGTTACCTGTTCTGGAAAGGAGTTTTTGGAGAAAGAGGTTTTGAGCGTTTTACGTAAGGAGGGCTTTTCCGATGAGGAAATATACAAGATGCCACTGGATAAGCTATTAGACCTGTTTTATGACGCATGCCTTTGGGAGAGCCGCAGAATTCTTTCCCAAAAAAAGCCAACACCATATTAAGAAAAAGGCACTCAATCTTCAAGCGGTTCTCTGCAGGCGGACCTCTTTAGCACCCAGAGAGAATAGTTTTATAAAATTTGAGTGCAGAAATGATTTTGTGATAAAAAATGAAGACACTACTTGCATATGGCACACGCTACGGTGCAACCGCAGGTACCTCGCAGGAAATCGCTAAAATTCTCTCTGAACAGGGCTTTGACGTTAAAGTCGCCAACCTAAAAGAAGAAAAAATCAAAGACATCACCCCATACGAGCTTGTTATTGTAGGAACAGGCGTACAGATGGACAAGTGGACAGGTGAAGCCGAAGACTTCCTCAAAAAACATGAAAAAGAGTTAGCCCAGAAAAAACTAGCTCTGTTTGTTTCCACAATGAAAACCGTCAGCGAACGAGAAGGCAAAACAGCAGATTTAGAATCAGCAAGAAAATTCGACCTAGACAACAAACTGCCCAAATATAGCTTCCAACCCATAAGCGTGGGCTTCTTTGGCGGGGTAATAAACTATAACAAAATGAATTTCTTTTTCAGAAAAACCTTGGGTTCTGTTCGGTCTCAACTTGAGAAGGACGGCTTTGAACAGACCGAGCCGGGCGTGTATGAGCTGCGGGATTGGGATGAAATACGGGCTTGGACAAAGGACTTAGTGCAGAAGGCACGCACTAACTAAACTGTGGCTTGATGAGAACACAAAAGGCTGAGCTAAACCAAGCCGCTTCAACTTCACGCTAACCTACATAGTTGCCATTTCATTGAGGTGGAGCCTTTTTATGCTAATGGCATATCAACTATACTTCACAGGAGAAACAAGATGCGCAAAATCCTAAAAATATTCTTTGTAGTAATCGCAGCCCTAATAATAGCGTTAGTCGCTGGCTTCGGAATAGTCATCTCTGACGTTGCAGGCAACTTCGCTACAGACACCCATCCACTACCGAACGGATCCCCAATTGGCGAAGCCATCATCGTCTACGACCCAGGTTTAAGCGGCGGCGCAAAAGATGTTGCAACAAAAATTGGCTACAACCTCCAAGACAGCGGCTACAACGTGGTTCTGGCAGGCGTTAAAAGCACAACAGCATCAGACCTCTCAAGCTACGATGTAATAGTAATCGGCGGGCCAATCTACGCAGGAAAACCCGCCAGCACAATCCAATCGTACCTAAGCAGCCTAACTCCACCTACTAACTCTACAGTGGGGATATTCGGATATGGCAGCGTCGCAGTTGACAACACAGACCAATCCGCAGTCCTACAGGATGTTGCATCGCTTCCAAGTGACAGCCAACTGATGCCAAAGGCAGCGGTTAAGGTGACTTCAAGCGGCAACGTAGACGCCGAATGTGAAAACTTCGTTATGCAACTACTGGCATAGCACCTAACTCTTTTTTTACAGTTTGTAGTTAAAATTTTTTTATACTTCAAAGACTTAAATGGGCACTTATTTGAGGTTGCTTAATCCGTTTTGTGTGCTGACTGAATAAGGCGAATTAAACTTGTTAGCTTAACCTGTGAGTCGCCATGAACTGCTAATTTGATAATTGTTTTGTAGCGTGAATTTTGTTTCAGCGCCCGTTTCGCTGCTTGGACATGTTTCTTGTGTTTGCTTTGGGTTTTTCTTGAGCATAGGAAGCACAAACTCTATGACAAGCAGTATCAATATCAGGGTAATAACCAGCGGTAGCCCCCATTGGTTGCCTCTCAGAAACAGGGTTATGTGCCCAAACAATGGAATCCGCATAACAACCTTACCCAAAACATATTCTTCAGGCACGCCCTGCCCCGTATGCCACAGCGTGTTAGAGTCATATTCCGAGGGGGATGGAACCTCTGGGTAAGGGTCACCGTTACCATCTCCCTTAGTTTGGAAGTAGATTTTGCCGTCTACTTCGTACTTGGCCACAACTCTGTGTACGACGGGAGTAGCAGTTGGGTTGTCGGGTCTTTGATAAACTATTATGTCACTATTCGGGTAGTCAGCATTTATTGTGTTTGGGTCTACCCCTTGAATGACTATTACATCACCGACATGCAATGTGGGGTCGAAAATGTGGCTCCAGCCATCACATGCCCCGTCGTATGCCACGCACATACTGCCGCTTTCAACCACCCTAACAGGCGTGTCAGTGTTTAATGCAAAACGTAAACCGAAAAAGAAACCTAAAACGAGAGCGACTATTATTGCGATTGCAACTGCAGATTTGATGTATTCACTTTTGCTAGGTTTAGTGTTGCTCAATCTGTGGCCTTCGATTTTAGTTCTCCTATAGAAAGGGTTTCTCTCTTAATAAACAACATTATTAGATCATTAATAGCAAACCAAAATAGCCTGTTCAGCGTCAGAGCTTCCTATGGTTTAGACGTATGCTTAGTTTCACTAAGACGCAGAAGATTTTCTTCGTTATACTGTGCATAATGGGCTTGTTTGCTATCCTAAGCTCGACCATGTCCAAAAACCCCGTGCTTAAGCCGTTTGCAACCAGCTTGGGAACACCCGACGACCTGCTAGGAATCGTCGCGTCAGCATCAACGATTCCAGGTATCCTAATCAGCTTACCCGCAGCCTCGCTCTCCGACATCTTCGGCAGACGCAAAATGCTATTGGTTTCTGCTTTCATATTTGCTTCTGCGCCTTTCCTATATCTTGGGGTCAACTCATGGTGGACGCTTGCTCTTGTGCGATTCTACCATGGATTCGCTACCGCCATGTTTGTTCCAGTAGCCGAAGCCTCAATAGCGGAACTCTACCCAACTAAGCGTGGCGAACGTATCTCACTGTTCAATTCAGTCACCGCGGTAGGCAGAGCATTAGCGCCCTTCTTAGGCGCATACATACTATTTACAACCAGCCAAAGCTACTACTCGCTCTACTTACCAGTGGGAGTAGCAGGTGTAACCGCGTTTGTGATTGCACTGCTGTTTTTAGCTGAAAAAAGAAACCTATCTCAACCAACACAGCGCTCCACGCGGAAAATGTTTAGTGGCTGGCTATATCTAATCCGAAACGGCAGCGTCTTAGGCGTAAGCTTCGTTCAAGCAATCCAATACTTCGTGTTCGGTTCAGTAGAGTTCTTCTTAGTCGGCTACTTAACCGATGTTGTGCGACTCGACATTTTCTCAGTAGGAGTCATCACGGGTAGCCAGATTGTAGCGCTTATGATTGCCCGCCCCATTGTTGGGCACTTCTCAGATAGAATCGGGCGAACAAAACCGATAGTAACAGGCGCCGTTGTTAGCTGCTTCTTGATGGCGGCGATTCCCTTTACCAATCAGTTCCCTCTACTCTTGTTGATATCAATTGGCTACGGAATATCCTTCGCAACAGTGCTTTCCTCCACATCCCCGCTTATGGCTGAAATAGTGCCCGCTACACTGATTGGCGCCTCTATGGGTTTTCTCTCCACCATGATGGATGTGGGTCAAACATTAGGCCCCATAGTTTGCGGTGTAATTTTAGCCACAAACCTTCGATATCTAGGCTTATTTTTAACTCTGAGTACGCTGTTGCTTGTTTCCGTAGCGGTGTTTATGTTTTCAAAGAGGCGGCCCAGCACAATCTAGTTTGTTAGAGCGATATAGAGTGTTTTCAGGGAACGCTTCATGGCGCCAAACATTTGGGGTAAAAACATGCTTGCAACCAGCAGAATTAATGCGCCGTAATGCAAGGGCGCCAGAACGTCGGAGCTTAATGCTTCTGAGTAGATTTCGAATCCGTAGTATGTGACTGTGTCGACGCCGAAAGCCACGAAGCCCGTCCAAGTGTTTATGTAAAGCGTACTCTCAAGCAAAGAAGCAAACAGCAGCGTCAGACCAGCGCCGATAAGTGCAAGTTTAATCAACTGTTTTTTTTTGGCGACAAAGAGAACTTTACCCTTATCTATAATCGACGCAGCCAACAAACAAAACAAAGGCAACAGCGCATAGTTGTATTTAACAACACTAACGTAAGGCACAGTTAAGTGGAAGCCAAATACCAAAATCATATCTAACGTCATAACAGCTGCTATGGTCCCCAAAAGAACGATGTCGAGCCTTAGCAGCCCCGAAATCTGTTTTCTGTAAGCAATTGCCAGCCCCACCGACAACGCACCCGCCGCGAAAAGAAACCACCCACAGCTCTTAACGAAAACGATGGGTAAGAAACCAAGTTGTGGATCTGTTACGAGAATTGGGTGGGTAAAGTCTGTGGGGAAGTATACGCCTAAGAAGTTTTGGTTAGCAAACCCGCCGAACCACACTGCCTGCAGGACCAGCGTGGGCAGTAGAAACAGGAGAAGGCTGCGGCGGCTCAGTTTGAAAGCAATATCGTTTCTGTTCAGGTGTATTATTAGGGCAAGCGGGATCAGCATGAAGACAGCAAAGAGTTTAGTCAAGAAAGCCAACGCAAAAACAGCCCCTGCCAAAGTGAACAGCTTCTCAGAGTTACGTTTAACCGCCAAAACACCCAAAGTTAAGAAGACTAAACTAAGAAATAGGCACTGGTTATCAATAAGAAAAATCCTCGAAATGTAGATGTGCCATGGAACTACACCAAAGAGGGCAGCAGCCACTAGCCCAGTCTTTTTTCCGTACAACGCAGCTCCCAACGCGTAAACCGCTGCTACGCAAGCTACTCCAAACGCAGTTGACACCCAGACGGCATTTGAGTAGGAAGAACCGTAAAATTGGAGAATTAATGCTGAGGAATAGAAGCCTAGTGGAGGCTGGTTAATCATGAGCCCCGTTGACAAGTAGGGGAACCCCGTGTGCAATATGCTTGTAGCTGCTTCATACTCGAGTTGGGCGTCCCAATTCGTGTAGACTCCCATAGAAGCCGACATAAGGAAGCTGGCAAGTAGGACTCCGATGATTGGGTAGTGCGCGCCCAGAAAGGCTACAGCTTTTTTAGTGGTCACTTGGAGACTTCCCTGCATAGCAGTCTGCCGCTGGAAATTAATAATTTACTAATTTTAACGTTAACAAAAATTATATGAGTATGAAGCGCTGAGTCAGTTGTGGAGACTACTTCGATTAGGCGTACGCCGATACTCTACGGCATCTCTGTCTGGATGATCATAAACATCGCTTTGATGGCCCTTTTGATTTTGGGCGGTGACTGGGAAGACCTAAACAACTGGATAGAAATCGCCCTATGGGCAACAGCTATTCCAGCGTTGCTCTCAACCAAAAAATGGGGCATCGCATACGTTATCATTGTCCTCGCATACACTTTAAGCACAAGCGTAGGCATAATAATGTATTATCAAATCTGGCTTAACGCTTTTCGATTCATTAACATACCCATCATAATTTACCTCTTCCACCGCATATTCAACAACTAAAATCATGGAAAAAACCCATTTTGCGGGGCTAAAGCCGCTCTGCCGTTGCAGTTTTGCGTTGTTATGTTCTACAGTTCGTTCTCAGATTATTTTTAAAACAGGAATAGTCGGTTGTATCGACTATTTCATGTTGCGAAGTGTATTTTTGCACTACAGATGCGGTTTTAATATGCTTAGAGTATGTAAAAGGCTTTATTTAGAGTGTAGCGAGAATTAAGATATAAAATCGAACTCGGAAGTCGAAGTCAAATGAACGCAAAAAGCCAAAAAGAAGCACAATCAAAACTCGCAAAAGGCCTCCTAGACATGATCATCCTGCAATACCTCGAGAAGGAAACCATGCACGGCTACCAAATTATTACAAACATCCGCAAAAACTTCGGAGTATACTTCGGCCCATCCACCATCTATCCACTCCTTGGGCAACTAGAAAAGAAGGGGTATGTACAGAGCGCCTGGAACATGAGCGCCGAGCGCCCACGCAAAGAATACCAACTTACCGAACAAGGAAAAAACCTACTAAACATAACCGAAAACCAACTGCTCATGATCTGCCAGAAAATCAGCCCAATAATCACAGAGAAAACCCAAAGCCCACAATTCATCGTTGCAGCCCCATAAACCCAACAATCCCTCTCCCAACAATATCCTTACGTCCAAAACTGATTTCAATAGACAAAATGCCCTTTGCAGGTTTTGTTTCTGCCCCTGCCACTTAACACAAATGCTCATAGCACACGATACCTCCAAACAGGTTCCGTTTTAACCTAGATTTTAATCAATAACAAATTGTAAGTATAGGTTTGGAAAACATAATTCTAATATTAACCGTCTGCAATTTCATTGTTCAGTACCGTGGGCCGGTCGTCTAGCTTGGTTAGGACATTGGCTTTACGAGCCAAAGGTCGCCGGTTCAAGTCCGGCTCGGCCCACCAAACATCAAACACTATCTCTGTTACTTATCCGTGCATAAGCTATTCTGCTTGTATAATCAGCCTCATACCAGCCAGCAGCATAGTTCAGCTGCAGAATAGCAAAACAAAAATGGTTCATTACATCTTTTTTTTGTTCGGTGTTATTCATGGTTAAGAAGCTTCATGCACCAAAGGCGCTAAAACAAGCACTTGAAGCCACGTTTTCTAAGCCTGCAACTGAGAAGTATCCTGCGCAGAAGCCTGATTTGCCCGAAAAGTACCGTGGCGAACCCATTTTCAATTATGATACTTGCATTAGTTGCGGTCTCTGCGCCAGAGATTGCCCCGCCAAAGCCATTGAGATGGTTACGGCGAACGGCAAGAGGCGTCCGCAGGTTAGCTTGTCTAAATGTGTGTTCTGTTATCAGTGCGCTGAGACTTGCCCTAAAAAATGCATCAGCTACTCCAACCGCTTTGAATTAGCTACCACTGACAAATCCGACTTGGTTATCAAACCTAAAGTCTCCGTCAAAAGCTAATTCCCCCAAAACGCCTATAGTCTACCGAAAAACGGTTCTTTGAAACCTCATTTTTTACAGGATGAAAACAGAAAAACCATGAAAACTCTTAAATTATACAAAAGCCCTCTCAAGAGACAAGGTCTCTTTCATGTCGTCTAATAATAAAGCGTTCGAAATCCAAGGTTATGACGAGAAAACACAGATGTATGACGTCAAAACTCAGTACGGCATCGTGAAGGTTCAGGATACCTTCGCTGAGATGTTCCCACTTTGGGCGGGCCGCGTCCTTATCACCGCAGCCAACGAGAAATGGGCGGAAATCGCAGCATCCATCACAACTGGATACGCCACAAGCGTCATCGCAGCATCAGCTGAAGCAGCCATCGAACGCAAAGTCCCCGCAAGCGAAACACCAGACAAAAGACCAGGTATACTAATCCAAATTTACAATAAAGACCGTTTTGAACTCAAACATTCCCTGATGGGACGCATCGGTCAATGCACCATGACCTGCCCAACCACAGCAGCATTCAACGGTCTAACAGGCAAACGCGTCCTACTCATCGGCAGCAGCCTCAGCTACTTCGGAGACGGCTTCCAAAAGAAAACAATGGTTGCCGACCGCAGATGCTGGAAAATCCCCGTTATGGAAGGAAACTTTATCGTGGAAGACGGTTTCGGAGCTATGGAAGCAGTTGCAGGCGGCAACTTTATGATTTTCGCCAAAACAGACGCTGAATGCCTTGCAGCAGCAGAAGCAGCCGCAGACGCCATACGCACACAAGTCCCCGATGTAATCTTGCCTTTTCCAGGTGGATTATGTCGCTCAGGTAGCAAAGCAGGTTCAATGAAATACAAACTAAAAGCCTCAACAAACCACACCTACTGCCCAACACTGCGCGAAATCGTTCCAGACTCCATCGTTCCAGAAGGATGTACAAGCGTGCTCGAAGTTGTCATTAACGGCTTAACTCTTGATGCAGTAAAGAAGGCTATGGCAGTCGGCGTACAAGCCTCAGTGGCATGCCCAGGAATAATCAAAATCTCAGCAGGCAACTACGGCGGCAAACTCGGCCCCTTCAAAGCGTACCTCAAAGAAGCACTCGGCATCGTCGAGCCGCCCGTTGAAAAAGCGCCTAAAGCAGCCAAAGCATAACCTGCACCCCGTTTTCAGGGTCACAACACTTATTTTCCTCTTATCAACGTAGAATAGTGAATTATCGGTTTCAGTGAATAAGCTTTGAGTACAGAAAAAAAGAGCTCGCTTGAACTGTTCAGGCTAAGAAAAACAATTAACGCTCTAGCCAGCAAAGAGGGCAGCCACACAGAACTCATCACAGTTTACGTTCCGCCAGGCAAACAAATCAGTGATGCCTTAAACCTACTGCGGAACGAATATGGAACAGCAAGCAACATCAAATCCAACGTTACAAGAAAAAACGTGCTAGACGCCATCGTCAAGGCACAGCAGAAGCTAAAACTCTTCAAAGACCCCGGCGAAAAAGGCATTGTCGTCTTTGCCGGCGCACTTCTGCCGGAGGGTGCGGCTCCTGGAACTGAACGCATGGAAAGCTACGTGATTGTTCCGCCTGAGCCAATCAGGATTTTCCTGTATCGGTGTGACAGCCGCTTCCACACTGAGCACCTTCAAGAGATGCTACGTGAAAAAGAGGCTTACGGTATTCTACTAGTAGACGCAAGCAACGCATCTATTGCTGTCCTTCAGGGTAAGCACTTAAACATAGTTATGCAGTTGCATAGCGGAGTCACTGGCAAAACCCGAGCTGGTGGTCAATCCGCCAGACGATACGAACGCCTTCGTGAAATGCAGCTAAATGAGTATTTTGTGCGTGTTGCAGGTCACGCTAATGACGTGTTCCTTCCGCTTGAAAACCTCAAAGGCATAATCCTCGGTGGACCTGGCCCTACAAAGTATGATTTTCAGAAGGGCAACTACCTTAACTATCAACTCCAAAGTAAAATAATTGAAGTAGTTGACACTGCCTATGTGGAGGAGCAGGGCGTAAAAGAAGTCGTTGACAAAGCTCCCGAAATCATGAAGAAAGTCCGCTATATCGAAGAGAAAAACATCATGCAAAAGTTTCTTTATGAAGTCGGTCACGATAGCGGCTTCATTACTTACGGTGAAGCTGAGGTTCGGCGCCTTATGAATGCTGGTGCAGTCAGACAAGTGTTGCTTTCTGAAGAACTAGATTTGTACCGTGTCACCGTCAAGTGTAGTGCCTGCGGTTATGAGGAACAGCAAACCGTGAAGGGCAAAGACCTGCAAGCTTTCGAGCAGGGTTTAGTCGGAAAACCATGCAGTAAATGCCAAGCACCCTCAATGTCAATCACCGACAAAAAAGATATCATCGACGACATAGCCGATTTAGCTCAGTTGACTAACGCTGAGGTTGAAGTTATTTCGACGGAGACAGAGGAGGGGCAGATGCTAAAGAATGCCTTCGGCGGAATAGCAGCGTTCCTACGTTTCAAACTGCAAAGCTAACTGCAACCCTTTTAGGGTCATCTCCTATATTGTGTAGCCAATTTTTGTGTTTGCTGCAAGTTCAAAGCAGTAGTGAACTGTAAAAAATCTGTGAGTTACTTTCGAGATTTTAAAGCGTTCACATTTTTCTAAATTATGCCAGTTACGGTTTTATATGTAACGTTTAGCATAAGTCTGGAAAAGAAGAGATTGCAATGTCTGATACTGGTGTAACCGTTAAGAAATGCCAAGACTTCAGCGAATGGTACGTACAAGTAGTCCTTAAAGCTGAACTGGCAGATTACGCCCCCGTGAAGGGCTGCATGATCATCCGCCCCGACGCCTACGCAGTCTGGGAAAAAATCCAGGAAATCGTAAACCAAAAAATCAAGGAAACAGGCCACCGCAACGCCTACTTCCCCATGTTCATCCCCGAAGCCTTCCTCAAACAGGAGGCTGAGCACTTTGCAGGTTTTACGCCTGAAGTTGCGTGGATTACGCAGGGCGGCGACACCCCACTCGAGGAAAAGCTGGCTGTTCGCCCCACCAGCGAAACCATCATGTACTCGATGTATGCCAAATGGATTCGCAGCTGGCGAGATCTGCCGCTGAAAATCAATCAGTGGTGCAACATTGTACGCTGGGAAACCAAAGCAACCAAGCTTTTCTTGCGTACAAGGGAGTTTCTCTGGCAGGAAGGCCACACAGCCCACGCCACCGCCGAGGATGCGGAAGCGGAAGTCAGATGGGCACTTAACATGTACAAAGACGTAGTCGAAAACTACCTCGCGATCCCCGTTGTTTTGGGCACTAAGAGTGAGAGCGAAAAATTCGCAGGCGCCCTATACACTACCGCCCTCGAGTCCATTATGCCCGACGGCAAAGCCCTGCAGATGGGCACCAGCCACAACTTGGGGCAGCACTTCGCCAAAGTCTTCGACGTGAAATACGTCGGCGAGGACAAGGCTGACCACTATGTTTGGCAGACCAGTTGGGGCATCACAACGCGGCTCATTGGCGCTATGATTATGGTGCATGGCGACGACAAAGGCTTAGTTATGCCGCCGAAAGTTGCGCCGACACAGGTTGTCATTGTCCCTATCCCGTTCAAGGGTTTGGAGGCAGAGGCGATTGCAGCTAAAAGCAAGGAAATCCAAGCTAACCTCAAAGCTAAAGGCATCAGTGTAATCCTCGACGATCGAGGCGAGTACACGCCGGGCTGGAAATTCAACCAGTGGGAACTCAAAGGTGTCCCCCTGCGCATCGAAATCGGGCCCCGAGATATCAAGAACGGTCAATGCGTCATGGTTCGCCGAGATAACGGCCAGAAAGTCTTCGTGAAAGACGCAGACATACTTGCGACCGCCGAGAAGCTGCTGCAGGATATACAGGACAGCATGTTCGCCAAAGCCAAAGCCATCCTCGCGGACAAAACCACCCTCGTCAAGAACTACGACGAATTCAAGCAGGTAATCGAAGCCAAGGGCGGCTTCCTTAAGGCAGCATGGTGCGGCAGCCCCGAATGCGAAACCAAAATCAAAGACGAAACAGGCGCAACCGTCCGCGTCATTCCGTTTGAGAAGGAGGCGCCGACTTCGGGCTGTGTCTACTGTGGCAAAGAAGCCAAAGAAGTAGGGTACTTCGCAAGGTCATATTAGACCTTAACTAACCCTTATTTTTGCGTCTCTTTGGACAAACGCTGTTTATATCATATCATAAGTGAGATTCAAGCGTCGTTTCTGGGCGTTTGATGCTAGGAATGTTTATTTTTTGGGGTAGCGAGAGTTGTTGGGCAGGTAACGGCAATTGGCAACCATCAAAGTTACAAAGCGAGCAAGCAACATCGAGTACGCCATTCGCGATGTAATAGTCCACACTAAAGACCTGATTAAGAATGGCAGAAAAATCTATTACCTAAACATCGGCGACCCAGCCGCATTCGACTTCAAAACCCCACCCAGCTTCAAAGAGGCACTCTGCAACGCCATTGCCAAAGAAGACAACTACTACTCCCCCTCAGAGGGGCTTCCAGAGCTCCGCCAAGCAGTAGCGAATAAGGAGAAGAAAATTAACAACGTTGACATAACAGCCGACGACGTGTTGGTGACTGACGGGATCTCAGAGGGCATTCAGATGCTTTTAGGCGCAATCGTAGAGAAGGGAGACGAAATCCTTTTTCCAGGCCCTACCTATCCACCATATATTAGTTACACTCAATTCTTCGATGGCACACCAATTAGCTATGAAACTATCGAGAAAGAGGGCTGGCAACCAAACATCGATGACCTGCGAAGCAAAGTAACCGAGAAGACACGCGCGATAGTCCTCATAAACCCTAACAACCCCACAGGGGCAGTTTATGACCGTAAAACCGTTAAAGCTATCCTGGACATTGCAGGCGAACATAACCTGCCCGTTATCAGCGACGAAATCTATGACCAACTCACCTATGAGAAACCCTTCGTAAGCGCCGCCAACGTAACCACAGATGTGCCCGTCATCGGCTTAAACGGGTTCTCTAAGGTTTATCAGATGACAGGTTGGCGACTGGGCTACATGTACTTTAAAGGTGAAGGCAAGAAGCTTGCAGCGTTAAAAGAGGGAGTGGAGAAAGAATGCAGAATCAGAATCTGCGCGAATACGCCAGTCCAAATTTCAGCGACAGCAGCGCTTAATGGTCCACAGGACTTCGTCAAAGACATCGTGGAGAGACTTCGCGAGAGGCGTGACTTCAGTTGGAAACGACTAAACGAGATCCCCGGCATAAGCACCACTAAACCTGAAGGCGCCTTCTACATATTCCCCAAAATCGAGGGCATAGGCAAACGATGGAGAAGCGACATGGACTTTGTGGTTTCGCTGCTTAAAGAAACAGGCGTTCTAATCGTCAACGGTTCAGGATTTGACCCAGTCTACGGCAAAGACCACGCGAGAATCGTGTTTCTGCCGCCGATTAGCGAGTTGGAGAAGGCTTATGATGCGCTTGAGGGCTTCATGAAGAATGGGCAGAAGGGCCGCGGACACGTAGGCAAGGGCTAACCCCTCAACCTTGCTAAAAAACAGTTTTTTATTAAATTAAAAAAGAAAATAAAGTTAGATTTTAACGCCGTTAGCTGGATCCGAGATTACATTTTTGAATTCAGCCATCAGCTTCTTAGTAATAGGACCAGGCTTTCCTGTGCCGATGACGCGTTTGTTGACTTCTCTGATGGGCACGACTTCCATGGCGGTTCCTGTGAAGAAGGCTTCGTCTGCGCTGAACAGCATGTAAGCGGTGAGGTTGGTGATGGTGACTTTGATTTTTAGTTTTTCGCAGAGTTTTAGGAGTGCATCGGATGTTATGCCTTCGAGTGCGCCTGTGCTGGTTGGCGGTGTTAAGATTTCGCCGTCTTTTACGATGAAGACGTTTTCGCCGACGCCTTCTGCTATGCAGCCGTTTTTGTCGAGGCAGATGGCTTCGTCTGCGCCGCATGCGTTAGCTTCGATTTTTCCCATGATGCTGTTTAGGTAGTTTAGCGATTTGACTTCGCTTGTGGTTCCATCCACGGGGTTTCTGCGGACCCAAGTGATGAGTGCGGTGACGCCTGTTTCTGATGCGTTGCCGGCTTTGATGTTGATGGTGTCGGTGATGATTATGATTGTGGCTTTGGGGCATTTGCGGGGGTCTAACCCTAAGTCGCCGACTCCTCGTGAGACGATTAAGCGAATGTAGCTGTCTTTCATTTTGTTCTTACGCAGGGTTTCGACGACTGCCGCCACCATCTCCTCCTTGGATATGGGGATGTTTAGCATTATAGCGTGTGCACTATGGTATAGGCGGTCAACATGCTCTTTAAGTTTGAAGACTACGCCGTTGTATGCGCGGATGCCCTCGAACACGCCGTCGCCGTAGAGGAATCCGTGGTCATAGACGCTGATTTTTGCTTCCGACTTCGGATAGTATTTGCCGTCTATGTAGATTTGAAGTTCATTGGCCATTTGTTTATACCTTCTTGGAGTGTATTTTCATATTGT
Organism: Bathyarchaeia archaeon; assembly: GCA_050108155.1. Classification (GTDB taxonomy): domain Archaea; phylum Thermoproteota; class Bathyarchaeia; order Bathyarchaeales; family Bathycorpusculaceae; genus Bathycorpusculum. The sequence continues at coordinate 42,921 of JBNIDR010000027.1, read as the reverse complement.
TCAATAATATAATATAGGTTACCCCAGTGATACATACGATTCGCATACAACGTACTTATTAATTGTAAAAACGCAGGTGCTCTATCCCTGAATTTTGGCGGTCTATGCGGTATCGGTTGCTGGCTTGTTTTTTCTAGTAGTTGTTGTTGCAGGGAATCTCCTAGGCACAACAACAACCAGCGGGTTGTGGGGCCCGTTTTCTGTGCCGAGTTACTGCAAAAACAAGAACCGCGACAATTCCCATCAGAACCGCAGTTAAAACCAGCAAAACAAAGTAAAGCGGAACCACAACAGCGCTGGCCTGGACACTGGTTGCGCCGTTGAATTTACTGTTGCCTTCCCAACTGGCTTGAAACTCTACAGAACCACTTGCAGGGGGTTGCCAACTGTAAGAGAACCTGCCATCATGCTTCGTTGTAACTGTAGCGATGATTCCCCATCCGCCGCCGTTAATTTGAGCTTGCAGAGTCACGTTTTCGTTGGGGACTTCGGGAAGGATTTGGCCGGTGATGACTATCTCACTGTTTTGCAGGATAACTGAAGATGAAAGCTCAAGAGTCAACGTGCTTGGGTCGAGTTCCCGAAGATCCGCAGAGATTTGCCCCGCAGATAGCTCCATGTGATCAAGCAGCACCACCTGCGATGTAACGTTTTGATAAGCCGCTGGGCACTCGCCAATACGCCAGCCATGCCGCCAATCACCGCCTGTACATTCGCCGATGTAGTAGGTCGCGTTGTCCACAGTTACTCCATAAGCGGGGGTTCTGTTTTGTATAGGCGCTTTTCCCAAGTCGACGGCAATTTCCATATGCTGCTGCTCCTTATAATACACAATAACTGCTGGGATGCCTCCTGCCTCCAAGATGGAAACTGCGATGTAAGCGAATAAATCGCAGTCTCCGTAGCCATTAACCAGTGTCTCAACGGGGTATCGACTGGGGGTTACTTCTTTGTAGGTGATTTGGTGAACAAGCATCAAAACGCCGTTGGTGTAGTCTTCAGTGTTGTTGTAGATTTGCCATAGTTTGTCAGCCACTGGTTTTAGAGCATTTGGAGTTACGAATCGAGAGAAATCTGAAGGTGAAAATACAAAGTGATTCTGTAACGTGTAGTACTGGTAAAGCTGTGCGGGAATTGTAATGTTTAGTTCGTAGGTTTGCCTGCCATCGGGATGGTCTTGTAGCAAAAAAGAGGAACAATATTCGCTTGTTGTTTGTGTTTTGCCAAGTGGCACTGCCGAAAACATAAGCAATGTAACTATGATGAGGCTTGCTGCTTTAAGGTGAGGGCGCATCATTTGAGGTAATGACCAGCCGTAATGGTACCCATCATGGAGCGATTGTTTAAATTATTATTCCCAAATAAGCCGCTTAAGTTTCAGAGAGAATTATTCCACCGTTAGCCTTAATTAACCCGATAAGCTGTGTGGTGGCTTTTTTGATAGCTTCGGCTGGTTTGCACTCTTCACCAGCATTTATCGTTAAATGTAACTCTTCAAGGGCGTTACCATCTGACTTTAGCGGATGAGACTTTACGTAAACCCCCGGATTGCCACGCATAACCTCATCGATTAACGGTGCTAAAACAGACTCGATTATGCCCTCGGTGAATACACTCCGCTGGCAGAATACACCGGATCCAGCGGCTTTCTTGATGAGGGGGGCTATGGTTTGAGCGAAGATTCCCTCCATCTCCGCTGGCACACCGGGCAAAACAAACAGGGCAGTTCCATCTATGTCGGCGTGGGCTCCAGGGGCTGTCCCTATAGGGTTAGTGACCACATCGATGTTCTCAGGCATCGTCGCCATTTTGAGGCGTGGAGGGGTCATCTCTACGTCGACTGGTAAACCACGCTTCTTGGCATATTCGATGATTTTTGCTTTGACCATTTCAAGCGCTTTTGGGTTTACTTCTAGTTTTCTGTTTAAGGCTTTAGCTACTCCTTGGAGGGTCATGTCGTCAAAGGTTGGTCCCAAACCGCCTGTGGTGATTAGAAACTGTGGTTTTCTGGCAGCTATTTCGTTAATCGCTGTTGCGATTTCATCCACGCTGTCTGGGATTACAGTGATTCGACGTACATTGGCGCCTAAAGCAGTTATCTGCTGGGCAAGCCAATGGGCGTTGGTATCCATAATTTTACCTATAAGCAACTCGTTGCCAATACACAAGATTTCGACATCTACAGTCAAGGGTGCTGCCTCTACAGGGTTAGAGGTGTTTACTTATTTAGGGCTTCCCAAAAGTGGCATGCAGAGTCAATGCTAAGAAAAAGCCATCTTGCCCATTGCGGGCAGGTCTACTTTTTGCTAAGGTACCATTTGAGGTATTCTTTTCGGCGGGCTTCTTTAGCGTCGTCATCATCGAATTTTTGGCGCTTGTCATGTTCGTCGTTTAGTTCTTGGCCTGTGCAGTATAAACCGCAGCTTTTGCAACAGTACTTCTTTGTTAGAGAGATGTACTGCATTTCTCCGCCGCATTCAGGACAATAATTCACCATGTTCGGATGCCTTTCTTCGATTTTATAGTAAATCATTTCTACAGAAATATTAGTCTTCGCATATAAAAAATGGTTTTAACCCTAAAAGGAAAGGGTTAGACGTGGTTGTACATTGAGTTACTGCTGTATTGGCCTGTGTTCATTTCCTGCTCGATATCTCTTAGCAGCAGGATACGTTTGAATGTGGGCGGGTGTGTTGCAAAGAGGCTGTTCATCTGCACCCATGCGGATTTGGCTTCTTTCTCCATCGCTACCTCTAGCTCGCGCTCGTCTAAGACGCCGTCGTTGTCAAGGTCGTATTTGTTCTTGTTTTCCATGATCTGTGCGACTTCCTGCTTTGCCTGCTGCGGGTCTTCAATGTAGAAGCTTCTTGCGCTGGCTGTAGCTTTAGGTGCAATTGAGAGGCCGTAGGTGATTTTTGCAAGAGCACTTTGGAGGCTACGGGGGTTGTTGGTTAGGTATGCGCTGTAGGCGTCTGCAAAGTGCTCGCGAAGCCTGCTTAGCCGCATGACAGCCATGAAACTAACAATGTAGACGACAAAAGATATGACGCCGATAACGATGAGGATGGCGCCTGCGTTTCCTTCATCTTTGCCTCGTCTTCTTGAGCCGCCGCTTACCCAGCCAGCGGTCATGGCGATCTGCGAAACCCAATACGCAATAAGCGGCAGCGTGGATAGAACAGTCATGACGATGTAGTCTTTATGCTTGATGTGCCCAAGTTCGTGGGCGATTACGCCTTTTACTTCATCTTGGTTTAAGCTTCTGAGGAGGCCTTCGTGGACAGCTAAAACTGCGCTGCTGCTGGTTCTGCCGAACGTGAAAGCATTCGGGGTTCTATCGGGAACTATGGCGAGCTTGGGCATTGGGATTCCGCTTTTTTGAGCCATGTCTTTAACTGTTTTTTCCAGCCACGGGTTTTCGCCGGGTTTAAGGTACTGCAGATGTGTACTCATGGAAACTATGGCGGGACCAACTAGATACTCAAAGAGGATGAAAATCAGGGTGCCGCCTAAAGCTAAAAGTAAACCAGTTAACAGGTCAAAGCCCACTACGTAGTATTGTAGCAGGAAGATAACGCCGAGCAGAAACAGCCCAAATATGAAGCTGGCTGCGAAGATGCTTGCGCCCATAGCGAACTTTAGGTCGCTTAACTTAGCCATAGAGTTCAACCCTTTTTTGTTTTTGAAGAATGCAGGCTTGGGGAATTAAGTCTTTTCCCAAAAAAGGTTTTCTTTGGGGGTAATTCTGGAAAAGTCTTATAAGAACCGCAGGGGGGCAGTTTGAAGAGAGAGTGCTTAGTTTGGAAACGAGACAAACTAAATTATCATTCACCATAATAACATTAGCAGTAATACTATCAGCCAGCTTAGTATTTGTTGGATTTACACCCAACGTTTCCGCTCAAACATCACCTTCAATCACGATTAACGACGGCGCAGACTACACCAACTCCACCGCCATAACACTTGCTCTATCGTCATCTAATGCGACACAGATGCGTTTCTCATTGGATAATACCACATGGTCCGACTGGGAAACCTATGCAACCGAAAGAAACGTGACACTACCAGCAACTGATGGCAACTATACCGTTTTCGGCGAATTCCTCGACAGCGAAGATAACCTCTATACTGCTGAATCCTACATTTTCCTTGACGCTACCCCGCCAGAAGTAGTACCCTACGTTGCGTGGTACAGCTCAGATTATAGGACAGTGTATTTTGATGCGAGCGACTGCATCGACAATGTTGGTATAGCCAATTTTACATGGAACTTTGGAGACGGTAACATCACAAGCGGAGTAACCGTGTTACACACTTACACAGAAGTTGGAACTTATTATGCCTCTTTGTCAGTGATTGATTTAGCAGGCAACAACGTAACAGTAACTATTCCTATCACCATTCCAGACTTAACCTCAACGGCAACTCCCACAGTGACCCCAGCCCCGACAGCCCAGCCAACCTCAACAGTGACGTCAACGCCTACAGCTCAGCCAACAGCAACCCCCGCACCCAGCTTGGATGAAACAACAATGATACTCCTGCTTGTTGCGGCAATAGTTGTGGTGGGCGTAGTTTTGCTTGTGGTTGTTTTGGTGTTCTGGAAACGCTGGAAAACAGCGCCACCAGCATAATCCACTCTAAAACGCTTTTTCTTTATTTTATTCTCTAAAAAGTACTTTTTTTACAAAAAGAAGAAAAAAGAGTTAGATGGGATATGCTCCGCATTTCTTGCAGAACTGGATCTTGGTTACCTGCCAACTCTTGCACTTGGGGCACTGGATTGCGCCTGGAGTCTGGGGGAAAACATCTTTGGGTACACCAAAGACTTTGCGGAAGTGCTGGTAGTAGAGCAGTTGTTCTTGGTCAGCGATTTCAACGTCGTCTTCCGCTTTAATTTTGGCAACTTTCTCCTTGAACTCTTCAGGACTGAATGTATCGTTAAAGTATGTGCGTAAAGTTTCGGTGCCCGTGCCTGCTTCCAGGGGTGCCTTAGGTCTCCAGATAGCTTCTTTGGGAAGGACATCTTCATAAGCTCTGCGTAAGATCCATTTGCCGTATTTTATGCCATTGTACATGTTAATTTTGTATTTGATAGGAAGCTGCTTTGCCCATTCCTGGAATTCGGGTTCTAAGTAAGGTGCTTTAATCTCCATACCAAGCGATTGCGCCATTGGAATGGATGAGAAACCCATTTCAGCCCACATTTCTTTCTGTTTGACTGCAAATTGTTCCTCTGTTAAATGGAACTGCCAAGGGTAACCAAAAAGTTCGTCAAGCCCATCGCCAGTGTAAACGCTTTTTATGCCCTTCTCTTTTAGAAGGGTTAAGCCTATGTAGACGGGGAGGCTGTTTCGGATTTCCATTGGGTCATATTTCTTAAGCGCTTCAACGACTTTCGGGTAATACTTCATGAGGTCTTCTTTGCCGAATTGGTAGGTTTCGTGTTTGAGGTGGAGGAAGTTAACCATCATTTTGACGTATTCGGTGTCTTTGGGTTGCCCATGTTTGAATGCGAGGGTGAGGCATGGGATGTCGGGTTTGTATTTTACTGCTTCGTAAGCGATTATTTGGGTGTCGGTTCCTGCGGAGAAGAGGAAGCCGTCGGCTAGGTTCTTTTTTACGACTTTGTTAATTAAGGTGCGGATTTCTGGTAAGAGTTTGCTAACTTCAGACTCGTTAATGCTCATTATTTATTCCTCGATATTACAGTGTTTGTCGTCTTCGGCTCATATAAAGTTAACTGATGCTTACAAAAGCGATTAAATACTAAACATTTGTGCAATTAATAGGGCTAATTAAGAACAAACGCAGCATGAATGGATCATCCAGCCTATAACGAAAACATCTAAACCCCCAAAAACAGCAAAATTTCAAAACAAAAACATCACAACAGCAACTTTAAAAGACATCACCCAAAAGGAATAAACAACCACACAACCAAAAAGGCACCCGACCGTGAAAGTCAGCGTACTACACATGGCAATCCGCCCCAACCTAAACGACAACCTCAAAGCCGCCAAAACCCAAATTCTAAAAGCGGCAAAAACCCAACCAGCACTAATAGCCCTACCCGAATACTTCACAGTACCCAACTGCATGGCAGCATTCACCGACGCAGCAGCCATCAGCAAAGAAACCTGCAACATAACCCTCGACTTCCTACAAGAAATCTCCAAAACAATAGGCAACATCTACCTCCTCGGAGGCACAGTCCTACAAGAAGACAACGGCAAATACTACAACACCAGCACACTCTGGAAAAACGGCGCCTTAATTGCCAAATACAAAAAAATTAACCCCATCGCCGCCGAAATCGAAGCAGGCGTAGCCAAAGGCTGCACCCCGCAAGTTTTGGACACTGAATTCGGCCGCTTAGGCATGATTGTTTGTGCTGACAGTTTCGACCCTGAATTGATTAAAAAAGTCGCCGCTTTAGGCGCAGAAATCATCTCGCTTCCAGTTGCCGCTATGGGTACTCATCCGCCCGTCAAAGGCCACCCCTTAACAGAGGCAATTGCCCGCGACTACGGTGTGTTTGTCCTAAAAGTGGGCAACGTCAGTTCCAGCATGCGGGGCGGAAGAAGCGCCATCATTGCACCATGGGGGTTGCTGGGTGAAGTAAGTGATGCACCTGAGGATTCTATTTTGTCAGCAGATTTAGACATGACGCGATTAAAAGAGTACCGAGCTGGTCTCAAAAAGAAAGATTAAAACAAGAAAAGCAGACGGTATAAAGTTAGTAGAATTTTGCCCAGTTATCCACTATCTTCTGCATTTCTGGGAAATTGTAGGTTTTTAGCCACTCTTGGAACTCCTCATTATGAACCGCAAAGCGTGCAACTTGCTTAGCGTTCTCGGAGTCATGTACCAACAGCAGAACCGCTTCGACGTTGTGGCGTGAGAGGTAGGCAACTGTTTTTAGTAGTGCATCGAGTTTTTCGTCGGTGGGCATCTCAGCACTCAACTCAACCACAACAGGCTTTTTGAGAGTAGCAACGAAATCCCGCACGATGGTGTCTACCCAGTAATTGGTAAAGTAATCCCGAGACGACAACGGCACATGGAAGTAATCCACCAACTCCGCAATCGCGGCAAAATCAATTCCGAAACGCTCCTTAGCCAGCACAGGGTCGGGGAACATTTCTACAGCGAAGGTGCCTTTGGTGTGGGTTTTTGCTTCTTTTAGGAATTCAGTTATGGTTTTAGCGCGCCACTCTGTCCAGCTTAGCCCGCTTTGTTTATGCAACTCGAGGCATCTTGGGCATGTGCAGTAATCTTGGTCAGGAAAGTGATAGAGGTTTAACGTGACGCCTTCGATGGTTTCTTTGGCTACGCTGTCTATGTAGTCAAAGACTTTTTTACGGTAATCTGGGTTAGTTGGACATACGAAGTCGAAGGCTAAGTTGGATTTTCTGTTTTTACGTAGCGCTGGTCCGCCTTTTGATTGGGCGACCAGGGCGGGATCTTCGCGTATGGCTTTTGCGTCGCAGAATACGGTAACGTCATTCTGCATGCCTTTTGCAGCGGGAAAAACCTGCCCATCAACCCATTTACAGAAGTAAACATGAACATCATAGCCTTCGACGAATTCCGGTTTATATGTAACTAAGCCTATTTTCATGCCCTAACCCTTTGCTCGCAAGAGATATATCCTTGGGGTTTATTTAATTGTTGATTTCACATGGACAAACGAAAGTCTCCAGTAACAATAGACCTCGCGAAGTGCGGTCCTTGTACAGGGCAAATCTGCATCGGTGTTTGTCCACAGGGCGTTTTAGAAGAGGGCAAGAACCGTAAACCTCAAGTCATTGCAGTAGTTACCTGTACGAAGTGTGGGATTTGCGTTAATTTATGCCCTAATAAGGCCATCACCTTAAATGCAAGCAGTCCCAAAAAGTAGCGCGGGGACGCAAAAGTTGGATCAGCAGTTTAACATTGCAGCCGACACAAAATTCATAGTTAAAGATAATGTCCTAGCCGTAATTTGTGATAATCCTTTAAAGACTGTTAGTTCTGCAATTTTTAACGGCGGGAGCAGACAGGTTAAAGCCGTCCTTAATATTGGGGTGCCGGCAGGTTACAGCGACGTTGCCTTGCACCTTGACCCGCTAGAACTTGTTTTCTTATCAGCACCCAAAGTCAACGTTAAAGAAGATTATCTTGCCATGATAACCGCAGCCAACGTCCACAACTTCAGCTTGGTCACCAAAAAAAGCGAGCACTACACTGTCCACGTCGCGGCAACGGCAGGATGCTCACATGGCGAGTCAAGCGGCGAAGCCATAAAAATCGAAGAAATCACTGGCACCATAAACATCATAGTATTCATCGACGGCAACCCAGCCGAGAGTTGCATGGTAGCCGCCCTAATCACAGCCACAGAAGCAAAATCAGCCGCCCTTCGCGACTTCGACGTTAGAAGCCGATACAGCGGCGACTCAGCCACAGGCTCAATCACCGACAGCGTAACGGTTGCTTCAACAGGCAAGGGCAGAATCGTCAGCTTAGGCGGTCCAGCATCAGATCTTGGCCAACTTGTCGGTTACTGCACCAGGCGCGCTGTAACGGAGGCGCTACTTAAACAGGAACCTGTATGGGGCAGCCGAAGCGTCTTTGACAGACTAAAAGAGAGACATTTGCCGATCGAAAAACTTGCAGCAGAAATATCAAAGATAGACGGTTTAGCAGTTAACGCAGAGCAGCTATCCGAGATTTTGAAGAAAAAGCCATCAGACTTGGCGATGCTGTTGGCGGCTGCGAAGATGGATGAGGACTACAAGAAAAATCTGTTACCAACAGACTTCAAAGACTGGAACCAAATAACAGGAATCTTCGCCTCAGAGGCAGGAAACAAAAAGTTGGCGGGTTACGAATCAGTCGAGCTGCCGCCCTTCATAAAAAATTTGCTAATCAAAATTGTTAACACTACATAAGCAGTGCTACTTATTGGCGCACGCCCTTTTCTTTTTAGGGCTACCAAAGCTTTTATGCGAATTATGCAGTTAGTAGGAAGAAGTAAAAGTACAGGAGTCCGCTTAACTAAAAACAAGCTACCGCCCGGAAAAAAGCGGAGTTAAAACTACTTGCTGTTAAAATAACCGTGGTTTTTAGCTAATTTTGTACTAAAAATTGATAAACCCCCTCTGTATCTACTTGGCTATTCAACGCGAGAAGGGACCAAGAATAGGCTGCGGCATCTTTGGCGCTATAAACTATGAAAACCAACCCGTTTTCCCCTACGTTTACTGGGGACTAAGGGCGCAAAACCATCGAGGGCACCAATCACACGGTTTCCTCACATACAATAACGGCCAGTTCTTTGCATACAAGAACCTAGACCTTGTGCCGAAGGTGAAAAGCAACGCCATAAACGAATGGTTCGCGCGGTTACCCGGTTCTATCGGCATCGGAAACGTCCGCTACACCACTTCAGGTAAATGTGACGACGTCTCCATTGTGCAGGGTACACAGCCCTTTACTGCAAGCATAGACGGAATAAAAGTTGCATTATCCTTCAACGGAAACATTGTAAATACGGCGCCGCTCAAAAAAGAAATGCAAGAAAACTTTTCCAACTTCATCTATAACTGCGACTCAGACTTGGTTTGCCACAAATTTCTCTTAGGATACAAACAAAACAAAGACTTAGCAGAAGCCGCCAGAGGCGTAATGGAGAATCTAGATGGAGCATTCAGCGTAACAGGCATAACTGGAGACGGAGACTTCTTTGCCTTCAAAGATCCACATGGAATAAAACCCCTCTGTGCAGGACATGACCCCAACGGCAAAACTCTCGCTTTTTCTTCAGAAACCGTCAGCTTGGACATGAATAGTTTCGTCCGCGATTTTGAATTAAAACCCGGTGAACTCGTCATAGCAACCAAAGACGGCTTCAAACGAATCCAAATCATACAGAATCCCAAACAGGCCTTCTGTGCATTCGAATATGCCTACTTCGCAAGGCCAGACTCAATTTTCAATGGTAAATACGTCTATGAAATCCGAGAGGAATTCGGACGCAACATCGTGCGGGAGTTCCCCGACATCGTCAAGGAATGCGACATCATCATGTCTGTTCCTGAGACAGGCGACGACTCAGCCATGGGCGTTCATGAGGCGTCGGGTCTGCGTTGGGAGCGCTGCTCGAGACGTCACCGCTACGTAACTGAACGTGCTTTCATTTTGCTGAATGCAGAGCGGTACTCGACGATTGATAAGAAAATAAACATTTTAGGCACCAAAGTCGCAGGCAAAAACGTCATAATAACTGAGGACAGTATTGTTCGGGGCGACACCACCAAAGTCATCATCGAGAAGATGCGTGCTGCAGGCGCAAAGAAAATCTACGTATTCGTGACTTTCCCCCGCATCATCGGTCCCTGCTTCTATGGCATTGACATGTCCAGCTATGGACAACTCGTCGGAAGCAGACATAACGCTGAAGAAATCGCCAAAATCATTGGAGCCGACGGTGTATGTTACCAATCTATTGAAAGCCTAGTAAATTCCACTCACCAAACTAAAGATGAACTCTGCCTTGCCTGCGTCACTGGCAAGTACCCCACTCCCTGTGCACAAAAGATGGCTGATGCCATGAAGAGTCGCTTCCAGGCGGGTTATGAGGAAAAAGGCAGAATCTACGAGAGCGAAGAAACCCAAGCGTAACTGCTATTAACTGATACATAGCAGAATACAGAGTTAACGGTGTATCTCGATGGATAAAATCGGTGTCCTACTGGTTTCTTACGGTGCAAGAGAAGTTGCCATGGCTGACACACTTCTGCGCAGCCCCAACTATAAAGTTGAACTCTATATCGCCGACAAACAACGCAACCCCTTCAACGCCAAACACGCAACCAAACACGCAGTCATCCCCAGCCTCGACATAAACGAAATCTGCAAATTTGCCCAAGCCAACAAGGACCAGCTGGATTTTGTTTTAGTAGGCTCCGAGAACCCAATCATCAAGGGCATACGCGATCTCATCGAGGAAAAAGTCGGCGTGCCCGTTGTGTGCCCAAAGAAGGCATATGCCATCGAGGAAAGCAAAGTTGCGCAGCGCGAGCTCTTCGCCGAAATCGCTCCCGAAGCGAATCCACGCTTCAAAGTTTTCAGTCCCCAAGACTACCAAGGCGAAGCTGACGTTAAAGCTGCAGTTTACAAGTGGCTAGACGAACTCGACAACCAAGTTGCAGTTAAACCCGACAAGCCCGCCTTGGGCAAGGGAGTCGGCGTCTGGGGCGACCACTTCACGACCCGCGAGCAACTCTTCGAGCATTTCTTATCCAACTTCCAATACGGTTCAGTTATCCTTGAGGAAAAAGTGCCAGGCGAAGAATCCAGTTGTATGGGGTTCAGCGACGGTAAACACTTCATTCCCTTGCCAGATACCCGCGATTACAAACGCGCTTTTGATGATGACCGCGGACCTAATACGGGGGGAATGGGCGCCTACAAAGACGCAAAAGATTACCTGCCCTTTCTGACAGCGGCTGATCGAGAGGCGGAGTTGGCGTTAGCCGAAAAAGTGTTCAGTGGCTGGCGAAAAAAAATCCCCGACGACACCGCACTTCGAGGAGTCCCATTATACTTGGCCTTCATGCATACAGGTAGGGGCATCAAAATCCTCGAAATCAACAGTCGCCCCGGCGACCCCGAAATCATGAATCTGCTCCCAGTTCTCAAAGACGACTTCGTCGATGTCTGCCTCCGAATGATTGATGGAACACTTACAAGCATAGCAGTTGAAAAGTCGGCGACTGTTCTAACTTATAAGGTTCCGCCTGACTACGGTGGCTACTCGACGGCGTTCGCGGATAAAGTGGACAAATTCGCAGTCAACGGTCCAGTTGACCTCTCAAAAGCTGAAGCCCTCACTGAGAAGTATGGCGACAGAATCCGCATTTACCCCGGTTCTATGGAGGTTAGAGACAGCAAAAGTTATGCTCTCAAATCCCGAGCCATCGGAGTCTTAGGCATCGGTGACTCAATTGAGGATGCACGACAAATCAGTCAAGAAGGCGCAAAAGCTATCACCGGTGGCGGTCTCTGGTGCCGAACCGACGTCGCGTCAAAAGAGCACATAGCGAAAAGCGTCAAACATATGGAGGAATTAAGATACAAGCCATAAAACGGATAGTTTTCTCAGACTGTGAGGGCCCCATATCGAAAAACGATAATGCATACGAACTTTCAGTTCACTTCATCCCCGACGGCGATAAACTCTTCGCCAACATAAGCAAATACGATGACGTGTTAGCTGACGTGCTCCATAAACCCGGCTACACATCGGGCAGCACGCTAAAGCTCATTTTGCCTTTCTTCAAAGCCTACAATGTCACCGACGAGCAGATGGAGAATTATTCAGCCCAAAACATCCTCTTGCTACCACAAACACAGGAAACTCTCCGCTTCATTCAAGAATACGCGGAAGTCTTCATAGTCAGCACCAGCTACGAACACTACATCAAAGCTCTCTGCAAAGCCATCAACTTCCCAGAAGATCACACCTACTGCACCAAAGTCAAACTCGATAACTACCCAATCACCCCCGAAGAAACAACTCAGCTAAAGGCACTTGCTGCTGAAATCGCAAAAATGAACCTATTAGAAATCCCGTCAAATGCCAAATCGCTATCTGACTTTTCAAGCACCTACCAAGCAGAAATCAAGCGGCTAAACTATATTTTCTGGGAAGAAATCCCGAAAATGAGTATCGGCAAACTGCTCTCTGATGTGGTGACGATTGGTGGGGAACTAAAGGCAGCGGCAATCCGCGACGCAACAGCGCGGCTTGGCGTGAAAATCTCCGAGGTCATGTACATAGGCGACAGCATCACTGACGTGGAAGCCTTCAAGCTTGTTCGCGGCTTCGGCGGACTCGCTGTGTCTTTTAACGGAAACAGCTACGCAGTCAGAAACGCCGACGTCGCCGTAATGGCCGATGGCAACTTGGTAACCGCTGTTTTAGCTGACCGCTTCTGCAGACTCGGCAAAGCTCAAGCTCTAAAGGTGCTCTCGCACTGGGTTAAATCTGCAGTGCAGGAAAGCGGCGTAAGCATCGACTTATTAAAGCGGCTCTACGCAATCTACCCCGGAGCACTGCCAAGAGTAGAATTGGTGTCGCTGCGAAACGTAGACGAACTAATTAAAGAAAGCGCGGAGTTTCGCAAAAACGTTAGAGGCGTAGCAATAGGGAGACTTGGATAAGATGGATAAAAGAATTGATGATACCTATATTGAAGGATTCGAAGGAATATACTGCCGAATAATCATAACTGCGGACGATGTGGAGACGCTCTGCAAAGCCGCCTCCGATTCAACCGCAACACCCTCAACTGTAATCGGCAGAACTGAAGGCGGCGTCGAACGCTACCTAAACGAGAAAGAAACCCCCGACGGCAGAGTCGGCGCAATTTTGCAGTTTTGGGGCGAAATCAGCGCCAAAAAAACCTTCGAGCAGTCGCTGGATAAGTTCGAAAAGGAGCTTAGCTACCGCATCCGCCAAGACATCCTCGTCAAACCCTTCACAGCTGTTTACGACGCTCTGCCCAACGCTGAGGGCAAACTGGATATGATGGAGCGGGTGGGTCACTGTGGTGACGGCTACGAGTGGGTTGAGAAGCGACACGGCAGAGAAGTCATCGTTGTACCCCTGATGGTTCCCGACTTCGTGATTGAACGCTACATCGGCTACGCTCGGGGCGTCGCAGGCGGCAACTTCTGGCTCTTCTGCACCACCAAAGAAGCCCTCAAAGAGGCAGGAGCAAAAGCCCTCAACGCCATCCACGAAATCGACGGCGTAGTAACAACATTTGACATCTGCTCAGCAGGATCAAAACCCGAAACGAAATATCCGCAAATCGGCCCCACAACCAACCACCACTTCTGTCCCTCGCTAAAAGCTAAACTGGGCAAGGAAAGCTACGTGCCCGACGGCGTAAATTACATTGCAGAAATCGTCTACGATGCAGTCTCGATTGACGCGATAAAGCAAGCGACCAAAGCAGGAGTCGAAGCATCCATAAACGTCCCAGGAGTCGTGCGGATTTCCGCCGGCAACTATGGGGGCAAACTCGGCAAATACAAAATCCCCTTTAACGAGATATTCCAATGACTAAATTTGACGTAATCGGATTCGGGGCACTCAACGTCGACACGCTTCTGAAAGTCGACAAGATAGCGGGCGCTGAAGAGGAGAGCTTCATCAGAGACTACACAGAGGCATGCGGCGGCTCAGCAGCTAACACCATTGTCGGCTTAGCGCGGCTCGGCTGCAAAGTCGGCTTCATAGGAAAAGTCGCCGACGACCATGAAGGCAAACTCCAAATTGAATGCTTCCAAAAAGAAGGCGTAGACACAGAAGGCATAATCCACGCATCGAAGGGGAAAAGCGGCGTCTGCCTCGGATTCGTCGACAAAAAAGGCGCACGGGCACTCTACATCAACCCCGGCGTCAACGATAACATAGAATTCCGGGAACTCAACGCCAAATACGTAACAGATACCCAATTTCTCCATTTATCCTCGTTCGTGGGTGAGAAATCATTCCGAACCCAAAAGAAACTCATGAGCTTCCTCCCAGACACCGTCAAAGTCAGCTTCGACCCCGGCTCTCTATATGCACAGAAAGGGCTCTCGGCAATCGAACCCATAATCCAGAACTCCTTTGTTATGATGCCTAACTCGGTAGAGCTTGAACTCATCACAGGCACATCCGACATCCCAGCTGGGGCACAGATGCTACTTGATATGGGCGTCAAAATCGTAGCCGTCAAACTGGGGGATAAAGGCTGCTACGTAACCAACGGAGAAGAAAAGAAAACCATTCAGCCCTACAAGGTGACGGTAGTCGACACCACAGGTGCAGGAGACGCATTTGACGCAGGCTTCCTCTACGGATTAATCCATGATAAACCCCTGTTCGAGTGTGGCCGCCTAGGCAATCTTGTGGCTTCCAAAAGCGTGATGAAAATGGGAGCACGTGACGGTCTACCCAATGAAGCGAATTTGA
>JBNIDR010000027.1:13589-27892 GCA_050108155.1 Bathyarchaeia archaeon | reverse complement strand
GTCTACCCAATGAAGCGAATTTGACGTTATTTTGATTTAGTTGGCAAAAAATGATCCTTTTATGGGGTAGGAGCTATTGTGAGAACGGCAACGCTTTCTGCCCAGTTCTTAGAAGGTCTGTATTCCTCTTCTGCTCAAGTTTAAATAAACAAAAACAGAGGCAGCGAACCCAAAATTAAGCATTTATGAAGAAAGCATTATATGGGTTCCACCATTTAGAAAACAGAGTCAAAGGGTTACCCCATGAAAATCACCTTAGTTAACCCGCCATATCCGCCAAGCGTCCATAGTCATCCCCCATTCATACCACTGGGGCTCGCTTACCTCGGCGCTGTCGCAGAGAAAGCCGGGCATAAAGTTACAGTTATAGACTGCCAAGCCGAACGCTTAAACTATGACACTTTCAGAACCCGCATCGCAGAAACCTCCTCAGATTTAATCGGCGCCACCGCTACCACTTTGCTTTACAAATCAGCCATGAAACTAATCACCATCGCCAAGGAAGCTCAGCCCAACGCAGTAACCGCACTGGGCGGCTCACATGGAACATTCTGGGATGAAAACGCCCTTAAAGAATACCATGCGCTCGACATTGTTGTCAGACGCGAAGGCGAAGAGACACTGCTGGAACTCGCGGAGAAACTGGAATCCCAAAGCAGCCTCAAAGGGGTACTGGGCATAACTTACCGCGAAGTTGAAAAAATCGTCCGCAACCCTGACCGCCCCTTTATCCAAGACCTCGACGCTTTGCCCTTTCCAGCCCACCACCTGTTGCCACTTGAAAAACTCAGGCACAACGGCAAAATCCTCTTTCCACTCGTATCAAGCCGCGGTTGCGTGTACTGGTGTGACTTCTGTAGTACTGTCCGAATGTTCGGCAGAGGATACCGCATGCGTAGCGCCAAAAACGTTGTGGATGAAATGCAGTATATACATGACACGTACGGGGTGGATCAAGTAACCTTCTACGATGATGCATTCAGTGTGGACCGTAATCGTGTGCTGGAAATCTGCAGTGAACTGCATAAAAGAAACCTCAAATTAATGTGGGACTGCGGCACACGCGTTGACATGGTTGACCATGAACTTATGAAAACCATGAAGGATGCAGGATGCATCGCTGTCTGGCTCGGAGTTGAATCTGGCTCAGAGCTGATTTTGGGCAAAATGAACAAAAGCATCAAACTTGAGCAAACACGCAAAGCTTACAAAACCGCCCATCAAGTAGGCTTAATGACCATAGCGAACGTCGTGTTAGGGTTCCCAGGCGAAACCGAGCAGACAGCTAAAGAAACAATCAAATTTGTATCATCACTTAATCCCGAAGATGTTGGTTTCTACATCGCCACGCCCTACCCTGGAACGCCAATGTATGATGAAGTTGTTAAAAACGGGTGGCTGAGAGTCACAGACTTTGACCGCTACGACACTGCGGGCCCCACTTTTGAAACGCCACAACTTAGCATGGAAAAACTCGCAGAGCTTAGAGCTAAAGCCTACAAGCACTTCTACTTACGCCCCGGATATGTACTGCATATGATGCGGTTGGGTGGAACTTACGGAAAATCAGCTGTTAAAACTTCAGGCGCTTACTTGCTGAGAGCTTTGCACTTGAATTATTGGTAGACTCTCTCTGCTCTTTCTTAAGTAAGCAACGACGGCTAAAGCCAGTACAAGCACATTTAAAGAAACTGTGATTGAGACAAAGTTTATGCCTATAGGCGATAAGCCAAGGAACAAACCGATTAGCCCGGTCAAGCCGAAACTCAAGGCAACCGAGAGCACAAGTTTCTCAATTATGTCAACGCTGCTTTTTCCCAAAAACAAAATATTTACCAAACAGTAACCGGGCAGAAAAACGATGAAAACAAAACCCAAAACGTAGCGGATGTAGATCAAGGGGGCTGTTTGGATGAAAAGTGTAGAGAGTAACGTTGCAATTGTGAATCCGAAGACTATTTCAAGCCATCTTAAGGGTTTCAAGGGAGCACTTTCAAGTTATGGTTTTTCTAAACAAAGAAAAGAAAGGAAAAAGCTTTACATGAAAGCTTTGTAGATTGGATGGGTTTCTTCTAATGGCCTTGTTCCGAGGTCTGCTGCGGCTGATGCGATGTATGTGTCTGTGATTGCTGCTGCTGGGAAGACCCATTCAGCTTGTTCAGCTGGACCGATCATGAGCCAGTTGGCGCCAGCCATCTGCATGATGGTGTTAGTTGAACAGACTGTTCCCTTGCGGAATTCTTTAGCGATGTTAGCTTTGACCCAACCCATGGTTGTGACAACGTTGCCGCTGCCTAATCCGACTGGATAACCATACTTTTCTTTCATAATGGGTATGGCTCTGACGGATGTACCCATGTCTGGTTCAAATGCTGGGATAGCTGTGTCGATGAGCGGTTTGGTGATTCCGCCTTTTTCGGCTAATGCTAAGGCTTCTGCTATAACCTTCATTTTGCCTTCAAGGGTTGTGTCTTTTGGATCGTCAGCTAGAACAATGGACATTTTGATGCCGCTTTCTTTGAGGTTTGCTAATTCAGCATCGGTGACGCCTTTGTAAACTGAGTTGTAGAGGCATCTGTCGGTTAAGCCCATTTTCTTTGCCAAGTTTGCTGCTGCCATGCGGGTTTTTGGACTCATTGCGTCAAGCATGAGTGGCGCATCAGTGTGTTTTGGAACGAAGTCAATGTATTTTTCGAAGGCTGCTTCAGTTGTGCCGACGATGTCGAGGGCAAACTTTACGCCTGTAATATCGCTTTGAGTTTGGCATCTGTTAATGATGTCTTCTGCAGCTTTGGCGTCAAAGACACCCTTGTTGGCGTCTTGGACCATTTTTTGACCTAACCAGAAGATAGAACCAATCAAGAAAGTCGGGTTTTCGCCTGGCTGACCGCCAATTTTGGCATTCCCAATCTCGAAAATTTTTTGTTCTGTGTTGAATTTAAATGACATTTGTTTACACTTCGGATGGACTTATTTCTTCAGTGCTTTCTTTGCAAGTTCAGGAGCTTCTTCCTTGTTCTTGCCGAAGAGTGCACCAAATGCGTCTGCGTCTTCTTTCTTGACTGCTGCTCCGCCCATGATGATGCCGACTTTGTCTTTGAGGCCTGCTGCCTTGAGAAGTTCGTCTAGTTTTGCGAGGTTGTTCTTTGCTGGTACAGTGTTGACTGAGAGTGCGATGAGGTTTGCGTTGTTCTCCTTTACTTTATCAACGAAAACTTGTGGTGCAACGCTCTTTCCTGCATCAATTGTTTTGAAGCCTGCACGTTTTAGACTGCGTCTGACTGCCTCTTTTGCTGTGTCATGCATGTCTGGTTCGATGTTGCCAATAACGACTATGCCTAATGGATTCTCTGGTTCTGGTGGTTCTTTTTCCATCATAGATTTTAGCCACGACATATTAAACACCTTTTTCCTTTTGTAGATACTCTGGGCTTTTTATACTCGAAATCCATATTTAACCTTTTACCAACAAATTAAAAGTATGCATATTAAGCGGGAAAGTTAATGCCTGAAGCACACCGAACATCTGTCTTGTTGCTGTTAGTCTTCGTTTTCTCGTTTATTTTTCGGATGCTGCTGATGTTTTGGGCTGGTTACCCCCCCGGAGCTGACATCGGACTACATAACAGCGTAATACATTCCATCACCGGCGGGGGAGGGGTGGATTTCCTCTACAACTTCTATCACATCGGCGGCGGCGTTTCCCTGACTTTCCCCGGATACCACATCTTCACCGCCGGCGTAATCATGCTAACCGGGCTACCCGAATATGTAGCGCAAGCAGCGGTGGTCGCATTTTTTTCCTCGCTAATCGTTCTCTGCGCATTCCTCATCACCAAGCGGGTCTGGTCGCTCTCAGCTGGACTCCTGGTGGCTTTTTTAGCTGCGATCTCACGCTTCGACATCGAAATGCTCATGTGGGCAGGCTACCCCAACGTCATAACCCTAATGCTCATCCCCCTAACCTTCTACCTGTACCTAGAAAAGGACCGCTTCACCAAAACCCCATTCTTAGCCTCCACCTCAATCTTGGCAGCTTCACTGTTCCTCACTCACTCCCTGAGCGCAGCAATGTTCGGCTTAACAGCTGCAGTAACCATACTCATCGTCTTGGCTTTGCCAAGCAGGTTTAGGGTTCCCAGAAAAACCGCTCTCTACTGGTTTGCACCCATAGTTTTCGGCGCCGCTTTGGTTTCGCCGTTCCTAATCAGCGCAGTCCCCACTTACCTTGCCGAGTACGGCTCCGACGAGATAGCCGCCGCAACCGTTGCCACTCGAATTCTGCCGCTCGAAGTGGTCCTGCCCCTATTTCTCATAACCGCAGCGTTCTTTATCTTCTCAAAAAAGTTCTACAACAAATTCCTAACATTGCCCACGCTTCTCTTCGCGATGTGGGTGTTTCTGCCGCTCATACTCACTCAGGGCTACTTGGTTGGGTTGCCAGTTGACTACAACCGCTTCCTCTACTTCCTCGTCCTGCCAGTTCTGGTTTTTATTGCGGTGTTGCTGGATTACGGCTCGGGCTTCTTCGCCGAAACCCTCGACAAACTAAGAACAGAGGGCAAGCTACAGGTTAGGCCAGTTAAAGTTCCCAAGCGGCTGGAAGAATTCCAAAGAAAAACTATGCTTGCATCGAAGAGAATTTCGGCTGCTCTAACACGAAAGCGCATCTACACAGTCTTCGCAACGTTCTTTCTGATCTTCTGCTTCGCCGTTCTACCCATATTCACCGCTCCCTCGATCAATGTGGGACAAACGCTCCAAAGTTACTACCAAACGATGAATACGCCAAAGTGGGAAGCTATGCAGTGGCTGAAGCAGAACACCTCGGAAGGCTCGGTGCTTGTGGCTGATGCGTTGTATGGTTGGTGGCTTGGTGGCTTCACGCAACGACCAACTTTGAGCGCTGTGGACCCCGCGTATTTAACAGTTAAGCGCGAAGTCGATAATGCCTCATTTGCAAGTAAACTTTTGGATACTGACTACATTATTGACAATGGCTACATCCAAGTTCGCGAAGACGGATACGTTTCAAGACATAACCCTGAAATCGTGGCAAAACAGAATTGGACATACAATCCCTACTCCTTCTTTACATTCAACAATAACGGCACATCCATCGAGTACCAAGTCAACGGCGTTCAAGCACAGGTTTGGGTAAACAACTTGACCATCAAAGACATACACATGTTAAACGACACCGAGCACACCTCGATCATCGTCACCAGAGGAAATGACGACCTAAACTACACGCTTACAACCACAGTCTGTAGAGATACAAGATTCGTCAACATCACTGCAACCCTAACTAGTCTAGTTGAAGGTGTAGTTTTTGATTATATTCACATGACTGTGGAAACCAACGGAGTACAGGTAAGCTACGGCAACGACCTTGCCACGATCGGCTTGGTTGATCTGGGTACGAAATCGTTTGGTCAATTGATCTTTTCAACGCCACCTCAAACCTGCTATATCCCAACAGAAGATATAGTGAAAATTATACAGTTGACCTATCCGATGGCGTTAAAAAGCGAGGGGCAATTCCAGTTACTTGCAGGCGCCTACTCGGAATCTAACAATCCTGACTATTACGCCAATCAAGAGGCAATAGACAACTATTTCCTACCAATAGTCAGCAGCAACCTTAACACAGCAATGAACCGGATGCAAAAAGACCACGGTTGGAGTAACTTTGATTACCATACTGAATTAGTAAGCAGAAAAATATCGTATGTCGTTCTATCGATAAGCGATGACCCTAACCCTGACAAGACAGAATTAGATGTCGAAGCAAAGTTCCGCTATGACCCCGCGTTTAGCCTTGTCTTTATTAACGAAGAAGTGGCAATCTACAAAGTAAACGGGTAACCTCACAATAGGTGAAGAATCCAACCTTGCTTAACGCGTTGCCAAAAAACAAACAATTAGAATACGGCTTCATAGCGGTTTTCTCAGCCGTAATCCTGATAACTTTTTACCTCGTCATATCCATGAACGGCGTAGTCTTAGGCAACGACCCCGCAGTGCACCTTGAAAAAGCTCAGATATTCCTAAACACGGGCCACATTTCTCTGGCTAATCTTGGATGGACGCCGCCGCTCTACCAGATAGTACTCGCCATGGTCATCTCTCTTACGGGTGCCGCAGACATCGGGCAATACATCGTTTTAATCAGGGTTCTAACTGCGCTGATGGATTGGCTCCTGTTCATGTCAGTGTATCTGATTGGCAGCCGCTTTTTCGAAAAAAAAGTGGGAGCAGCCGCTGTGATTCTTTTGTTGATGTGTTTTCCAGTGTTCGAAGCTAACCAGTTCGGCGGTTACACCACGGTTTTGGCGTTGGCGTTCATGATGCTTATGCTGCTTTATACGCCGTTGTCGGTGGATAGCTCGGGCTATCTTGTTGTGACGTCCCTGACTGCTTTCGGGCTGGTCTTGTCCCATCAGTTGGCAGCGTTTTTGGCTGTATTCATAATGCCACCCGTGCTGCTCTACATGCTGGTTAAGTCTAAGGGGAAAAACATCAAAGTCATAGTCGGCATAGCGCTGGGTGGCGGTATAGCGTTTTTCCTCTATTACTTCCAAGCCATGTTCGCCTACATCGACGTAGTCATCAAGTATGTATTCTTCGAGGAGAAAACCTATGCTTATCAGATTCCTGCTGCCGGCTGGATTTCGATGATGACTAATTTCGGCTTCATCCTATTCGCAGGGTTAGCGGGAGTCGGTATTTCATTCTATGTTTTGCGTAAACAGAAAAGACTACTTTATTGGCTTATTTTGGCGCTTAGTTTGTTTGTGCCGTTTTTCTTCGCCGAATCCTATCTCATCGGTTTCTACATGCCTTTTAGCTGGTTCATCTATTACATAACGATCCCACTTGCGCTTCTGTCTGCTTCCACGGCGGTTTTTGTTTGGGATAAAGCGGTAGCGTACTATGGAAGCCATCGGAGCGTATTTAAGAAGAACTTGGTAAAAGCCTCCACAGTAATTCTTATTGTCGCCCTCTGCGCTATGGTTGCTTATCGCACCGATGTCGTGTATGGAAGAATCATGGAAGCAGGCGTCTACTACTCCACCACAGACCTAAAAGCCCTCGACGCAGGCGTCTGGCTTAAAGAAAACTATCCCGAGGAGGTAAACGTGACTTGCACGGAGATTCCGGGATTCTGGTTCCAAGAGTTCTCAGGCAAAAACGTGATCGCCCAGACTGACCCGACTGTACAGCGCATGCTAATAGCGGAGGCGGTTCTCACTCTTTCTTATGAGCTTGAGCATAAGCAGACTATGTTTAAGGCTTATCAGGCTAAAGGTGACACGCTGGATGAAAACTATGTTTGGCTGAGCGGCGTATGGACGAGCATTTCGTATACTTCGGGTGCAGGCAACTTTCTATACTACACCGTAAACGGCGTCGAACACAGAGTTCAAATTGGCGATTTAAGCAAAGAAATCTTTTTCCAAGACCAAACCGACCCTAAGAGCTTAACGTTTGTCTTCTCAAACGATGATGTTCAAGTAACAAAAACCGTGACCGTACAAAACGACACTTACCCCTTCGATATTGCATGGACTGTGACTCCGCTTAGAAGCGAAATCTACAACGCCAGCCTATACTTAACGACTAATTTCGATTTGAGGTTCCAGTTCACTAAAGCAGACTTGCCGGGTTTGCTGGATTGGGTTAACCCATGGGATGCACCTGACCCAATCAAGACTGCTGTGGAGAATGAGTGGGCAGTCGCAACCTTTGCAAACATTAACCTTAAAGATAGCTACCTCGGCGTCTATGACAATACCACGCGGGCTGGGTACGCTTTTAATTTTATTGATTTGCCTGATTGGGGAAATGTGGGTGCGTTACCTAACCGCCAAATTGACGCTGTAAGGTTCACGTATAATTTGGGCGATTTAGCGGTCAACCAGACGGCTTGGCGCTCGTATCGGACGCTTGCGCTGGCACAGAGCAGTTACCCTACGCTGCAACCAGACAGCCTCAAAGGGTTATTCGACAGTAAAACGAAGCCATTTCAGGTTTTGTCCCGAGATTTTAGCGGAGACATAAAAGACAATGGCATCCGCTTTATCGTGTATGATCGAAATCAGCTTGATATGCAGATAATCAACAGCAAAATCCTACAGTTAATTTATTCGAACGACCGTTATGTGATCTTTAAAATTCTAACTTGAACGGTGTTAGGGGTTTTTCTTTAGTTGTTGTTGCAGGGAACCGCCTAGGCACAACAACTACCAGCGGATTGTGGGGAACAAGTCGATTCAGATTTGGCGTCTGGGGTCGATTGCAGGCTGGTTGTGGCGACTTCCACAAGCAGAAAATAGGCAGAACACTTTTTTGCTGCTCTAACGCAACCCCCGCCTAAGTTAAAAAGAAAGAGCTATAGCGGGCTACTTACGCCTTTTCCGCTTCCTCGATTTACGGTTCAGCGTCCGCACAGGCTCCCAGATGCACTCCGAATAGGAACCCGGCACCAGCAAAGAGAGGAACTCGCTGCGCAAATCCGCCTCTGCCTTAACCTCCACAAACCCCTGCTCCCACCTCTCGGCATCGGCTAAGTTGTCGAATTTCCACATGGCAGTGAAGCCGCCGACTTGACCGCCGTACTTGTGACTAAGCACCCGCATGGATTTTACTCCGCCGAAAAGGCTGGGCTGCCTCTTCATCATCGCAACCAGTTTCTTGCCCCATTCATTGTGCTCTTTGAGTTTGTCGGGTTTAACGACGTATGTTCTGACGATAAAAACAGTCAATGCTACTTCGCCTTAACGATAAATGGGTTTCTGGCGATAAAAACCGATTGGTTAACGCAGCAATATTTTGCCGTGAAAAAACAAAAAAGGGAAGGGGGAAAGTTTTTGTGGCTTGTTTATGGGCGTTTTCTAACCATCATCAGTACCAACAGAATGAGCACGATGATGACTAGGACGAATAGGCCTGCGATTGCTGGAATAAAGTATGTATCAGCTATTGAAACTGGTGTGGCTGTGGGAGTTGGGGTTGTCACTTGATCCATTACGGTGAAGCCGTCTTCTGCATATGAGCCGTAGTAGCCGTTTGTGCCTTCGAAGTTTGCGATGACTGTGTAGTCTCCTGCGATGTCAGGTGTCCAAGTTAGCCTATATGTGCCTGATGCATCGGTCTTTGCGGTGCCGATTGGTCGATAGTTGCCGTTGGCATCTACTACGCTGAGAGCCACGTTGACGCCTGTGAAGTTGGCTGGTAGCGGTTGCTGCTGATAGACGTATGCCATCCAATCTTTCATACATGAGTCTGAAGCGCATGCGACGCCGTTTGGCAGTTTAGCCGCCTGCTCCTTCTGAGTTGTGCCTGCTGAAATGTCCACGACTGAACCAGAGATCACGACTGCTTGACCATAATCTAGGGCTGCGTGTGGTGCGGAAACCGTTGTTTTGCTTGGGCCTCTGCCGACTGTGTATATTTGCTGGTCGTAGCCGTTGAAGAAGGTGTTGAAGCCATCTGCCACTGCCGCGTATCCTGTGCCGCCGTTGTTGCTGTTGGAGAGCGTCCAGATTTCAGCGCCTGTGGACTCGTTGATTGCACGGGCTAAAGCGCCTTTGTAGATGGGTGTGTTGACTGTGTGTTCACTCGTGAAAGTGTAGACTACGCCATTGCCGATTGCATAGATCACAGTTGGGTATGGACGAGCCGTTTCTAATCCGCCGCTGGTGCTGTTACCTGCTCCGCCATTGCCGTAGGTCCAAAGCAGTTTGCCATCGCTCATGCTGTAACAGTATACGACCCCGCTGTAGCCGCTGCTGAAGAGTTTGCCGTCTGCGACTGTTGGTCCCTGTCCGCTGTATCCAGAGTTGAAGAAAGCTAAAGCAGTCATTGAATCAGTTGGACCCCAAATCTTCTGTCCAGTAGCCATACTGTAGCCTACGTACTGCATCGTTTCAGTGTAGTATTCTGCGAACGCGCCTGCGCCGCTGTTTGCTGACATGTCGGCGCCGCTGAAGGAAACTGTCACGTTATTTGCGGGTGGGTTGAGGGTGTTCTTCCAGAGTTGGTTACCGACTGTGCTGCCGGAGGTTTGCTTTATTGAGTATGCGCTGTAAGTGTAGGGTGTTTGGCTAGCTGAGGAGAAAATGTTGTTGCCGCCTGAGGGGAATGAGCCGCTTTCGATGATGACCATGTTGTCGAGGAAGGCCTTTTCGATTGTTGGGTTGCCGGGGATTGAGTTCAAGCCAGCTAATGAAACGTTGAAGTCAAGTAGTCGCGGGTCGTTGCCATCTGTAATGGGGGGAACAACCGCTGGCGAAGTCGATGAACCAGAGTACTGCCCAGTCCACAAACGGGAGGAGTTCCATTCCTGTAGATAATAGTCCGGAGCTTCCGGTGAGCCATAGTTCTTTATCGACAAACTCAAGTATTCGCCGTCTGGACCCATGAGTGCTGTGCCGCTTGGGGCGTTGGTCATGTTAAACATGAAGCGTCCTGTAGAAGCATCGTAGCACATCCATGTTGCTGGTCCGCTTGGTCCGAAGAAGCCGCCGCCTGTACTTGCAACGAGGATTGGTGGGTAAACGCCGTGTTGGTTGGGGTCTTGAACATCATAGATGAGGCCGAATGAGAACGACGGTAGTGTGGAGCTTCTCCAGATTTCTTGGCCTGTTTGCAGATCAACGCAGATTGAGTCGCCACTATTGGCGCCTGCGAAAGAGAGTGCTTCTCTGTAGTATAAGCGTCCGTCGATTATGATTGGGTTGCTGAAGCGGTTGTTGTATGCTGCGCCTTCGAAGTATGTGTCGCCTTGGATTTCATAGTTGTTGCCGCCGACTACACCGCCGATTTGGATAGGCTTCGTCCACATGATGTGGCCTGTTTGTGAACCAATTGCGTCGCCTGGGGCACTGCCACCGTTCATCGTCGAGTATCCAGGTGCGTTGTTTCCCAGCCAATTCGACGAGATAGCCCACCAGTTACTGTTTAAGCCGTAGATTGGGCGAGACCAGAATTCAGATGGAAGCGGAGTTATGGGGTAACTTTCTAGTGGTGTCTCCTGAACAGTCAGGGTGGTTGAGGCACTGCTCGGAGCGTAGGTGTCGTTTCCGTATTGACTTGGAACCATGCCGAAGAAGGTCCAGACCAGATCAGTGTAAGTATATGTTTGCCCTGGGAACGAGAAGTTGAAGGTGTAGGTGCCGGCTTTGTTGGGGGTGAATGAGTACATTTGGTTTGAGGTTGGGTCAGAGCAAACTGGGAAGTCAACGGTTTGTTGATCGCCGTCTGGGTCGGTTATGACCAGTTTGTAGTTGTGGAAGCGGATGCTGTTGCTTAAGTCTGCGCCATCGATGACTTTGTCAAGCCACATATCGACGTATGCGGTTTGTCCGACGCCGACTGGATTAGGGAAAGCTGCTACGTATGCATGTGTCACTATGTTCCATGCGGGTGTATGCGCGCTTGATGGTGGAATAAGCATAGCTGAAGATACCATTACTATTGACAAGATTAAGACAACTGCAGTAACGCCTGTTTTGTTTCTCAAAATTTGCATTTTTTTCTTACTCCTGTAAGAAACCACTGTGGATGTACTGGATTCATATAACTTTGTAAGTGGAGCATCCACTGACAGAGGCATATGGAAAAAAATAAAATAGAACATCAGACGAAAAAACGCTGTAATGCAAACGCATGACAGATTATCGGTTCAAACGCTCGTTGAGTTAGGGCTTACAGAGTTACAGGCAAAAATCTACTTGGCAGCAGTTATTTTGCATAAAGCAGCCGTCGGCAAAATAGCCGCCCTCTCAAAAGTCGCCAGACCAGACGTTTATCGAGTGTTGCCCGCTCTGGAGGAAAACGGGTTAATCAAAAAAATCATTGCGTCACCCACAGTTTACGAAGCAACCCCGCTTAAACAGGGATGTGACCTGCTTCTTCAAAGAAAAAAAGCAGAGTACACGCAGGTCCAAGAGAAAACCAACGAATTAATCGACGAATTTAACAGAAAAAACCAGTTTGACCCAGCTGAGCAGCCTAAAGACAATTTCGAGCTGGTGACTTCGCCTCAACTTCTGCTAGAAATGCTAGCAAACGAAAACGCATTTGCCAAGGAAAGCATCGACGTCATGGGCTACTGGGTTCATCTAAGACCACTGGTTTTTGGCGCAGTAAAGTTTTTCACCAAAGCCCTTAAGCGGGGAGTGAAAATCCGAGTGATTTCGGATAAGCCCAGCGATAGGAGCGTTGAAATGTTAACCAACCCCCTCTTTGAAATGCGGGTTTCCAGCGGACCCGTGATTCCCAAGATGGTTATCTACGACGGAAAAAAAGCCAACATGTTCGTGGGTGCCTCCAGTACTGACATTGCGCCAAGTTTGTGGTCGGATAACCCCGAATTCGTTAAGGTGATAAGCGCGTATTTTGAGAATGTTTGGGCGCAATCGGAAGTCGCTGGGCAATTGCAGATTCTAAACTGATCGAAGGTAACGGAACAAGTTGTCGCAGATCTACTGGTTTTGGTGTGCACTAACTTGATCGGTAGATTCAGCTGAAGTAACGGCTCGCGTAGCAAGTGGTTTTTTGCGCCTTATGATTATCCCAGCGGCTAAGTTGCAAGTTCAACGGCAAACAACGAGCCTATATCGAGTATAGCAGCTGTGCTTCCCCTTGTTATGGAGTAAATAAACCCTGCACCGAAAACAACACCACCTAATCCGCCGATCAAAAGCAGTATGAGACCAATCCATCGTTTCTTTGTAGGCAGAAAACGGGAAAGCCCTAATCCGACAACAAGGATCACTATTGGAACAATTATAACTATCAGTCCGTATACAGCATCTTCTAACGCCATACCCCTCTCTCTCCTGCCAGTTACGTAGACAGGTTAGGTTTATTAATTTTTATTATGAGCAAAATTTAATAAGCCTTTTAAGGGGTAAGCGCTAAACAAAAAACCCTCCGGGAGCGTTTTAAGCGTTGAATCGGAAACTAACTAAAAGAATCCTGCTACTTCTATGCACATTCACATTATTGATGAATGCAGAACCCGCTTTATGCTGGAGCAACGGCGGCTACTCCGCTGACCCAGCCAACCCCGACTATGGCACTCACGACTGGATAGCCCAGCACGCTCTCGACTACCTCCCAGCAGAGGAGAAGCAATACATCACAGACAATCTTGCCGCGTACCTATTAGGCACAGAGTTACCAGACAACAGCGACAACGCAATCGGCGGCATCGGAGACACCACCAAGCACCATGTTTACTACTCAGCAGACGGCGCTTTGGTCGATGATGCTGCGGCGCAGAGGGCAAACGCAATCTACAACCAAGCTTTAGGCTACTTGGAAAACAAGGATTATGCTGATGCAGCCAGAACCGCTGGAACAATGGCGCATTACGTCGCCGACGTCGCCGTTTTTGGGCATGACATGGGGGCCTCAACGGCTTGGGGCCCAGAAACCCATCACAGCGACTACGAAACCTACGTTAACACCCGAACCAACGCCTACTCAGACACCTTCAACAGCTACTTATCCTACGACGGCAGCTTATCCACAGTCTCCGCGTATAATGCCACCCTGAATTTGGCGTATGACACCACCTTCGGCGGAGATAGCCACCTAGGCTGCGTATGGATGGACCAAAACTACGACTGGAGCAACACCACATTCAGCAACAGAGCGGGGCAGTCATTGAACTTGGCGGTTAACGCAGTCGCCGACGTACTGCACACGCTCTATCAACAAGCAAACACAGATTCGACACCCACGGCCAGCCTGACTCCAAACCCGGCGCCAGAGTTCCCAGCAGTCGGAGCGCTTGGTGTTGCTATGCTGGCGGTTATGGCGTCTGCTATCGTTTTCAAGGCAAAAGCCAAACGTATTAAGAGTCTAACTTCGGATTAACCGCGCTTAGAGTCCTTTGTTTGCGACCTTATTTCTAGTTAAGGTTTTAATCCGTCGACCCACGCTAGTTACTTGGTGTTCATTATCCTTTCCGCAGCCATACTAATCCCCGTCCCCGCCTACACCCAGTCCATAACCTGCCCCCACTGCAACTCACATGTGACACCGAACTCTAACTACTGCAACTTCTGCGGAGCAGCACTCAAACCGCAACCACTAATTTTGAAGATTTGTTCCAGCTGCCGGAACCGAATTTCATCGGCAGCACATTTTTGCCCTGAATGCGGACAAAAACAAGAATGATTAATCCTAAATAAAACGCCATCATGGCAAAAATCTGGGTTTGCTGAGGCTTCCGAGGGCAGTTTTTCTTAAGGAGAAACGGAAAAATGAACGATGACCGCAACATC
>JBNIDR010000027.1:0-13539 GCA_050108155.1 Bathyarchaeia archaeon | reverse complement strand
CAGTTTAGACTGCAGTTTTAAACTAAAAAAGGGAGGGAAGATAGTTTTCGTTTGTCTTCACCTTATGGATGCTTTTTCTGCAACAGTACAATGACTGCGCCGATCACTACCATTACGATGATGATGGCAATCGACATCGGTAGGAAGTACAGGTCAGCTGCTGACGGAGGTTGCGTTGGCTGCGGGGTTGCCGTTGGTGCAGCTTCGTCTACTGCGAAAGCATTCTGCGAATACGATGGGTAGTAAGCGTTTGTTCCTGCGAAGGTTGCTGTGACTTGGTAGGTGCCTGCTACGTCAGGGGTCTTCCACGATAAACTGTATGTTCCGCTGATGGTGGTCTTTGTGGTGCCGATGACTTGGTAGTTTCCGTTTGGATCGACGACGCTTATGGTCACTGGCACACCCGTGAAGTTCGTGGGGCGCACTTGATCCTGATAAACGTAGCCCATCCAGTCCTTCATGATCGCATCGGATGCTACTGGGACGCCGTTGGGGAATTTGCCGGCCTGCTCAGTCTGCTTTGTACCTGCTGCAACATCAGTTACTGTGCCTTTTATGACAACAGTGGTTCCCGCCTGCACTGCGACGTCGGGTGCTGAAACTGTTGTGGCACTAGGACCTCTGCCTATACAGTAAACTTGGTTATCGTAACCGTTGAAGGTTGCTGCGTAGCCGTCTGCCATCGCCCAGGACAGATAAGCGCCGTTGTTGTCGTTTGCTAAAGTCCATATTTCCTCGCCAGTTGTTGCGTTGATTGCTCGCACTAGTGCGCCCTTGTAGATTGGCGTTGAAACTTGGTGCTCTGAAGTGCTCGTGTATATTATGCCGTTGCCGATTGCAGTGACGACTGTTGGGTAGTTGCCGGGTGCTTCGAAGCCGCTGTTTGTGCTGTTGCCGGGTCCGCCGTTGCCGTATGTCCAGAGTAGGTTGCCGTTGGTTAAGTCATAGCAGTATAGTAATCCGGTGTATGCTGGTCCGCTGTATAGTTTGCCGTAGGCCATCTGTGGACCCATGCCGATGTAGCCTGTGCTGTAGAAGGCTAACGCTGCTTCATCGCCTGAGGTTGTCCAAAGTTTCTGTCCTGTGGTCATGCTGTAGCCTACAAATTTGAATGTCTCTTGGTAGTACTCTGCGAAGACGCCGACTGTTGGGTCGCCGCCGCTGAAGAGAACAGTTACGTTGCCCTCTGGCGGGTTGAGAGTATTGCGCCAAAGTACGTTACCGATTGAGCCGGAAGCGGAGTTAACGTTAACTGCGAAGTAGGTGTAGGGTGAACTGCTCGGGGGAGATAAGATGTTGTTGCCTGCCGCTGGGAAGGTGCCGTTCATGCAGATCAGCATGTTATCGTAAGCTTGGAGTATCGTTGGCGTTTTGGTTTCTGAATTCAGCGATGGAATCGAAACGTTCCAGTCATAGAGTAAGGGGTTGCTTCCGTCGGTGATTGGCGGAACTATGCTTGGTGTTGTGGATGCACCTGAGTACTGCCCAGTCCATAGCCTTGAGGAATTCCAGCGAGCCAAGTAATACTGTGGATCAGACGAAGTGCCGAGGTTGGAGAGAACGTAGATCAAGACTTCGCCTTGAGGACCAATTACGCTTGTACCAGATGGAACGTTTGTTATATTGAACAATGCATTGCCTGTTTCTGCGTCAAAAGCACGCCAAGTGCTTGGTCCGAACGGGAATAATCCGCCTCCTGAAATCAAGATTGGTGGATAAGCCCCGCGTTGGTTGGGGTCCTGAACGTCGTAGATGTATCCGAAGGTTGGGTTTGGTACGTCAGAGCGTCTCCAGATGGTTTGGCCTGTCTGCAAATCAACACAGACGGTTGGTCCGTTTGCGCCGCCTTGGAATGAGAAGGCTTCGCTGTAGTATAGTTTGCCGTTGATTATTATTGGGTCCCAGAAGCGTGTGTTGTATGCTGAGCCTTCGAAGTAGCTGCCGCCGGGGTAGAGAGTGTTGTTTCCTCCGACGATACCGCCCGTTTGGAACACTTTAGTCCACATAACATGGCTTGTTTGAGGACCGACCGCGTCGTCTACGGGCCATGCGCCTGCGATGCTGCCGGCCACGTTATAGTAGCCTGGTGCCCATGCGCCTAGCCAGTTTGACGAAATAGTGTACCATTCAGGGTTTTGCCCGTCGATTGGTCGTGTCCAGTACTCGGTTGGTAGTGGGCTAGCCGGGAATGTCCCGATTGGATCTGCTTGAACGGTCAGGGTTGTGGTGTAGGAACTCGCGAGATAGGTGTCGTTGTCGTATGCGCTACCGGTGATCTCGTGTACTTGCTCGGGGAAATTGAAGGTAAGGTTGTATGTGCCAACTTGGTTTGGAGTAAACGCGTAGGCCTGATTCGAGGTTGAGTCTGTGACGGTTTCAAAAGTTTTTTCGGTCACATCTCCATTTGGCGCGGTAATCGTGAGTTTGTAGTTGTGGAACCTAACGTTGTTTGTGATGAGTGCGCCGTCTTTGACTTTGTCCACCCACATGTAGATGTAGGTCGATTGGCCAACGCCTACGGGGTTAATGACGGCTTGGACGTATGCGTGAGTTGTGATTTTCTGTGGGGGGTCATGCGCTGCTGCGTTTTCGATTAGTATCGTTGACATCGATATTGTCAGAATTAAAATCATCGAAATCGTCAAAATTTTGCTTTTTGAGTTTTGCATTTTTTCTTCTCCTTATGGTGTTTTGCCCTATGCAGCGGACGAGTTTTAAGAATTGGTGTATATCGCTAAAACACACAGGGCATCTAGTAGGTAAGTAACATTAAGACAACAAACTATGACAATGCGGGAAAACAGCTATGAATGATGATGATCGCTTGATTTTTCCCAAAGCATCACGAAGTAGTCATGGAAGAAAGCTACAAAATCAACGTTATCCACCCATAAATATGACGAATCAGGAGCCAAAGAGGTTGAAAGAAAAGCCTTCTCTTGATCATGAATAGTTAGGGAAATTTTAGGCGGAGAGTCAAGGTACCGGATTTTGAACAGCGGATTTTTAGTTAGTTCTTGAGCTTTTTCCGGTAATCTCTTGGAAGGAGGAATATAAACGATTAATCGGATTTCAACGTTTTTCTTCAACAGCATCTTCCAAATGGGGTAGTCCCACGATAAAACAGAAGACGGCTCCGGCCAGTAACAAAGGGCTTCATTCTGCTTTTTCGTACCATTAAATAATTCATTAAACTTTTTTTGAGTTGGAGTTTCTTTTGGAATAATCCGTAACTTGCATTCTTCTTGTAAACGTTCCTTTCGGATGCTACTATATGTTTTGAGCAGTTTTTTTGTTTCCCTTGACAATTCGGTAAATTCATGCTTTTTATGTTCAAGCATCATCTCGACGCCTTGATCCATCGGAACTGCTTTGTAAACTGTAGGTGTTGCTAATATTTGCTCGATCAAGTTTAGTTTTTGAAGTTTTGCGATAACGCCGTAGATATTTGGTCTATCCATACGTGCAACTGCAGAAAGATCCTTGACGGTTGCTTCGCCAAGTTTGTTTAGGGTCAAATAGATTTTTGCTTCTCGGTAAGTTAACCCGAGGTTAGTCAGAATTTTTATGGGTTCCTCTTCGTGAGGTAACATTTAGTTGACTATTGGTTGGTGAACAAATTTATAACTTGCGAGAAAAGATAATCGTCAGAAACTTTTTAGCCAAATAATCAGATCGTCGGCGTTTCTTTAATCGACGGGTCTGTAACGAAAAATAACACAACAGGCGCCGCCACTGCTCCTATGCACCCGTAGAGTATCATGAGTAGTTGAAAGTTGTTATGCAGTAGAGTAAGCACTAAACCTCCCAGCAACACTCCCACAATGTACCCAGCATTATTGAATGCAGAGTTAATTGATACCATCGACGCTCTAAAAGACGGAACTTGTTCGAGAACCAAACTAAACAGCGCCGTGACCGCCATGGTGCTTGATGCGGCGGCAACCACCCAAAAAGCAGCCGACAAATAAAGAATATTGACGCAGCTAAAAAGAACAACCGAGACACCAGAAACTGCACTTGCAGCGACGGTAAGGGGCTTTCTTCCAATTCTGTTTACCAGACGCCCCCCGATCAATCCACCTGCCAAGCCCCCGACCGCGGCGACTGAAGAAAACAACGCTGCCGTAGTCGACGATAAACCAAAATGTAGCCTATAAAAGGACACAGCGTAGAAAGGCACCAAACTCACAAAAGTTAGGAGCACCGTGGCAAAAACACAAGCCATTGCGGACCGGTTAAGCAAGATTTCTCTGAAGGGCCTAAAGTAGGAAGGCTTAGTTATTTGCTGAGGAATGTAGTTTGGGATAGCAGTTGAACTCAACGTTAGACATACCACGGAGAAGGGCAGTATAAACCAGAGCAGCACTGAACGCCAATCTGCAACGCCAGATATTATTCCTGAGAGGGGACCAACGATTATGTATGCAGCTGTCGGGATGGAGGCTGTGAGGCCAACGGCCCAACCTCTCTTTTCGACGGGCAAATGCTCCCCAATCAAAGTGTAAGTCATTATTCCAATGACGACAACTCCGATTCCGATGAAAATCTGAGAAATTAGAACAGATACAAAGTCCCCTGATAAGAAAAATCCCAGTGCGCCGACCGCAAACGACACAACCCCCGAGAGAAAAAGGGCTTTTTGATTGAACCGCACAGCTAAGGCACCCATAAAAATTCCGATAACCAAACCAGTCACGCTGCTTACGAGCGCAAGTTGACTCGCTAAACCTACGGAAACATTGAATGAGGCAGCTATATCGACGAGAAGGGTGCTGGAAAAAACGGTTACTGTGCATGCGAGGAAGAAATTTAAAAGCAAGACGGTAAGTAGCAGATTGTTTTTAGAAGCCTTGCAGGTGTCGGTCGCGCTCTTGCCCATGAACTGAGTAGGGGACCAGTTGTATTTAGTATTTGTCGAAGCAGAGGAGAGTGCTGTTGCCTGGATTTGAACCCTGGGTTATCCAGCGTAGAAAGCCTATTACATAGCGATCTAAGAAACGGAATTTAAGCGCGAAACAGGTCTTTGGACCAGCGCCATGTAGGGAGAACAGTTACGTTTTTTCCATCGATTTTCAAAGTGTCCTGTTGATTGAAAGTTAAGATCAACCCGTCAGATAAACCAAATTTTTCTAAAGCTTCCACTAAACCAGCAGTTTCTCTGCCTTGGTTATCCTCGTTCAAGTCAAAGCAAACTTGGATAGCTTGCGTAACCTTATTTTTCTCTTTTACTAAAAAGTCGCATTCCCCTTTTTCTTTAAAGTAGAATATTTCCTTTCCGCTTCGCCGTAAATCTAAAAACACCGAATTCTCCAGCATTCTTCCCTTATTTGATGAAAAAGACACCGAATTAACATTCGCTAATCCGTTATCTATCGCGTAAATCTTCTTGGGATTTACTGCCTGTTTCTTTAGAGAATAACTGAACTTAGGGATGGTAAACAAAAGATAACTGTCCTCTAAATATGAAACAAAAGCCACAGCGGTGTTGGTGGAGCCTAAACCGAATGTTTTTGCCAAGTTATTGTAGGAGAATTCTGCTCCAACGTTTGAGAGCAAAAAGAGGGCGAGTTCTTTAATTGCTTTCGGGCTGCGCAGTTTATGCCGAACAACTATGTCACGCATGATTATGTCGTTGAATAATTCTTGAAGAATCTCGTTTCTTGCATATTTGAGGTACTCGGGGAAACCGCCTTTCTGTAGGTACGCATCGAAAGATTTGGCGCCCTCGGTTTGCGAAGTGAAATTGAGAAATTCACTGTATGAAAAAGGAAAAAGCTCCTGCCTTAGATGTCGCCCCGTAAGTTTTGTTCCAAGTTCTTTACTTAACAGTGAAGCATTTGAACCTGTTATCAAAAAATGCTTATTATTGTCTAACTGGGCGCGTACAAATAACTCCCATTTCTGCACGTTTTGGATTTCATCGAAGAAATAGCAGTCACTTTCCCCGTATTCTTCTCGGAAGATTTCGTCCAGTTTTTGGAAATCGCTGGTTTCGAAGCCTGTTGCGCGGGGGTCTTCGAAATTGAAGTAGTGTTTGCCTCCGGTTTTTTTCATTATTTGGCGGAGTAGGGTGCTTTTTCCGCAGCGCCGTATCCCGGACAGCATTATGGCGAAGGGTAGGTTGAGGTTTATTTGGGGGGTGACGTTGCGGGGGATGCCTTGGTTTTGGTTTTCGAGGTCGTTTTGTTGTGATTTGACTATTTCTTTTAGTGTTTCTTTGAGCAGCACAGGTTAAAGTGTGCATTACTAAAATATAAATCTGTGCATTACCAATGCACACTTTTGGGGATTGTAGAATTTGTGGTGCGGTTGCCGGGATTTGAACCCGGGTAGCCAGCTTGGGAAGCTGGAGTCCTACCGAACTAGACTACAACCGCGCCGTGCTGTCTTGTTGGGTGTACGCTGATATATTGGTTTTTGTCTTACCTTAGAAGTCTCTCGGCGTCGACACTGTAGCCGCGTTCGGTAAGTTCACGAATCAGGGTATGTTTCCAGCTGCCCCGTTCGTCTAATGCAGTGAATTTTACGCCTTCGAAATCGATTGAAAACCCAAAATTCGGGCTTTCCCGATATATAGCAAGCACCCTGTCCTTACCGAGTTTACCCAGCAGAAAGCCAAACATCAATAGCACATCTTGCCGCGGGATCCGCTCGCGCTTGGTTGCTTCCTCGCCCTTGGGGTAAACGTAGAGGTCAGGAGACAGCAGCACCAATGCAAAGCCCACGTCTTTGTAGTCTGCAGTGAAGCGTTCCACGATTTTTTTGCCCTGCCCTGGCTCTTCACTCATGACTACTGCGGCTAATCCAAGTTTTCTTAACGACATGGTGAGGGTTTGCTTCATTGTTTCATCTGTGCCAGATACAACAATTATTCGGCGTGGTGCGCCAGTGGGAGCCGCGGGGGCTTGCTGAGCTGCGGGGGAGGTTTTGGGAGTTATTGTGACGAATTCTTCGGTGCAGATGTAAACGCCTTTGACTTTGCCTTTGAGGATGTTATCGATGACGTATTTTTTATCTTTGGAGACCACGAGGTTTTCGTGGTTTGGTAGGCGTAGTTGATCAGCGGTTTCGTTGGACCAGAATATGACTATTCTGGAGACTTTGATGGGGTTGAGGAGGCGCCCCATGAACCAGAAGGGTTCGCCGTTTGCGAGGGGTTCTTGGAAGGCGCCTACTAGTTCGGCGTGGGAGATGTTGAAGCGGAATCCTGACTTGTCGGGTTCGCTGTATTCGATGTAGATGTGATATTTTGGCGTCGGCACGTTAATCAAAGCCTACCTTGCGTGTCCAAACCAAAAAACGTTGCCCTACAATTTGGAACTATTAGTGGGCTCCACCATCACTGCAAAGGGCGGTCGGCAAAATGCAGCGTTTGCTTATCCTGAACAAGCCTAAAATTGTTAAGCTAAAAGACTCCCCCCAGCAACAGCTACCATAAAAACCCATATCTAAAAAGCCCTGTTTTTGAAAAAATCAAAAGCGCAGGTTATTTTGGTGAAAAGGAAAAAAATGGTCGATAAACGGGTCTAGCCCTGTGTTAACAAAGGTAAGGCAAGAATGTGGAGAGGAAATCAATGCCTTAGCCCTCGTTAACAGCCAAACCCGCTTAACTGGTTGGCTATCCCTTGCATTCCGTATTTACTTTTTAACCCGCTGGATGGATATAAGAAAATGTGACTGCATCATGCCTACAACAAAATAATGGCGCAAGCGGCTTTACAAGAAATTATAAAGTACCAGAAAGCTGCAAAGCCCAGTTTCCCTGAGAAAAGTTCATTACACCTGACGACGCAAACCAATACGGAGAACTAACCAATGCCCTTAGCATTTATCATCGGAACAGCCGGCTCCGGCAAATCCCTTTTCACCGCCGCCTTCGCAGATTGGCTAAAAATGAGCAAACAAGACGTCGCAGTCGTCAACCTCGACCCGGGCGCCCTTAAACTGCCCTATCAACCCGACGTAGACGTGCGCAATTATGTCGATGTCGGTGACTTGATGGAAAAGTACAATTTGGGTCCCAATGGCGCCTTGATTATGGCTGCGG
The DNA here is from genome assembly GCA_050108155.1 of Bathyarchaeia archaeon. Taxonomy (GTDB): domain Archaea; phylum Thermoproteota; class Bathyarchaeia; order Bathyarchaeales; family Bathycorpusculaceae; genus Bathycorpusculum. The sequence goes on along the minus strand of JBNIDR010000027.1, from coordinate 5,489 downwards.
ATCTCATAGCTGACGAAATAGAAAATTTAACCCGCGATATTGAGGAAGCTCACGCTGACATTGTCTTGGTAGATACGCCGGGGCAGATGGAGCTTTTTGCTTTCCGTGCGTCGGGACCATACATCGTTAACGAGTTAACTAAGGAGCCTAAAGCGCTGGTTTACCTCTTTGACGCAGTTTTCTCAGTTAACCCCCTCAACTACGTTTCCAACATGTTCCTCTCAGCTGCAGTTTACAACCGTTTCTTTCAGCCTCAAGTACATGTTCTCTCCAAGATGGATCTGATTCCCAAAAAGGACGCCCAGGCAATCGCCACGTGGTCCGCTAACCCGATGGCTCTCGAAGATGCCATAGAGCAGAAACTGGAAGGGACAAAACGTCTATTTAGCCGCAACATGATGCAGGCCATTAACAAGCTGGGACTAAAGTTTCTGCTTATGCCCGTCTCATCTAAAACCAACGAGGGGATGGTGAACATTAACACCTATCTCGAGCGCATACTCAACGAGGGCGAAAAATATACTACTTAGGCGTTGACCAGTGACCAAGCAGCGGCAAATGCGCCTCTCTTAGCCTTCATCGGCGTTTCTGCGCTCGCCACTATTACGACGTCTTTGTCGTTGGGTTGCATATCGAGAATCTGCTTGGCAGCTTCAGGATACTGTTTTCCAATGTCATCACTTACAGCTTGAATTCCAAGGTGCCCATTTTTGCAGACAATAACTAAGGCTCGGCGTGCACCCGCGATGATTGCGGCGTCGCGCTGGTCGATGCCTGAACCGACTTTTTCGGCGGCACCCTTAACCAAGAATGCATGATTATATTCTGAGTTGGTTAGTTCGGATTTTTGGAGATCCACCTGTTTTGGGAATACCTCTTCGAACTGTTTCCAGACTTCTTTACCCTTTTTTGTTAAGGTACAGCCTGACTTCGAAGTATCGATTAATTCTGCCTCGCGGAGTCTGCTGATTATAGTGCGTACCGCGCCGTCTCCTACGCTGAGCTTCTCGGCAAGTTTGTTTCTGCCCAGCGGTTGCTGCGCCATCAACTCTAAAGCGTAATAAACATGGAATATGCTAAAGGACGTGGATGGCCCGGGGGCTTTTTTGCCGCTTATTTGCTGCATGAACTTTTTGAGAGATGGCGCCATGTTTATCCCCGCAGTTATTTAGCGTTGATTAGGTTTTTATAACTTATCGAACTCTAAAAGGCTATTCTTTGTAAGCGACCGCTGAAACCTCAACAAGTACGCCTTCTTTGAGTTGGCAGGCAATGGTTGCTCTGGCTGGGTAATCCACTTTGAAGTATTTGGCGTATTCACGATTGAAATCTGCGAAAAGCGTCATAGACGAGAGGTAAACGGTGGTTTGTATCACATCTGCTAAACTGTAGCCTGCAGTTTGCGCGATAACTTTGATATTCTCAAGTACCTGACGGGTCTGTGCAGTGATATCTGATGCGGCAAGCTGGTTTGTTTTGGAGTCTATTGCGATTTGTCCTGAAATAAACAAAAAATTGCCTGCTTGCACTGCCTGACTGTAGGGTCCAACAGGTTTAGGTGCATCTGAAGACGTAATTGCTTTTTTCATACTGCTCATTTTGTTTGTGCAGTCCTATGCTTAAAATGATATCGTTTATCGGAATGTTATCCATAGCCTGTATTCTTATCGGAATATTTTATTCAGAAAGCCATATAAGAAAAACGGCGAGTAACCTAAGCTACCGAACTTGAACGGAAGAGAGATTCCAAATGAAAAGAAACGGAAAATACTTGTTCACATCTGAATCCGTTGGAGAAGGTCACCCAGACAAAGTTGCAGACCAAATCTCCGACAGCGTCTTAGACGCTATTTTTAGCCAGGATCCAAAGGCACATGTTGACTGCGAAACCCTCGTCATGCAGGGCACAGTCATGATCACTGGCCAAATAACCACAAAAGCAAACATAAACATCCCAAACATCGTCCGAAACACCCTCAGAGAAATCGGTTTCGACAACGCCAAAGACGGTTTGGACTGGGAAACCTGCGGTATTCTTGTTTCTTTAACTGAGCAGTCCCCAGACATCGCAATGGGCGTCCAAGAGTCCAATGGCAAAGAGCAAGGTGCAGGCGATCAAGGCATGGTTTTCGGTTATGCAACAAACGAAACTAAAGAGTTGATGCCTCTGCCAATTATTCTTGCGCATCGCCTCGTTAAACGTTTGGCAGATGTCCGCCACGACGGCACAATGCCCTATCTACGCCCAGACTGCAAATCCCAAGTAACCGTTCAATACGAGGACGGCAAGCCAAAATGCGTCAAAACAGTTGTCATCGCAGCTCAAAACAACGGCTCAGTAGAAGACGCTGTACTAAAGAAGCAAATCATCGAGAAAGTCATCAAACACGTTATACCAGCTGATCTGCTAGCGCCAGACGTGAATTACGTCATAAACGGAACAGGACGATTCGTTATTGGTGGAACACTCGCTGACTCAGGCTTAACTGGACGCAAAATCATCGTTGACACATACGGTGGAGTTGGAAGTCACGGCGGCGGATGCTTCAGCGGCAAAGACCCATCAAAAGTTGACCGCAGCGGCTGCTACATGGCACGCTACATCGCCAAAAACATTGTTGCAGCAGGTCTTGCAGAGCAATGTGAAGTTCAAATCAGCTATGCTATTGGTGTTGCTAAACCAATTTCAGTGTTGGTTAACACTAACGGCACAGGCATACTCCCAGACGAGCAAATTCTTGATTTGGTTCAGAAGAACTTTGACATGACACCCTTCGGCATCATCTCAACCCTCAATTTAAGACGGCCAATCTACAAGAAAACAGCAGCCTTCGGCCACTTTGGTCGTGACGACGTCGAGTTTCCATGGGAATGCTGCGACAAAGCTGAGACTTTAAAGAAAGCAGCAGCGGAATACAAGAAAGCGTAAGCTTTCCTGTTTTTCCATTTTTCCGTTTTTTATTTTATTATCATAGTCGCCCTCCTGCGTCTTTTTTCTAAACAATAGCAGAATAACGCGTTTTCGTAACTGAATATGACGCAGGTTGCTGGCTGGCTGAGGCGATGTCTAACTAAGAGGAGTTTAACGCATCGCAACGCTACTTTATTCGGGTAGTTCCCTGCTGAAGAATTCGCTAAAACAGAATTCTCTGCACCAGCGGCATAATCGGTGGCATCACATTGCTGTTCTTCAGCTTAGCCGTTATGACCGTGAAGGACAGGATACCATCTTAATGCTCTGCTGACTAGTTGCCGCCGTCGATTGGGGTTTGGGGTGCAGTGTAGTTGCCCAATTCGGCGGGATTGTAGTGGTAGTCGGGGTTCTGGAATTGCTGCGCTACGTTCCAAGCGTTGTCTAAAAAGCCCGTCGTCTGGTTCATGATGGTGTTGAATTTGGTATCGAGCTGCGCCATCTGGTTCTGTGAACTTTCCAAAAAAATGAATGTTGCAGGACTAATAACCGATGCTGCCACTAACAATGCAATCGCAGCCACAGACGGACTTACCATGGTACTTTGCCTTCTCCATTTTCTAAATCATACGATTAACGATTAGGAGACGATTTTAGCTCTTAAAGCCTCGTTCCAAACCAGAAATACTACGATTTTCGTAATATCCCCCGCATAAGCAGCGCAACATCAGCAGAGCCGCAAACTGCGGCTATTTCCTCAGAATCAGGGATTTTCATCGTGTTCTTTTTGGGGAACACCCTGTTCTCGTGGGAGAGCGATAAGGAAGCAGCCGATACTGTTCAGCGGTGAGTGCATGAAGAAGTCAGCCGCAGCGTTGGCGCTTATCTTCTTATTGTCATTGTTGAGTTTTAGTGCAGCTTCGGCCGCAGAAACCCAATCCCAAGATGCCCCCACGCATCAAAACGGAGTCACAATCTGGTCACCCTGCAACCGCACTTACGAACCAACCGAAATCATAACCGTAGACGCTTCCACGGCATGTATGCTGGGCGGTAACGTTTACTACAACGGAACAGCAACATTGGATGGTGTGCCGTATCCGCTACAGACAAAAGCCAGCCAAAAGGCCTCGTGGGACCCCTTCTTCGGAGTTCTTAGCGGCACCGCCGCATTGCCCAAGCTGTCAGAAGGTCAGCATAACCTCACCGTCAGCTTACTAACGTTCGTTGAGGTTATTTTGGGAGGCCCAGCAATGGGGGGTAACGCAACCGTTTACTTTAGCATCGCCGACAATACACCGCCCAAAGTCACCCTCCACACCGAACCCGTCTACAACCAAACCAGCATACCGCTAAACTTTACCGTAAACGAGCCCACATCATGGACTGCGTACAGCCTCGACGGCGGAGCAAAAACAACCGCCACAGAAAATACTACAGTAACAGTATCCGCAGGTAACCACACAATCATTGTTTACGCCAACGATACATCTGGGAACATGGGGCAATCTGAAGTTGCGCACTTTACCGTACAAGCGTCAATTTGGCCTCAAACTGGAGACATAGCAGTGTTGGCTGCAATCGTTATTGCATGCACCGTTGCTTTTGCCGTTCTTTTGGTTATCTGGAGAAGAAAGCCGCGAAATCAAGGCGCAAATGGGTGTCCTGCTGTTCCAAATCAGGAACAATTTGTTCCCTGAATAGAACTAAAGACAACTTTGCAGTATACCTCTTAGGGTGGCTAATGTTGGATAAGAAACCTGTCGTATTACTCCTTCTGCTTCTAGCAGCAACCTCAAGCTTAACTGTAATTGACACTGCATTGGGCAGTTCAGATTCTCCTGCGAATCAGTCAGCGCCACAAGCGGTAGCGGATGACACATGGACACAGAAAGCGCCCATGCCCACGGCAAGATATGATACGCGTGTGGCAGTTGTAAACAACAAAATCTACTGCATAGGTGGAAGAACAGGCAGTTCAAAAGAAGCCCTCGTTAACGTCAACGAAATGTATGATCCCACAACGGATACATGGACCGAAAAAGCGCGGCAAAAAACCAGTGGCCGCTTGAATTCCACTGTTGAAGGGTTAGGTGTTCCAGCGCGGGAACGACTTGTTCCTTGAGTAGAACTAAATCCGCCGTCACACACCCTGTATAGTGGTGTAAGCCTTGAGAAAAGACGCCATAGCCCTCCTAATCCTCCTCTCAATAACAGCCTCCAGGCTAATAGTCAGCCCAGCCTACGCATCGGACACAGCCAACGCCAGCCAGAAGCCCAAAGAGGACTCCTGGAAAACAATGGCGCCGATGCCAACGCCAAGAGAATACTTCGGAACAGCAGTCGTGGACGGCAAAATATACACGATAGGCGGATACGACGGAAAAATAACAAACGTCACCGAAGTCTATGATCCAGCGACAAACCAGTGGACCACAAAAGCATCAATGCCCACTCCGAGATACCAATTCGCCGCCGCAGTTTATCAGGGAAAAATCTACTGCATGGGGGGAATCGGAGTGAACTGGCGATTCACCAACGTAACCGAGGTTTATGACCCTGCAACCGAAACTTGGGA
>JBNIDR010000026.1:0-6695 GCA_050108155.1 Bathyarchaeia archaeon | reverse complement strand
AACTGTGTGGACCTTTTTGGCCTGGAGATGTTGTTTCTGTGCCCGCTAAGTACGCTTGGGCGCTTGTTGGCAATGGGTCAGCTGCATACGCCACGCTCTCAAATGGGGAACGACCAGCGTTTGTTGCAGATTATTATTGCCCTAGTTGTGGCTGGCCCTTGCTGGAGCATACAGCCTCAATAACAGGTGAAAGATACCGCGGCTGCATGAATTACCCCGAATGCAAATACAATGAAAGAAGCTACTAATACCAATACTTATTGGTTTTGCATACATACATTCGCGTAAGCCTTCAAAAAATTGGACTCATAGAGAGGAATGCTTTGTTTTTTATCTATTCCATCAGGGGACAATATATTCTGAGTTGCTTCTGATGGCATAAAGGCTCCCCAGCCCACCATCAAACAAGTGTTAAGCTCTGAGCTTTAGATCCAGCCGCGTTTGGCGTCTTTTATGTTGTCAAAATGCGGGTCGTCTGAAAGTACCCGAGCGTGATTTACGATGGCTGTTGCTGCTATGATGCAGTCGCCCATGGGCACGCTTCTGTGTTGGCTTTTAAGCAGACCTGCATGTTTTGCAATTTGCGGCGTCAAGTCTTGGATTTGCAGTCCGCTTTGGACTAGGGCATGATAGCGGCTCTCGGCAACGTCTTTGCCTCTTCTTTCACAGGTGACTTTGGTGATTTCTGCCAGAACCATTGTAGGTAATATACCAAGGTTTTTTGATAGCATATCGTTCATTTTTCTGGTTACTTTGTTTTTGGTTTCGAGGTTGGAGGAGTAGAAGTATTCAAACAGGAATCTTGTATCAAGAACTTCCTTCAAGCTTAGTACTCTTCCCTAAGTTTATCTAACGCCTTCTTTAGCTCTTCAGGAGTCCCGTATTGAGAGTCAACGCCAGCCAACTCTTCCAGCTTAGGAATAGGCGTAAACAGGACTCCGTTATCTGTGGCTTCAACGACCAACTGGTCACCTTCTTTGATTCCGAGTTTTTGCCTGAATTCCGCCGGAATTGTGGTTTGCCCCCTCCGTGTAACTTTTACAATGTTTTCCATAGTTGTAGCCAACGTTAACATAAACATATACTACCATAAAAAAATTTCCTACCACAAATAACAAATAGGATACCCACCGCATTCAGGACAAAAACCCGCAAACATAACAGAACCGCATAAACCCTTGAGTACACTCAAGAGGCTTAAAGTTCGAATCTCAGAGACCACTTAAACAGGTTTACTAAAACCACAAGCACCCAGAAGACTATCTGAAACATATTTTATCGACAGCCTATCTAAGTTCTGTATCTTAATAGTGCAGCAATGCCTCCCAAAGCTGTGAGCTGCATTTTCTCATCCGACTCCGTAGCAATCACTTCCACCCGTGCATCTGTCTGTGAAGCCGCATCTTCCAACACATCCACGATATCTTTCTCCCTCACCTCAAAGTCAGCAGTCTTGCACCTTTCGCAGTGGCCCGACAACATTTCCTGTACCTTTTGAGCTTTCTCTTGGCTATCCATTATCTGCGTCTTTGACAGCCCACATTTCTTGCACAACACCCCAACCTCAACAAAGCCTGTGCTGTCTGTGACCAGCGCCACTTCGGCTTCACCGTTTCTAAGTGCATCCAAAACGGAACCTAGCCCATAAGTCGCCAACCCCGTCTGCTTAGCCAGTTCCGCCAAAAGTCGGTGAACAGCCATCCGCTCTTCAGGCGTGCACAGATTCTTTAAAAGCTCAGCTGACCGCTCAAACACTTCCCTCACGCCTGCCCGGTCTGCGGACTGGATGTCCACTGTGTTCACGAGGGCGTTTTGTAACTCATAGTGGAGGTAATCGCCCTTTAAGAAGTCGGCTTTTGTTGTACCTGGTCCGCCAACTATCAAAGCCGTAACCTCGTGGTCTTCAAGAAACGCCTTAGCCGCGTGCTCGGCAACTCGGTGGAAAAAGTGCGAGAGCTCCATGTCTCGTTCTCTTTCGTAGCGTCTCTGGCTCTGCCCGCCTTTGCCTGACTTACCTGAAACACCTGACGTGATGTCCTTGAGGAATTCGAGGCTTTCCCCGTTGAGCAAACCAAAGCTAGCCTGCTTTGAATCCATGGCGAGCAGCCCCACAACTTGGGGGTTTCGCAGCATTTCCCTAAGTGGTTCTAAATGGAAATGGTTGTCAACTTCGAGAAGATAGGCGGCAACAGGTTGCGGCGGAACTAATTCCTCAACAGTAGAAACCTCACCTTCGCCGTTTACAGTAAAAGTTCCAGCAAACACTGCAAGACCAGTCTCAGGCAGCTTCTTCTTAAGGTTTAAGTGTCGAATCAAATTTTTTGAGGAATCTTGAAATCGACCCCAAACTTCCCCGTTCCTGCGGGTATCAGACTTAGATTGGCTCTTAAGGGTCGCTACTGTTTGTGTGATTGATGCCGTAGGGGGCAGGTAGAGTGACAGGAATTCTTTACCTAAGCCTTCTTTGTCTGACAGCCAGGCAATCGTTTTTCTGAGTTTATGCTGCTTGACAGAATTGCTGGTAGCGAGTTGACACGCGTAGATGCGCGTTACTTTGTCAGAACCCAAATTCACACCACGTCTTCAGACAGGGCAGGAAATGATTTATTGGTTTCTTTAGAAACTCCTGCAACGTCGTTTGGCAAAGTGATGCAGCCCCTGCGCTTACAATCATCCTCAGACACGTTAGGTTAATCAAAAAGTTCTATCCGCTCGACCGGTCGAGATTCCGCTTCAACCAGCATGTAGTAGATGAACATCAAAGCCAAAATCAACGCCACCCCAACAATCAAAGCTTCTTTGGGCATACCAATCAGAAGCGCAATCAACCCCACAATACCCGCTATGCAAAGAAACGGATAGAGAGGAACGCGGAAGCTGGCAGGCGCCTTTTTGCGTCTGAAGTGAATTAAGGCAAAGCTTGCCATCAGGTAGCAGAACAAAATGCCAAAGTTGCTGATGGACGCCATAACGTAGATGTTGCCCGCGAAAAGCATCACAATGCCAATAGCAGAGGAAATCAAAACGCCGTTCACGGCGACGTCACGTTTTTCGTTGTATTTGCGTACAATTTTTGGAAGCAGCTTGTCGGTGCCTATTTGGTAGAGAACCCGCGAGGCGCTTAAAATCATGGCGAGCGCAGCCGAAGTGGTGGCTATCAGGGCACCCACAGAAACCAAGGTGAAGAGCCAATTGGGGGCACCCGCCGACCTCAACGCAACCGACAGCGGGTCAGAGGAGATGGTGTACTGGCTTGCAGGCATCAAAAACAGAAGGGAAACCACCACCAACACATAAAGCACCATGCTTACAACAACAGAGAGTATGATGGCTTTTGCCGCACCTGCCCCGCCGCCTTCAACGTCTTTGGTTATGGTGGAAATTGCCTGAAAACCCGAGTAAGCAAAGAAAATAACAACACTAGCCGCAAAGATGGAGCTTATGTTGGCGTTTGCAAAGCCCGAGGTGAAATTGGCTTCCCCAAGGCTGCTGTTTCCCAAGGTGAAGAGAAGAGCGAAAACTATGAAGATTATGAGTATGGAGATTTTAATGATGACTAATCCGAAGTCGGCTTTTGCAGCTTTGCTTACGCCCAGTATGTTAACTACTGCAAGGGCCAGAATTAGCAGTATGGCAAATATTGTGGGGTAGCTGCCGCCGCCTAAACCTAAAAGGCTGGTTAAATAGGAGCCAAAACCCAACGCGATGGGCGCAATAGAGGAGGCATAGGCAAAGTAGAGCATAATGCCCGTGATGAAGCCTAATTCGCTGCCAAAGGCTTCGTAGGCATAAGAGTAGGAGCCGCCTTCAGCTTTAGGCATAATGGAGCCTAACTCGCCCAGCTCAAGCGCCACAATTAAAGCGATAACACCCACAATGACAAAAGCGATAAGCGCAGCTGAACCAGCCAACGCTATGGCTGTTCCGCTAAGAACAAAAATTCCCGCCCCAATTATAGCCCCAAGCCCAACAGCCGTTGCAACCTTAACACTAATCATCTTAACTATGCAGACATCATTTTAAGAAATATATGTTTGGATTGCAGTTAAAAAGAAGTCAATCGCTTACATGAAAAAGGTTTTGCTGGGGCTCTGGAACGCAAATAGGAGAGAACAAATGAAAACCTCAACAAGCAAGTTGTGAGTTCCTCCAGAGCCCTTTCAGCACCCCAAACTACAATTCCAAAAAATTTAACCATCAAGAAAGCGCCCAGCCTTAGCCCAATCTGATTTACAAAAAAGAAAAAGGAACGATGCCGCGTTCCGGCTTCGCTTAGAGCTTTAGAAGTGCGAGACAAGTTTGCCATCCTTCAGGAATACTATACGGTCAGCCTCATCGTAGGGAAACGTACCGTGGCTTGCAACAATAATCGTTATTTTTGATTCTCGATTAAGCTCCAACAGTTTTGCCACAATCTCTTTCCCAGAGACGGGGTCCATTTCGCCTGTGGGCTCATCGGCAACGATTATTGTTGGGTCCTTAACCAAAGCGCGTGCAATAGCCACCTTCTGCTGTTGCCCAACGCTTAACTCAAGAGGCAACATACTAGACTTGTCAGTTAAATCAAGAAACGCCAGCAAAGCAGAGATTTTTTCAGCAATTTCCGCCTTAGACATTGACGAATGAATCAAAGCGGACTCCACATTCTCAAACACAGTCAACGCGGGCAAAAGATTGAAGGTCTGGAAAATAAAACCGATCTTTTCTCTTCTTAGCAGCGCCAAATCCTTATTTGAGAAGCCAGCCAGGTTCTTACCTTCAAACAAAACTTCGCCAGATGTGGGTCGACTTAAGGCACCAATGAGGTTTAGCAGCGTAGTTTTTCCGCTGCCAGACCGCCCCACCACTGCCAAAAATTCACCTTTGAAAACCTTAAGGTTAACGCCATCCAACGCTTTGACTTGTGAACCATTCCGTCGGGGAAAGCTTTGCACCAAGTTCCTTGTTTCTATTAAGAGGTTACTTTGCATTGTTTCACCTTACAAACGTCGAAGGGCTTCGGAGGGTTGGAGTTTTGCAGCGCGCCAAGCTGGGAAGATGCCTGCTAATACGCCTCCACTAATTGAGAAGACCATACCAATCAGCGGCAGTAAAGGCGAAACTGTCAAAACAAGACCTGGAGTAGACACTAAACCAAGGCTCGGAATAAGCAACGTGACCAAGTAGCCTAAGCCAACACCAATGATTCCACCTGCAAGCCCTTGTAGCAGTGATTCAAGAAACACTTGCCTCGTAATGTCAGAATCAGCCCAGCCTATTGCTTTGAGAATGCCAATTTCTTTTGTTCGTTCCACAACCGACCCGAATTGAGACTTAAGTGCAAACAGCGTCATACAAATAAGAAGAACAATAGATACTGTCCAAGCGCTTTCGTTAGTAACCGAAGCAACTTCTCGGGCAGCTGTACTACAGTGGTAGCCAACTACGGTGCCGGGTTGTCCCTCGTAGGCGTCTAAAGTGTTCAGGACGGATTGCTCAATGTCACGGACACTTGAGGAATTGCCTTCAGGGGTTATCTCCACGAGAACGGCATTACAGTCGTATATTTCAAAACCGTAGAGAACCCCATAAAACTTGGCGATCCCCTGAACCACAGGTAAAGGCGCGTACATAGTAGCGACCCCGCCGGGCATACTATAAATACTCGGATCTACAAGGCCAACAATAGTGAAATTTTGACCAAACTCAGTTAAATTATCGCCCACATTGAGGTCCTCTACATCTGCGTAAACCGAGTCAACAAGAAGGGCCCCGGGGTCATTCACCTTTGAATAGTTACCCTTTACTAGCACGTTAGCGGACACAACGTTTGTTGTTGTCGCTAAAGCATCATAGTTGACTCCGCATATAGTGAGATTGCCAAGTCTAAACACCAAGCAAGGTGCAGCGTCATCGACGCCCGGCAAAGCAGCAACTGTGTCAACTATGCTCAAGTTGAAAGAGTTTGTATATGTAGACTTAAAGAAAGGCCCCACTTCCGCAATAAGGGAACAGGGGCAGATCACTGAAACAGGAGAATAAACTGTAAAGTGAGTTCCAACTCGATTCAATGCCGCCGTGGCATTAACGGTATAACTTTGCGCGAGTGTAACTATAATTATCAAGAAAGCAACCGCAATAACATACCCTATTATGGAAGCAGTACTGCGAAGCTTACGCCGTTTGATTTCTTTCAGGGCATAGTGAACAGACATTTTTCAAACATCACTCAATTAGGAGCTCAGGCAAATTTTGACACAGACTAAAGAAAAAAGAAAAGAGAGGGGTACTCATTTTTCAGTTTACTTATTTGCGTCTCTTCAGCAGGACTGCTGCTGCAACCGCGATGATAGCGACGACTGCTGCTGTGATTACGATGTATGTGGTTGTTGGGGTGTCACTGGTTGGCGGAGGAGCTACGCTTGGAGAGGGCGAACTTGTTTGCTGTATTGGTGATGGCGTTGAGATACTGGGTTGAGCTGTTGGCCCAACTTGAATGAGGGTTGCGTCGCTATTTGATGCTTCGTATGAGTCGTTTCCAGTGAAGCAAGCGTAGAGGTCGTACACGCCTTCTGTGGATGGAGTCCAAGCAGTAGAGAACATACCGTCATCGTCTGTGGTAACGGTGGCAATTTTTGTTGCACCTGCATACAAGTCTACGGAGGCACCAACAATTGGGGCATCTGGACTAGCAGGAGACTGGTCTAAGAGGCGCC
>JBNIDR010000025.1:80533-135246 GCA_050108155.1 Bathyarchaeia archaeon | reverse complement strand
CTCTCGGCTAGCCTTTCTGCCAAAAAGTAAAATCTGGGGACAGTGCGCTGGGGATTGGCTACGATTTTACCTTTACGCCGCAAACGAAGGATAATCCGTCTAAACGCGTCATGTTTGAGCTCTAAAAAGTCCTGATAGCTAAATTCACGCTTTAAGTCACTTGCCTTGTGAAGGATATAGGCCTCAAGAAGAAAACTACTAAATGTTCTCTGATACTCCTTCTTCACACAACTCAAATCATAGGGCTCACGCCGGGGCTTACTGACCTGGTACTGGAAAACGTTGGTCTGCTGAATATTGATAACCTGCTTTCCACTGCGAACCTCTGCAGCACCTTCAGTTCCTTTCATAAACGCATCGACTAGGCTTAGGGTGATGTGGCATACGTCCATGCCGTTGTCTTTTGCCCACTGCACGTACTCTTTCCAGCGCTGGTAATGTCGCATGTTTGGTGCCCTAAAATTGCAGATCAAATTCTTGGGCTGAACACCGCTGACCGCTTTTTCCTCTGCCACTTGCTAGCTCAGCCCCAAAACAAAAGAAAAAAGTGGGTGGTGAAAAGTCAGTACAAATGTCGCACCTGTGCGGCGGGTCTGGATACGTAAAAATCGTATAAATGCAAGACATGTATGGCGGGTCCGACGGTTACCGACTACCGCAGCAAGCATTTCTACCGAATTCTTCCAATCTCTCCCTCTTTTTTTACCAAAAGTATTCATCAACTAATTTTGGGCTCTTAGTCCAAGCCTTAAAACATGAACCGGTGAAACTTAGCGGAGCATAGGCGTTTTGGCTGGGAAATCTAATGACAAGTCATCGATGGCAGGTAACAGGTGTGATAACAGTTACTCTCCACACTCGGGCTTCAGCGTGGAAGAACGCATCTTAAAATTAATCGATGAAAGCGAAATCGAGCTTGCACCCTATGAAGTAGCTAGAAAAGTCCATGCCAAACGCTCAACAGTACGAGTTATCCTCCGCAAACTCTTAGACCGAGGCTTAATCCTGCAACCCTATCCAGGAGCATACTGTAACAAAATCACCTACGGGATGCGGTTCGTTCCGCTCTGCGTTCACAACATAAGCTTGCGGTTTTTCGCTGGAACAGTTTCCCATTGGGAGAAGGATGAGGTTGTGGGTGGGGTGAAGATTCATGTTTGCTTTGGGCAAGAGCGGCGCAAGGTCAGCGGCTATATTGCTTGTGATGCGGGTATGAGTCATGATGCTTGTCTTTTGGCGTTGCATCGCTGGTTTGATATTGTTGAGGGTAGGTTGGGCAGGCCTGTTGTGGATTTGGAGCTTCTCACGTTTGAATGTAACAAGGACTACTATAGCGTTCGCCTTGACGGTGTTCAATGTGTTACCAAGAAGGGCCTCTACGGAATGGTCGAACGGGTCTACCAGAAAGAGGAAAACTTGGTTCGAAAGGAATGGAAGGTTTCCCAGCCGATGAGCGTTAACGCCTTTGAAGCCGCCCTAAAAAAAGGGATAAGCGAACATGACCACATGCAAGCGTCTTTTGAGTTAAAGGAAGAGGTTAAGCGTGTCTCTGAAGCAGTAAAGTTTGCTAACAGCCGCTTGTATGAATTGGAAAAGCTCAATACGGCAATGTTTAGCGCCCTAACCAAGCTGGTGGACCTTGCATCTGGCAGCCAGGATACGCCTAAGGTTTCTGAACAAGGCGGAAAAAGCTATGTCTCTTAGGCTGGTCGTAGCAGATTCTATGCCTTGCCATGTACGTGGTAACGTGTTTTTGACAGTGAAAACCTGTTCAAAAGCACTTTTAGCACATAGCCGAGGGCATGGAAAAAGTCCATGCTTTTCAGAAGACGCTTTTCTGCGGTTGATTGATGTAGATGCCAGACGCTTAAAAGCGTTTTCTCCGCATGGAGCGGAACTCTTGGAGTGTGCATTTTGACATGGAAGCAAACAACGAACCTGTTCAAAACATGCCAATTTCAGCCCAAAAAGCGCCAAAAGCTAAGCGTAGCCAAGCCGACAAGGTTGGAAAACTCGAGTACCTACTGGCTAAGGACAAGAAACTCGACCGCGACGTGCCGAGATAAAGTTGCTTCTCCGTGTTATCTTTGCTGGCTTGAAGGATTCGCTGCATTTTGAGAAGTCGCTTATCGAAGAGGCAGCCTGTAAAGATGAGATTGACAAAGCTATTCTTAAGGTGCTGTTTGAAGCTGGCTCTCCCGGATTACTGCCTAAAGGCATAGCCGCCAAACTGGTCGAGTTCAAGATTGCACGGCATCAGGTAACACGTCGGATTGTTCGCATGAATAAGCGGCTAGCTAAGGAGTTGGATTCAGCGGTTGTTGAGCGGCAGGGCTGGTGTTGGGCTATGACAAGCTTCGGTGTAGATGCTTACAGGGCCTTTGAGAAAGACTTGGTGGCTGAAGGCGTGACTCTGCACAGCGCTTCTGAAGAAGAGACCTAGCCTATAGGGTTGACAGAGCGTGAGCAGAAGATTTTGCGGTTGAACGCAGAGGGCTTAAGTGATTACCAAATTGCCAAAAAGCTAAAGATTGAGACACCTAACGTTTATCGTGCTCGAAAAACTGCGTTAAGAAAACTTGAAAACGGGCTAGGTCTGATCTGTCCTTTGCTGACAGCCTTAAGCGAAAATAATAATTCACCCTATCTGGGAAAAGGTCATTGCTTCAACTTAGCGGTTTTTCGATGTCTTCTAAGAAGTAAGAGAGATATGATTATAACTACCAAACCTGCAACCGCAAGTATTGGAATCGTCAACTGAGAAACCAAATTACCTGTTGAAGAAGTTGGTGTTGGAGCTATTAAGTTAAGAGCAACTGGTTGAGTAAGCGGGTGGTGGTCAATGTTGTTTTCATCGATAGCGTATGGTCCTTGTCCCGCATGGTTACTCCAATAGTTTCCTATTTCGCCATTATCCCATCTTGCCACTGTAGGGTTGGAGACTTCACCTATTTGTACCTGCACAGAGTTATTGATGAAGTTATTTAGATAAAATTCATTGTCAGATGCCCCCATCCAGAAATAGATTGCGCAAGCCGTATCTTGAATTGTATTGTTAATAACGCTGTTTCGAGATTCTCCCATCATAATGCCATATTTTCCTGAAAAGGTATTGTTTGTTATTGTAACACCTTGGGCAAGCGCATACAATCCATCGATTATGATGTTGTTAGAAATAATATGGCTGTTGCCACTGCATGTTAAACCTGAAGAGATATAGTTTCCGGTGAGATTTTGTTGTATGTTATTCAAGAATAAACCAATTGCAATTTCGTTTCCTGTTATGATTGTTCCATTTCCGCTAACTGTAATGTCGCTTGTTTGATTGCTGATAATTTTGAAACCTGAGAGCTGAATGTTGTTTGCTATGATTTTTATGGGGTTATCATATCCGTAAACAGGTTCTAATCCAGTTTTGCCGCCAAACTGATAGCCCTTGAATATCCATGGGGGATGGAGACTTATAGTTGTTTTTTCAAGTCCTTCGCCGTTTAGGGAGATACTTTTGTTTATATTCAGGGTTTGCTCCTCATATGTTCCAGCTTTAACAAGTATGCTATCTCCATCGTTAGCGTGGTCTATGGCTGACTGGATGGTAGTGTAATCATCTGGAACAATGATTGTTTGGGGTTGGGCTTTAACGGTTGTATATGGCAACATAGCTAGAATTAAACATACTGCAGTAAGAAGCAGAGCCACAGTTTTGTTTGTACTGCCCATAGTTGGCATAGCAAGCTGAGATAATAAAAGGCTATTTGTTCTGGTTTGTTGACTAAGCTTAGTCAAGGTTTCTTGACCAAATAAACAACAGACAATTTGATAACTTAACGAAGTACTTGATGTATTACATTATCCTGTTTTTGATATTATCGTGTTTAGGCTCTCAAGCCATTAATGCTTTAGGAGAAGAAATTGGAAACACGTCGCAGGGAAAAGAGGGCTGATTTTGGGCGCTTACAGGTATAGTGGTTGATGCTTGGGGTGAAAGCGACAAGAGTGAGTCTTAGAATGGGCAGTTTGCCATTAATTTCTGGGTTTAATCTTGGACAAAGTTTTTAGCTCACTAAACAAACGTTTGGTGCATTCGTTGAGGACATTAGTTAGAAATGGCTGATCTTGTTTCGGGCGGGAAAGTAGCAAAACGCTCTTTTTTGGTCCAGATAATTGTTGGCCTATCTGAAGTATTCATGGGCATATTCACCCTAAGCATCGCGCTAATCGCCGACGGCATCCAATCTTTCGCTGATGCAGGCGTCTCCTTGATAGTTTGGATAGGGCTAAAAATTTCAAGAAAAGCACCTGATAAACAATTTCAATTCGGCTACCACCGAGTCGAAACCCTCAGCAGCATAGTAGCCGCATTCTTCATGGCAACCATAGGCGCAATAACACTTTACCAATCATATCAAGAACTACTAAATCCTACACCAGTAGCAAATTCAGAACTAGCTTTAGTGGTAGCTTTAGCTGCCGCCGCAATTTCATCGCTCCTTTTGATATACAAGCGACGGGCGGCTAAGAAATTTGGTTCTTTAGCACTCAAAACAGACGCTTCAAACTCAATAAAAGACGTTCTAACCTCAGTTATCGCTTTCTTAGGCATCGCCTTAAGCAGCTACTTTGGCATTATCCAGACCGATGCAATTGCTGGCATCATAATTTCGCTGTTTGTCTTCACAATGGTTTACCCCATAATCAAAGAAGCATCGCTTGTGCTATTAGACTCGTTTAACTCTCCAGAAATCATTGCTGCAATCGACAAGATAGCGAAAAATGTACCCCAAGTCAAGCAGGTACATAGCGTACGTATGAGAAAGATGGGTTCGTATCTTATTGGTGACATGCACGTGGCTCTAAGTAACGACATGACAGTGGAAGAAGCATGCACTATTGCCTCTCAGATTGAAGCGCAAACCCAAAAAGAGTACCAAGACATACTAGAAATGAACGTAATAATAGAGCCAATGAAAAAAGGCAGTTCAATGTAGTGCGGTAGCCCACCGCTATTGCCAATGGGTGCTTATCTTAGTGGTCTGCGTTTTCTAAAGTGTATTAAGAGACCTAAACCGACAATGATGACGCTAGCTGCCGATGCTATTATTACAGTTGTTTGGATAGGCTCTGTTTGTGGTGGTTCTGCACCAGTATTAATCGTCGGATGCCTTGTTTCATTAGGCGTTGGAGTTGGTGTAGGTTTGTTTTCATCGGAAATATGAGTTGACATTAAGGGGAAGCGGTCTATGTTGTTAGCGTCTATTACATACGGAGTGTCCCCGATTCCGTCTCTATTGCTATCTGTACCATTATAATCGCTCCAGTAGTTACCCTTTGAGCCGTTATCCCAAATGTTTGCACAGTCGGGATCATATATAACATGTCCATTTACGACATTTTTGGAGTTATCAACAAAGTTGTTGCTGTAGATTCGATTATTCATTTGGAATGGGTCTGGCTTCCAGCTGTAATAATCACCCATCCACAGAAAATATATACCCGCTTGGTTATGGGCTATTTGATTAAATGAAACTATGTTTCCGCTTGCATCTCCCTCGTGCCCCATATGCAGGTCAATACCATGATTGTTCCCAACGATGTTATTTCCGATTATAGCATTGTTGGAGTAACGGCCATAACTTGAGAACAAGATACCGATACTGTTGTTTGTAATATTGTTTCGTTCTATCGAGACTCCGCTAATATTGTTCCCCCAATAACCCAAAACACTGATGCCCCGTTCAAAACTTTTGATGTTAAAGTTCTTGACTGTTACATCAAGGCTGCTTATTGTTGAAGCGTTGTGTGGATTGAAAATTTGTATGCCTAATCCAGTATTATTCCCTTGAAGGCTAAAACCTGCGCCATCAAGCACGATATTGAATTTTTCAACCTTTATGCTGCCAAAGATGTCAGCGGTTAATTTATAGACGTTCCCAGATTGAATAATGGGTGCCGTAGTTGGGTCAATGCTTCCGTCAGCTTTGATGGTAATAGTCGAATAATTTTGAGCGGTTGCCAAATTGCTAAATTGGCTTCCAACAACTATTGATAATAGAAGCGCCGATATGAGCGCTAGTGCTAATGCTGAATTCTTCATGACCTCTTATCACCCCGGCACCTTTTGATGTAAAACAGCAAGCCGACGCCGACAACAGCCACACCCACTGCAGCAATCACAGACACAGTGACTAATGTTATTGGGAAAGGCTCTGATGTTTGATGCACAGGTGACAAATTTGATGATGCAGACGCCCAATCTGGCAGTTGAATGTTTACGCTGTCAATGTCAAATGGAGCCATAAGCGGAAGATTATCTTGGAAATAAACGACAGTTACTTCTCTTTGCAGTTCTTCCTCCCAATGGATCTCTTGAATTGCATACGGGGAATCGCCAACTCCATCCCAATTACCATCCGTTCCCTTATAATCATCGTAATAGTTACCTTTAACTCCATTATCGAATCGGTTTTCAGTCAAATTAGAGCAAGTGATATGTTGCTCAGTGTTGTTGTAGAAGTTGTTAAGGTATACAGAATTTTGTGTTGCCTCGTTACCTATACTCAAGCCATATTGACAGTTGAGGATTATGTTAGCGCTAAAGGTATTGTTTGAACCCTGCCAAAGATGTATGCCATCATTGACTGCGCCATTGCCAGTAATATGGTTCTTTGAAATTACGCTGTCTAAGCAACCTCCATGCCCAAATTCCTGTAGAGCCAAACGACCAAAGGAGTTATCCACAATGAAGTTGGATTTGGAATCGTCGATTTCCATTGAGGGGAAAGAGTTGCCGATTATGTAGTTGAAAGAACCATTTAGGTGAATCCCGCTAAAAGCGTAATCGCTAGTTAACTTATTGCCCGAGATTAGGTTAGAAGACCCCTGAATTTTCAAGTTATCTCTAATTAAATTATCCGCGACAACTTGGTTGGAACCTACGACTTCCAGAGTGGCGGGTAATGAGTTCCCCGTTATGTTTAGCATAGAACCCTGTAGATAGATGCTACGGTTTGATACTTCATTATTGACAAAGGTTACCCTATCGCCTTTAGCATATATTCCGCTGCCGACGCCATAGTCATCATTGGGAAGGTTTATGGTTAGGCCTTGCAACTTAACATCGTTGGCGTTGATGGTGATGGCAGAGGCTGGAATCCAAAGCCAATTGTGCAAATATAACGTCTTGACTTGTGGTGGGTTGAGGTATAGTACTGTTTTGCCAGCGTCATCTCCGATGAGTGAGATAGACTTGTTTAAGTCTAACAATCGCTCGTAGTATATGCCCTGCTTTACGTAAATGTTGTCTCCAGCGACTGCATTTTGTATCGCTAAGGAAACAGTCGGATAATCATCTGGGACAACAAGCGTTCGAGGCTCAGCGTTAACAGGCAGAACCATCGCTGTGCTTGAAGCCACTAAAGCTAGCGCAAGGAGCAACGTTATAATTTTACTCATTTTGCTCTTACCTGCCTGCGTTTTTTTCTATGGTGGATAAGCAAACCAGCCCCTACAATAGCGATAGCGAGAGAAAAAGCGGTAATTATTGCTAGAAAAGGTTCCGGTGCCAAGAAAGGTTCCGGCTCAGACGGGAGTTCAAGCGACGATAAAGCCTCAAGAGACGTCATAACTGGAAAATAGTCGGTATTTCTATCATCAATAACGTAAGGCTTATCCCCTATACCGTCTTGGTTTGCATCTACGCCATCGTAGTCACTCCAAAAGTTGCCTAACCCCTCACTGACCCATTCAATCGTTGACCACCCAAAGACTAATCCCGAGTTACTTTCAGGATCCACGCTTGTTTGATTAACATTATCGATAAAACTGTTTCCAAAGACGCTGCTATGCTGGCAATTAGTGAACCTAACTGCTACATTGTTTTCCATTAAGGTGTTTCCATAGATTTCGATTTGCCCTGAGTCGAAAATCGATATGCCAATTTCACCGTTGTTTGATATTGTGTTTCCTCGGATAGTGATGTTTTGTGATAAATAGCTGTAAACCCCAACTTGGTTATTTGTAATGTTGTTTGCTATAAGAGCGTTGTTTCGACAGTCACTATCTGAATGATAGTCTAATGCTTCAATATGCATTTTACGGTAATATGAATACACGATTGCACGCTCAAAGTCTCTGATGGTTAAGTTCTTTATGGTTACGTTTTGTCTGCCTTGAAGAAAAAGCCCAGTTGACTCACCGTTCCCAAAAAGGCTGTACCCGTTACCGTTGATTGTTATATTATCACATGAAACAAGTATGCCACCGGATACATCTGCAATGAACACGTAAGTTGCATCGTTTCGCTGGATGTCATTAGTCCCGGTCACGTTTCCATCAGCGGTAATTTCGATGTTGTGGGAGGGAATGTTTAGGGGCATAAAGTTTGCATGCGCCAAACCAACCAGTCCTGTTCCAGCAAGCGACAACGTGATTAAAGATAGAACAAGGAAAAGCGCAACCCCCTCTCTTTTCATAATCGAGAACCTCCATGTTTCTTGCGGTAAAATAGCAACCCAGCACTAACAAATACAATAACAGTGACGATAGCAGCAACTATGCCAAATTCAGTTTGCCAAGGCTCCGTCTGCGGCAACCCAGCAGTATTATGTTCACCGTCATAGGGTTTCATTAATGGATAATTATCTTGGCCAGCAACAAAACTTACGTCTCCCAGAATAGAGTTGTCCCATGTGACTGCAGTTATCATGTAGGGGGAATCGCCTATGCCATCCCAGTTACTGTCAGTGCCATTATGGTTAGCCCAGTAGTTGCCTGTTGTTCCGTTGTCCCAGAAATGGCCCCAAAACTTGCTTTCGGCATCCAGCACGTTGCCCTGAATGTCAAAGTTGCTGACGCGGATACTGCAGTTGGCGGGGAAGGTGTTAGCGTAAAAAGTGTTGTTTACCGTTTGGGTTAGCCCTATAACAGTATCGTTGTTTTCTATGCGGTTGTTGAAGAATGTGTTGTTTGAACCAAACGTAATTCCTATGGCAGGTAGAGTTCGCATGCCTGTTATGTTATTTCCAAATATTAAGTTGTTTGAGCAGTAAAGGAAGGATACTTCGCCTACAATTCTATTGCTTGAAATTATGTTTAAGTCTGCGGTTCCTATCTTTAGGGCTTCGAATGATGTTTCAATTTGGTTGTTTTCGATTGTATTTGATGTTCCTTTAAGGTCAATGCCTCCACCTGTTACAATGTTTCCCCTAATTGTGAGGTATGTTCCGCTGCCGGTGATAGCTTGCATACGGGTAAAGTTATTGTTTTCTATCAGGACAAAAGAGGACGCCTCAATTATTAATCCGATGGGCGTAGCCATATTTACTACGGCATCATCGAATGAGCTGTTGGCAATGTTGATGTTGGAAGAGTCGGAGATTCTAACTCCTACAGAGAGGCCTATAAAGTAGAAGCTTTTTATGCTTATGTCATGCTGTCCCTCTACAATAATGCCATTGTTTCCAGCGGCACGCTCCGTTCCCATCCAGCTTTTATTTCCCTCAATCAAGAAGCCAGCGCCATCTAAAACGATATTATCGCGTTGAATAACAATCGTATGCATGGCTATGTCGCTTGTTAGCGTGTAAACGTCACCTGCTCGCTCAATGGGGGCTGTGGCTGGCTCAACATTTCCGTTGGCTCTAATGTAAATGCGCGGCAAGTCTGGACCTGGGTCGGGGAAGAAATTTGCCGATGCTATATTTGTAACTTGAGCCCCTGCTACTAGCAATAATAGCGAGGTTAAGATTGATAGCGTCAACACCGTTTCCTTCATGGTTTGCCTCTCCTATGACGTTTTTTTAAGTAGACAAGCAAACCTGCAATTATCAAAGCAACCGTGATGAGGATTGTAATCAAAATCGTCGTTATTGGGAAAGGGTCAGTTGGTTTGGAGCTATTTTCAACAGGTGATTCGGGCAGGGGTAGGTTAATGCTAACAGGTTTTGTGAGCGGATAGCGGTCTGTGTTGTTTTGACCTATTACGTGTGGTGTGTCGCCTATTCCATCACCGTTTTGGTCTGTGCCGTTGTAGTCGCTCCAGTAGTTTCCTTCACAGCCATCATCCCATACGTTGACTGAAATGGGTTTAAAGGTAAAGGGGGTAAGAGCAGTATCATTCCAGCCTTCAGTATTATTAATAAAGTTGTTATGGTGTATAACGTTTGAGTTTGCTGTTTGTGTAAAAACGCCTCTCTGGCTGTTGATTATGCTGTTTCTTGTTATGCTATTCTCCGCAGCGTTATCGATGAAGACACCCCATTTGTTTCCATGAATCATGTTCTCATAAATGCTGTTGTTTGAGGATTGTGCTTGTAAACTAACGCCGTTTTCATTGTTGATTAAGACATTTTCTGTTATTATGTTGTTGTGAGCCTCATCTAAGTTGACGCCAACCAAGTTATTTGAAAATGTATTGCTGGTGATTGTTGAGTTTGTTGTCGATAACAAAAAGACGCCGTCATAATTGCTGGTAAGATTGAGGTTTTTGACTGTTATGTTCGAGCAGTCGATAAGTGCAACGTATCCTGCATCAATGGGAACCGTTAGGTCATGCTGGTTAACCCAGTTTATTATGGGTTTATTGTTGATGGTGTTTGAGGTGTCAATGTCTACGGTTCGAGCGTTATGAATCCTAAAGCTGTAGATGTTACCGTTTAGAATGTTGTTTCGTAATTTACTGCCCGGTGCCTCGCCTACCGAGAAGCCGTATTTGTTTTTCTCAAACAGATTATTTAGGACTTGGGTACTTTGAAAATCTTTAAGCATCAATCCAGCGGTGTTGTTGATGAATTTGTTGTCTGAAATAACGTTGTCTGTGGCAGGTTTTACGCTATAGAGTTCTAGTCCTTCGCCGTTATTCTCGAAGCGATTGCTGATAATCCTGCAATTGGAGGAGAGGGTCATTTCTATGCCAATATTGTTGTTTCGAAAGGTGTTATCTTGGATGTTGCAGTTGTTAGCGTTCGTAACTAGAATTGCGCATCTACCGGAGAACCCTTGTATTATGAGGTTTTTTATTGTAACACCGTTTCGTCCGCTAATGTCTACGCCTACCAGTTTGTCGGTTTCAGGTTGGAGAACATAGCCGTCTCCGTTGATAACTACATTGTCCCTTTGCACGACGATTGCACCACTGATGCTTCGGGTGAAGGTGTAAACGTTTCCAGTACGTTGGATGTTGCTGGTTCCAGTAACTGATCCGTCAGCGTTAATTATTATGCTAAAAGATTGAGCTTTTGTGGGCTCAGGGTTTATTGTGCATAGTGAGAGCATGATTAACCCGAAGAGGCAAGCCGTTAAGATTGCTTTTTTACCCATAGCTCATCCAACATGTTATTTTATGTTAAAGCCGGTTTGGGGTTTAGTTGAGCGTATGCTTGGTGATGTACAAGATAGACTTCTCCTGTGCCCGCCCAGATTCCGACCAAAAGCTCTGTGACGCTGCCCGGCCATGTCCCGTTAAGAGGTAATGTAACGCTCCAAGCAGGGTACAAAACGTTGCCTTCTTTAACAGTTGGTATCAGGTTTGCAGTTATTCTATTTTCTGTTACGTTGAACCCCGTTACCACCCAATCATCTGACATTTGGTAGGAGTAGTTCTTTATAGCTTCCATGGCAATCGTTACTGCTTGCTCTTTAGAGATGTTTACCGCCGTATCCCCAATAGCATAGCGTGGACGATGGTCGATAAAGCCGGAGAATACGCCGTCTTTGAAGGCCAGATCTATCAGTAGGTATTCGCATCCGTTTGTGATGTGTACCCAACGGAAATTTATTGAGTCGCCAAACGCTGTACCAGTTAAGTCTTTATGGGTGACGGTAAGCTTGAGGTCTCCTGAGATTATAGTTGGATTCTGGGTTGGATCCACATTCGATAGTATAGCTATCATTTCTGTTGAGTTTAAGCTAGAGTAAGCTTGGTATTTTTCGAGGAAACTTTTAGCCGCTTCTGTTATGTTGGCATAGGATTGGTCGGTTATGATTGAACCCTTATCAGCGCCTAGTTGACATTGATAAAGTGCTTCTTCATAGAAGCTGCAAATAAAGGTCAGGGAAGAATCCTTTGCCTCTAAGGAGTATGTTTCTATCAAGGATTCTGAGCCTATGATTTTTAATCCTTCACTATTACTAAAGTTTGAGGAAAATGGGGGTCTAAAAGTTATATTGTACTGTGAACTGTCGATTGGTAATACGTTTTCTATGAAAGCTAATGCTTTGCTCTGCTCTGTTGAGAGGGTTGATGGAGCGGAGGGCATTCCAGATGATACTATTACAGTGCCAAGTAAGATGCCAAGAGCCACTAATGCCAAGAGCAAGGCATAGGCTTTTCTCATTTTATTTGCCTCCTGATTGAATCAACCAACTTTTTGATAAAAGGGTTTTCGTCAAGGTTTCTTGACTCAGCTTTCGGAGGTTAGGTCAAACTTTCTTGACTAAGCTTTGTCAATCTATGTTTTCTTTGAAGCAATAGTGCCAGTGAGCTAGCGATTATTATTGGGATTATGATTAGTGCTATTGTGGGTATTTCTGGGATTTCTTGGTTGTTGTATATGTAACCGAGGAATGTTGGGTCGTGTTCTATTTGCATGCCGTCCCACTCTGGGAAGCAAATTCGATAGATCAGCGATGAGGACCCATAGTTTGAGTTAACGCTTGGCCACGAACCCCCATATAGGTCAGCGAGGGTTAAGTAGTCTGCAAAGAAGCTTATGCTCCGTACGGTTGGACCATAAATCGTTGGCAAACCCGCTATAGCGACTGCTTGAGCTTGCGCTTCATACGTTTCTACATTTACCGCATGGCTTTCAGCGCTGCCATCCCTGTAGAGCGTATAGTTACCTCCGAAGACAAAATCATAAGCTTTAACATCGTCTACTTTCACTTCTGCAATGTCAGCGCTTACCGCTGAATCTGCTGTAGAAGAATCGTATGGCTGCCCATTAACCGAAGTTGAATAGGGCTTTGACGTGTAGGTGGCGGTGGCATAAAGCAAAGCCAAGCTTAAGCCATCAAAAGACGAAAACTCGGAAGGCTCAAGAACCTCTAGGTTGGTGACTTTTCCTATGTCAAAGCTTGTCTTCAAATCCGAAACGTTCCCATTCACACTAAAGTCATAGTTAAGAGTTAGATGCTCAAAGAACATCCTTGCAACAACGCCGACTCGTGCTTGAGCGTTCTGCAGGTACGCATAAGCGTTTTGGTAGGTGAAGCTCCACTTGTAATGTGGAACACTGTCGATTGTTGTTTTTTGGATGGGTGCCATGCTGTAGCTTTCACTCATGTTAGAGTAGATGTAGTAGAGAACTTCATTATCGCCCGAAGGAGTCCCATCGCTGTTGAGGTCACGGTAAACCTCCAATTCAGATAGAGCACTAGCAATGAAAACTTGTGTGCCGTCATCTAAGGTGAAGTGTTGACCTATTATGTTGGCGATTGGAACTGGAAAGGGGTATTCAGGCGTGGTGTAGGCTGCGTAATAGATGACTTGGGTGTTTGAAACGTTTACCCAGTTGTACCAGACTTTGAAGGGCGCGTTGTTAGAGGCGAGGGTGCCGTTGGCGTATTCTTGGTCTGCTTGGGGTATAGTGCTTGATGCACTAACAGGATTGAATTGTCCTGATGCAGGAGAAAGCACCAAAAAGGTAGCTGTTAATAGTAGTGCTACAATGGTTGGAGCAAACATGTGCTTAAGCCTATGGCTCATTTATCTAACCTCATAGTGCTTCTTTGGTATATTTAGGACTTAAATCTACTGTTTAGAACAGTGCGCTGTTTAGCTTGAATTTTTTCTACGGGTTATATCTGGCCGAACTCAAGAGGCTGTTCCGCTATAAGAACGATGGTGTTCCTCTGGGAGAGTTATTAGCCACTATGGTAATCAAATATTTGAGGAAGGATAATGAAAGCGCTCTTGATAGCAATCGCTGCTTCTTTACTATTTGTTTTAACGGTAGCTGAGGTTGAAAGGGCTACTGCGATTGAAGAGTTCCCCTATCCCCTTGTTTCAAAATTTTCCATAATTTCTCCTTTGAATTCCACCTATAGTGCTACAGCATTAACTCTAAATGTCACAGCTAATGCGCTTCCGGGATATACAAGAATTTGGATGAGCTATAACATAGATGGAAGACAACAAGAGCCAATTCAAATAACAGAAACTTATGATCCACATTATGGAACAATTACTTATTTAAATGGCACCGCAAAGACGGCACCATCAATGTTTTCCACATACTCAATACAGGGCTATGCTACTTTGACAGACTTATCCGAAGGCTCACATAACATAACAGTGTACGCTGAATATGATTACCCAAACACTAAAGAATTTGATTACCAAACAGCAGACAGACTAATCACAGCAGACCATCAAACAATCACATACTTGGATAACAGCACAATAAGCTTCACAATTAGTAATGAAGATTCCTCGCTCTTGCCAAACCTTTCAGTAGAAAACCGACCGCGCACTAACCCAAACACTGTTTTTATAGGTGGCGATTTGACAGCAAATCCTTCGCATCAACAAAAAGATAACATCTCTGAACTTAACATGAGCATGGCCATAGCCATAACAGTTGCAGTTAGCGTTGTGGCATTAGCTTTACTAGTTTTCAAAAAAACACGCAAGTAAGGCATTTCATCATAACCAATGACAGCGCTGGTGAAGCGCTAGCCATTTTGCAAGAACGATAAACATATGATCGTATAAAAAGACAATACAAACCTGACTAAGAATCAGCATTGAGAAATAAGCATCAATCCATATCCCTAAATTCTTAAATACAGTTTTGGGAATAGAACGCTTGGGTGAGGAGCGCCTGTGAAAACGGTTTTTTCTACCCACACACACTCAAATTGTAGGTAGAAATAAGTCAGAGCTTTAAACCGTCGAGTAGGAACAGTCTCACCCATAATGATTCTATTTCTCTTTTAGAAGGCTATGCCCAGAACTAAAACGGGGTTTGTATGACGCATGTCATAGAACTTCAGTTGATTGGCTAGCAGCTTGGTTGGCTTTCTCTCGTTTTAGTGTATAATGGAAGATCAGGGCAAAGATTGGTATGTCAGCGACAATTACCCCCAAAAGAAAAAACATTTGCACCTGAAGAGCAGGACTTACGAAAGGCTCGTCTCCAGCATAGGTTATTCCAAGTATACCTATCAACCAGAATACTAAAAATTCACAAATGACTACCACTATACATATGCCCAAAGAAAACAGCAATTTCCTATTTGCCATGTTTATACGATGATACCGCATATTACTTATGGAGGAGGAACTTCCGAGGGTTCAAACGCTATGAAAAGGTCATAGTTAGCGATGTCTTTGCCCTCGTATTTTATTTGTAGCTCAAAGGAGCCCGTTGATTCTTTATCGATTTTTGTCAAAGCAAAGCCCGGATGCGGTGAGTTAACGGTAAGCACTGGCTCAATTTTGTCTCCATCGGCATTCTGCACGTTTGCGGTTATGCCAAAATAGTAGTCCTTGTCATAGTCGTTTCGGATTGTTCCGTTGATGATAATGCAGGAGTCGCCTTTGTTTATTGAGTAGTCACCTGTAGCTCCTGAACGTGAGAAGCTTTCGTTATAAGCGCCATAATAAAGCTGTGAGTCAACCAAGTAAGCCATGGTTTGAGCGCCGTCTTGATAGTCGCTTGGAAAATGCAGATAGACATTGCCTTTTGATTCGGGAGTTGAGGAAGCCGTTGGTTGATTTCCTGCTAGCAGTATCGCTAGCGCTAAGACAACAAAAACTACTCCAACACCGACCAATACGAGCACACGCTTTTGGCTCATTTATCTTAACCCAATTGTTCTAGCAAAAAACAAGCACTTAAATCTACTTTTAGAACAGTTCACTCAAAAGACAGAACCACTAAACTCTTTGGGCTTAGTCATACTCTGTTAAAGTAGTCCATTGGTGCATACCAGTAGATTGGGATTGGTTCTCTGCATTCTGGGTTCGGGCACGTTAGCTCTTTTTTGATTAGCTTGCCATGGTGGCTTTTAGCTATTGGTCTTTCAAAAGAATACGCTGAATGCACCTTGTCAGGCGGTTTAGCCTCGACGGTTTGGTTGCAATAGGGGCACTCGAAAGCAACCATAAAGACACCCTCAGTAAAATATAATGCTTGAATTATCTAAAAACTTATTGAATAGACACCTGAGGCTAAGTAACGGTGGTATTCCAAAAGTAAACCTCAGAGTACCTCTGTTTATAATCGAACCTTTCATCCTCATAGATGACGTCAAGGTTTAAGCCATACTTGCTCAACAACTTGCCTGTGTTCTCCAAAATCAATGGTGCCTTCTCATCTTCAGGCCATAGTCCCCAGATATTATCCTGTGTTATGAACTCATTGCGTCTCATGCCCCAACCGTAATCCCTGGGCAAAACAAAAGCAACCTCACCGTTGACTCTTCCACCGTTTTCTCTTGGATTATCGTTAGCGTAACTCCAAAACTGCTGCATAGCCTCAAAGTGCTCTTCTGACAGTATACCATAAGGGTTCCCTTCAGGATAATTTGGGTAATTAAATACAACAACGTATTTTGCACCTGCATGGTAAGCCAAAACCATTTCATCGTAGATTTCCTGAGCGCTCCCCAGATATGGCGGTTCATAGTAGGTCCAGACGATTATGGCACCCCAGTCTTTGCCCTGCATGTTTGCTGCTCCTCGGCAGAGCGCTATCTGCTGGGTTGAATTAAGCTTCCAGCCCAACTCCACAAAAACCGTATCGTAGCCAGCCAGGTAATCCCACCAATAGAGCGCATAATCGGAAGTAAATGTTGTGATGCTTTTGTTTTTTGCGTCTATCATGCTGTTGGAGAGGGTTATGTTGTTTACGAAGCGGTTTGCTGCGTCGCTGTAGTCAGAGGCACTTTTGAGGGGGTCTTGTCCGTCAATCTGGTGTCCGCCCGGTTCATCCCTAAGATAAATACCCAGAAACTTGTCACCCCACCGCTCTTTCGCTGTGTCGAGCCAAGTTTGGTGCCACGGGTAAGCAATTCTTGAGATAAAATCGAAAAAGACTATAAAGTTAAGGTCTGCTTGGGCTGCGTAGTCGCAAACTTCGTTTAACGCTGTCTCGTTAGTGGATAAATCGTATGAACCGATGACGAAAAAGTTGGTGTAGTTTTTGACTTTGTCTATTAGCGCTTTTGCTTCTTGCGGATTTTGTCCTCCAAAAGAAGCCCCAAAGTAAAACTCATCTGCCTCAACGTTTGCCTCCCAACTTGAACTCTGCGAATAAATGAAAGCCAAACTGGCGACAATAATGATAGCGATTAAAAGCAACCCTTTATGCCTTAAGGTAATTTCTCCTCGTCCTCCAGTTCCATAAAGCCTCTCGATTTCTTTCTAAAATAGAACACACCTGCAAACAGTGACACCGCCACACAAGCTATGATAATGTAGGGCAAGGGGTTTTCGAGAGGTTGCATGCTAGCAGTGTTTGTTGTTGGTATAGGTGTTCCTGTTTGGTCAGCTGTAGGCGGTAATGCCGCAGTGCCGTTAGGAAAGTTACTGGGTAACCCAAAAGGATT
Organism: Bathyarchaeia archaeon; assembly: GCA_050108155.1. Classification (GTDB taxonomy): domain Archaea; phylum Thermoproteota; class Bathyarchaeia; order Bathyarchaeales; family Bathycorpusculaceae; genus Bathycorpusculum. The sequence continues at coordinate 117,696 of JBNIDR010000025.1, read as the reverse complement.
TTGCGGTGGCACATAATCATAGTCTACCGTGAACTCTATTGTTCTGGACATTTCTTTGCCGTCGGCAGCATGCGAGTACACAGTAAGCAAATGGTTGCCTTCCGACAGATTATCCAAAAATGTTTCCACGCTAAAAGCATTACCTGACGCTATAACACCTGGAGTAGAGGTCCAATAGCCCTCCCCGTCTGTTCTCGTTAAGTTAGTAAGAGTAACATTGGCTCCTCCATCTAAGCAATATTTAATGTGGAGAATGCGTGCAGATTCATCCGGTAAAGCGTTAACTCTAACATAGAGGCGGACAGTAGAGTCATTATAAATTCTCACAGAAATTGGAGAGGAAATTTCGATGGAAGGTGGGGGGAAATAGTTTGCGCTCACTAAATTAGCGCCTTCCAAGGAAGCTATTGTGGAAATTACAAGCGTTAAAATAGCAACTAACGCCAAATTTCTAAGCTTCATACCTCATCAAGAGATGCTTAGTTTTATGGCTAAAAAGCGTTTTCGTCAAGCTTTCTTGACTAAACCTAACTAAAAAGTAGAACAGCTTATGTTTAGACTGCTTGACCTGCAGGTTGAAGTAGCTATTTTGTGCTGATAGGCTATCAATAAAAGCCATTTTCGTTTGCATAGTAGATTTCACCAGTGTCTGCTTTAATCAAAACGCTATAGCCGTCAATCCAATCCTGTAAGCCTGCCCCTTTCACAAGGTCAAATAATGCAACTACCTCCCAGTTAGCGCCTTCGGAGAAATTATGGAATTTAGCAGTTACCGTTTTGACTGTGCGATGGTTTTCTTCTGCATACGCCTCGATACGGGGCATAGCAATCTTGATTGCTTGGCCAGCAGTGGAAACTGGAGTTTCCGTTGTCACGTCTGTCTGTGTTTTAAGGTAGCTTTCGCTTATGCTGGGCGAGACAGTTATAATGAATGAGTACGGCGTATCGGTGTTCGGTACATAGTATCCCTTGCATTCAACAGTTTGCCCCACAGCAAGTTGGGGATTATCTAAGTTGTCGCATCCTATACCGATGGTGTGCCAGCCATTCACAGTATTATTACTATAATCGACGGTAATCCAATCTATCAAGTTGCCATCTACCCACACAACGCCAGTTAAATTCACGCGAATATATGACTGGAAAATGTGGTAGGAACCTGCCATTAATCCGTCCCTTCTGTAATTATCCTCAATTGAAATAATCATGCCTTTTATGGAAAGATTAGAGCTATCTTCGATAGCATCCTGAGGGTACATATGCGAGTTAACTAATAATTGAAACGCTGCAAGTGACAAAACCACCGCTAAAATAGTGGCGATAACAAGTATGAGCCATTTGCGCTTTCCTAAGTGCCGTTCAACCATAAACTGCTCAGCCCATGTCAATTATGTGCTTTTACTCTTTGCTATTTTTAGTATGAAGTACAAGTTTACAGCAAACATGACGCAGAATAGCATGAATGGAATATTGTATGCAGGTCCAATAGGCATTTGAACCGTGGGCGCTTCAGGAATACGGTAAGCGGTTATAAGAATTGGAGACCAGACGCTAGCTATATTCCAAGCAGTCCATTGATTGATATCTGTCCAGAGAAAGAGGCTTGAAAGAAAATAAAGCAAACTCAAGGCAATATTGGTGACAATCGCATATTTTACAATTCTCAGCATACTCTTAAGCCTCCCGAGTTCTTTTGCCAGATTATTAGGCAAACGCTAAAAGTAACCAGTACAGCGACGCCTAAAGCGACCCATGGCACATAGGGATAAAGATACGTGTTATACTGTGGTTCGTAGGGTACAGTGGTTGTTGTAAAATTCCAAGATACGGGTTCACCACCAGATAACGCTGAAACAGTATATGGAGTGGCTGGTTCGAGCGGTTCAGCGAAGTAAAAAGTATATGTTTCCGATGCTGGCGGGCTATGTTCAACTGTTTGGGTGATTGCTGGTCCTTGAGGCGCTAAACTGAAGTTTTCGATATTGACAGGTCGCGTTAAAGCAATCACAATCGCCGTATCAAGGGGAACACCGGTTGAATTAGGCGCTGGACCAAAAATGCCCATAGGAAACAAATTACTTGAACTCTCAAGGGATGGATAAGAATGGATAAGTTCACGGTAATGTGCAAAGGGCATTAGCGAGATTGCCAAATAAGCGGTCGAAAAAGAGAGTAGAAAAGTTCCCAAAAGGAGTAGCGCCAGAAGCTTTTTCGTAAAAAGGCTTTTCCGCCTCATCCTTTACTAGACCTCAGCAGGGTTTTGTTTACGCTTTATTCGTTTATTTACGATTGACACCAAACGGTGTCTATTAATAAAAAGGGCTGCTGGGATTATGATTCCGCCTGCTAGCGTAGCTAGCAGTAAGTAGGGAAACAATGAAACATCAGCAGAAGTATTGGTGGTCTGAAAAGTTGAATCCGTAGGCGACTGGTTCACAGGAGAGGGAATAGGCACCCAAGCGTATCTGATGCAGACACCCGATTGAGCTCCACTAATGATGAGACCCGTACCATAGGGGATCACGCCATCGGTAGATTTCCAGTTTGACGAATCGTATTGTGCTTCTTCGCCGTCGATGTAGACCTTAATGCCCATTGGCCAACTGTAAGTTCCGTTAATATTATCTTGAGAAGGCAAGTTCCAATCTACAAAATAGAACTGCATTTTGATCGTTTGTTCTCCAACGCCCGCTACCGTGTAGTTTAGCCAGCCTGGAGTTAACCATGAACCCAGATTTTGGCTGTCGCTTGTGTCAGGAGCTAGCAGGCGTTCGAAACTTGTTATTGTGACATTGCTGTCTTGTGCGGTTATGTTTAAGGAGCCAAATGTTGAGCTATCAGAGAGCAAGCCCGTTTGTTGTAAGTCAAGGTTTAGATTGTTAAAAACCCAAGCGTAATCAATGAGCGTGGCGTTTTCATAGAATCCAGCCTGAGCAAACTTTATGGTGCCGTTTGTTGTTGGTATGGAGAATTGGCTTGTTGGCGTAAGAATAATCGGCGTGGGAGTAGCCGTAAACTTGTCTGTTGTGTCGCCTCTTATAGGTAATGTGTAAAGTGAGAGTATGGCGATTGCGCACAAAGTAATGAATAGTATGTGAAGTTTACGGTTCATTTGCTTTTACTCCCCTGCATATATGAATAAATCAAGGGTAGAGCGGTACTTAATACGATGCTTTAGAACGAAGTGTTCTTATTTTAGCACACACCCAAGCCTATCTTTCGTGTAGTTCTTTTTTGAGTTTTCTTTCTGAAAACAACAAGCAAGCAACAACTATCCCGACTACTACAGCGGCAACAGAAAAGAGAATCGACACTAAATTACCGTTTAATGGTGCCATTGCCTGTGCTACAGGTGGCGAGGTTGGTAAGGGAAGAGGGGCCTTGTCATATGACGTGGGCTCAGGCAGTGGTTGGTTTTGCGAAGGGTTTTGAGGCAAAAAACTTACCGAACCTGCCAGCAAAAGGGCTAATGTGACTGCAAGAATGGGTGTAATCAGCATTTTCTTCTTAAACAGGCTCATAACCTCAAACCTAATCCGCTGTTTACCTCTTTAAAAACTGCTATCTGTTATTTAATGCTATATTTTGCCTGTTAGTGTTCTAAATTTCGAACGGTTAAATAACCGATTTTTTATGGTAGCTCTTAAATTCCATAAAGTATGTTCTCTTTAAGCGTGAAGTAACTTTGGCTATCGATGAGTCCAAAGAAGTGCTGAGAGGAAAAACCCTTGATGTATACCGCTTTCTACTCAAAAGCAACAAGCCAGTAGGAACACGAGAGCTTCAAAGAGCACTAAACCTAAGCAGCTCCTCAGTAGCAGTATACCATCTAACTAAATTGGAAGACGCTGGGCTTCTAAAAAAGGAGCTTGGCGGCTACACAGTTAACAAATTTCTCTTAGAAAACAGCATAAAAATCAGTCGGTTCCTAATTCCGAGATACTTCTTCTACGCAATATTTGCAATCGCAGCCTTGGCCATAGAGTTGACGGTCATAAAGCCGTCTTTTCTATACCGAGAATACGTTTTCTCGTTAGTTGTAACAGGGATACTTGCTTTTTTCCTTTGCTACGAAACAGCCAAAACTTGGATAAGAGGAAACCTGTAACTAGTTTTCTGATTACCTGTAAGCTAAATAGATAATGCAGATCATTTATAGGTGCATGTAAGAGACCATTAACAAAACGTAAATTATATGTGTCTCGATAGCAGTCTTAGGAATCGTAATGAGAGCGTTTGACGCAACACTTGCAGGGCTCATTCTAATTAGCTTAATCTACTTAGGGACTGTGTTCCTAATTATTGATATACCGATTTTTAGCTATGTCAATCCAGTTTCATTAACCGTTGTAGTTATAGCGATGTTTATTGGCTTAGCGTTCGGCTTATTTGCAGGCCGTTGGTATACTAAAGAACAACTAAACCTTCTTAATCAAAAGAATGAATTTCAAGGACTCGGAACCAAGCGTATATACTATGCAATGTTTTCTGGGCTTGCAATATTTCTTGCGTTTGCCTTCTTTACAATGTACTATGGGCTTATGGATTTAGCTAACAGTCTTGTTGTATTTACCATTTCAGCACTTTTTACATTATTCATCATTAGAATCATTTTGATTAGCTTTTGGGAAAAGAAGAACAGGAAAATCATATTATTTTCTTTTGGATGGAACAACAGGGTGTTTGCAATCCCCAACCCCGACAATGTTGCCTGATAGCCAACTTTAAGCTGCCGGCTTCAGGTTAAAGTTATGGGGATATTGCGAAGCATTTATAGTTGGCATTATATATTTTATTAAATGACCCTTATGGTTGAAAAAACAGTTTCATTACTAAGAGCGATAGGGAATCCAAACAAGGCAAAGATAATCGCTCATCTTGCCAAGCACAGAGGCGAGACTGCAGAAGGCATTGGGAAACATTTAGGCTATCCCCTACCAACCGTCTACAAATACCTAAGGGAGCTTGAAGCTGCAAGAGCAGTAGAAAGCCAAGCAAAGGGCAACACGAGGGTATATTTTGCTGGTGACTTTAAGCTTGAGGTTTCGCCGCAGAAGCTCATGGAAGCATTCGAAGAACAAACAATGACCGAATTTTACAGGGGCAGATTTGGGGATGAAGGCATGCAGAGATTTAACGATGTTGCGGCTAAGGCGAAAGCTGGAAAAATGACCTACAGACAAGCCGCCGCCACTCTGGGCATAACCTACTATGAGTTTATCTCACTGCTCGACGAAGCAGGCGCACTTAATGCCTAATTATCTTGTGGTAGACTCGTCAGTTCTGATATTCTATGATCGGAAAGGCGAATTGGAAGATTTCTTGCAACAGAAAAGGAAGGAAAACTATCGCGTTGTGATTCCTAAAGCAATTGTGCAGGAACTTGTTGATGAGCCAGAAGAGTTTGCTAAAGAAATTAGGGAGACCGCTCCAGAGTTAGCAAACAAAATTGCGGATTCTGTTAAAAGGATTAAGGTTGCTATGGAGCAAGGACTCGTAGAAGTTAAAGCGGTGGATTACAGGCGGTACTCAAAAATCATCGATAATGTTAGGAAGCACCTGAGCAAGCTGGATGCCACGCTAGAATATGAAGTAAAGAAGGGCGACCCCGAAATAGTAGCACTCGTCGTGCAGCTCTATAATGAATCTAAGGAAAAGGTCTTTGTTGCAACGTTAGATAAGGGATTGTTAAGGGCACTTAAGCCATTTAGAAAAGAAGTCGAATATGCGGTTTTAGATGTATTGTAAGCCTTCTGCTGTTGCTAAGCCTAAGTTTTAGTTACCGCTGAAGAGGACTTTCCCCTTTTGTTCCTGAGGACTATTATAGTGGCCACGGCTATAATTGCGACTGCAATTGATAGTCCGATTATAAGTGGAGTTATGAACGGTTCGCCTGATTGGTTCCAGTAGAATACTTGGCTGTACTTTCCAGTAACAGGGTAAGCTGGATCCTCATAGACTATGTCTAGTTTCGAGCCGTACTGTTCCAGTTTACTTTGGAGTTGTGTCCAAATTTGGATTGAAGTATTGTCTGCATCCCATAAGCCCCAGATAGTGTCGTTTAAGTGCCGCATGCCCCAGCCATAATTGGCGGGTAAAACCAAAGCTGCCTCAGCCTTAATCCCTCCATGTGCAACACTGCTATTTTGCACTACATCGTCCCAGAAGCGCTGGAGAGCTTGAAAATGCTCATTCTGCAGTGTACCATAGGAATCAGTCATGTTTTCAGCATAATTGAAAACTATAACATATTGAGCTCCGGATTCATAAGACAGGCGCATTTGGTCATATATCTCATCTCCGCTTGTCAAATATGGCGGCTGAGTGTATGTCCAAGTAATAATCGTTCCCCAATCTTTGCCCTGTAAGTTGGCCGCACCACGCACTAAACCAATTTCTTGAGCAGCCGTGTTGTTCCAGCCTAACTCGGCAAAAACTGTGTCATAGCCACCTTTGTAATCCCACCAGTAAAGACCATAGTCAGAAGTGAAAAGTTCAGTAGATGATTGGTTACGAAGGGAACCTAAGGTATCCTGTTGGGTAGCCACATAATAATTTGCAGCATCGGTATACTCTTTGATCGGTCGAGAGTCCCAAAGCTCAGAGTAGAGTTCAAACTGGGAGATGTCACCTGCATCGGTAACTGGATTGCCATGAAAATCCGTCACAGTTCCGTTTGGTTGATAAAAGATTGGACCCTTTCCACTTGAGGTATACCACATGATGGTTCCGTTCGGATAAAAAGTCGTGAAGATATTGTCGGGTTCGCTGTTACTCCACACACTCTTACCGATTGTTCCCAGAGACTGGTAATTACGAGAATTATAGTAATAAGTGATGGAGGTGTAAACCCCCTCAGCGTTTTGGTTGACTGAATAATAGCCAGTTTGCTTAGTGAGGTGTTCTCCACTGCTTGCGTTGTAGAGTCCCATCCCAAAATCAAGCATTCTTCCCCCTGGCTCATCACTGTAGTATATCCCTAAGAAGCGGCTACCCCAGCGTTGCTGTGCAGCATCGATGAAGGTGGCGGTTGCGTTTCTTTTGGATTCATAAGAACTAAAGTAAACGATAATGTCTAATCCTGAGTTGACAGCGTAATCGCACGTTTTCTCCAATTCAGTAACATTGTCCTGCAATTGACCTGATGCTATCACAAAAAGGTTAGTGTAATCTTTAACTCTGTCAATGAGCATTTTCGCGTCGGCGCTGTTGTCTCCGCCAAAGGTTACTCCAACATGGAATGGCTGATTTTCTTGAGCTTTTACCGTACGGGGGTTACTAGTTGCAAACATGGCTGCCATAACTATGATTAAGAGCACTGCGGCTGCTGAAAATGCTGTTGCTTTTTTCATTATTTGGTCAACTATAGCTTGATGTTTTTCTTGGATTGTACGCGTGAGGGCTTATTTAATTTACGCAACTGCAAGCGAAATGGGCTTAAAGCTGTTACGAGCTAAATTGCAGCATGTTGCCACTGTCTAATGCTCTTGAAGAGACTGGAACTGTTTCTCGATAAGCTATTAAGAAACTAACCCAAGCCTCAAAGGTGCTTATTTTGCTTGATTGGATTTGCGCCTGTATGGGTCAATGTATGCGTCTATGCGTATGGCAGAATCGCCTTTGCCGTAGTCCCATACATAAAAGTTGCGTATCTCATCAACCCTTGCTTGACCCTCAGAGAAACAAATCCTGTTAGCCCCATTTCGCACTTGACCTTTAACCATAACTTCAACAGTGCCCTTAATTGCAATGTCCAATCTTTCTCTACATGCAATGTCGTGAATCATCGTCTGATGCTTGGTCCTGCAAAAGGCACGGTTAAAATAATACCGTGGAAAAGGTTCAGGCTCCTCATTTGAGAACACTTCAATTAAGTAGCGATGATACGACCAAAACCTATCAGGGTTCACTATCAAGACATGCGGTATATTTTTCCTCTTTAACGCACGAGAAATGCGTTTGAGCGTCTCAGATTTTAACGTATTTTGATTGAGGCTCAATAAGGGTATTGGCTCATCCATACGTTTATTTTATCTATTAAGATTTATAGCGTTTATGACCTTTAAGCACCTTTAGCATCTAGTAGTTCAGGCTGTACTGACATGAAAGTATAACAACACACAAATTATCACTAGTTATTGTTCTACCGATCTATCGCTGCTAAATCTGCTCTGAAGCTATGGAAAGGCTCAAAGAATCTAAATTGCGTAAACATTATATGAATATCGGTAACATTCCAAACGGATGGTCAATGAGAAAGAAACTCACCGTCTCTATCCTCGCAATTATAATTGCCTTGTCACTGATTGTTTCATATATTCTACTAGCATCTCCCCAACAATCATTTCCACTAAGCCCATCCAGCACTAATTGGAAGTATAATCTCGACAACTTTGCTACAGCATTAGCATTTGATAATGAGAAAGTATTTGTTACGGACAACCCGGGTAATGTGCAATGCCTTGATGCCTCAAGTGGCAATGTTATTTGGACTGCAACTGTTGGAGGTTGGACTTCAAATGGTCACCCAATTGCCGTTTCGAATGGAGTAGTGTACGTCGGGGTAGCAGGTGGCGAAGTGGTTACGTTGAGTGAGAGCTCAGGCGAGTTGCTACCGCTTAGTTTCAAAGCGCCTGCCTCCACTTCTTGGGGCTGGAAGCAGTCTCCTCAGCAGTTTTTTATTTCTGACGGACGCATTTTTGTTTCCCAAAACGGTTGGGCTGTCTTTAACATAACAAACGGGGAAATGTTTTGGGAATCTGGCGAATCAGGTTTAATAACGCTTGGCAATGCAAGTTACTCGCCGATAGACATTAACCCGGTTTTTGTTCGACATACAACTCGTTTCAATCCAAACAATGGAAGCATTATTTGGCGAGTTGACGGTGATGCAAGCGACCCTGCAGTTATTGTTGGAGACAGAGTAATTCTTTGGAATTACAATCCAAACGGTATCACAGATGAAGGAAAAATTATGCTCTGCGTTAACGCATTAACAGGACATACTGTCTGGCGTTTTGATGTAAACTCAAGAATCTATCAACCAACAGAGTATAACGGCTTAGTTCTATTTGGGGCTTATGATGGAAACTTTTATGCCTTAAATCTAGCCGATGGCACTGTGGCTTGGAAAACCCAAGCTACCGACCAAAACGGTAAAGAGACCATTCCGGGCCAAGATGTACATTACCCATTGACACCTACAGTTTCATCAGTGCAAATTGATAAACAAACTAACAGTGCATTTTGGGCTTTCACCTTTGCGCAGACCGGCTGGGGTGGAACAGACCAATACAAAGGAATGATATTCAGTTTTGATTTAGCGAATGGCGACATATTATGGAAAACTCCAATCGCACAAAACGTTTCAATTTCTTCAAGCGTTGGTCCAGCCAAAGAAATTGGTCTAACCTTGCTTAACAACAAAGTTTTCTTAACTTCCGGTAGTGACCTCTTGACTCTTGATCAATCAACAGGCGTTCTCCAGGGAAATCAACACTTCGACCATTATGTTCTTGCACCAGTTGCAGGCGATAACGAGGTCTTTGTGGCAGGAGACCTCAATCTCTTTGCTTACAAATAATCAACAAGCAGCCAAGCCAAAGCCATGAGGAGATTTAGCAGTATGGGGTCTATGTTGGTTGGCAACGCCATTTTCTTTGCCGATGGAGTTCCTTGTTTGCTTACAGCTTAATTATCTTGCGACAAACTGCTTGGCACTATGGTGAGCCTTAATTTGGGAATAAACTTTTATGTCGTTATGGCTGATATTGGGGCGGTTAAGGGTTGGCATGCCATAGCCCAAACTGCCCTTCTCGAAAAACCCCTGTTAACCCTTAACCATGGCGCGTCAGCCCAAGGCGTGCCATCAAACCTTCTAATCACTAACCTAAAAGAAGAACAACAACAAACCAAAATACACCCGTGTTGTTGTTCTTTCGATTATTCCATTTGTTGGCTAGAACTGAAAGAAGAAAAAATTCCTGCTTGCCGACAGCGTTTTTTCTTCTTCTCAACTAAAAGAAGAAGACAACAGGTTGCGGCTGCGAGTTATTGTCTTCTTCTTCTTCTAAGTTACCGTTTTATTCTTAAGTTGAAAGAAGAAAAAAGGGCTTTGCCGTGGAAAATTAGCTGTTTTTTCTTCTTCTCTGGGAAGAGATAGGTAGCATGCAAGAAAAAAAATATTTTTTTTATTCATCCTACCGCTGAACCGTTTCGACTATTTTGGTGATGTTTGCTCTTGCTCTAGATACTTTCTCCATTCTGCAATAGCTTTGAGTCCTTCTACATGATCCCTTTCAAGCCGGTCAAGAAACTCGTCCCTTTTGGCTCTAAGTTCATAATCGCTTTCAACAACAGCCCATATCTTCTCCAGCTGCTGCCATTGTTGCTTGCCCAAAAACTCCTTAACATGCTCCACTGGAAGAGCCATGAAATTAAAGCCTAAAGCCGTTACGTCAAAAGCAGCTCTACGGGCAGGCTCCTCCGACTTCCGAAAAATATTAATCATGTCTGCTCCTCTTAAGCCTGCTACTACCATGAGCATGTTATATTGTTGACTATGGAATTGAACCTCAGCAGTTACAGCCGAAGCTATTCTAGCAAGCATGTAAGGTTCGCATTTTGCCTTGGTGAATTTTTCCCATTTCTTGAAAACAAGCAACATGTCCTCATGTGCTTTGGCAATGTCTTTTATGTCTAAACTGGAAAAGTGTCCGTTCCAGTAGAAAATTAATCCGTACAAGTTTGCGCTGTAAATTCTTAGCTCTTTTCCTCTGGGCGCAGTTCTTTCATGATGATAATCTACTAATCCTTTCTCGATAAGTTCAGTTATCGTTCTTAGAATGGTTGAATAGTTTTTTCCAGTCTCCTTAGCGATTTCCTCGACTGATGCTTCTTTGTGATGAGCAAGATATCTTAAGGGTGTGAGTATGCTTTCCATTTTTTTGTTTACTTTCGTGTTTGCTTTTTTATTGTGCGTAGACATGCCTTTATCGTGCATAAAAAATGTTAATATTGGATATAAACCTAATTATGCGTGAACATGCATGATGGAGAATCAATTATGCCCATAATCAGAAGCATCCTAAACCTGGGTCACAGCAAAGCAGTCACCATACCTAAATCGTGGCTAACAAACGCCGAAGACCAAACAGGTAGGAAAGTAATCGCGCTATCAATGGATGTCAGTGACAATATAACTCTGCAGCCAATCTTTGAGAAGGAAACCAACACGACTCAACACAAACAGACGGTAGGTTGATGGGGAAAATGGCTGGACTTACAAATGAAACTCCTGACGGAATATTTGGCGAAACCAATTGTAAGTCCTCCCTAAATGAAGACGCTAGCATTATTGACACAGACTCATCAAAGCCGCTGATATTCATTCGTTACCGCGACCACGTCTTCTACAATCGGGCTTCAGCAGTTTTGATGCAGCCGCAGACTAGAGAAGCAGTAGGCTGGCTAATCTACGAAGCAGAACAATACATTATCCTTTCTTGGGATAGAGACGCTGGACCGCCTACCCTGCACGGTGGCGATCCCAAAGCGTCAGGCCTTGTTCTCCTCAAGTCAGACATTATCCGATGCGTTAAGTTCCGTCCGCAGCCTCTACTAGAAAATTATGAATTGAATTTAAAAAGCAAACAATCCATAGAAGAGGCTGAGTATGCGTTCCGACCATCGGAGCGAAAAACTCAAAAAACAAAAGGAGAACAAGAAAGATGACCGAAGCCATAGCAAAAGCCATACCAGCCATACCACCGCCAATCGTTAGGACAAAACTGCTAACAGTTGAAGAACTAAAAAATCTGCAATTACCCCTAAAAATCCAAGGCAATACCGTGACCATCGAGGAAGGCTTGCGAGGGGGAAAACTTAAGCAACCAGTAAGCTTAGACCTCCACAAGGTTCTTGCAGCAAGAGAAAAAGGCATAATCAACTACATTTTCAGCGCTTTTCTTAGCGAAAGACCAGCTTTACTGCCCTTCGTCTTTGACAACCAAACCCTAATCAAACTAGCACGTCACCTGCTACGCCACTGCTCAGGATCGCCTAACACCTGCTGTAGCTACACTGTTCAAGTCAGAAGATACTCAACCTGGTTAGGCTATAGTCCTGACCTAATGATTCAAGACCTCAAACCAGTCGGAAGCATCCCTGACCCTCAAAGAGTCCAAAACCACACTGGATACCTAAACGATTACTTAGCTGAGCTGCAAGATGACGGATTAAACTCAGGCGTCGTCAACAACTACATTAAAAGCGTCAAAAGCTTCTACCGCGTCAACGGAGTAAAAATCGAGCTAGCCGAACCCATAAAGAAACGAGTCGTCTACAAAGACCGAGCGCCAAAACCCGAAGAACTATCCAAACTGCTTGACATAGCAGCACTAAGAGAAAAAGTTACTATCACCTGCTTAGCCACGGGCGGCTTTAGAGAAGATACCTTTTCCAAACTAAAATACCGCCACGTCAAAGAAGACCTCGAAAACAACGTCATCCCCATCCACGTACACGTTGAAGCAGAGATAACCAAAGGAAAATACCACGACTACGACACCTTCCTTGGCGCTGAAGCATCATTTTTCCTCAAGCAGTACATCGAGCAAAGAAAACACGGTTCACCAGACAAAAGGCACCCACCAGAAACCCTCATAGATGAATCACCGCTGATAAGAGATGAAACAAAGCATGCAGTAAAAGATGTATCGGGAAAGCAAATCCGCAAGATGGTCCACGACCTCTACGTCAGAGCTGGCCTACTAAAACAACGCAACGGACGCATGTACGACTTAAGAGTCCACAGCCTGCGGAAATATTTCAAGACACAACTTCTATCCTTAGGGGTTCAGCCAGACTACGTCGATTACATGATGGGCCACACTGTTGACACCTACCATGACATCCAAAGCATCGGAATAGACAAGCTACGCAACGTCTATGCAGCCTCAGGATTAGCCATACGACCAAAGACTAAGCTTAGCAAACTAGAGTACATAAGAGAAATGATCCGTGCCTTAGGGGAAAACCCAGACGAATACATGACCAGAAAAACACTAGCTGAAGGCGCAACGACATACAAGACCGCAGAAGACTTCGAAAACTATCAGCTAAAGATGCTTAATGATCTGCTCAGGCAGCTGATTAAGCAGGAGGCTTCGGTATAAATGATTACTGTAGTTGGCGGGTCCGACGGGAATTGAACCCGCGACCCCCGGATTAAAAGTCCGGTGCTCTAGCCTGACTGAGCTACGGACCCGCTCTTTATTTGTTGCGCTGATAGGAAACTGTGTAGGGGTTTTTTAGTGTTTCGTTTTTTAAATTAGCAAAACTTTGGTGAGGAGGTTGTTTTAGGCTCTAAGGACTGTTGCCATGAAGCCCTTGATTTTGTCGTGTGAGTTGAGGATTGTTTGGATGGTTTGGGCGCCTTTTTCGGTGAGTTTGTAGACTCTTTTGCGTTCTATCCAGACTCCTTCGACTAGGTGGTTTCGTTCAAGTGAGTAGAGGAGTGAGTAGACTGTGCCTGAGCTGACTAGGAATCCGAATTTGTTGTGTATATAGCTGATTACGTCGTAGCCGCTTATGGGTCCGTTTAGGAGTTCAGCCATTATTATTGTGTCTAGGAAGCTTTTGATTACGCGTTCATGCATTTTTTTGACGATTCGGGCTTCAGATTTTTCCCCGTTTACTGTGATTGTTAATGCTACCATTGCTTGCACACTCGTTTCTGTTTATTCTTGTTTAGATATATAAGTTTTATTCGGATTTAGAATAAAAAGTTATAACAAAACCAAAAAAGTATAAACAAAACAACATAACCCCATCCTCAAAATCTGCAATACGGCCCTGGAGTTAACTACAAGCTTTTCTGGAAACATTATCATATATGGCGACATCTCGCCGAATCGATTACGTCAGTATTGCCGCAAAACAGCTAATCCACAACACATGGCACTTAAAAAAATAGTCACCTTTGTATACATAAAACCGGGCAGACCTGAACTGTTTTCACTACAAGAACGCTAAATTTCGGCATCCACAATCCGTTTTATTAGCTACCGATATATGTGCATGTTAACAAACGTTATCACTGATTTTGCGATACAGACTTGCGGTGCTAATAAATTGATTTCATGGAAATACACGTTTAAGCGTTTAAATGAAGAATACGAAATCGCCACGAAGAAGAAGCAGGCGTTGGACAACCTGTGCGCTACTGGCAAAATTTCTGAAGCAACTCGCGACTCATTTACAGCTGACATTGTAAAAGCGATTGCTGACATCGAGCAGCAACGTCATGATCTTGCAGAAAAAATGCAGGCGAAAACCGCTGAGCTTGAAAGTCAACTAAAAACCCTTGAGATGCTACTTGCAAACTACGAAATTCAGCATGTCGTCGGCGAAATCGACGAGGAAATCTATAGCAAAGAAATTAGTCTCCTTGGAAATACTCTTGAAAATACCCGAAACGAGTTGGGGGTAATTAAGGATGCGACAAATCAGCTGTTGGGTGCTCCTAAACCAGTGGATGCGTCACCTGTAGCTGAGCCAGCTGCCCCAGTTGTTCAAGCGCCTGTCGAATCTACTCCAGCAGAAGTTCCGGTTGAAACTGCCACAATCCAACCCGCAATCGTGGAAACAGTCACAGCCGAAACTACATCCGTTGAGAATGCGCCAATTGAGGCTCCAGTTGAAGCTGCTCCCGTCGAGGAAGCTGCCCCGATTATTGAGGAAGCAGCTCCAGCAGATGCCCCTATAGAAGCTCCAGTTGAGGTTGCATCTGCAGAGGCAGCCCCTATTGAAGTTCCAGCTGAACCAGCTCCAGTCATTGAGGAAGCCGCTGCGGTAGTTGAAACTCCTGTTGAAACTGCCCCTGTTGAAGAAGCTCCGATTGAACTTCCAGCTGAGACCGCTACAGTTGAAGAGGCGCCAGTTGAAGTTCCAGTTGAAACCGCTCCAGTCATAGAAGCTCCAGTTGAGGAAGCAACAATTATTGAAACTTCAATCGAAGAAGCCCCCGCAGAAACACCAGTTGAAGCTGCTCCAATTGAGGAAACTCCAATTGTTGAGGAAGCCGCTCCAGTTTTAGAGGAAGCTGCACCAGTGGAAATTGTTGCAGAAGAACCAGCTCCAGCAGTTGTTGACGCCCCAGTTGAGGAAGCTGCCCCAATCGTTGAGGAAACTCCAGTGGTCGAGGAAACCCCAGTTGTTGAAGCCGCCCCAGTTGAAGAAACATCCGTTGCAGTTGAAGAAGCCGCGATTGAAACCATTGAACCAGCAGCTGAAGCAGAAATCTCTGAGCCAATTGTTGAGGCGCCAGCAGAAGTCGAAGTTGCTGCCCCTGAAGAAGTAGTTGAGGCTGCATCCGTTGAGGAAGCTCCCGCAGAGGCTCAGATTGCAGAGGCTCCAGTTGAGGAAGTAGCTCCAATCATTGAGGAAGCTGCTCCAGTTGAGGAGTTTTCAGTTGTTGAGGAAACCCCCGTCGTTGAGGAAGCGCCAGCCGTTGAGGAAGCTGCAGCCATAATCGAGGAAGCTCCAATCGAAGAGGAAGTCGCAGTTGCTGCTCCTGAAGAAATAATCGAAGAAGCTCCAGTTGAAGCCGAGCCACAACCAGTCGTCACAGCCCCCCTCCAATCCTTCGAAGTAACTGAGCATGCTCCAACCGAAATCACCCTTGAAAAAGTAATGGAGCAAGTTGAAGCACAATTGGTTCAACCGGTCATTGTGGAGGAGGCCCACATAACGGCCCACCCTTTAGAAGCGCCTCACCAGGCGCCTTCGGAAGTCGAAACCACAGAGGCCACCGACCACACCACCCAAACAGACGAAAACGCCGCAAACACCACAACTGAGTAAGCTAACTTTTTAGCTTCTTTTTCTTTTTTGTTTTAATCGCCTTTGTTTATTCTTGTCATCTTTGACCTTTAGTGGTTTTTTGCTTTCAGTGGAGTATGTCCCCCTAAAGGTAGAAGCGTTTGGTGGCGGGCAAAATAGAGCCCTCTATAGGTTTCTGCATAGAGCCTCTAATAGGCGGCAAATATGATCGCCCACTCTCCTCTTTGTGGGATCCAACCTGCATGTAAGGGCTTGCGTGATTATCGAATTGGCAAGAGCGTTCTTGAGCTGCCCGAATATATCGTATTTTAGGGGGATTTTAGCCCTTTCATGGAAGTTACTTCATCGAGCTTTAGTATTAGCATCGGTTGCTCAGCATTAAATGAGGACCACCCACTCTTAGCATCAAAGCCGTGTGCACACAAAAAGTTGGTTGATAATTTAGTGTTTCCCGTTTCAGCCATTTTCTGAATTGCTATTCGGCGTTCTGCTTCGTCTTTAACTAGTTTTAGTGTCCCGGTTAAGGTTACAAAAGCGTATTCGCTAAGGTCAGGTGTGTATTTTTCGATTTCAACGCATACTGGAAAGCCTTTTTTTTAGGTGTGCTATTTTGGTTCCATAATCAGTGAAGTGAAAATAAAGATGCCCATTCAGTGAAGTGTATTGGAATGGTGCGATGTACGGGTTGTTTTCTCCTCTAAATGCTATTCTGCAGAGAAATTGTTCATTGATTAAATGTTCAATTTCTTTTTTGCTCATTGATGGCAGTTTTACTAGAGCCAACTAATATGCCCTCTTTAATATTCTATTTCGGGCTTAAATAATAAGTTTAGAAGTGAATTGTAATAAAGAAAATTTAGAATGGAGCGAATACTCCGATAAATACGAGCCATGCCAGCGCTGTTTTAGCCACAAAACTCAACACAATATAGGCTCGTTCACCGTAGAGGTAATCCTTCCAGCGTCCTACTCCTTTATACTGTAGTACCATGTTCAGCGCAAACACATTGAAAACTGCAAAATAGATGAATAATATTGAGTATACAAACGCTGGGGGCTCAACTCCTGTTGAAGTGACTGCTGCTATGAAATAGGCAAATAGCACCACCCATGGGATTCCTCCTGAAATACAACCTACTAAAAACGCTGACCAAGACGTTTTTTCAGTGTGCTGATTCACTATTTCCATGTAATAACCGAACATGATCATCATTGCGTTTAAAGTGAAAATCATTACAAGCGACCAGAAGTCCCAGACTCCGACAAATGTGGCAATTAACACGATCATAATTGAGCTGGAAAAAGCATACTCGTACCATCGATACGGGTTCATGCCTTTCTTTAACTTTTCATTGTAAGCTTTGTTTTTTGCGAAGGCTATTAGGAAATGTGCTAAAGCTGAAAGTAACGGAAATGACGCTACAATCACGCCTAAGTAACTGAGTGTGAACCAGATTTGGGGGTTTGGCGCGATGTTAAATGTTGGTGGAGTTCCGGGGGTTATGTCAAGTTTTAGATAGAAGGTGTAAATGTCTCGGTTCCATGTTAGTAGCGTGCCAAGAGCTAGCATTATTATTCCTTGTGATAGGTGGAGAATTCCCGCGGCGATGTTGATTTTTTTTAAGTAGCTAAAGGAAATTGGTGACTTCGAGATTATTTCTTGTCTTTCTTTGTAATTCAACCTAATTACCGCCGTGTACTAAAATGGGGAAACAAAAGATCGCTCTAACAAACCAGCAGTTGTTTGGCTTAATAAGAATATGTGGGTGCCTATGAGTAATCACAGTAGCTTTCTTTTGCCTTGTTTGGGGAAAGTGTTTTAGCCAGTTGATTTGCTGCTTATGATGCTGTTGCTTTGGTTGTTGGGAGGTTTTCTTGCGGTTCTGGTTATTTCTGTAGGGGTTATGCTTGTTGTTTATGTTGTTGGTGGTCGGCATAAACCTTTTATATGTGAACTTGTATAATGAAGCTATACAAATAAATCATGTATAGCTTAGAGGTGGATTAGAATGGTTGAAGACAGACAAAAAAGAAAACCAACTGTATCTCCAGCAACCCCTGGAACATCAATAACAAAACGAAGAGAACAAGAAGGATTAGAACGAGGAATCGACGACATGTTCAACGAATTCCGCCAATCCTTCAACGACCTAATGCGACCGTTCTTCCCACTATACGAAACGTCGCAGGAATTCCAATTGCCCACAAGGTACGCCCAAGTTGACCTCATAGACAATGGCGACGCCTTCGTTGTAAACGCGGAACTCCCAGGTTTCGCCAAAGACCAAGTAGATGTACAAGTAAACAAAGACGGTCTGGCAATCAAGGCGGAATGTAAAAAAGAAACCGAAGAGAAGCAGAAGAACTACCTGCATCGAGAACGGGCCTATTCGTCTCTGCAGCGCTTCATCGCTTTTCCTGAAGAGGTCGATCCCTCTAAAGTCGAAGGCACCATGAAAGACGGCATACTAGAACTAAAGGTGCCCAAAAAAGAACCTAAACCAGAAGAGAAACCAAGAAAAGTGGAGCTCAAATAAGCTCCACCCCCCCTTTTATTGAGAGATACCGATGACAGAAGAATCCCAAATTGATTTAATGCTAAAAGCAGTCGAGAACCCAGTGAGAAGAAAAATCATCAAGCGACTAAGTCAAGAACCGAGTTATCCTCTTGAGTTATCTAAGGAAATTGGAGAGGCCCAGCAACTTGTGACAAGCCACTTAGCTATTTTAGAGAAGGCAGGGATTGTTGGCTCAAACGTTACAGCAAGCCCCTATGGGCCAAACAGACGCTCATATTATCTTAAACAGTCGGGGTATATTTCGCTGATTTTTGGGCCTCACTTGTTTAATGAGCAACTGCTTAATTTTCAATCCTTGCCCACTGAGCTTTCTAGCCAAGCAACTGACTTTATGAAGCGCTTATCCAACATTGAAAAAAGCGATATTGAAAGCAAGATAGAACCATTTTCTTGCCTGCTAAAAGACATCGACGATAAACTATCCGCACTTGAGACTGAAAAAACCGTTTTACTTTTCATCCGTAACTTAGCAATGAAGCATGCAGCTCAAGAGTTACAGAGTCAAGCAAAAAGCCATGATGAGCGACGAATTCTCCACCACATTCTTGATGAGCGAACCACCGACGTTGAAAGCATCTCCAAAGCCCTTAACCTCAAAGAGTCAATTGTCCGAATAATGCTTGAAAAACTACAGCAGGATATCCCATAAACGCATTGAAGTTGTCTATTATGCAAGTTTACAACATTAGAGAAAGCCCAACCAAGTATCACTGCTGCGATTGCGGCAAACGGTTAGCAGCTAGAGCCAAAACCCCTCAATGGCGAAGCATACCCGCAGACCAGAAACGATGCAGAAGCTGCTCTATGAAGCACAGACTCCAACTAAAACGCGCCCAGAAAGCCGCGGCCCCCTCTTTTTCTAGCTAGCAGCTACTTACTGTAGCAGTGTCTGAAGTAGCCTAATGGCTGCCCATGCTGCTAGTGCGCTGGTGTGTGGGTTGTCGGGGTGTGGGTCGTTTGCGAATTGCAGGTTCATTTCTCCGTAGCGCCATTTGATGTGGATTTGATGGGTGTTGCGTGTGACTTTGGGGTCCGCTATGACTTTAACATGGACTTTTGTGGGTTTAACCGTTAATGCCAATGTGGCGGCGACGTTCATTTCCCGCGGGAACTGCCTAGCCGCTTCTTCGGCGTCGCCCTCAAAGGTGACGGTTTCCGCTTCGATTTGTTTGCCCAGCGCCTTGGGGTTCTTGCGGGTCGCCAGAGTGATTTCCTCGATGCCTGCGTTGGCAGCGGCTGCGATGGCGTCTAAGCCTCCGATGGCGCCTGCTGGAAAGTGCACGTGGGGGTTGTCTGCGGGGTGGTCAAGGAGTGCGCCTGTGCTCATGAAGATTATTTCGGCTTTTGAAGCTACGAGTTTATCGTAGTACTGGTGGACAGCGCTTTGACCTGCAGCTTCAACGATTACTTTGGGTTCAGCGGCAAGTATCTCATCTACGTTTGCGGCTATTTTGACGGGGAACTTGAGTTTGCCCTTGAGCTTCTCCGCCTGAGCGGCATCAATGTCGAAGACGAGGAGTTCGTCGCAGGCTAAGATTTTGCGTTCAAACGCCTCCGCAAGTACGGTGCCGATTGCGCCGCAGCCGATTAAGCCAACCTTTTTCACCATCAAGATTCGCCTCAGTATTCCGGTTTGACGTAGATTTCGTGTTGGGCGACTTGTCTGCCGTCTGCGTCTCCAACTTGGATGGTCATGGCTTCAATTTTTAGTGTGGATTTTATGTCTGCCTCTGCTTGGCGGATGGCTTTTGCGGCTGATTCGTCTTTGCAGGTTACTGCGAGGTTTTTGATGGGGGCGTTTAGGGGTTTTTTGTTTTCAGCTTTGTCTCTGCGTATTTCACTCATAACCGCCGCCACCAAGTCGCCGTCTTTCTCTGCCGCTTCATCTACTAAGGCGGGGTTGAATTTGGGCCACTGTGAAACCTGAATGCTCTGGTAGCCTTTACCGTCTTTGTACATGTACTGGTAAATCTCCTCAGTCATATGGGGAATCACAGGCGCCAAAAGCTGAAGCATACGGTAGAGCACCTCATAGAGGGTGCGTTGTGCCGCGGCTGCGTTGGCTTCTCCGTAGGCTTCGGGGCGGTAGAGGCGATCTTTAACGGCTTCCACGTAGAAGTCGCAGAACACGTGCCAAAAGAAGTTCCGTATGTCTTCCAATGCAATGTTGAACTGGCACTTCTCGAAAGACTCAGTGACTTTCTTGGTGATATTCTCAGTTTTGCTCAAAATCCACCTGTCGAGAAGTTGATAGTCAGGTTCTGTAGTGTCTTTAGGATCAAACTTTGCGAGCAGATTGCATGCAAAGCCCGAGGCGTTCCAGAGTTTAACCAAGAAACGCCTCCCATACTCTACGTCTTGGACGCGGTAGGGGATGTCTGAGCCTGTTGCTCCGCCACCCGCTGCCCACTGACGCACAGCATCAGCGCCATT
Source organism: Bathyarchaeia archaeon (assembly GCA_050108155.1). Lineage (GTDB taxonomy): Archaea > Thermoproteota > Bathyarchaeia > Bathyarchaeales > Bathycorpusculaceae > Bathycorpusculum. The sequence goes on along the minus strand of JBNIDR010000025.1, from coordinate 96,841 downwards.
CTTGCTGAGAGTTTCAGGTGCGGCAGCATAGTTTTTGAGGGATTTACTCATTTTTCTGCCGTCAGCGCCCAGAACCATGCCGTTGATTAGGACGCTGTTAAATGGTCGCTGACCGAATAGGGCAAGGTGGCGAACCATAAGATAGTATGCCCAAGTGCGAATGATGTCTGTGCCAGACGGGTGCATGCTTGCCGGAAACAGGCGTTGCCAGTCTGCCCGATCAGGCCAACCAGCGTGAACAGCGCAGGTGATTGAGCTATCCATCCACGTGTCCATGACATCCTGTTCTGCCCGGAAGTCTTTGCCGCCGCACTTCGGGCACGCCTCGATTCGTGGCCCAGTAAGCTTAGGGTCGATGGGTACCCATTCGGGTTTCGCAACGATGACTTCGCCGCAGCCCTTGCAGTACCACACTGGAATCGGCGTGGCAAACAGGCGTTGTCGGCTAATCACCCAGTCCCAATCCAACGATTTTGCCCAGTCGATTAGGCGGTTTTTCATGTAGTCAGGATACCATGGTATGGCGTTGGCGTTCTCCTCCACCTTTTGGGTTAACTCCATAGTTTTCATGAACCACTGCTTAACCTCAAGGATTTCAACCGGCGCTTTGCATCGTTCGCAGACGCCGACTTCCTGCTGAATCTTTTCGCTTTTCTCAAGCAACCCTGCCGCTTTGAGGTCTTCGACGATGGCGGCTCTGGCTTGGTTCACGTAGAGGCCAGCGTATTTGCAGCCTGCCTCGCTGATTTGGCCGTTCTGGGTTATGAGGCGGATGACTGGGAGCTTGTGTTTTATGACGGTTTTTACGTCTTCTTTGTCGCCGTAGGTGCAGATTTGCATTGCGCCTGTGCCGAATTTGGGGTCAACAGCTTCATCAGCGATGACGGTGACTTCTCTGTTCATCAGAGGTACGCTGATTTTTCTTCCGACGTATTTACTGTAGCGTTCATCGTTGGGGTTAACTTCGACGGCGACGCAGGCGGGTATGAACTCGGGCCGTGATGTCGCAATAAGCAGGTACTCGTCGGTGCCTGAGAGGTAGAATTTGATGTAGTGCAGCATGCCCTCTTTTTTAACGTGGTCAACTTCTGCGTCGGCAATCGCGGTTTCGTCCCGTGTACACCAGTTGACGGGGTGTGTACCCTGATACATGTAGCCCTTCTGGTATAGCTGGATGAAGCTGAGTTGTGTGCGGCGCCAATAGTCAGGGTTCATCGTTTTGTATTCGGTTGTCCAGTCGATGGATGCGCCGAGTTTGAGGATGCCCTCCTTCATCATGCCGATGTATTTGTCAACAAGCGCCATGCACATGCTTCGGAACTGTTCAGGCGGCAAGTCGCGTTTGCGTATGTTGTTGGCTTTCTCAACTTGGATTTCTATGCCCAGTCCGTGGCAGTCCCAGCCCTGCGGAAACAGTACGTTGTAGCCCTGCATGCGCTTATAGCGGGCTACCATGTCAAAGTATGTCCAGTTTAAAACGTTGCCCATGTGTAACTCGCCTGAGGGGTACGGCGGGGGTGTGTCGATGCTAAAGGGCTCTCTGGTTTTGTCGTTCCAGTCGTAGTGGTAGATACCCATTTCTTCCCATTTTGCTTGCCATTTAGCTTCGATTTCGGTGTGGTTGTAGTCTTTAGGCAGAGGCTGCATGCAAATCATTATCCTGATTGTTAGTATTTGCTTTTAGCAAGACTGAGCTAGCACCTAAAAACATTATCCTGCATAGAACTGGAGTGGGAACTGGTTTTTGGCTAAAATCGCTTGTACCAAGTTATCTGCAACCTGAACCAGACGTCTACACAAAAACACATTGCACCACAAAACCTGCCGAGTAGAAGAAAAGGGGGGGCGCCACTACCATATCAAACGATAGGAAAAACGTTTTTTGAGCCTTGACTATTTTTGTAGTCAAAAAACCCTAAATTCCTTGTCCACCCAAATAGCCTTATGAACGATGGGTTAACAGACCTCTATAAAATTCTAAAAGATGAGAACCGCCAAACCATAATCGGTATTCTTGAAGCTAAAGGGGCTGTCTCCTACACTGAGTTGCTTGAAGCCTCCGAAACAGGCAGTACTGGCTTGTTGAACTATCATCTAAAAGTGCTGGGGGACCTCGTTGAGAAAAACAGCGCGGGGCAATATCTGCTAACTGAGAAAGGTAAAGTGGCTTCTTCTGTACTTCATAATTTTCCGCCTCAAGCTGACCAAGCTCGCAAACGCAGAGCCCAAAAAATCTACTGGTCCCTTTTGGCTGTGGGGCAAATTGTGCTTCTGGCAAGTTTTATCGTGTTTTATTTTTTAGGCTCAATTGATTCCACTAGACTTATTCAGGCTTTCATAGGCTGTGCCATATGGTTGCCGATGTCCTACTTTGGGTATAAAATGATGGTAAATCCACCTCCGTTAGGGTCTGATCGTATGAAAAAACGCATGCGAATAGCTTACCCCTTGGGCGGAGCTTGCATAGGCTGGGCAGCTGCCTTTCTTTTAGTGTTACTGTCAGCGGTGTTCGCCAAAGCTATGCTCAGGTACCTCATGACGGATACCTACTTTGTATTTACGTTTCTTGTGGCACCAGCAATCGGCTGCGTGTGGGGCTACTGGGTTGGCAAACGCAACGGTTTCAACAAGCCTAAATGGATGGTTTGGCTGGACGAAAAAACAGGTTTTTCCTAAGTGTTATCTGGTGTAGATTTTTTTGTGTTTTTTCTTTTCTTTGCCGGCGCTTTATCTACTGGGAGCTCAGGTGCTTCTTCTTCAAGAGCCTCATCCTCTTTAAGTTCACTGGGCAACTGAATTTTTTCTTTGCCTTTTTCCCCCCTGGAAAGAACCACTGTCCCGACAGTTGCTATAATCGCTGTACACATGATGACTACGACTGCGATGTTTACGAATAAGTCAGCATAGTCTAATCCGTACTGACCAGGCAGCGTGGCTAATACAGCGGCGGCTAAGCCTCGTGTCAACACAACCGTCATAATAGGCCGTTCCTTTGCTAAACTGCTATGCGAAGTTGTCAAATAGACTGCGCCGAGGCGAGTAACGAGCAGCACAAGGGAAAGTGCAATACCCGACACGAGAATAACTAAGCTAGAATACGTGAAGATGATTCCTAAAAACACAAAAAAGAATGTCCTGATTAAAAATGCGATTTCAGCTTCAAAGCGTTTAAGTCCCTTGCTAACGACCATAACTGGCTTTTCTTCTGTAGGGAGAACCTTGCTAAGCAGCCTAAAAAGTTCCCGCTCATTGCCTAAAATCAACCCGAAAACTAATGCGCTGAGTGCTCCGCTGCCGCCAATGCTCTCAGATGCAGCGTACCCGAGCAGGACAATTCCTAAAGTGAGCATGTACGAGAACGGCATCGAAACGACTTTTCTTAGAGCAAACAGCCAGCCTAAACCTAAAGCCAACCCAATAAGTAAGCCTATTAAAAGTTTCCCAGCGATTCCAACTGCTATTGCGTTGAGGTTAGCTTGACCTGTTATTATGATGTCTAAAAGCGATAGGCTGATGATGATGCAGAGTATGTCTGTTATTGCTGACTCTAAAATCAGCACTGTGCAGCCTTTTTCACTTAGCTTAATTTTTGATGCTAAAGATATGACGACAACTGAACTGCTTCCCCCGAATATGCTGCCGAACAAAAGTCCATAAACCCACGGCACCTGATACACGAAGACTGTGAATATGCAGACGCCTATGACGCTGAAACTAAAGCCTACAACGGCCAGCAAAACCGCTTTGATGCTGTTGGAAAAGACCTTTTTGATGTTTAATCCCATGCCGCCGTCAAACAGTATGTACGCCAATGCAAGCGCGGCGATATAGGGTGCAAAGTTTTTGACGGCTGTGGGGTCAAACACTCCAAGCAGGGGTCCGAAGATAGCGCCCAAAACGATGAGAATCAGCATGTCGGGTAAGCCTGTTTTTTTGAACATGAAATTAGCCGCGAACCCTATGAGAATTATTGAAGCGCTGACAATTAGAGCAACCGATACTGCATCTACCAAAGGGACACCAAGTGACTTACCTTTTGAGAATAATTGTTTTTAAGACTTGCCCAAAATCGCTGTTTGAACAAGCAGACGGCTTGGAAACTTGCTTCTTGAGACTTCGATTTTATCGTTTTCGCAAAACCTTTATTTCACAAGGTAGCATATGCTTTTCTGTTCTTGGGGAGCTGGAGAATGATCCGGCTGAGAGGACAGTACCTTCTGTCGACCCTGCGAACCTGAACCAGGTAATACTGGCGGAGGGAAAAACAAAATGCAAACAAACAAGAGTATAGACTCTAAAACAAGTAAAAACTATTCACCCACGACTAAACTCGCATTAACAAGCGTTATGGCGGCGTTAATCGCTGTAACAACGATTATCGCTTTTCCGTTGCCGCCGCCGCTTTCCACCATAAACTTGGCGCCCATAATCATCTTTGCAGTAAGCATACTGATGGGCCCTGTTGCGGGGATTTCAGCTACGGCGATTGGCTGCGGCATCGGCTACTTGGCAGGAACAACCCTCGGAACCATAGCTATTCCACCAGGGTTCCTCTACATTTACCTCTTCGGCCTAATCGCCGCAAGAGTACCCATGGCGCTGGCGACGGGCGCTTTGAGGAAGAAAAGCGAAGCCGCAGGTATGACTTTGGGCGTCATCGTCGAGACTATAATTTTCTTTACCATCGACTTTGTGCTCTTCGGTATAGGTTTCGCTGTCTTCGACTTGGGTGTGCTTGTAGATTTGATATTTGTCCCTGTGACGTTGGCTGTCCTCATTGGCGTTAGACGATATTTAAACACAAAATACCTTTCTTGAGGGGCGCCATGACTGAGCAATCAATCTTTGAAAACAAGCAAGTAGCCCAAAACTACGAGGCATCCTACCAGAACCAGTACAAACGGGCAGACGTACTGGAAAAAAAGCTGCTTACAAAGTTGCTGGGGCAATTTCCGAATGCCAAAACAATAGTTGAGGTCGGCTGCGGAACCGCTCACTTCACAAGATGGCTGCAGACGATGGGCTACCAATGCGTCGGCTTGGATCTTTCGAGCAGCATGTTGGCTGAAGCAAAAAAACTCTGGTCTCAGACCAGTCTGATAAGAGGCGACGGCAGCCGCCTGCCCATTCGAGACAAATCTGTTGACCTCGTCGTTTTTGTAACAAGCTTTGAATTCGTCGGGGATGCGGCTTCGGCATTATCTGAAGCGACTCGAATTGCTGACAAAGGCATTATATTCGGTCTCCTAAACAAACATAGCTTTTCCGTTCTCAAAAGAAGAATAAAAGGAAACAAAACTCCGCCCTTTTCTCGTGCCACTTTCTATTCGCTCTCAGGTATACGTAAGATTTTGACTAAAGTAGTCACCCAGAACAGCGAAATCCTTTTTTGGAACACAACAGTTTTTCCCCGAATATTCGGCAATTTGGAATCGTCTGCTTTTCCCTTCGGCGACTTCTTAGGATTAGCCATTAAACTACCAGATTCTTCGACTAATCGGGATTTGATAAGTCGAAAAAATAGCTGAAAATAGCTACAGATATTCAAGAGGAGTTAAGAATTAACCTGTTGGAGCACACAAATTGGCTACGAATCTACGAGCAATATGCTGACGAAAGCGAAACGATAGCGCGCACTCTCAGAGGAATAAAAAAGGAGGGCATTAATTGGCTAGTATTTTGCTAATGTGTTGTTGTAATGCAATCTATTATTATCGCACTGTTGTCGGGGCTCGCGTTATAATTACAGATTAAAATATACCTGAAATTTTCCGTAGTAGATGCTATCAAATGTGGTGCGTACTATTGAACTGGTTCAATCCAGCAATAGCCAACTGGTTGCCAATTACCATTAGTTTCAGACACATAAGTATAGACAAATCCTCCTGCCCAAGCTGCGTAGCCATATAAATAGATGTCAGTGTAACCTGTCTGTTCTGAGTCCATCATTCCGCTAATATATCCGGCGCCGCCTTGAGAACAACCGATGAGTGCATCGCTCCTATCTGGCGCATAACCAGTTAGCCACTGAGGATAGTAAATTTCTACGTATGGACTTAATACGCCTGCATCCATAACTGTTTCTACATGCGAGGGTGTATATTCGTAAGTTATTTGCTGATAGATATCTTCGGTCACTTGTTGCGATGAGCTCGGTACTCTAAGTTGAAGGTGGTAGTGTATAATTAAAAGATAGGTTCCTCCCATATCATTGTCACACATTAAAGAAAACTTAAATTGCAGTCCTCGCTGAGTAAAATCGCCCATATGAAGTCCTTGCACCTGGAATTCTGCCCATGTACCATCATTGTCTTTGTCAGTCGTTGCGGTCCATCCATCCCAGAATCCTCCATCTCCATCGCTTCCTGCAGTAATATAATCTGTAATTCCTGACGGGTCAAGTAAGCTAATAGAATCACGAACCCAATCCAGTGTGTTTTCCCAATCAGAGCCAATCGATTGCGGACTCGTGTTATGATCCTGATTGTTATAGCCTGAGAAGCCATTTATTGGATCACCGTTCGGTTTACATCCAGTGACGCTAATTTTCATATTCCACACTTCCCAATCATTGCACGCTTTTGCTTCGAACGTAGGATAGAAAAAACATTGGTCCTCAATGCCTCCTGTCCTCTGCCTAGCAACGGAGCAGCCATATTTACCAATCAAATCATTATCGTAGGGGTCAAATACCTGTCCTGTGGTAACATCTGAATATACAGTGGCTTTAACTGTTTGTAGATTGCTGATTACGCAAAGGCTAGATATGATTATTATTGCTGCTATCGCGAAAATTTTATTTGCCGTGTTATTCTCTCCTTCTTTTGTTATTCTCTTTCTATCCCTCAATTGGGACTAGGCGGTGATGCGCCTCCATAGCAGTCAGCCATGGCTTCGCTTTTCAACTTACCACATCTTGGCTACTTAAGCTTTTTGCAAATCCAGCTTAATACAATTAAAATTTTTTGTTTTTATTAAAAATTAAAGGAAAATTATTATAAAAAATAAAAAACATTGAATATTCTGAATCAGAATCTGAATTTAATTCGAACTCGGACTAACATACGGTGGGAGTACCTCCAAGGAATAAAACCAATTGTGCTTCCTATCGCCAGCCTATTATAAATAAATGCTGCTAATGTAAATAGTGAATTGGAAAGCTATCGGAAAGGTACTTAAAGTATTCAAAAAGTGAATACGTCGCAGAAGGCGGAAAATTGAGAGCGACTAAATTAACGACAAAACCAAAACGTTTTTTCAAAACTCAGATGCTCGCTGAAATCATCGTTTTATCTGCTCTATCAGGTGTTTTGTATTCTATACGACCTTTTCCCGGCTTTCCATTCGGAGGAGCTGTAACTTTAGCAAGTATGGTTCCAACGATGTGGCTTTCGCTGCGAAGAGGTGTTCGCGTAGGAGTATTAGCTGGGATATTATATGGCATAATTGCATTCTTCATCGATATACTATACTTAGGTGCCTCTTCAATTGTAGCAACGCCTCTACAAGCGGTTCTTGAATATCCAATTGCGTTCGGATTAATCGGTTTAACAGGAATGTTTCATACCAAGAAAATCTCGCTGGTGCTATTTGGGGCTGGGATAAGCGTATTTCTCAGATTTCTTGTGCATTACTTCGTAGGCGTTTTTGTTTGGAATTATGTTTACTCCTTCCCAGAATTCGGTCAATATCTTTGGCCTGCAGTTTATAACGGCAGCTTTCTTTTAGCGGAGTTCTTAATCAGCGCAATCCTTTTAGTTGTACTCGTTAAGAGAGGTACATTAGAATATCGTCTTTAATGATTAGAGGAAACAAAAATGGGAAAGCTTGCCGCTAAAGACCTCCAGAAACTGCTGGACTTAATTAAACCCGACGAGCGGGTGCTGGTGCCCCCAATGATTGGCTACGATGCGGGCATCCACCGTTTAGGCGACCAATATGTTGCGGTGGCGACTGACCCCTGCACAGGAGTGCCAGAAGAATGGTTCGGCTGGCTACTCATCAACTACGCAGCCTCAGACGTAGCCCTTTCGGGCGCAAACCCCCAATTCTGCACAATAACGCTTCTGGGGCCGCGCCCCACCGAGCCCGAGCGGTTCCAAAAAATCATGGCTCAAACCGCCAAAGCCGCCGAAGAACTGGGCATCGCAATCGTCAGGGGTCACACTGCCATGTATGACAGCTTAAAAGACCTTTTAGGCGTCTGCACCGTCTACGGCACAGTTGATCCCAAGCGGCTCATCACTTCGGGCGGCGCAAAACCTGGTGACCTGATCCTGTGCACTAAACCGCTGGGGCTGGAAACCATCACCAACTACGCCCTCAGCCACAAAGAAAACGCAGCGAGGCTCTTCGGCGAAAAAAAGCGGCAGGAATACGGCGAGTTGACGCGGATGCAGAGTTGCGTCAAGGAGGCGTTGGCGCTTGCCAAGGTGGAGGGGGTGCATGCGATGCATGATGCGACGGAGGGCGGGTTTGTCTCGGCGCTAAATGAACTCGCTGGTGCGTCCAAAGTCGGTTTCAAAGTTTATTGGGACGAAATTGCCATTCCAACGGAAGCTTTTTCTTTGCAGAGGCATTTCAGGTGGATTGATACGCAGGTACTGGCTATGTCCTCGACAGGCACAATATTGGCGGCTGTGTCTGCACAAGCAAAGGAAAAAGTCCAGCAGACCCTGTCTGCGCTTGGGCTTAGCGGCTGCTTTATCGGCGAATTCACCGAGCAAAAAGAAAGAACTTTGGTAAAGGGCAAATCGGAGACGCGGTTTCCAGCAGTCGCCGACGACCCCTACACAGCCATGATGGCTACTTCTTGAGTTCTTTTAGAACGTACTCTACTATTTGTTCAGCGATGTTAACTTTAGCAACCATCTGCAGCCCCTTCCAGCCGGGTTGACTATTCACATCCACGATTCGGGGGCCTTCAGGTCCTTCGAGAATGTCTACACCTGCAACTTTGCAGCCAACCGCTTTGGAGGCTTTGACGGCAAGTTCCTTGAATTCGTCGCTGATTTCAGCCTCTGCAGGGCGAGCCCCTCGACTGTAATTTGTTTTCCAGCCTGTAGCAACTCGACGCATAGATGCAATAACTTGGTCACCTAAAACGAACGCTCGGATGTCGCTGAATCCATGCTCAACAAATTCCTGCATGTAGATGACGCCATGATGGAACGTAATGGCTTTAAAAATGGTGTCCGCAACGTCAACATCATTTACTCGTGTTGCACCTTGTCCTCTTGAACCGAAGATGGGTTTAACAACAACATCGCCGCCTAATTCGCTGAAGGATTTGAGCGCTTCGTTAACGCTCTCAGTTGCCAGCGTGCGGGGAACGGGCACCCCCACATCTTCAAGCAACGAAAGGATATCGTATTTGTCAACGCAATGCTCAATAGCCGTCGGCGGGTTAACCATATAGAAGCCCTGCCGCTCCAGCTTATAGAGCATATCCATGCGGAACACCAGCTCCTCGAGGCTGCCGCGTCCGATGGGGCGAATAATCAATGCATCTAAATCGTCGAGGATGCTTGTGTTGTTCACTTTGAAGTACGGCTTGTATGCAAGTCGAGCCACAAGCCTTGGAAAAGTGAAGCATTCATATGGGATGCCCCGTTTGGTCAGCGCTTCTCGAACTTGGGTGCTGCTCCATGCTTCGGGGTTGCGGGTCATTATGCCGAATTTCAAATCTGGTCTATCCCGTTTAGGTTTCTGTAGGAAAACATGCTGAATGATTGGGTTCTTAAATCTTCTGGGCGAAATCTGCTACTGTTTCTCATCAAGAGGGTTAAAGAGGCGCAGCTGTACCTCTTTGTTTTTACCGATTAACTCACCCACAAATGCCCCAGCGGAGAGGCAAATTACTAAGCTGGTGACTACGAAGAATTGACTCCCCAAAGCACCCGTTAACATCGCTGTTAAGCCGTAGACGCCGCCGATAAGCACGATTGCCGCCCAGACGCCGAAGCCGATGACTGATGCTCCTATGAATAGAAAAGTTGCCCTCTTGGAAAGCGACAAGTTCGACGGAGTAACCCTGACGTAGCCTAAAGCCCCTATCGGCGCCAAAATTGTCACGACCAAAATCGCTGTTCGCCCAGCGTCTAAACCAGTCATTACTGCTAATACTGCAGAGGAAACAGCCAAAACAGCGGCGAGGACGACCCAGTAGGATTTTTTGGTGGTTATGCCTGGCGTTTCAGGTTCTACTTTACGTTTGAGCTTGCCTGTTTGCTTGGGCTTTGTTTTCGGCTGCTTCGGCATAACGGTTATGTTCTTTATTCACAGCTTATTAATATTTCACAGCATTATAGGCAGAAAACAGGAAAGAAAGCGTCAAGAGCGGTCTACCCAGTTTTTATCCGCTCCAGTCGTAGCGTGTTGAGGAGCAGCAGCATCGTTACTCCATCATCGCCCGACGCCACGGTGAACCAAAGCGGCGTCAACCCCAACAAGCCCAAAGCACCCAAAACAAGCTTCACAACAAGCGAGGCAGCAATGTTCTGTTTGGCGATACCCATGGTTTTCTGGCTGAGGTTAATCAAGTAGGGAATCTGAGCTAACTCATCATTAACAAGCACAACATCAGCCGACTCCAAAGCGACGTCAGCGCCTCGTGCTCCCAAAGCTATGCCTACATCCGAAGACGCCAAAGCAGGCGCATCATTAACGCCGTCACCTACCATCGCAACCAAGCCATCTTTACCCTTCATGCCCTCAATGCAGGCTAGTTTGTCTTCGGGGAACAACTCTGCATGTACATCATCGATGCCTAGCGATGCGGCGGTGTCTTTGGCTATGGCTTCTTTGTCACCCGTCAGCATGGCTGTTTTAATTTTTTGTTTTTTTAGCTGCCTTACCGCGGTTAAAGCGTCTTCTCGGACTTCATCAACCACGCAGACCGCCGCCAGCCCCTGCTTCGCTACAGAAATGCAAACTGCTGTGTGGATGTCGCCTGCGGTGATTTCGAACGCTTGATCGCAGTTGCAGCCTAACTCATTCATGAATTCTAAGTTGCCGATGGCTACGTGTTTATCGTTGACCAATCCAACGATGCCTTTACCTGGGACTTCCACGAGGTCGGTGACTTTGAATTTGCTTAGGTCAATCTTGCGCTCCACTGCCCTCCGTACAATAGCCTGTGCTATGGGGTGATTGCTGAATTGATCTAAGGCGGCTGCGTAAGCGATTGCGTCGTCCTCAGCGGTTGAAATGTCCACTCGGTGTACTTCGTGGACAGCTTGTCGCCCAAGCGTTAATGTGCCTGTTTTGTCGAAGACCACCTGTTTGACTCGAGCGAGTTTTTCGATAAAGACGCCGCCTTTTATGATTACGCCCCGTTTAGCGGCGATGGTGATGGCGATGAAGATAGTGGCGGGCACCGAGATGATGAAGGCGCTTGGGCAAGACACTACCAGCAGAATTAGTGAACGATAAAACCATGTGGCAAATGAGCCGCCTACCAAATAAGGCATTGCTCCAGCAGTGAAAACTGCAAGTGCAATAACAATGGGGACATAGACTTTGGCAAATCTGTCCACTAGCCGCTCCATGTTTGCTTTGTGTTTCTGAGACTCAACCACTAGTTGTACGATGCGGGAAACCAGCGTTTCGGTGGATTTTTTGGTAACTGCAATTTTTAGGATGCCGCCCATGTTGAGGGTGCCTGCGAACACGCAGTCATTAACCCTTTTGGGCACTGGCATGGATTCGCCGGTGACGAGGGCTTGGTCAACGTGGGAAAATCCTTCTGTTACGTTTCCGTCAAGGGGGATGCGTTCTCCTGGTTTAACGAGTATTGTAGCGCCTACCTCGACTTCGGACACGTTAATGCTGATCTCCGTGTCATCGGTAATTAGACGTGCTTTTTCGGGGATAAGCTTGGAAATTTTTTCTACAGTGCGTTTGGCGCGGTTTTGGATGTAGCCCTCAAAATATTCAGCTAGGCAGTACAGGAACAGTACGGTGGCTGCTTCAAATCGGTAATCAAGGAACAGCGCGCCCAAGCCTGCTACTGCCATGAGGAATTCGACGCTGAATCGGCGCTCGATTACGAGTTCTTTTAGTCCGGCTGCGCCGATGTAGATTGCTGCGGTGAGGATGGCTATGTAGTAGAGAATCATGGAAACAGAAGCGGATACGTTTAAGATGGGAACTGTGAAGTTGAGTGGAATGCCCGCGGCGAGGACGTCTAGGAGGTAGACGACGATTATGGTTATGACTAGCCAAATTGCGAGGCCTACAAGTATTTTTCGGTTTTCTTCTTCACCGTGTTCTTTTGCTTCGGTTTTTTCTTGGCAGGTTCCCATTTGAGTCATCTTTTCAGAACCGAAGCAGTTAATATTAAGTTAATGTTAAGCCATCAAGGATAAATATTAATGTAGTATTAATTTTGCTCATTAAAGTTAATAACAGGTGTGTGAGCCTTGACTGTAATAAGCATAACTTTGCCTAATGAACTCCTCAAAAAGTTTGAGGCTTTCATGGCTACGAAGGGTTACTATAGCCGATCAGAAGCGTTTCGGGATGCAATACGCGGTCTCATCTCCGAATCCGAACTAGCGCGGCTCCAAAGTGGAAACGTGGCAGCAACAATCATGGTTACATCCGAATACGAACGCAAAGATGTGGACATGAAAATAACTGAGCTTCGACATGAATTTGACGATGTAGTTATCGAAAACGTGCACCGCCACATAGGCGACAAATACTGTCTAGAAATTTTTATTGCGCAGGGAGACAACAGCAGAATCCTAAATCTCATTAACCGCCTTCGTGGAATGCATGGAATTCAGCAGGTTAAACCCATGTTCATGATGCTTTAGTCTTCTAGGGATTTAGCAAAGCGTTAAAAGCTAACTATACCAAACAGTGGCACGTCGGCTTATGAAGAAAACGGCTCTAACCGCATTGCTTGTGATTGCGCTATTAACCCCTGCCTTATCTAAACCACTGTTTTTTCCGCCCGCAGCTGCAGCGCCCCAAAATCCGGTACAGCTGTCGATGCCCATTGAGCACATCAACTATACCATAACGGAAATCAACGGTGTTTTTTGGGCAAAAATCGACGGAAACTACCCCATCAATGTTCAAGGCTTAACTGGTGGCTTGCTACCGATGGTTTATCCTCTGCCGCCCAACGCTACTAACATCCACATATATCTAAATGGCAATGAACAGCCTTGGGAAAATGTAACTGCAGTTTATCCTGAACTGACGCATAAGACTGCTATTGGAGACTGGCAAATGGTTTCTGCTCTGCTTGAGAATGTATCTGATAGTTTTGTGCTAAGTATCCACTATGAGCATCCGCTGGAAAAAGTTAACAGCAGCTACTTGTTTCTCTACGACTTAAATATAGTTGATTACTTGTCGTTGGAGCAGCCTTCCTCAACTGCTTACTTCAACGTACTTTTCGAATTCAATATCTCCTCAGTTAATGTTTACACTGCGCCCCCTGATAGTACACCAGAACAATGGTGTCCAAAAGAATTTACCGAAACCACCGATGGCTCTGTGACGGCTATTTTGGTGGAAATGCACTCACAGTATGGTGCTTCTCTGCCTGGCGATTTAGTTGTAGTTATTTCAAACAAAGTCGATACAATTGATCAAAAAGCTATGTTGCCCAGTTTGTTTGTTATTGTCGTGTTGTGTGTATTTTTTTTAGCGATTCTTATTTATGCAAAGCGCAGAACGCTTGCTTCCAAAATTTCTTCGAAGAAAACAGCTAAATGAGTGTCACTTAGGTGTAAGTCGCCTCAAGTGCAGTTTTTATCTTGACTGTTTGTCGGCGGTTGGGAGCGCGGCTGCACGTTTTTTGTAAACGGGCACTTCGAACTCGAAGAGTGAAGTTTTCCTCATTATTCTCTTCTCCACTTAGTTCATAGTCAAGTTCTCTTTAAAATTCGATCTATATAAAATATATAGTATATATAATTCGTAAGACCCTAATCCGGTTTATTAAAAAATAAACCCCAACTAATCGACAGAATCAAACAACCGAATTGCCGCCTGCATTTTTGTTGCTCTCCAAAGCCTCCTTCTCTATCTTAAGCGTCAATTTGGGTCTAATCGGTCGTAGCAGTTTTAAATAGGGCGATACTAAACGTTTGGTTGGAGAATCACACTTGCCAGAGAAAGTTCTAGTTACATCCGCTTGGCCCTACATCAACGCCACCCCCCACCTCGGCAATCTAGTCGGCTCGGTCCTTTCCGCCGACGTAACAGCCCGATACTTCCGGCTCAAAGGAGCGGACACTTTGATGGTGAGCGGTTCAGATACACACGGCACTCCAATGGAGGTAGCCGCCCTAAAAGAGGGCATAACCCCCAAAGCCCTGACCGAACGCAACCACACACACGTAGCAGAGCTTTTCCGTAGCTGGGATGCCAGCTTTGATAATTACACCAGCACTGAGAGCTCAGTTCACAAAGAATTCGTGCAGAAAACCCTGCTTGAAATAGAGAAAAACGGCTACATCTTCTCGCAGGAAACCCAAATGCTTTACTGCGAACACGACCAACGCTTCCTTCCTGACCGCTACGTCGAGGGCAAATGCCCCTATTGCGGCTGCGAAAAAGCACGGGGCGACCAATGCGACAGCTGCGGCAAACTACTCGAACCCACATGCCTCATCGAGCCATACTGCATCATATGTAAAAATAAGCCAATCATCAAAACCACAAGGCACTGGTACATTGACCTCTCAAAACTTGAAAAACCCCTTATCGATTACATCGAAAATAACAGTAAGCTTCCATCGAATGTGAAATGCTTTAGCCTTAACTGGATAAAAGAAGGCTTAAAACCTCGCGCAGTAACCCGCGATGTTGACTGGGGTATACCTGCACCTTTTGTGGGCGCTGAAGGCAAAACCATCTACGTTTGGGTTGAAGCCGTTATGGGCTACATATCTGCCACTATCGAGCTGAGCCAACGTATGGGGCAACCTGAGAAGTGGAAAGAGTTCTGGTTAAATAAAGACGCAAAGACGCTGTACTTTGTGGGAAAAGACAACATCCCCTTTCACACTATCATTCTCCCAGCTTTGCTGTTAGCTTCGGGGCAAGGCTACAACCTCCCATGGAACGTATCTGCCACCGAGTTTCTTCAGTTTCGAGGGCAAAAAGCCTCAAAGAGCCAGAAAGTAGGTATCTGGATAGACGAAGCACTGGAGATGTTTCCGGTTGATTACTGGCGCTTCTTCCTTCTATCTACCCGTCCAGAAAGCAAAGATACCAACTTTACCTGGAGCGCCTTCGCTGACAAAATCAACGCCGACCTAAACGACACCTTCGGCAACTTCATCCACCGCACCCTATCGTTTATCAACAGCAAATTCGAAGCCACAATTCCTGCGCCGACGAAACTGGAAGCTGATGACCAAGCCATATTAGACTGCATTAAAGTGAAAGTTGACGAGGCCGCAAGGCAAATCGAGGACGGCTGGCTTCAATCCGCAGTTAACACGCTTATCGCTATGAGCCGCACAGGTAACCAGTACCTTAACACCAAAGAACCTTGGAACCTCATGAAGACCGACAAGGAAAAGGCGGGCACTATTTTCTATGTTGCAGCGCAGGTAGTGAAAGCCATCGCTGTGGTTTCTGCGCCGTTTATTCCACGAACCGCTCAGCAGATATGGCAGACCATGAATCTGCCTGGAACGGTGGAGTCGAGCAAATGGTCAGATGCATTAGCGCCAATTGAAGCTGGACAGAAAATCAACAAGCCACAACCGCTATTCCATAAAATTGACCCTGACGAAGATCAACTTGATGAACAGCTAGCAAAGATTAGAGCAAAAGCAGGAGCCAAATGAGGCAGCTCGATGCTGATTAAAGCCGATCTCCACGTTCATACCACATACTCAAGCGACTCACTAATAACGCCAAAAGACCTCGTCTATTACTCTAAGAAACGGGGTTTAAACGCTGTGGCGGTCACTGACCACAACTTTTTGGATGGCGCCTACAAAATCGCCAAAGAAACCGACTTTCTCATCATTCCTGGAATGGAGGTCTCCAGCGCCGACGGACATATTGTTGCGTTAAATGTCAAAGAGATCATCCCCCGCGGCTTCAGTGCAGCAGAAACAGTGGCGCGCATCCATAAAGCCGGCGGAGTTGCCATTGCATGTCACCCCTATGTTTACTTTAAAGGGTGCCTACGCGAAAATGTCAACGGCGATTTTGATGCTATCGAAACCATAAATGCACGTGCTTTCCCGTTTAAGAGAAGTGTTAGAAAGGCGGAGGAGGCAGCGCAGCGTTTTCATCTCTCACAGGTGGCTGGAACCGATGCGCATT
>JBNIDR010000025.1:40471-80483 GCA_050108155.1 Bathyarchaeia archaeon | reverse complement strand
GGCTACGGCTACACCGAAATTCAGGTAGAAGAAGCTACGCCCCAAGCCATAGCCGACGCCATCGTTGCAGGGAAATGTACGCCTCACGGTAATGCGGTGCCGTATTTTGAGAATGCTCAGCAGCAGGTTCAGCGGCTTAGGCGTATGCTACTTAAGTTTAGTAACCGCAACTTAGGTTAATAACTGGAAAGTAGCTTTTTTGCCCTTAGCGCCTTAACTGGTTTTTTAGCAAGCATACACACAACGGATATATCCCTGTTCTCAAACTACCGTTCTATTGGGGCAGTTATGAAAGCAAAACTTGTTGTTGCAGCCGTAATCGTAGTTGCGGTTGTTTTAGCCGGTTCGTTCGCGGGACTCTACTTTAGCACTTACAACAACTTGGTGTCTCTAAATGAGGCCGCGGATTCTCAGTGGGCGCAGATTGATCAGGAACTTGTGCGCAGGTATGAATTAATTCCCAACGTTGTTTCTGCTGCGAGAGCATACATGAACTACGAAGGCTCCGTGCTAGAAAACATCACCCGCTTACGCTCTCAATGGCAGACGGCGATGAACAGCGGCGATCTCGACGCTATAAACAACGCAACCGCCCAGATGGAGAGCGGCGTCTCAAACCTGATTGTATCGTTTGAAGCCTACCCTGACTTGAAAGCTTCAAGCGTCATAGTTTCCTTGATGAGCACATTAGAAGGCACCGAAAACCGCATCTCCACCGAACGCATGCGCTTCAACGAGGATGTTAGGGACTACAACACTGCCATAGCTGTTTTCCCCGCTAACCTTTGGAGTGCAGGCTGGGGCTTCACAGCGAAGTCGTATTTCCAAGCGCAGGTTGGCTCCAGTGAAGTCCCTCAAGTTGAACTTTGAGGACAAAATATTGCGCTTCACTTCTCTTTTCGGTCTATTTTTTGTTATCTTCTTGATTTCTCCAGCAATCTATGCACAACCATGCCGCGCTCAAACCATTGATTACAGTTGGATATACAGCATCGAAAACTACTGTTATGACGTTGACTACAACACCACTGCCGAAATTGTAGTCTGCGTTTTGCCCTCGCTTTACGGGCACGGATTAACCGATAGTTCAGGAAACGAAATCAACGAAATCGTGCAGCTCGGTGTTCACATCCTCAACGACGAGCCTCTCGAAGTTGACGGCGGCACCCAAACGGGCATAGGCAAAAAAGGCAGAGACAACGGGGTGCTCGTTTTGGTGGCGCTTGAGGAGCAGCAGTGGCGCATCGAAGTCGGCTACGGCCTAGAAGGTGACATAACCGACATCGAATCCAACCTAATCGCACAAACCTACCTTGTTCCCGCTTTCCAACAGGGCGACTTCGGCGAAGGCATATACGACACAGTAGCTGCGTTGGGCGAGCAAATCCCCGCAGTGGACAACCCCGGTTCCCTGCCTGCTAGGAACTACTATTATTACGAAAGCACCGACTCACCAGACCCGACGCCTACGCCGTTTTGGCTCTACGACATCTACGGGGTGCCGCTTTGGCTAATAATAATCCTCGCCATCTTGGGAGTGTTCTTGCCTGTTTTCGGCGGAAAAACCCGAGGTGGACGCTCAGGCGGCGGAGGAGCAGGTGGCAGATGGTAGAGGTTACCTGCTGAATCGGAAAGCCAGCATGTCACGGAAAATCTTTTTGCTGTCTCTGTAAGGGTTAACTTTTGAGCCGCCTTTATTCCGTTCCTTCCATATCACAGCGACTTCCTCTACGGGGTAGCCGAGCTTCTTACAGAGCACAATCATTTCTGTATCAAAGAAGTATCCGTCTGATTGGCACCTGTTGAGGACTGTGACTGCGACCTCTCGCTTCATGGTTTTGAAGCCGCATTGGTGATCATGAATGCCGTCAAGGAAGAGTAGGCGCACGAACAGGTTGAAGGTTAAGCTGAAGAGGGTGCGGCTTGCGTGGCGTTCTACCTGAGCGCCTTTTATGTGGCGAGACCCAATTGCCATGCCGCCATTCTGCTTTACCACTTTGTAGAGTTCAGGTAGACAGGCTAAATCAGTTGCTAAATCCACATCCATGAACGCAACGATTTTTCCTCTAGACGCGTTGACTGCGTTTTTGACTGCTTTGCCCTTGCCGAGGCGCATTGGCGCGTGGAGCAGAATAAGGTTGGGGTTGGACTTCGCCATTTCCGCTACAATTTGCTCTGTCCTGTCAGTACTGCCATCCTCAGAAACTATAATCTCGTAATTTTTGGTCAGTTTACGGGCTGTAGCTTCGACTTCTTCTATGCACCGCTGGATCTGCGTTGCCTCGTTGAATGCAGGCAGCAGAATAGAGAGTTCCTTCTGCGGCACTTTATTGCGTTCCAAGCGGGTCCCCGTTTTTCTGAGCTTGTAGGAACAAATGTGACTAGCGCATAAAATACTTGTGCATCTCAAACAGAAAGGCACTTAGCGGCTTAATCGCAAACTCTAATTAGACGCTGCTTCCCTATTGTCCATCAAAAAGGGTGTCGCTAGCATCACTAAACCAACCAGCCGAGGGGCAACTTATGCTTAGGATCAGAAAGTTTGGTCAGCGTGCAAAGGCAAATTTGCTTGCGGCTTGGCTGCGAACTGTTACTTTTGTGAAGAAGCATCGTTACAGGTTTGCTCTGTTAGCTTTCTTGGTTGTGTTCATGGTCTCTTCCTCTTACAGTTTAGGTTACATGTCGGTGCAGTGGGACGAAATGCCCCATCTCTTCGGAGCTAAACTGCTGCTGCACGGCCAGACATGGAGCTACATGACTACCTATGGTTATTATCCTCCAATTTTTGACTTGATAACAACAGGCTTCTTCGGCGTATTCGGCGTTACAGAGTTCGCAGGGCGCCTCGTCGCGGTGGTTTTTGCGGTTTTAGCTATTTGGGTGCTCTTTGAATTCACTAAGCGCATTTACGGGCCAAAATATGCCCTGCTCGCAAGTATCCTGCTTGGGACGATGCCTGGGTTTTTCTGGATTAGCCGAGTGACCATGCTTGAAACAATGCTCATTTTTTTCTTCACCCTGACCATGTTTGCCTTTTTCAGTTGGCTGTCCAAGCAGGGCAGCTATCGGGCGCTGGTTTTCAGTGGTTTAGCTTTGGGGCTTGGTGTGTTGGCAAAGTATCAGATGATAGTTGCCGCGTTAGCGATGCTTTTGTGTATCCTGTTTTTGGCGCGAAAACGTCTCAAGTCGAACTTGGGGAAGTTCCTGCTGATTCTGGTTGTTGTGGTGCTGGTTGTTGCGCCATGGTTCCTGATGGTTTACCATTACGATGGACTTACAAAGTTTGAGACGCTTCAGTACGTAATGAGCGAGGGCGGACAGGATCGCCCCGCGTACAGTAACCGCTTCCAGCCCCTGCCAATCTACTATCTTGTAGAGCTGACGTGGCCATTCAACGACATCGCTGTCCATCCAATAGCCTTGCCCATCTTTATTTTGGGTTTGTTTGGGCTGGGCTTGTTTGCCTACCGAAGAAGCAGAACAGACATCTTCTTTTTGCTGTGGTTTTTGGTGATTTACGGCTTCTTCTCCTTTATCCCTAACAGGCAGTGGCGCTACGTGACGCCGCTTTTTCCTATCTTAGCCATTTCAGCCACTTGCTTCGTAATATTTCTCTACGGCAAAATCCAAGAGTGGCAACCCAAAGAACCAGCTTTAACCGTTCGACGTTATAAGAAAGCTCTTTCTGTAGCGTTCATAGTGTTGATGGCTGGAGCGGTAATCTACAGCGGCTACGAAGCTTACCAGATGACTGTTCGCGATCAAATCCGCATTCCTGTGCAGGAAGCCACTGAGTACCTTGCCGGTCATCTTGAAGGCAACCAATCCGCAGTGCTAGTCTGCAGCTTTAATCTGCTAAGTCAGGATATGTTCCGCTTCTACCTACCAGAGAACATGTCCAGCGAGCAGGTTTGGCAGTACCCCGCGTTAGCAGTGGACGCCTTCACGCCCAACTTTAACATAACTGAATTCACAGACCTCTGTGTGCAACGTAACGTCAAATATATAATTCTCTACGACTTCGGCGTCCACAATGAATTCTTTAACACCACACTTGACTATACGCAGGTTCTCCAAATGATATTTGACACTCACAGATTCGGCGACCCCAACGATCAACCCTTCTGGGGCGAATACTATGGTTGGTACGGCTACCGAATCTTCCTAGTGCGCTTTTTGGGTTAACATTCGAGGAATTCAAAGCCAGTCTTATGGTCTTTTTGGCGTTTGGCTGAACTGCCTAAGAGTTCCATTATTACGACTTCGCCTATTTGCCAAACCTGCACGCCCATCCGAACGCAGCCGGTGACGGCGTTGTCGTTTCTGCCGAAGCTTGCATGCATATGCAGTTTGGGTGCGCCTGCTTCATCGGCGAATATGGTGCCGACGCCTACGCCCTCGTGGACGCCTTTGAGAAGGGTGATGGTTGGCTGGGGCGGCATGGCTTTGCCGTCTTTGGGTCCAACGACGACTTTGCTTTGGTCATCTGATCCGCCTAAAAAGAAGCATAGGGCGCTGTAAACCTGTTTTTCTTTGGCGAATTTCTCGATTGTCTCATGCAGGATTTCGTTTTGGTGAAGTCTCAGGATGAAGATTCTGCCTTGTTTTGCTTCGGTGTACTCCATAACTGGCTATCTCCTATTGGCTTAGTTTGGGCTCAAGTATAAAAGAGTTAAAAATCGTCAGAGAGACAGCTTATCCACTCTAAAAAGCCGTTAATGAGTTCTTTTTTAACGCCCAGACTTAAACTCTTGTTAAGTAAAGTGCCTTTTTTGCGTCTTCTCTACTTTTTTGCTTATCTTTTGGCTTTACCTCAGCCTCAGGTTCCACCGCAGCAATAACTGGGCTATCATCATTTTCTGTTTTGCTCTCAAACTGGGACATACCTATAACCCCTCTCGGAGCTCGAGATTATCACAACTGAATATGAAAATATTGTTAAATTAAAATATTAAGATAATGTTTCTGTAGAACTTTTGCAAATCAACAATTCATGTTCGTAGATGTGATTAAAACAAAACAGTCTCTTCATCAGCGTCGGAACCTATCGTTTTTCCATACATCAGCGCTGTCACTGTAGCCGCGGCGCTCCCAAAACCCTAACTCTTTAGTACGTGTAAACCGAAGCCTTACAACCCATAACGCACTCTTGTAGGCATATTTCTGGGGAACTATGAGCCGAACAGGAAAACCTGTACCCTCTTCCAGTGGTTTACCTCCAAGTTTATGCGCCAAAACAACATCATCACCCAATAGTTCCTCACGATACAGCGAGGTTGTGTAACCGTCCGCGCATTCAAAAGTTACTGCACGGGCAACATCACGGGGTTTAACAAGAGTTTCTATGTCCCTCAGCCGTACGCCTTCCCATTTGAGGTCCAGAACGCTCCAGCCCTCGACACAGTGAAAATCGCTCACCGACACCGTCTGGGGCAGCGCCAAAAAATCATTCCAGCTAAGCTTTACTGGGTTATCAACTTCGCCCTCTATGGTTAGGTTGTAGGTGTCCAGTTTAATCTGGGGGTTTGCTGCGGTTATGCCCGGATGCTCTGTACCCCAAAGTAGAATGTGGTCTGTAGCTTCTTGGTCGGGCGGAAGCCTGCGTTTTAGATTATTTGCCAAAAAGAATCACTATTATAAATGTGGCTTGGAAAAAGAAAAAGCTTACTTTAGCAGAATTCGAATCACAATCCCTAAAGATGGTTTATCAGTTGTTGTGTCAATGTTTAAGCGGCGTTCGCGGAAGCTGTTGACGCACCTTTTTTCGTTATTACTCAACTTGATTTGGTATCCATGATCTTAGCTCTGAGAAAAAGTATGCTGCGTTAAGATGATGATTATCTTTAAAATCAACTATTTTGCGCATAATGATGAGTTATTTGGGGTTTTTTGAGAACTTTTCATGTTATTTTTGGATATTTGTTGATTGTTATGCCGTTTTTAGTTTTAACTTTTTAAACTTAACAATATTCTTTAATGATATTTCTTATTATTTCATAAAAAATATACTTCGATAGCTACGCTTATTGGGCAATACAAAAAAGGACGTAAAAAAGATGCAGATTAAGCAAAAAATGCTGTTATCATATCTGTTAATAGTGGTGCTTTTTGCCGCAATAGGCACTGCCATAACATTAAACACCATAAAAATGAGCGAAATTCAATCCAACGTAAATAAACAAGTGGAAATTGGTAATTACGCAGTCGCATATCAAAAAGGCTTCACTCTACGCAGTCAAGGACTTGAAGAAGTTTCTGTAGATCCAGAGAATGCAATAGCTGATACACAAACAGGTCAAACATTAACTCAGGCAACATCAACTTACCTGGAAGAGAACCTGGTCGAGGGTTCACAAATGTACGCTGCTTTTGAGAAATGCAACCAAATTGACACCGAAATAATAACGCCTGCAGTTCAGAAAGTAATTTCAGCCTACAGTGCTGGCGATTCCGCTGAAATCGCTGCGCAAATGGAAATTATCAGCCAAGCTCACCGTCAAGTAAATGCAAATCTAGACGACTTCCAGCTGCTGGTAGTTGAGAACGTACAAGCAGCAACCGCTGAATCCCAAAGCTACGCAAACTTTAGTGTAATGCTTTCAGCAATCGGCATAAGCTCTATTGCAATAATTTCAGTAATAATGGCTTTAGTCATGTCTAAACGTATAACCAACCCGCTCAAGAAGTTAACTGACATCGCAGGCAAAGTAAGCATGGGTGAACTAAATCACGAAATAAAAATCAACACTAAAGACGAAATCAGCGATTTAGGTGAAGCTTTCCAACGCATGATCAACGCTTTTAAGATGACGACCGCCATGAGCCAGGAGGAACAAATGTAACATGTCAACGTTAGAGCAACAATGTCTATCAGTACTGGTCAAGCAGATGGGACCCGCCGCTAAGGGCTTTCTTGATCGCCAATGCAAATTCCACCTTAAGAAGGAAGCTGCGACTTTGCAGAAAAGCGATCTTGACGAGTTAGCGAAGTGGTGCCAAATCGGAACCGAACTTGTACTGGGTGCATCAGTCGCCGAGAAAGTTAAAGAAGGCATATTGGCGCTCAAGTAAAGCGGCAATTTACACCTTTTTCCTATTTTTTGCACAGAATCTATTCCGAGAAAAAGCTTGTCAACGATTTCTGTTTATGCTCATCTTTACTAAATGATGAAACCCTAACGCCGACTCTTCGAATCTCCAACGGAGACTCTGCCAGATACTTTTCAAACAGCGCCTGAACGTTACGGCGGATGGTTTCTTTGTCTTTTGCTGGCTGTTCCAAGGTGACACTTCTGCTTTTACTGCTTAAATCCACATTGACAGCGTAAATTGAAACAGACTTGAAACTGTAACCCTTCTCTGCAACCTCCTTGAAAACAATCTCTGTTAATTCGTCGCATTTCTGCATGATGAATTCCAAGTCACGCGTGTCCTGTTTTAGTGTGCCAATTTTGCTGATTGAACCCGCTTCGCCCTGCTCTTGTACGGGTTCATTGTCGATGGCGTTGGCGGCGTTGTGGAAGTATATCCCTAAAGCTTTGCCGAAGACTTCGATTAGCACTTGGCTGTCGTACTTGGCGAGGTCGGCGATGGTTTTTATGCCCATCTGCTCCATCCGCACCGTCGTTTTCTTGCCCACGCCCAATAGGCGGTCGACGGGGAGTGGCGCAAGGAACGCCTGTGCATCTTCGGGATGAACGATGGTTAAGCCGTCGGGTTTTTGGTTATCGCAGGCGATTTTGGCGACGAGTTTGTTGGGTCCGACGCCGATGGTGAATGAGATTCCGACCTGCGCCTTCACGTCTGCCTTGATTTTTTGGGCGTAGTCGCGGGCTTTCTCGAAGCTGCCCCCCACCTGCTCCGTCACATCCAAATAAGCCTCATCCACGCTGACCTGCTCGATGGCTGTGGCGTAGGTGCGAAAGATGTTCATAATGCGGTCGCTGATGCCCTCGTAATATTCATGGTCGACTTTGAAGAAAACAGCGTCTGTGCCCTCCAGCTTGCGCTTAGCCATAAACAATGGCAACCCAGATTTGACGCCGTATCCGCGGGCAATGTAGTTGCTTGTTGAGACTGCTCCGCTGTCCTCGGTGCGCCCCGAGTAGACTCCTACCACGACGGGTTTGTCTTTGATGGCTGGGTTGCGTAGCTCCTCACATTGCGCAAAGAAGTAATCGAAGTCGGCGAGGAAAATCACGCGAGTCTGCGTTGTTTCCCCTCCTTAGCCTTTGGCATCAACCATGAACCGTCGCAGGCAGCCGTATTCAACTGGGGCAAACCCTCTCTGCAAACCCCAAACCGCATTCCCTGCGCCTCAGCCAAATCCCGCACACCCTTAAGCAGCTTAAAACGGAAATCCTTTGGTAACAACACGCTGCCGCCTGAACGTTCGCCCATTTGGAAATACATAGGCTTCAAACCAGCCATAACCTCTGGAAAGGAGTCTTGGAGGCGTGCCCAGTTGTCGGGTTTAGCCTTGTAGGTTGAGGCGGTTATATGCTTAACTCCGATGGCTGCCAATGTCGAGATGAGTTGTTTGGGGTTGTCGTTGAGGTTTGGGATAATGGGGTCGATGCGAACGGAGACGGCGATGCCTGCTTTGATTAGGTCTTGGGCTGCTCTTATTCGCTGTGTAGGCGGCGGTGCATGGGGTTCAAGGGCTCCGGCGAGGTTATCATCATCTGTGGTTATGGTTAACGCAACCGTGGCTGGAACCTTGCAGAGCAAGTCGTCGTCTCTGGCGACAAGGTTGCTTTTTGTTATGATTTGGATTCGGCAGTTGCTCTCCGACAAAATCTCCAAGCAGCGCCTTGTCAATCCCTCCGAGGCTTCTATTCGGGGGTAAGGGTCGGATGAGTTGCACATCGAGATGGTTTCGCCGTTGAGCTTCGCCGCCTCCCGCTTCAACGTCGCCAGCAGGTCTTTTTTGGGGTGGACGGCGTGGAAGTTTTGGATGTAGCTGGTGGCGTAGCAGTAGAGGCAGCCGTGGTCGCAGCCCGTGTAGGGGTTAAACGTCAGCTTGGGTGGGCATGTGCAGAGGCCAGAACGCCACGGGTCAAAACTTGAAATCAGCGGCACCAGATTTCACGATAATACTATTGCAGAGCAAACAAACAAAAAGCATTCGCTTCAGTAACCATGGTTTGTAAA
This sequence comes from Bathyarchaeia archaeon, assembly GCA_050108155.1. GTDB lineage: Archaea > Thermoproteota > Bathyarchaeia > Bathyarchaeales > Bathycorpusculaceae > Bathycorpusculum. Next base: position 71,330 of record JBNIDR010000025.1, on the reverse strand, counting down.
CGTGATCGGCAGGGTGCTTTCGGGGTTTAGTCAAGGTATCTTGACGAAAACGCTTTAAAACACCCAACAGCTATGGGCGATGGATAGCTATGAAAGTAAAAGCCACTGTAACTTTAACGTTGATACTGATAGCTGTGCTTTCAGCTTCAAGCATCTTTTTCGCTGAAGCAAATTTTACGCCTCTCCCCGAATTGCCCACGCCCATCTACATAAGAGCCGATGGCACCGTTGACCCCCCAGAGGCACCTATACATCGGGTTGATTCTACCTACACGCTAACGAGCGACATCAACAACACCATAGAAATCCAGTGTCCCAACATTGTGCTTGACGGCGACGGCTTCACCGTTACTAAACCGTCTGTTTCCACTTTAGGACTCATGATGCCTATAGGCTGGCTTCCCGGCGTCCACATCGAGAGTTTAAGTAACGTTAAAGTTACGAATGTCGTGTTTGATGGCTGCATCACGGGTGTAGCCGTGGAGAACGGCACCGAGGTCTCTATCAGCCAGAACATTATGAGGAACTGCGAAAGCTGTATCGTTGTGATGTCTTCATCGGATGTGGCTATAGTCGGTAACAGCATGACAGCCTTTGGAGTAGGAATCAATTTGCTTCCGCTCAACCCAGATTCATCTAATCCACTTCGCATCCGAATCGAAGGCAATCAGATAGTTGGAGACGGCGAACAGGCTCCAGCGGCTCCCGCGCCTCAACCAAACCAGTATGGAATATGGGGAACGTTCAGCGACTCCAAAGTATCCGCCAACAACTTTTCAAACATTGAGGGAATTGGACTCTATAACCTGGCGTCAAACAATCTCATAGCCGACAACAACTTCCAAAATAACTACGAAGGAATACTGGTTAATACAAACCAAGAAATCTTCTTTGGCAACGTCTTCTGCGGCAACAACTTTGACCATAACAGCGTCAACGTAGTTATCCCCTACATCCGAAACTACTCACCAGATAGCAACCGCTGGGACAACGGCTCAGTGGGCAACTACTGGAGCGACTATAGCGGCAGCGACAGCAATGGTGACGGGGTAGGCGACACACCTTACCTGCTGCAAACAGTTTACACTAACTATGAACAGCAGACAAACGTCACAGTTGAGGAGGGGCAAGACAACTACCCCGCCATGGTGCCATTCAGCATATCAATCCCCGCTGGCGCCCAAGCGACTCCAACTAGCGCCCCCGCACAAGAACCAGAAGCACTTCCAATCCAAACAGTTGCCGTTGTGGTCTTGGTTACTGTGACCGCTATTGCCGTGGTAGGTGTTGCCGTTTACCTAAAAAGGCATCATCAGCCGCCTAAATCGGCGGTATCCATGGCTTTTTTTCATGGGTCAAGAAACCTCGTGTAGAATTGGATGCTTAGTCAAGAAAAATGGACTAAGCCTTAGTCAAGAAACCTTGACAAAAACGCTTTTACCCATTCGGAAAGCATGTCCTTTCAGTGAGCGAATATGGCAACAAACCATTATGTATTGACTCACCGGCACATAATACGTATCCAGAAGAAGGGCAACCTGAACTGTCTAATATGTCATAAACCCATCCTCGAGGGGCAACGTGTAGCAACCAGAAAAGCCACTGCGCTGCGGCATGAGGAATGCTACCAGCGCTCATTTTACTAAAAAACGGTGAACAGACATGAAAGAAGCCCTCAGAAATCCTTCTGGTAAAAAACTGCAATTTCTTTCTCAGTGGCTAGCGAGGGGTTCTTTCGCGAAAGCTCCCTTAAGCAGGCATGCCTTGGAACTAATCGATGCAACCTGAACTGTACGGAGGCTGTAACTTTTTACTTTAGCGTTACCTGCTTTGCTGTTATTGCTTATTCCAAAAAGCATCGGAGCCCCTGAATTATAGGCAACTGCTAATTAAGCAGGCTTTGGATAACCTGTGCTGTTTTAGTGGTGGCTTCTTCGTAATAGCACCAAAATAATTGCAGCTACTACAATTAAAACCACAACTGCAATAGCGATAATTAACAGGAACGTGCTTCGAGCTATACCCGCAATTGACTGTATGATGTTGTAGTCAAGAGTTACGGTTCTAGGTAGTAAGCCTAAGCCTACGGTGTTGTCGAAGTGTAGAGTGTAGTTGCCGCTGGCTGGGGCTTGGAAGCTGAACTCGGTCTGGATGATTCTACTGTAGCTTAAAAGGCTGTTGCCTTGGGGGTCTGTAACGTAGAAGTCGATGTCGTTTCCCAAGCCGCCTGATACCACAAGGGAGCCTGTGACTACGTCGCCTTGGTTGAGGCTTAACTGAATTGTGGTGTCATGAAGGGAGGGGACTGTGAAGGTTTGGCTACAGGAGGCTAAAGTGGTCATTGAGAGTAAAACTACGATGGTTAAAGCGAGAAGGGTGAGTTGTTTTTGCATGTAAGCTACCGCTTTACTGTTGGGGTCTGTGAAAATAAGTGTTATGGAAAGGAGCAGGCAGTTAAAATGCAGTCAGTTTTTGGCTTATTCTGTTTGCGTTTTGCTCCACAACCAACCTGCAACGCCTCCCAGACGCAGAAGCAAAAACACAGCCGCCCAGACAACCTGCTGGTTGTAGTTGTGTATAGGGGCTTCCCTGCAACAACAACTAATGAAGAACTTCAGAGCCCAAAACAACCCATAAATTCTTTTTAGTAGATACTGCATTAGGCACACCTATAAAAGGGTGAAAAACAATCATTGCCTATTCAAAAGCGGATTAAACATGACCGAACAACCAAATGAGCAACCACAAATTGAGAAACTTTTAATCGATAACCCCTCGAACTTTCCCTTCCACGCTGCATACCTTGTTTATGAGGAAGCATTCGACAAGGCACGTGACAGCTACGCAAAAACCGAGTTAAACCAAAACATTAAAGATTTAAGCGAAGGCAAAATCAGCTCCGAAACCTTCTACATGAACGTATCGCGCTTCCGCAAACTCGACGTTCCTCGTCAAGAGCGCTTTTCCATGCAGACTCAGCGCAAGAAGGATTGGCGCAAGAAGGAGCAGCGGCAAGACCGTATAAAACGCCACAAGAAATAAGCCAGCCGTTTTTTTCCATATCTTTCCTTGTTAATGCGTTTTACTCCGCTTTAGCAGGTTCTCTGTATGGTTAGGATATGGTGCGTTCCCGTTTCTGAACTCAACCGCCAGCACCTCCTAGGCGAGCATGCGGAACTTCACTGCATAGTGGGCGCACTACAGGGCAAATACCGCGCTTATCAGAACCATCCCGAAACCCTCCGCTTCAAGGACCGCATAGAGCAACTCTACTTCAGGCATAGCGAGCAAGTAGCGGAAATGCAAAAACGCGGCTACAGGCATAATTCGCCGCTCCCAGAAAGCAGCCAACCCTACACCTACACCCAAGAGGAATACCAGCGAGACCACACGGAATTAGCAAAAAGGCAACAGAAAAATGCTTTGCCGGGCACGTTATAAGGGTTAAAATCGTTTAAATCTGTTTAAACGTTATAAACGGAATACTTATTTGCATCACGTTATCAGAATTGTTAACTTAAAATCCAAAGGGGATTACCGTTGAATACGCGAATGCGAACGCTCGATGTCGCTGTTATCGGCATTTGTGCCGCACTTTATGCCGCTTTTGGTATATCGACCTCTCAGTTTTCTTTCATGGGTGTAGGCTTTTTGCCTGCAGTTATAGTTCCCGCTGTTTTCGCAGTTTTGTTTGGTCCATGGGTTGGTGGCATCAGTGGAGCCATCGGCATTTTCATCCGAGACATGTTCGTTCACGGTGTCCCTCTCTTAAGTTTATCTGCTGGTGTACCTCCGAACTTTATTTTGTTTTTCTTAATTGGGTATATAGCACATAGAAACATAAGCCTAAAGCAAGCCCTTACGGGTATAGCAATTGCCGCTGTTAGCTTGGTTGCCATCACCGTAGCTTTTCTACCTGACTTCATGTCGACACTAGGCGCATCAGCTGATTTCGTGTATATATCCATTTTAGCAACCGTTATCCCAACACTGGCGATCATTGCAGTTGTGGCTGTACGTTGGAAAGAATGGCGAAGTTACGCAATAGGTGCAGTGCTAGGACAAATCGCTGGAGCCGCCCTTCTCGCAGTCACACTTACACTAGTCAGCCCATATTTCATGACAACCTTACAGAGAGAATACACTGCAGCCTCGATTCTGCCAGTTTTCGTTTGGACAATCATCACTGAATTGCCATTCATTTTGCTTGCAGGACCTCCAATTATCAAAGCGTGCTACAAAGCATTCCCCCAGCTACAACGCAGACAAGTTAGAGTGACAACACTTGAAAGTAGCTAAAGCTTTTGCGCCTGGTGCAATTTCGAGCTTTTTCGAAATCCACGACACCGAAGATGGCACCCCACTTGCGGACCCCCTGAAAATGGGTGCAATTGGCGGGGGATTTGGACTCCAAAAGGGCACCAGCACAACGGTTTCTGTTGAGGAAGCAGTCGAGAATAGCATTAGTGTGCGCATCAACGGCGAATCAGTCAACGCCAAAGTCACAAAACAAATTACCGAAGCACTCCTTCTCGAAACCACCAGAAAATACGCTGTCGCCGTCGAGCACCAGATCGAGGTTCCAATCGGCATGGGATTTGGCACCAGCGCAGGTGGCGCATTAACCACAGGCTTAGCACTCAAAGAAGCCCTATCGCTTCCGCTAACCTACAATCAAATCGGGCAAGCCGCCCACATCGCAGAAATCCACTGTCAAACAGGTTTAGGCACCGTTAGCTCCCTTAACTTCGGCGGCGGACTGATCCTGGTTACTGAGCCAGGTGCGCCAGGAATCTGCCAAACCGACCGAATCCCCATACCGCCCGACTACGTGGTCGTGGCTGGTTTTTACCGTTCACTTATACCCAAAAAGTCCGTTTTGTCCTCGCCTGAGAAGAAAGCGGAGATAAACCGCTACGGCAGAAAAACCCTCGAAGCCATACTCGCCGAGCCAAGTTTGGAGAACTTTTTGGAGCAATGCTGGGCATTCTCGCAGAAAGCTGGTTTCGCCAACGAAAACATCACTGCACTCGTAGACGCTGGTAAAAGGGCTGGTGCGGTGGGTGCAGCCCAGAATATGATCGGCGAAGCAGTCCACGCTGTCGTGCATGAAGAGAACGCTTTGTCGGTAGCAGAAGCTTTTAAGAAGACTTTGCCCCAAAATCAAGTATTAATCAGCAAAATCGACTTCCAAGGCGCAAGGCTCATAAAATGACTCAATTCAAAAAGGTAGCAGTCGGCGGAACCTTCGACCAACTTCATAGGGGACACAAAGCCCTAATAAGCAAAGCCTTTGAGGTAGGCGAAAAAGTGGTCATTGGCTTGTCCTCTGACGAATTCGTCGCGAGAATGGGTAAACCCCACAAAACCGCTACCTATACCATACGGAGGCGGGAACTGGTTAAATTTCTCAGAGCAGAAGGGTTCGAGGAGAGAGCCCTGATTGTTCCGCTGAAAGACCCGCTGGGTTTAATGATGTCCAAAGATTATGACGCCCTCGTTGTTAGTCAGGATACAGCCAAAATTGGATCAGACATCAACCAAAAACGCCTCCAAGCCGGAGTTGCACCGCTACAGATAATCACAGTAACTTTGGTTCCAGCTGAAAACTGTAGCCCAATATCCACAACTCGGATTCGCAGAGGCGAAATCGACCGCAACGGACACCTGCTTGCTAAAACAGCCAATTAAATGATTTCGCCCACTACATTGATGGGCTTGGGGATAAGCGCCTGCAAATCCTCCAGCCGATCCTTATCAATAGTCACCAAAACAACCGTGGCTGGACCCGCCGTTTTATTCAAATCCAACCCCGCAGCATCCACAAGTTTAAGCTGTCTGCCCACACCGTACGCCATCATCCTTGCCTCACTAGCTATCCCAAAACCGCCCACTGGAGCTATATCATGGATGTATCTGCGTTGGGTAAGCTGCGCCACATTCTTTAAGTCAGCGATTTCGCCCCTTACCTCTGCGGGTATGACTTCGTCGCCGACTTTTGGTCTGCCGATTGCCACAATTAAATCCCCCGGCAAAGTCTTGCCTAAGCGCAGTTCATTCTCGTTAGCTAAACCCATCACGGTTAATCCAGCGCCTGTCTGTATCGTTTGGAAGTTGTCTTCGGTTTTTTCCATAAGCACTTGATTTGGTTCTAATCCGATGGTTCGGGCTTCGCGGTTTATGCCTTCGATGATTTCGTTTCCGGTGGGGTCTTTTTCGACGCCAAGTGTAAGCGACAAAATCAGTGGGAAGGCACCTGTGGCTGTTACGTCCATAAGTGCGACTCTAGCCAGAAATTTCCCAAGTACGCGGCCCTCTACTTTGACTTTGTCCATTTTTTTCGGTCCAACTGCGCCCATGGAAGTAGAGCCTGCAACGATGGAATGCCCTGTGGGCAGTTTAAGGATGGATACGTCGCCTTTTCGTGTGTAGCTGATTTGGGCGGGTTTAACTTGGAAGACTATGGGGCGGAGCATGGTGCCTACGTTTTCTGTTAAGTGTAGATACATGGTTAGGGCTTGACGCATGACTTCTGAGCGGGTGAGTTCATGTTTTTTTGCGAGTTTGTCTACTTCTGAGATGACTTTGTCGGGTAAACGGACATTTATGATTTCCAATTTTGGCCACTGTGCTACGATTGTATTACCGAGGTTTTATGTTTTACCCAAAACGTTTTCTAATTAAAAAAAGAAGTGCATCTATGTAGAAAAACCGCTTTTTCCATGTCACCCCAACCTTCAAAAAGCAAAGTAGCATAAATGTTATATCCACCGTTCGAGAAGGACATTCAGGGAGCGTTGAAATGTCAAAAAAGGCCTTAGCTCTAAGTATCATTTTATTATTAACCACTCTATTCTTAACATCAATCTCGTTATCTTCGGCTGCAACAAAAAGCACAAGTGACAGCCAATGGATAACAGACTACACAATAACCGATTCAACAACAGATGAACTCTTGGTACAGCATGACGCTGCCACCAACAAAACAACAACCTATTCCCCAGTGCTTCCCGGCGCTGAAATAAGCATAACTTTCACCGTTAACGTCATCGCCTCTGGAGATGGCGACTTAACTCTACGTTCTGGCCTACAAAAACCATCAACCGGAACCTACTGGTCCTACGATGATGTTTACGATTTAGGATCATCGTTTAAGCCAAATTCTGTGTCAACCAGCTTCAACTGGGAAGAAGGCACATTCGAAATGACCCTCAACGGAGTGGTTCCCTCAAGCACTGCCTCCGCTAAATCTATAAACGCAGTAACCTTGGCTGGACCATCTGGCTCAACACTTGACTCCATAAAGATAATGGCGACAAGCGCCGAGATGGGCAACTTCAACACTCTCTTGAGCCAAAAAGAAGACGAATTAGCCTCCCTTAAAGCTGCAGGCGTTGACCCAGGCTACACAGACCTCTACGAAAACGTGTTAACAATTGCACAGGCGGTTGCATTAAATGGCGACCCCGAAAATGCGATTGAACTGCTAAACGGCTTAAACGGCGCCGATGCACCTGCAGGCGCATTCATGCAGATAGCCTTTTACCCTATAGTCGCCGTTATGGCGGCGGTTGCAATTATCTTTGTTATTCTGTTCCTTAGAACACGCAGCAAAATCGGCTACTTCCAGCTTGTCGTCGAAGACCAAATCAAAGATCTTGAAGGCTTAACCCTGCGGGCATCAAAAATCGACCGTGCCATGTCAGCGAACTTGGATTCAGTTAAGGACAGACTCAAACGTTTAGTTGGGATGTGATAGCACACGAGAATATACCAGAACAGTGTACAGCTAATCGGGTTAGGCTCAGCAGGCACCAACATAGTAGAAGCCTTCCTAACCAACAAGAAAACCAAAGAACTAATACAAAACGACCTCACCCGCCTTTCGCTGTTAGCCATAGACATCGCTGACCCCGAAATCCGCAGCCTGCAGGAAACCCATGAGCAATTTGCCAAAGCCATGATTAAAGCAGGTGTCCCCCGAGAACGATGGCGCCTAATTGCTGAATCCGTAAAGTTCCCAACAGCGGAAGCCATGTTTGACTTCATAAACCAGAAATACGGCGAATACGTCACAAACGAAGGCTCCAAACTTGAAAACTACAGTCCATGGCTCCAATCAACAATGGCTGTTCCTCCAATGGCGGGTGGAGCAGGACGCAGACGTGCATTAGCCAAGGCAATCTATGCATTGAATTATTATCAACTCGGCATAATACGTAACTGTATAAACTCCTTTAAGGAACAGGCGCTCTCATCCATCGTAACCCCGACTGTCGTGTTGGCTTACGGTTTAGGCGGCGGCACAGGTAGCGGCGTCTTCTTCGACTTTGCCCGTCACCTCCGAAAAGTTCTAGGTTCAGGTGTCCCAATCATCGCTTTTGTCGTTACGCCCTGTGGCGGCGATGACCCCCCAGCGAAGGGCTGCTCGGCATTCGTAGCCATGAACGAGCTTTCGCTGCTCCTAAACAAGGACTATAACGAGCATGTCTGCAAAGTCTACGGCGACATATACCGTAACCCACTCAATGCTTTGGTATATCTGCCGCTTCTTCCAGCGTTCTCAAAAGTCGGCAACATCGTTTCTGCCAGAAGAGAAATGGATGAAATGGTCGTTGATCTGCTCTATGTGCTGATGGACTTTGACTTAGCAGACCTCATGGGCGGTATAGGCACCGAAGTGGGCTTAACCAACAACTCAGCCCATACGCTGGGTATGGTTAAAGTCATCTATCCAGTTGAGGACTACTTAGAAGCGTTTAAGCTTCAATTCGAAGGCATGCAGCTTCTTCAGGAGTCACGCAAAGAAAAACTCTGCATCCTAAATGAAATCAACGATATAATCAAAGTTGACAACGACACCACAAGGGAGCTCTTCAGAAATTACCTAATAAAATCAGGCACCTACAATGAGGAACAATTTGACGAGAAACTGCGAACCATAATAAACAGCAACCCACGCCTCGAAGACGACCTTGAACTTCACGTTAAAGGCGTCGAAATTCAAGCTACCGCATGGCTAGACGATATAATGAAGTTCCTTTCAACCATCAAGTTGATGGGCAAAATTGGGCCAATTGAAGAATCCATCATTGACCTGACACTAAAGAAGGAAGGCTCAAGAAAACTTGATAACCTCGAAACCCTACTAACCACGCTTACAAAGAATCATCTTGAATTCCGAGAACGTAAAGCCTTCATACTTGAACGCCTTAACCAGTTAATTCCCAGCTCGCAGATTTTCACTTTGCGCCAGAAGAAAGTTCTCGAAGACATAGTAAACATAACTGAGCTAGCAGAGAAAACCTTGGATATACTGAAATTCTACGATGAAACCCGCTACGTAACCGAAGCTCTGATTCGCTACTATGAAGCTATGCCTGAATGCCAAGCTGAACTACAAACCCTCCATTACGTCCAAGATGAACTGGGAATCCTCTACCTCCTAATCCAGCTTATGCTTCGAACCCCGCCAGATGAAGCCCGCATGATTGATGAGCACCTAACCTACGTCAGCGAGATAATGTCTAAGCGTATGCAGCAGCGGGGCGAATTCGACAACGAAGTCATGCGTGTAATGGAGACCAAGAAGCGTAAGGAATTCGACAAGACCAAGCTTGAGCGCCAGGTCCGCAAGTTCCTAAGCTCCAAGCGCTATGCTCGAGAGCAACTCATGGACATCGAACGTGACTTGCGCAGAGTCGCCGAGGAAGAAGCCATCGCCATCGAAAACCTCGACAAAGTAGACGCAACGATAAAGCTCTATGAGCGGCTGGCAAAACGCTTCGAACTCGTCTCGGAATACCGTAAACGCTTAAACAAGATTGTTGACGCCCACAGCGAATACAAAGCAAAGATGGCACAGATTGCTGCGCCTAAACGCTACTTCGAAAAATCCGCTGACCTCACCGAGAAAGAGCAGCTAAAAATCGTCTTCAAAATCCTCACTGAACAAGAAGACACCCTAACACGCGAAGTCATATACAAAGACATCTTCGATATGGAGCACTTCAAGGACTACATAAAAAGCGTCATCCGCAGCTTCAAAACACCCAGCGTCATGGGCTACAAACCCAGCTACAAAACCGACTACATCTGGGTAACCGTGACCACGCCGCCGAAGATGTGGACTGAGGACATGTCACAGGAAATCTACACTGCACTCGCAGGCTACGTTACAAGCGAAGTAAGCAGAACCATAACCGTGCGTGTAGTCGAATCACGCGACCCATGGATAACCCGTGTACTAGTAGTTGCTGGACGCGGCAAACCCGAGGACATGGAAGCATACGATGAAATGCAGAACCTATACAGCAAATCCAACGACTTCGAACGCTATCTCTCACGCAGTTTCCTGCTCGAGCACGGCGTACACGCAACCGATATCATCAAAGAAATCAACCAAGAAAACGGCTACCTGCCACCCGCTACAAACGGCAACGGAAACGGCGCTAGAAACAACAAGAAATAGTTAGTTAGCAGAATTTTTTTCTGCCCACTTTTTGTTTATTCAGTTTCTTCTGTCTTTTTTCTTGTTCTGCGAGTTCGTTTTGGTTTTTCCGCTGATTTGGCCTGTTCCTTTTTTGACTTACGTGCTTGTCTTGTTTTCTTCGGTTTTTCTGCTTCGGGTTCAGCGGGAGTTGCTGGTTGAGATTGTTCTGTGGGTTCTACCTCGACTTCAATGTTATCTATGCTGACTTCTGCAGCTTGAGCATTCATTGATGCTTCTGATACAACAGCCACTTTTGGCTCTTCAATTGGCTGTGGCTCGGGGACTTCTGGCTCCTCCACTTTAAATGGAAGCTGCCAATCCTCCGTCATATAGCCCATCTCAACAGCCTTAGCCTTAAGAGGCGCTACCTGCTCTTCCAAGTTAGAGAACATTTTGGCGGTGTCAAATCCGCCTATGAACAGTACTGCATCAATGCGGTCAGTTGTGTCATCAGTGTAGATCGGCTCTGTTATGTGGATGGACTGCGGGTTTGTTTTCGATTTGAACCAGTTGGTTATCGCTAAATCCAATTTTACCCGAGGCAACTTGTCCTTGAGGTTTGCGGGCATACGAACCAGCACATATAGCAACGCAGAGCTTGAGATATCAAACTCTGAAAGCGGCTTGAGCAACGCAGCATCAAGCATGTTCTCGATTGACCCATAAACTTGGTAGCTTGCAGAAGTAACCGCTACAGCACTGAAAAATTTCATGTTAAACGTGCGAGATAACTCTGCGATTTCCTGAACCAGAAGATCCTTCTCCAAGAACAGGTTCAGCAGGTAATCAACGACAAAGTTGCCCTTAATTTGTTCACCTTTGCGATCAACTCCTTCGAAACTCTCTAGCTGGTCTCTGCCTAAAAGCAGAACCGTTGAACCCTCAGTTGCTAAGCACAACTGCATCGTGGCGTATGAATTAAAGTGGGCGTCTGCGGGTTGAACCGCCGAGGGCGTAACTGCAATAGATAGGGTATCTACGCCTTGTTTTCTGAATTTGCTAATTATCGCGGGGAGGGCTGCGCTGCCGACTCCATCCCAGATTGACGAGAAAAGGATGGCTCCATGTAGCTTTTGGTTTGTTCTCTTTTTGATTGAGCCAATCATTTGGGTGTCTTTTATGATTGTGGGCAGCACGTTGTACCAGAAGTGCGTGTCAATGTTGAAGTCTTCAAATCCCAGAACAAAGTGGGTTTCGTAGTCTTTAGGTATCCACTTGTAAACGTCATCGGATGACTTCTCAACAAAAATGGGCAGGATGCCTTCTCTGCTTATGCTTGGCTCTTTTAGAAGCGTTTTTATGGGGTATTCGCCGATTCCGACGACGGCTTGCTTGGGAAGTAGCGGTTTTAACGCTTCGACATGACGCTCGATGCTTTCTATTATGTTGAAAGAGCCTTTTGCATCCTTCATCAGAGGTACCTACATAAGCTTTAAGAGGGGTACACCTGAAATAAGGTTTTAGGTTGATTGCTTGTCCACGCCCTCAGCTCCTCCACCTGCCCAGCCTAAGGTTTCTGGATTCAGCAAATGGAACCAAGCTCGAAAGCAAAAGAAACAAGAGAAAGAAGAGCGTGAGCGCCAAGCTGAAACTCCCCTGCTAAAAATGGCCACTCTCATCTTTACCTTGGTGGCTATGGCTGCAGGTATGTCTTTTCTGCCGCTTCTACCCCAACCAGTTCCGATATTGCTCGCCGCTATCGTTGCCTTTGCAACATACAAGTCACCTCGATTAGGCATGCCGTTTGGCGGTTTAATAATAGGCGTCGGTTTGCTTTTCCACTTATCTGAATTATACTTCATTTCCTTCTTGGGAGATACGCCTGCACGTGTTGTCTTCATTGTTGTCTGGATGACGCTTTTCGTGGTTATGCCTGCAATGTTTAACCGCTACAAGAGCGCACTTGCCATCGACTTCGGCATCTTAGCCTTTGTAGTTCTATTTTTTGACCCAATTTTCTTCTTGGCTATTCCACTGATTTTGGCTTCAGCGGTTTTCTTCAAAAAATACGTTGGTTTAACAATAGTTTATTACGTGCTGCTCTCTGTCCCGCTTCAGCTAGTACAGTACTACAACTATATTGTTACCATCGAACAAGATGATTGGTGGACCGTAGCTGGGTCAGCTCCACCACTGTTTGTGTCATTGAGTTCAATTTTTAAAGACTTAGCCTCCTCGATGAGTCAGTTCCGCCTCTACGACATATCCAAAGTCGTCTACGACATTGCAGGTCAAACCACCTGGATTCCAGATTGGACTGGACGCACAATAAAAGACGCCGTGTCCCAGTACCTTGACTCCATTCCTGGTATTCTGATGTTTGTCATCATCGTGGCTGGGCTGGCGCTGGCACTAATATTCTTCACTCAGATGCTGGTCAAAGGCGGTATCATAGGTTCAGCAGACAGATTCTTCCCCATCTTCATAGCCACCCTCGCAGCAGCATTGTTCTTTTTACTGCTAAGCGCCCTACAGATACCCTTAGCTTTCACCGCCGAAGTCACTGGTACAACAATGGTTCTGGGCATATTTGCAACTTTACTTTTCACGTTGCCTGTGATGTTTATGGATTATTCGCCTAAGCGGCGTGCCACAACTCAGGAAATCGTGGACAAAGCCACCGCGCTGCTGGAAAAAGTCACCTTGCTTGAGGGTCAGGTTGGCTTGGTGAAAGAGAATCTCCCCGTGATAGTCAGCTCGCCCGAGGGCAAAGCCTCAGTTCTAAAAGAATCCATCCAAGAAATCCTCAACCGCACAAACCTACATCAATACGAAGCACAGGAACTTGACGAAAAATTTGCAGAACTCGACAATTTAGGTTTAGACCGCGAAGCAATAGAAACCGAATTGAATAACATTCTTAACGAGTACCAGATTTTCTCCAGCTGCGAATTATCCAACTGGGTCGGCAAACTCAAAGCTGCTGGTTTAGCAATTAAAACCGATGTTAAAGTCGAATACAAAAAAGATATGCCTCTTGAGCAACGCATTGAAGCTGTAAAACAAATACTTGAAAACGGAAAATCTGTCGTCAAAGAGGTTTCCGCTGTAGCCGAACCAATCTACGCTATTATCCGACCGCTATATGATCCAGCGTTGCCGCCCAAAAGCTTCGCAGTAGCGTTCGCAGCAGAAAAAATCGAGAAAAAAGAAGCCCCATGGAAGGCAATTGAAGCACTATACAATGCGCTCAACAACTGGAAACGCCAGTACGGCGCGGAAATTCAGAAGTCATTTTTGTATTTGCAGAACTCGCTTAAGCCAATCGCCCACTTAAGTGGCATGAGTGAAATGTTGCCTGCCGTCTTCGGGGAAAACACCGCTAAAGTGCTGGATTATGCCAAGCGAGCCGATGGTATGAAGGCGCTTGCGGAGAAGCGTGTTGAGAAATCAGAGGACAAACTTGACCTGCAAGACGTGGTGGAATTAAAAACTGACATAGACGCTTTTGTGGCGATGTCCAACGATGTGCTCTCAATGCTTTACTCTGAGTTGGTTAGCCATGAAGACGCTATCGATCGCCTGTTGCCCACGAAGGATTATCTTTGGGAGAAAAACACCTCACTCAAAGAGCGCCTATCGCTAGCGACCGGAATGCTCTCTGACCCAGCTAAATATACCATAAACGAGATATTATCTAACTTGCCCACGTATCTTGGATACATTGACGAAGCCGTGCAGACGCTGTCGTTCTATGCTGAACGCAAAGAGTTCCTCCTCAATTATCCATTGGCAGAGGCAGCTATCAACGAGCAACTCAAAACCAAAGAGAAGCTGTTGCCTTCGGATTTACCATTCCAGCCCCGCTTCGCCGCAGAATACCTAAGGCTGTACTACACTACGCGCTATGGCGACTACATGTTCGACAAGGACAACTTGGTGCTCACAAGAAGACCGTGACCTCTTTTTTAAGTAGCTAAACTGGAACTTGTTTTCCAAGGGTTACAGTTGGCTCCGCAGCGTTTACATGAGTTTTGTTTAGGTTTGTTTGTCGAGAAGCCGAAAACATCTCACTGTAAGATTGACTGCTGGATGTAAAAATTGTATCTAAAAACAGATATAAACGGGCGGTTGCATTTTCTAGTAGAAGGCTTTTTTTATGGTTGAAATCACCCGGCTTTTTTGGAAGAAGGCTTTCACCTCAGATAACTTTGAACTCGGCGAAATAAACAGCGCCGAAGTCGACATGAACACTTGGCAAATCACCAATCTCTACGTAAACTTAAGCGACGAGGCATCTAATGCATTAGGGTTTAAGCATCCATATCTTGGCCGCATCATGGTTTGTCTGCCTGTTTCTACCGTTAAAGCGATATCTGATACGGCTATTCTGAATCAGACGCTAGAGGAACTGCGCAGCCTCAGACAATGTAAAGAATAAGCTATCGTCGAGGTCGGGGTCGGTAAAAGTTTTCTTGTGGTGTTCGTTTTCGACTTCTTTTCTCAGTGTACAGTGAGAAGACAGCGCCGAACAATGCCACAAAGGAGACGATTGCGGCTGCAATAAGGAAAGGTGAAGGCGGTATCTTCATCGCTATAACTGAGGATACTATAAGTAAAATAGCTACTGCTAAAAGAATAAGAATCAGCATTAGGGGAATGGCTCTTCTCATCGTAGTTACCGAGCTGTTTTGGGGATGTTTTTTGTTTTAAAATTTCTTGTCAAGGTTTCTTGACTTGAAGCTCGGTTTCTGAGTAAAGATTTCTTGACAAGCTCGCCTTTATATTTGGATGGTCTGTTCGGAGTGAGAAATGGCTGAGGAAGCCCTTGCACTTAGTGACTGCATTTCAGTATAGCTGGTTTGATGTTTAGCCTTCTCTTTTAGAAAGCGGTATTTTCCACAGTACTGGTATGGTCCATACCTGCAGGTATCGGCTTTTGTATTGTACATTCTGCAAACTTTGTGTTTGGGGCACCGGCGACTTATTCTAAGTATTTTTGCAGTTAGCTCCATTTTTATTGCCTCATCAGCTAACTGTCATGTCGTATTACTGATTATAAGTGGTATTTCGAAAGCGGTAATATACTGCGAACCCCCATATTAGCTGGTTTATCGAATAATCTATGGAGAAACAAACTTTCTTTGGACTTAAACTTTAATTAGCCGTCAGAGGCATTTTTGAATTCAAGCACGAAAGGCGCCATCTAATCGTGGATATGATTCTTAATGACTGAAGCAGCAAAACAAACTCAATCTGCTAAGGAGCAACCGATAAAAGCATCTGAAATCGACCCAACATTCAAGTATCAACTACAAAAAATCCATGGAAGCGAAAAAATCCTCAAATGCTTCCAATGCGGCACCTGCACCTCAGATTGCCCGGTCGCCCGCTTCAGTGACTCTTATCGCCCCCGTACACTCATCCACATGGCCCAGCTTGGACTCAAAGATCGTGTTTTAAACAGCGACACACTTTGGCTCTGCGCAGCTTGCTTCACATGTACCGACCGCTGCCCACAGGACGTAGAAGTCGCAGCTGTTATCCGAGTTTTTCGCAATCTCGCAGCTGAGCACGGCTGTATCCCTCAGGTTTTCAAAGATCAAGCAAAAAGCCTCATTGAATCAGGATACGCCTACAAAATCCCAGAGTTGCGCATAAAAAAACGGGAAAGCCAAGGTTTACCGCCCTTGCCAAAAGGTAACCCTGAAACGGTACAAAAAGTGCTAAAAGGCGTAAAATTCTTTGAACGCACCACACAGATCCCCACAGGAGAAAACCAAGATGACAAACAGTAAATGGCTAATTTTCTTGGGCTGTGCAATCCCATACCGTGTTGCCTCGTTTGAGATTTCATCGCGCAAGGTTCTTGCGAAGTTAGGTGTCGAGTTGGTTGAGATGCCTGAGTTCAACTGCTGCGGGTTACCATTTGACCCCGTTAGCCATGAAACTATGATGAGTTTGGCGGCGAAGAACTTGGCGCTGGCAGAAAAAGAAGGCTTAAACATCCTAACGCTCTGTCCAGGCTGTGCTGGAACACTAAAAAAGGTTAACACAATCCTAAACCAAGACCCTGCGCAGAGAGACGAAGTAAACACTCACCTAAAGGAGGCAGGCTTAGAGTTCAAGGGTTCAGTTGAAGTTAAGCATTTGCTTCAATTCCTGAAAGAGGACATCGGCGTAGCGAAAATCAAAGCCGCAGTCACCCATTCATTAACAGGCCTGAAAGTTGCCGAGCACAATGGTTGCCACATTTTGCGACCTAAAGAATACATTGGCTTCGACGACCCCGAGGACCCGCAAACGCTAAAGATGCTCATAGAAGCCACAGGTGCAACCTGCTTGGATTACATTGATGAAACCGAATGCTGTGGTGCTCCCAGTGTCGGCGTCAGCGACAAAGTTGCGTTGCAACTGGCGCGGGATAAGTTGAGCCATATAAAAATGGTTGATGCCCAAGCCCTCATCACGATATGCCCGTTCTGCCATATAATGTACGATACAAATGAGCTTCGGATAGAGAAAACTTTTAACGAGGTCTATGGCATTCCAATTCTGCATTATCCACAACTACTTGGATTAGCCATGGGTCTATCTCCGGAAGAACTGGCCTTTGGTGACCTTCGAGTAAACGCAGAAAAAATAACCAAACAATTCGCCTCCAAGGAGTAAACAAATCATGAGTAAAAGCAAGCTAAAAATAGCCTTTTACTGGGCTGCAAGCTGCGGCGGCTGCGAAGTAGCCGTGCTTGACATCAACGAGAAAATCCTCGATGTTGTAAAAATAGCTGACATCGTGTTCTGGCCAGCCGCCATGGACATCAAGTACAAAGACGTCGAGAATCTACCTGACCAATACATTGACATAACCTTCTTCAACGGCTCAATCCGCAACAGCGAGCAGGAACACATGGCAAAAGTGCTTCGCGCGAAATCCAAGACGCTTATTGCTTACGGCTCATGCGCACACGAAGGCAGTGTACCCGGCTTAGCAAACCTAAACGATAAAGCTGAAGTTTTCGATCAAGTTTTCATCAAAGACAAATCAAACATTAACCCTGACGCAACTACCCCCCAGACCTCAACCAAGGTCAAAGAGGGCACGCTTCATATTCCTGAATTCTACGACACAGTTAGAACGTTGAACCAAGTGGTTGACGTTGACTACTACCTTCCCGGTTGCCCACCTCCAGTTCAATTAACTGCCGCCGCAATCGACGCAATCGCAAGCGGTAACCTTCCACCAAAAGGCTCCGTACTTGCACCGCCAAAGGCACTCTGCGATGAATGCCCCCGCAAACGCGAAAACAAACGAATCGACAAAATCTACCGCACCTACGAAAAAGAACCAGACCCTGAAAGATGCCTCCTTGAACAAGGTATACTCTGCATGGGACCTGCGACAAGGAGTGGATGCGGCGCCAAATGCTTAGCAGTTAACATGCCCTGTACGGGCTGCGGAGGAAAAGCCCCCAATGTTCCAGAGCAGGGTGCAGCAATGATAACTGCGTTAGCCTCGTTTTTGGGCTACAACGGCGTAGAAGGTAAAACCAGCTACACCGAAAAAGAAATAGAGGATTTAATGAGTCAAATCAAGGATCCAACCGGAACCTTCTACATGTACAGTTTACCGGCTTCGATCTTAAGGCGTAAGGTGAACAAGAAATGACCGCGAAAGAAATTTTAATTGACCCCATAACTCGCCTTGAAGGACACGGCAACGTATCCATCTTTTTAAACGATAAAGGCGAAGTGGAAAACGCGTACCTTAAAATTCCCGAGCTACGCGGATTCGAGAAATTCTGCATTGGCAGAAGAGCAGAGTTGATGCCGCAGCTTACAAGCCGCATCTGTGGTGTATGCCCAGTTGCTCATCACTTCGCGGGCACAAAAGCTTTAGACCAGGCATTTAACGTTGAACCAACCTCAGCGGCGAAAAAGCTTCGTGAATTAATGTATATGGCCTACGTTATCTACGATCATACGCTCCACTTTTACTACCTCGGCGGCCCTGACTTCATAGTGGGTATTGATGCTCCGCCAGAAAAACGCAACATCCTTGGCGTCATCGAAACCGCGGGCATTGACGTAGCAAAAGACGTCATTAAGCATCGTGCTTACGGACAGAAAATCACCGAGATAATCGGCGGCAAAGCCACCCATCCAACCTGTGGATTACCTGGTGGAATGTCTAAGCCGCTTAGCGAGGAAAACCGCGCCGAAATCGAGCGTATGGTGGTTTCCTGTAAAGGCTTTGCTCAGTTCACCATCAAACTCTTCCATGACATCGTCTTAGGCAATGCCAAGTATGTGGGCTTAATTAAAAGTCAACCCTACAGTTTGCCAACTTACTATATGGGTACAGTTGACGAAAACAACAAAGTAAACTTCTACGACGGCAAAGTCCGCGTAGTCGATCCCGCAGGCAACGAATTCGTAAAGTTCGAAGCAAAAGATTACCTAAACCACATTGGCGAACACGTTGAAGAATGGACGTACAGCAAGTTTCCCTTCCTCAAGGCAGTCGGCTGGAAGGGCGAAACTGCAGGCGCAGACAGCGGTATATACCGTGTTGGTCCGCTCGGCAGATTAAACGCTTCAAACGGCATGGCAACCCCGTTGGCACAGGCTGAGTACGAAGAAATGTACAAGACCTTGGGCGGCAAACCAGTCCACAGTACCCTCGCTTTCCACTGGGCAAGAGTCATAGAGCTCATGTACGCAACTGAACGCGCAATGGAGCTAGTTAAAGACCCTGAAATCACAAGCACAAACGTACGCAGCAAAGTCGGCGAACCCGGCGAAGGAGTCGGCATAGTCGAGGCAGCCAGAGGCACACTCATCCACCACTACGTACTCGACAAAAACGCCCTAATCAAAGATGTTAACCTAATTGTTGCAACCACCAACAACTACCCCTCAATATGCATGAGTATCCGTGACGCAGCCAAAGGGCTTATTCACGGCGGCAAAGTTGATCAAGGCATATTAAACATGGTTGAAATGGCGTTCCGCGCTTATGATCCATGCTTTGGATGTGCAACCCATGCCGCGGTTGGACAGATGCCTCTAACGGTTGAAGTCTTTGATGCTGACAAACGCTTAGTCAGCTCACTCAGCAGATAAACCCCTTGGCCCTTCTTTTTTTGGGCTTATCTTTTATCATAACCTTAAAGTTTCTTGGCGGTTTCTCTTTTGGCTGGTAAACTCATGAAGGCTGATATAGAAACAGAGTTGCAGAACTGGCTTGCAGGAGCCAAAAGGGTCATTGTAGCTGGAGTTGGAAACCCCATGCGAGACGACGATTACTTTGGTTTAAAAATTGCAGAGGACCTGATTGGTAGGGTGCCTGAGAATGTACGTGTCTTTGACTGTGAGGCTGTTCCCGAAGTTTACTTATTTGATATAGAAGAATTCCAGCCTACACATGTGCTAATTGTTGATGCAGCGGTCTTGGGACGCAAACCAGGCGAGGCAAGTTTTGTACGGTTTGAGGATGTTCCGTCTTTTTCAGCTATCTCCTCCCATGCGTTGCCTTTGAGGCTTTTCTGCGAGTACATCGAAAAAACAACTGGCGCAACAATTCGGCTGTTGCTGGTTGAACCATTAAGTACGGAGTTGGGGGAAAACTTAAGCCCCGCTGTGGCTGAGACAGCAGAAAAACTTAGCAAGACCCTGTTTAGGTTGCTGTCTTGTCTTTCTTCCGCTTAAAAACATAATTAATAACCAGCACAGCGACGCCCTGACTGTAGTGGCTCTCTAATAGTTCAAACTGGTCTTCACCCTTCAAACTTACAAGAATATACTTCTCTTGCTCTTGGTCCTCAAAGGTTCCATGCCATCTTAACTCCAGCGTTTTTTCGTCTTTCCATTTCCCGCTGTAGTCGCGGGATTCTCCGTCGGAATTTTCGCTGAAAAGATGCACCTCGCCTCTTTCTGGGTCAAAACTCCAAATGTTATTTTCGTAGTAGTCTTCGTAACCTTCAATTTGGGTTTCTATCTCAGAGCTTATTCCCGCATCGCTTTCCCAAGCAGACATGTCGCCGCAACCCGAAACCATTTTGTCTTCGCTTTTCTTCATAACGATGCCAACTGACCACTCACCAATTAGCTGCTTGAGGCGTTCTTGATCTCTGGTTTGCCGCTGAACCATAAAAATCAAGCAGAAGGCGTAGACCAACAAAATAAACGATTGTGGTAGCTAGCCTGCAGCAACAGCGCCTCAAAGGTGGGTTACGTTAATTAGCGGGTTCACAGATAGCTATGGCTGTGAATACTATGGCAGGCAAGGCAGTTATAATAATGGGCTCCGACCGCGACTTAGATTTCAGCCGCGAAATTGCCAAGTACCTTAAACTTCTCGGCGTCCCCTACGAATTTCGAGTAGCCTCCGCACACAAGACACCGTTGACGGTGCTTGCGATTCTAAAAGAGTTCGAAAAAGAAAAAGTCATCTACATCACCGTGGCAGGACGCTCAAACGCATTAAGCGCATTCATAGACGGTAACACAACAAAACCCGTCATTGCATGTCCACCATATAGCGAAAAATACGGCGGCGCAGATATCTACTCGTCACTGCGTGTTCCAAGCGGTATAGGCTCAGTTGTAACGATTGAAACCGAGGGCGCAGCTATAGCAGCCGCAAAAATACTCGCGTTAGACGATGCTGAGGTGCTTGAGCAAGTTAAGGCTTATCAGGAAAACAAAAAGGCAGCCCTTGACAAAGCCAATGAATCCGTTAAAATACTAAAATAGCTCTTTAACTCTTTTTTGCCCCTTTCTCCTGTTCATTATTTGCCACAGTGGCGAATAGACTTAGGTTAGTCAATATTATACATAAAGTCATCATGCCTGTAGGCGGGTTGAAAAACGCTTTGTCCTCACCTCGCCAGTTATACGATACCGCAAAATCCAGTTTCAGGGGGTACAACCCGCCTCCCCCAAAGGTTAGCTATTAATTCTGGGTTTTGAATGCGCATTGAAACTTTTCAGCCAAAACACAGACTTAACAGCCTCTTACACGCTCTCTTTACTGTCAAAATCATGTGCCTTTTCGCTTCCTACTAACCCTGATTTTTTTATCCACACCCACATAAGCAAACTACCTGCACCTGTAGTGCTTATCATAAGAGCAAGATACATAGGCAAAAATTCTGGTCCAAGTACCCATACAGAGTTGCCCAGTATAGTTGCGATTGTGTTCGGTATCAAAATTGCAGTGCCAATAATGGTTAGGTAGGCGACTATTTTTGATAGTCGATTGTTAAGCATTGTTAATTTGTTGTTTGATATAGTTAACTGGTTGTTTGCGATTGTTAATTGGTTGTTGTAGATTGCCTGTGTTGCTTCTATTCCTGAAGCCAGCACCTCAGACATGTGTTCGGATAAGCCGATTTGACTTTTCACTTCCTCAACCATAACGGCGAACATATTCACCAGTTTCGGATCGTCAGTCAGGAGTTCTGCATCTCCGAAGCGGATTGTCTGCAGTACATCTACGCTTTCCCACAGTGCATTCAGGTAGATGATGAGTGCATGTTTCATCTCGTAGATTTTAGGTCCCAAAATCGCTTTATCCACATCTTTATCCATTAAGTCACGGTTTAACTCGTCGCCGAATTCTTCGATGATTCTCAGGTGCCTAAAGTTGCTGTCGTTATTAGCCTCGAGAATTCGTGAAAGCAGAATTGTTAACCTGTCTTCGGCTTTGAGGTCAATTGGAATTTTCTTCAGAATTGACTCAGAATATCTTCGTAGCCTCAAAAACCGCTTATCTACCATCCGTACATGGAAAGTTACAACCAAATTTTTACGCATTATAACAACAAGGGGGTACGGTTTAACGTCGTTTCCTCTGATTTGGATAGCGGGGAAAGTCAGCCACATTTCATTGTCAAAATCTGAGTAGTTAAGCTGGTCGCAGCTGGCCAAATTAGCAATTAAGGCTTCGCTGAAGCCCATCTGAGCAGCCACCATAGGCAAATCCTTAGCTGGATCGTCGGTGATGTAGTCAACCCAAGTTATAATTGACCCTTTTATTGCCTCAAGAAAGTACGTTGGTGACTCAGTTTCTATCTTGAAGGGTCGCCCTGAAGCTTCTAGTCCAGCGCAGAACCAACGTTTTGGTAGCAACTCCAAAGAAACGGATTGAGTGCTGGCAAATCTTGTTTGTGTGGTTTGAGTTTGGTCCTGCTCGACCATTTTGTTTAGCCTCCAGATTTTAGTTTAATTTTATTAGCTCAATCCGCTTTGTTGTGAATAAATAACTTTTGCTTGAAAATTTCATTAGTTCCCTTTTTTATAATATAAACTGACGTATGCAGAAACAAACCTATCATCACGTGATTCTGTTGTGTTTAGGTAAAATAATCAAAAGCTACTGCAGAAGAGAAAAAGTGAATGTTTAATGAAAGAAGCCTCTTAATTTAAGACGCTATTTGCGTATCTTTCCTTAAACTCTTTGAATCTGGCTCTTCTTTGTTCTAATGCTATTCTGATCGCTGCTTTTTCTTTTTCGAGTGCATCTAAAACTGCTTTTGAATCGGTAGCAATAGTTTCTGCTTGGCTGGCGGTACCCTGAGCGTTTACATGTATTTCTCTGGCTGATTTCTCCACTTCTTCCGCGTGTTTACCTACATCTAAGGCAAGTTTTGCAACCTGTTGAGCGTTGTTAACTGAGCGTTCAGCTGCTTTCTCGATGTTTTCCGCTTGGTCAGAAACGTTCTTGGCGATTACTGATAGTTCTTCTGCTGATGCAGTTTGCTCCTGTATTGCTGAGGAGGTTTCTTCAGCTGCCGAAGAGCTTTCTTCAGCGATGCTTGCGATTTCCGTGATTGCTTTAACCATAGAGTCTATTGCTTGAACGCCCTGTTCAACATTGTTTGTTAGGTTGTTAACTTTAGCTGTCATGTTTTCCATTATTTGGGAGATGCCTTCCGCTTCTTTTATGGCTCCGAGAACTACTTTTGCGCCTTCGGCGGCACCAATCTGAGAATCTTGTGCAACGTTGCTGCTTTTTTCTCCGGCTTCTCGGATACTCTTTACCAAAGTTATGGATGAGACAGCTGCATTTTTTGATTGCCCCGCTAACCCTTTAACTGCATCAGCTACTACAGCGAAGCCTCTGCCAGCTTCTCCTGCGCGTGCAGCTTCAATTGCTGCGTTAAGCGCCAGCATGTTGGTTTGACCTGCAATGTCTGAGATAGAGTTAGCCATTTGGCCAATTTGGTCAACTGAGGTGACCATAGAGGTAACTGCCTCTGATACCTTCGTTATGTTTCCCTTTATGCTCTCGATGGCTTGAAGTCCGATTTGGCCTTTCTCGTTTGCTTCTTTAGATTTTTTGAGGGCTTCCTCTGTTACTGCTGAGGTGTCCTCGGCGATTGTTCCTGTATGGTCAATAATCTTCTTTAACGATTCAGTGTTATTAGCGGTTCTTTGAGATAAATCCGCAAGTTTTTGGGCTCCTGTTGACACCTGCTCCGACGCTGTACTGACCTGCTGCATGCCTGCTGAAATCTGATTAGTTGCATTTGCACACTGTTTTCCTAAATCCAGTAGCTGTCTGCTGGCTTTAACTGCACCGTCAGAATTAGCGGCGATTTTTTCTATACATGCGCTGACATCTTTTGAGCTTTCAGTTACCTTTTTGCCTACTTCCGTTGTTGACTCTGCTATTTTAGTAACTAAAAGAGAAGAATTCTTCATTTGTTGAGAAGCTTCTGTAATTTTGCTAAACGTCTCGGTTATTTCGTCTTCCGTAGCCAAAACTTGTTCTCCGCTTTTAATTGCCTCGTCTAAAACAGGTAGGACGTAGTTAACCAGTTCGCTGATTTGGACCTCGAACTTTTTGTTCTGTTCTTTTAGTTGCTTGTTTTCTTTTTGAAGCCTATCAAATTGTAATTCGAGGTCTTGTGCTTTTTTGTCCTTTGATTCTTCTTGCATTCGCTTGAACTCCGCTATCTTTGCTTGTACGGTTCATGTGCTTATAATAAATTATGAAAACAACATAATTATTAGCAAATTCAGGTTTTGTTTTAGAAAATTTGTGTTTACTGGAACTTTTAAAAAATGAGCGCTGCTATTTTCGATTAATCGGCTTGTTAACAATTAACACGGAAGGTGCAGGCATCATCGCCTTTGTTAATACAGTTTTTTTCGATGCATATGACCTTAGTATCAAAAATGCCTTCAAACACGCCTTCTAAGTAACCTTGTAAAAAAACGCAGATGTTCTCTTTTCCTTGTGTGCATCTGGTAGTGACGCTGTTTTCTATTTTGATTACAGCTGTTCGTTTTTGATTATCTACAGTGATATCTGCTTTTCCCCAACCGCCCTGATTGATGAATAGATCCAAAATAGTCGGGATTTCTTTTTTATCGATACCTTTCTTATTCATTGCATCAAAGAATCCCTTGCCGACGTATTTTCCAATTTTTTCAAGCGTTATACTGCCAAGTGAACCTGACATGTTGTTTATGCCTATGAGTATATCCCTGAACATGCCGCCTCTCATCAAAAGCCAATCTGCCTTTGCGGCACTTAATTGATGTTTCTCTGGATCAAACATCAGCGCATTCTGGAGAAAATTAAAGTCCTCAATATCTTTCCCTTTTTTCACGTCTTCCGCTCCGCTGATTACCGTTTCTTAATGAGTTCTAAAGAACTTTAGTTAAGTCTAACACTATTATAAGTTCATCGTTATGCTTAGCTAAGCCTTTGATTGCTTCTGCTCCATATTCTGAGATTTTTTCTGGGTTTGACTCTACGTCGCTTTTTGAAAAAGTCACCACTTCTTTAACTGAGGAAACGGTTACGCCAAATGGATGTTTTCCTTCTACAACTATCATAACGTCTGTTTCTGATTCTTTTTTTCCATTGACGATTCCGAAGCGCTTACGCAGATCAACTATTGGAATGACTTCGCCCCTAAGGTTAGTGACGCCTTTGATGTATTCGGGTGCATGCGGTAAAGGTGTTACGGCCTTGAAGTCTTTTACTTCACGTACCTGACGTACGTCAACGCCGTAGCATACTTCGTCAATTGTGAATGTTAACATTTGAATTTCGTTGTCTGACTCTTGATTGTTTGACATGATATCATACCTTTTAGTGATCGATACTGAAAAATGGGTATTTTATACTTATGATCTGTCAGTATTTACTGTATATTTTTATTAGCTGATTCACACTCAGTTTAGTCTTGAGCGACAAACAAACCCCGAGTTCTTTGCGGGTACGAATGCTCCTCTTCTTAACTTGGCGTGTCAATCAGATTCTTCACAAATATACTTGCACGGATTTATTATGCTGTGGAGCAGATAAAGTGATATAAATACAAGGAACAGATAATCAAGCACAATGAGGCAGCCACATGGGTAGCGTAAAAGATCTACAGGTAATCCAGAAACCAACCGAAACCACGATGGGAATTGGCCGATTCGTCTTCTCCGACCGCTACAGCGTTTTTGACTGGGGGGAAATGCCCGACCACATCGGAGGCAAAGGCGCCGCACTCTGCCTGATGGGTGCATACTGCTTTGAGCAACTCGAAAAGCTGGGGGTGAAAACCCATTACCGCGGTTTAGTCAACAGAGACGGCAAAGCAGTAAAGGTAGCCGACTTAAACGAGCCATCCAACGTTATGGAAGTGGCTTTAGTTAACGTTTACAAACCCGCTACCAGCGTTGTTAAGGGGAAAATAGTTCATGATTACAGCAAATACACTCGAAGCCTCAAAAACTGCCTTATCCCGCTTGAAATTATTTACCGCAACGGCTTACCAGAGGGGTCTTCTGTTTTTAAGCGGTTGGAGCAGGGTAAAGTTACCCTAAAAGACCTTGGCTTAGACCATCAGCCGCAGCCAGGTGAAACTCTATCTAAGCCAATATTCGATGTTAGCACAAAACTGGAAGAGACAGATCGCTACATCACGTGGAGTGAGGCGAAAGAAATCTCAGGTTTAACCCATCCAGAACTCGACGCCATAAAAGAGGTGTTGATGAAAGCTGACGGCGTCATTACCAAAGCAGCCTCAAACGCTGGCTTAAAGAATGAGGACGGTAAAATCGAGTTAGCCTTTGACGATCAACGTAACCTGATGCTTGTTGATGTATTGGGAACGCTGGATGAATGTAGATTTACCTTCGAGGGTATGCACGTTAGCAAAGAGGTAGCGCGCCAATTCTACAAGAAAACCCAATGGTATACTGACTTGGATCAGGCAAAAAAAGATGCAGAATCCAAAGGCGTGGAGGACTGGAAGTCACTTTGTAAATCGCAGCCGCCTAAACTTGATCCCAAACTCAAAATAATCATCAGCCAAATGTACATGGCAGTAGCAAATGAGATGACCTGTACAAGGCTGTTTAACTCGCCTAAAATCGCCGATGTCATCGGTGACTACAAAAAATTTATGGATGAAACAGCATGAGCATGCAAGAAAAAATCAAGCAGGTAATAGCAGGCTACAACCCAGAGAAAATCCGTATAGGCGTCTTGGGTTCCCATTCAGCGCTGGAAATAGCTTCAGGAGCAAAGCAGGAAGGCTTCGAAACCGTCGTCGTATGCCAAGAAGGCCGCGAAAAAACCTACGCCCGCTACTACCGAGATGTATTTGACAAATTCATCTTTCTAAAAAATTTCTCAGACATCACAAACAAAGAAACAGTTGATGAACTGATTAAGCTAAACACGGTTTTTGTGCCCAACCGCAGCTTCAGCGTCTACGCAGGCTACGACGCCATAGAGCAAAAATTCGCCGTGCCCCTAATGGGTAACCGCTGGCTGCTAAAAACCGAGGAACGCACAGCCCCCAGAAACCAGCTTTGGCTCCTAAAAGAGGCAGGCATACAAATTCCACAAGCATTCAAGTCACCAAAAGATATAGACCGCCCCGTCATCGTTAAGGTTCCTGAGAAGGGCCGAACGATCGAGCGCGCATTCTTCTACGCTTCCACCCCGGAAGAGTACGAACGGGAAGCAGAAAAACGCATAAAAGCAGGCATCATCACCCGCGAAGCGCTGGAAGAAGCCGTAATAGAAGAGTACGTTTTGGGCGCTAAATTCAACGCTAACTACTTCTACTCGCCGCTAACCGACGACATCGACCTGCTCGGCTTTGACCGCAGAATCCAAACTGATCTTGACGGCGTCCTCGACCTCCCCGCTAGAGAACAACTTGAACTAAACGTTGCAACACAGAACATCGAAATCGGCCACATGGGCGTAACCATGCGTGAAAGCCAACTCGAAAAAGTCTTCGAAGCAGGCGAACGGTGGGTGCAAATCTGCCGCAAAGAGTTTCCGCCGGGAATGATTGGCCTCTTCGCCTTGCAGGGCGCCGTTACTAAGGACCTGCAATTCAGAATTTTCGACGTTAGTCCCCGTGTGCCTGGATGTCCCTGCGTTGAGCCCACCTCGCCTTACATGAAGTACAAGTACGGCGTCGAAGTCGGCCCTGGCAAACGGGTAGCTATGGAGATTAAGCGTGCTATCAGAAAACACAGACTCTTAGAAGTGGTAACTTAAACATGATTGATGCAGAAGTCATCGGAAAAATCCTTGAAAAATACGACCCTGCAAAACTCGCAATCGGCACTTTGGGCTCTCACAGTTCATTAAACATTTTCAAGGGCGCCAAAGAAGAGGGCTTCCGAACGGTCTGCATCTGCAAAGAAAAAGACGCCATAATGTATCAGAAGTACCCGCTCGTCGACGAATTAATAATTGTTAAAGACTTCACCGAGTTACTCAGCGAAAAACTTCAGGAGCGACTACGCAAACTTAACGTTGTTCTGATTCCGCATGGCTCATTCACGGCTTATCTTAGCACTGAGCAGTTAACCGACAGCTTAGCAGTGCCGATGATGGGTAACCGCAAGCTGCTCCACTGGGAAGCCAACCGCAAATCCCAAGAAGAATGGCTGCGCCAGGCCGGGTTAAGGTTACCTGCAACTTTTAAGTCGCCCGACGACATCGACCGCCTAATAATCGCTAAACTCCAAGGGGCAAAGGGTGGCAGAGGCTACTTTTTGGCGAATTCACCCAAGGGCTTCTACAAAAAAGCTGAAGAAATGATAAAACGCGGCTTAGTCACCAAAGCTGACATCGAAAATGTTCACCTCCAAGAGTACGCTTTGGGCGTTAACGTGTACCCAAGCTACTTCAGCAGCATCCTAAACAAAGATGTTGAACTCCTCGCTATGGATCGCCGCTATGAATCCGCAGTGGACAGCATAGGCAAAATCCCCGCGCAGGAGCAACTTGAAATCGAAGTTATCCCAACCTACACAGTCGTAGGCAACTTCCCCATCGTGCTCCGCGAGTCGCTTTTGCCTGAGATCATGCGGATGGGCGAGAACGTCCACAAAAAAGCCGCTGAACTTGCGCCGCCCGGCATCATCGGGCCCTTCTGCCTCGAAACCGTAATTACAGATGACCTCAAAATTTACTGCTTCGAAATCAGCGCCCGCATCGTTGCAGGCACAAACGTTGGAATCGGCACTTCGCCCTACGCTTACTTGCGTTATGGCGAGAACATGTACATGGGCAGACGCATCGCATTGGAGCTT
This sequence comes from Bathyarchaeia archaeon, assembly GCA_050108155.1. GTDB lineage: Archaea > Thermoproteota > Bathyarchaeia > Bathyarchaeales > Bathycorpusculaceae > Bathycorpusculum. Next base: position 42,322 of record JBNIDR010000025.1, on the reverse strand, counting down.
AAAGAGGCTGTTAAGCAGAAGCGGCTAAACGAAGTAGTTGCCTAATTTTTCTTTTTTAAACTAAATACTCGCATTCTTTTTTCGGTAACTATAACGAAGTTCCCCTCAAGTTTGGTTTGAGTGCTTAAAACGTTAAAGATGGCTTCCGAAATTTGCTGGGTTGATTTCGGCACGAACTTTAACAGGATTATGCCCTGTGCTTTGAGTCTTCTTCGGTAGATCAACTCGCCGAAGTCATCGTCAAAAGTCAACAGGATTCTGTTCTGCTTATTTGCAGTTTCTAAAACGGCTTCATCGCCCAGACCAGCCGCTATGTTCTTAATCGAGAGGATATCTATGCCCTTATTTCTGAGGTTGCTAACGACTTTAGTTGAGATATTTTCGTCAGCAAGAAATTTCATGCTAAGGGGTAAACCTTCTCTTCCTTAACCATTTCAACCGCATACTTCAAGGCGGCGATGATGTCTTCACGCTTCAACTCAGAATAGGCATCCAGTATCTGCTCAACTGACCAGCCGTTTGCGAGGAGACCCAAAACAAATTCAACCGACAGTCGAGTTCCCTTGATTACTGGTTTGCCCACCAAAATTTTGGGGTCAACTGTGATTCTATCTTCCCAATCACTTAGCATACTTTTCGCCAATTGTCCTTTAGGGCGTTGAAAATATAAATGGTTTCGTATTTAGAACGGAAGCAATCAACCGAATGTAGTTGCCTATTAGAGGCATAGCTTCACTAAGTCTTCAAAGTTTGCGCGGTTCCTAGTTTTCCTATAACTTCTCAAGGAGGCGATGAGATTTTCCCTATCTCTTTTTCCCAAAACTTGAGCTATGGTCTTGCAAGCTTCGCTGTTGCCCTGAAACAGGAACTGGCAAACCGAGGTCACGTTTGAAGCGTTGCGGGTTGTGCTGGCGGTTTCGAAATCCACAATGTAAGGTTTGCCTGATCTGTCAAGGAGCAGGTGCTTGGGGGCTTTGCTGAGTTCCCCGTGGTCGAGGCTGACTTCGTCAAGGCGCCAGCACTGCTCCAAAACGTCCTCTATCACCCTGCGCACTGCATTTTTGTCCCTTTGGCTTTCCAGCCAGTCCTCGAGGGAGCCGCCGTCAATCAGCTGCATAAGCAAAAAATGCTTGGTCACACCCAAAAACTTGGGACCCACCCCTACACTGTTAGCCATTGCAAGTAACTCTGCCTCACGCATCAAACTTGCCCTATCGGAGTCAACCCTTTGCATCTTAAGCGCAAACTTCTCCCCACCAACATACGCTGCCACAACAATGCCCACGTAACCCTTGCCCAAAACCTCCATGGTGTGCGCTGAGGATTTGCCGCTGAACTCTACGGTGTCCACTTTGAGTTCTTGGAGCTCCGTGAGGCGGGGTTGCATTTCAGCTGGGTTGGCACGTGGGTAACATACGACTGAGGCGTATGGCTCCTGTGTCAGTTCGCTTACGTGTACTGTGGCTTTTCTAGGCATATGATCTGCGGTAACATTTGCCCAGATTAGAAAAAAGCCTTTTCGGCGGTTGGCGTTGTATAGGAATGTTACGTACCCAGCCAATTATAGCCGTAACTACAATTCATCTGTATTATGCCCGTTAGTATAATCGCAAAACGTTATCTCAGAGGCGTCACCATTGCCTTATTAGGCGTTGCAGTAGCGGTGCTGGGGATAACAGCGGTTGGCTTGTTCAGTGATTACTTTGAAGCTCATCCATTATCTGCTACATTTATGCTGTCTAATTCGTTGGGCATTGACGTTATAGGTGCAATTGTTCCTATGATTGTCTGTTTTGCCGCCGCAGCTTTATACATTAAATATTCAAAAGCGCCGACACGACGGTTGTCTCT
>JBNIDR010000025.1:0-40409 GCA_050108155.1 Bathyarchaeia archaeon | reverse complement strand
CGGGGTCGCCGTTGCTTCTTGCATTAACCGTTGGAGCATTCGCAGGGGCAGTCACAGTGTTTCCTAAACCCTTAGCTGATTTACGGAGGAATTTTGTTTCATCCCTAATGTTGACGACAGCCTGCGTTCCCCTTTCGATTTTTGTAGTTGACCTACTTTATTCGCGTTATTTCGCATGCGCGGCTATTGGAGGTAACGGGTTAGCTGATGGTTTGCTGCTTTCCATTTTATATGCGCCTTTAGCTGTAACGGCTGTTTTTTCGGTAATTATTTATGTTTTACAAACAGTGCGACTAGTTGCTGATACCCGCATTGCCTCTGTGAAATCAAATTCGAAGATGCTAACGCCTGTCATAGAGAATTCGAAAGCTCAAGCTTGAAGAGCGAATTATACAAAAGATAATATTCATCTTGCTTTCAAGTGAGTACAAACCGTCTCTTGGCTGAGAAATTGGCGAAAAACCACTTTTCACTTCCCGTACACTTACCTATGCGGATAAATAAGTGGATGATGGCAGTAGTCGTTCTTGCTTTAGCATACGCGGTTGTCCTTTCTCTGGGATTAGGTGACTCAGCGATACATTGGGATGAAGTCAACCACCTCAACGGACCATTGTTGCTGATCAGGGGTCAAATATGGGATTACGCCGCCATAAACTCCTATTACCCACCCCTTTACAATATAGTAACTGCGGTTTACTTCCTCATAGCTGGCGCAAGTGTATTCACTGCGAGACTTGTATCGTTAACTTTTTCTGTTTTTTTAATTTTGCTTGTTTACAAGACTAGCCGTGACATGTATAGTTCAAAGGTTGGGTTTGTTGCCTCGCTGTTTTTCGCCGTTATGCCCGGCATTGTTTTGCTTTCGGGTTTGGCGATGATTGAGACTATGCTACTTTTTATGGTGTCATTTTCACTACTGTTCTTTTTTAGGTGGCTGCAAACCAGTAGCAGAACGGATTTGTCGCTTAGTGCTGTCGCGTTTGTTTTGGGCGCGTTTGTCAAGTATCAGGCGCTGGTTGTTGTGCCCATTATTATGCTATTCAGCTTAATAGTCATGGGTAAATGTGGCGTAATCAAAGCAGAGTTCACCCGAATTATCCATTCAAAGCGGATATGGCTCAGCGCCGCCTTGGCAGTTACCGCTGTAATTTTCCTCTACGAATTTTATGCTTCGGGACTACTAGAGGTCTGGATCTACGCAATTCAAATTGGCGGTGTTGGGCAATCCGAATACAGCGTGCGTTTTCCTTCACCCATTTTCTATTTTATAGAAATGGTTTGGCCCTACGCCGATAATCACCCTGTCTCTCTTCTGCTTTATTTGTTGGGAATAGCTGGGCTTGGTTTCTTTGCTTATCGGCGCAAGCCGCAAGACAAATTCTTGCTTGTCTGGTTCATTGTGGTTTATGTTGTTTTCACACTTATTCCCAATCGGCAGTGGCGCTATGTGACTTTAGCGTTTCCTGTGTTGGCAATTTCCGCAGCAGAATTACTTACAAGAGCCTTGAGTAAGTTGCAGGCGCTTTGGCAATCCAAAATAAGCAGCGCAAGCAAGAAGCAGCTATCAAAAGTCGCCGCTGGATTTCTAATTGTCCTCACAGCGGCAGGCGTTTTTTACAGCGTTTCTGACGCATATGTCTGGGTAACGGAAGACCAAATTCAAGTCCCCACCGAAGAAGCAGTCTTGTATATAGCTTCCAAGTCGCCGTTTAACGGGTCAGTCTTGCTGCTTTGTCCCTTTAACCGATTCAACAAGGACATGGTCTGGTTTTACCTAAACAGCAAATCCGCCAGTTCAATACAGGTTTATCAGTATCCGACTTTGGCGGTTGACGCTTACCCGTTTGACTTCAACGTAACTCAACTCGTTGGTTACTGTCAAACTAACGGCACAAAGTTTCTTTTACTCTACGAGTACGAGTCAACTCCAACATACTATGGCAGTAGCTTAAATGAGCAGTTAGTCTATGATATGTTGAATTCAACGGGTAAATTTCATGTAGAAGCGACCTTTGGGTTGGCTCCGCGTCGCATGTATGTCTTTTCTTTTGACGCCAGCGGTTAAAAGCATAAAAGGCACCACTCTTCCACAATAAACCATTCCATAAAGGGTTACTCTATGTCGAGGTTCAAGCAAACCGCCCAAATTCAGCAGTTAATGGGTAACAAAGAGCAAATCAGAAACATAGGTATAATTGCTCATATCGATCACGGCAAAACCACCTTGGCGGATTCGCTTTTGGCTGGTGCTGGGTTGCTGTCGCCTCAGATGGCTGGAACGGCGCGTGTTCTGGATTATCTTGAGGAGGAGCAGAAACGTAAAATCACAATAAAAACCGCTAACATAACCCTGCTCTACACCAGCTCCGAACCCTACATTATTAATTTGGTTGACACGCCTGGGCATGTGGACTTCACAGGAAAAGTCACCCGTGCTCTGAGAGTCATTGACGGCGCTGTCGTGGTTGTGGATGCGGTTGAGGAGATTATGGCGCAAACAGAAATTCTAACTCGCCAAGCGCTAGAGGAACGTGTCCGCCCTGTTTTATTCGTAAACAAAGTTGACCGTTTAATCACTGAGCTTCAACTTTCAGAGGATCAAATCCAGAAGAAACTGGATCACTTAATCGCCTCATTTAATGATCTAATCGAGTTATACTCTGAACCCCCGTTTAGGCGTCAATGGAAAATTAGCCCCACACAGGGTAACGTATCTTTTGGGGCGGCACTGCACGGCTGGGGCTTCACGCTTGATATGGCTAAGCAGGCTGGAATCAAATTTTCCGATATAATCGCCGTCTACAAAACCCATAAAGAGGGTGCACTCAAGAAAGCTTTGCCTGTTTATCAAGCAATCTTCGAGATGGCAATTAAAGCGGTTCCTAATCCTCGAGCCGCTCAGTCATACAGAATCGGAAGAATCTGGGATGGCAGCGTCGAATCCAAAATCGGCAAAGCGTTAACCGATTGCCATGACGATGCACCAGCAATCGCATATGTAACCCATATCCGCTCTGAACCAGATGGCAACACATTTGCCACTGGGCGAGTTTTCTCGGGTAAAATAAAAAAAGGCGGCAAACTACGCCTTGTTAAGGCGTTATCTGAAACCGAAGTTAAAGCGGTCGCAATCGACATGGGTGCGCTTCGCGACGAGATCCCTGAGGTTTCAGCGGGTAACTTGGCAACTTTTAAGTTAAGTGGCAAGGTTACAGCTGGGGAAACTATCGTTGAAGCTGCTCAAAAGGAAATTGTAGCGCCATTTGAGAGCATAAATTATGTTTCCGAACCAGTCGTTACGTTGGCGGTTGAACCTAAAAATCCCAAAGACATCGACGCCCTGCAGGCGGGGCTGGCGAAGCTGGCTACAGAAGACCCAAACCTGAAAGCATCTGTTGACAAGGAAACAGGAGAATATCTGCTAAGCGGTATGGGCGAGTTGCATTTGGAAGTGGCAGTTAACCAGCTAAAACGGATGGGTGTTGAGGTTTCTGTCTCGTCACCGCGTGTTGTTTATGTTGAATGTGTTCAAAAGGACGGTGCTGTTTGCCTTGCCAAGGGTTCCGATAAGCAGAGTAGCTTCTGGATTCAGGTTGAGCCTGAACTGGAACATGGCGTTTCGTCGGAGATCGACCAAGGTTTGGTGCTCTCGATGGATGAATATCGTAATGTATTGGTGGACTGCAACGGCAAAACCTCTGCGCTTTCGGAGGAGATTTTAGAGGTTATTATTGCTGGTTTTGAGTATGCGTGTAAAGCGGGGCCACTTTGTGGTGAGCCGATTCGGCACTTAAAAGTTAACCTTGTCGATTTTGAACTTGGATCTGATGTGGCTGATGCTTCAGAGGTTATGCATGGCGTTGGAAAAGCGGTCTTCGCCAGTTTCTTAACTGCTAACCCAACGCTTCAGGAGCCCATCTATAAAATCGAAATCACTGTTGCCTCTGAGCTTTCAGGTGAATGCTCACGTATCCTACAAACCAAACGGGGCAAAGTCACCCTATTCGAGCAGAAAGGTCAGCTAACTCAAATCACTGGTTTCATCCCAGTCGCCGAAACCTTCGGTTTCTCCAAGGAACTCCGCTCTGCGACCTCGGGCAGGGCAGTGTGGCAGTCGTTTTTTGATCACTGGGAAAAGATGCCGCAGAAACTCGCCCAAGAAGTAATCGCTGAGCTTCGTAAACGCAAAGGTTTAGCAGCCGAGGTTCCGAAGCCTGAGAAGTTCATGGAGCCATAGGCATGCGGCTTGATGTTCCGTTTGATTTGGATTTTTCGTTATGCTGTGGTCAAGTGTTCCGCTGGAAGAAGGAGGGCGATTGGTGGTACGGAGTCGTCGGCGATAAAACCATAAAGATTCGCAAGTGTGGCTGTGAACTGGAGTTTGAGGGCGCCGATGAGAGGTTCGTTCGTCAGTACTTCAGGCTAGACGATGATTTAGCAGAAATTAGCCGATGCATCGCCAAAGACGACTGCATCAAAACTGCACTGCGGAAATTCGAGGGATTGCGTATCGTTCGGCAGATGCCCTGGGAATGCCTCGTCGGCTTCATCTGTTCCATCCAAAAAAACATACCGGCCATCGAAAAAATGCTCCAGCAACTGTCCATTAAATTTGGCGAAAAAAGACTTTTCGACGGAAAAACATTCTACCTTTTTCCCACTGTGGAGCGGTTGGCGCTGGCAAGCGAGAAGGGTCTGCGGGAATGCAGTTTAGGTTTCAGAGCTAAATATGTTCAGGCGACCGCTAAAAAGATCAGAGATGAAAAAATCGATCTCGAAGCCCTAAAATCATTGCCCTATCTTGAAGCACGAAAGCAGCTTCTGGAGTTTCAGGGTGTTGGTTTGAAGGTGGCGGATTGTGTGCTGCTTTTTTCGCTGGATAAGGCTGAGGCTTTTCCAGTTGATGTTTGGGTTAAGCGGGTCATCTTAAACCATTACGCCGATAAGCTCCCGGCAGAGCTTGTGAAGAAGCTGCTAAGTCGACCAACCTTGACTAACGGTGAATACCTGAAAATCGGCGACTTTGCAAGGGCATACTTTGGCAGGTACGCGGGTTACGCTCAGGAGTACCTCTACCATTACGAGCGAACGCAAACCTAAACCTGCCCAAACTTTTAGGGCTGCTCTATTAGGATGTCTGTGCCTTCGACTTTTAGCTTATAGACTGTCTGGTCAGCGATTTTTGGGTGCATGAGCGGAATTTTCGGGTGCGAAACAACTTTGCCTGTGGTGACGTCAAATTGCGCTTTATGTCTGGGGCAGGTTACGATGTTTCCCTGCAATGTGCCATTGGAGAGGTTTCCGCCTTGGTGTGTGCAGGTGTTGCCTATGGCGTAGTATGCGCCGTTTATGTTTGCGATGAGAACCTCTTTGTTTCCAAGTTTGACCGCTTTCATTTGTCCAGCTTGGATTTCTTGGGTTTGAGCTACCTTTTCAAAAACCATACTTAATCCCTGAATATGCCGAGTAAGCCCTAATTATTTATCTTTTACCCAACTTTGCCCGCCGCAGAGGTTTGGGGCTATTTGATCAGATAAGAAAGATTAAATAACAAAACTGCTAATCAGCAAATCCAACTTGGGATGAGATTAACATGGCTGATGGCAAACTTGGGGAATTAATCAAAAACAAACGTTCCTTTTTGAGACAAACTAAACCTGATTACGCGGCAGGCGGAAACGACATGCTCGACGACTTAGACGCCGCTTTCAAGGAAGCTAAAGAGGAAATCGCACATAACCTGGAGCTTGCAAGCGTGCTAAAAGACGAAAACGAGGCTGAGTGGCAAAAAGAGTGCGTATCCATGTATAATGCATGGGTAGAAAAGTGGTTCGGCAAACCCTGATCTCTGTTTTTCTTTAGTTGTTGTTGCAGGGAATCCCCTATACACAACTACTACCAGTGGTTTGTGGGGAACAAAGCGTTTCTGTTTTGGCGTTTGGGGTGCGTTGCAGGCTGGTTGTGGAGATTTCCGCAAGCAGTGCACAGACGGTGGCTTTTGCTGGCTTTGGCTGATGTTTTGTGTGCGTTCCGCTGCGGAACGATTTCGTTCCGTAAACAGAGCTAATAGCCACTTAGCCCATTGAAGAAGCCAGTGAAAAAACATGAAATTCGCATCAAAATTCATCGCAGCAGCAATCTTCTCTCTATGCATAGGAGTTGCAGTCGCAACCCCACTATTCGCAACCGAAATCATCCCCTACCCCCGAATGCCGCAGGGACCAAAAGCGGAATTCGGCGTAAACGTAGCTTACACAGACTTCAAAATAGCAGACCAACCTGACGAATACGGTAGACAACAAATGCAGTACAACGTAGTTCTTAACGTAACAAACCTCGCAGATATCGAAGCAAAACTCGGCACGGTAAACTTCGCGGCAGCCCAAAACATAACCATCCTCAAAGGCGCGATGGAAGGGGGAACCTCGAGTTCATCTGGCGGAGGAAGCGGCAGCAATTCTTTCGGAGGTCGAATCGAAGGACTCTGGCTTGACGACAAATGGCTAAACGTCACCTGGATACCTGGAACACATCCCGAGGGCTTAGTCAAAGTTATGACTCCGCCATGGGGTTCAGGTGCTACGGTCCACTACGTAAGCAGCTTACCAACGGCAATTCCTAACCTTCCAGAAAACGCTTCTGAAAACGGCTACTGGATCGAAGGCGTCCCAATCAAACAGTACCAATACTTCAACAGCACAGAAAACAAACTAACACTCTACGACACAATCTACGCAAACGGCACATGGGTAAACGTAACAGGCAGAATACGCATCGAAGACCCCAAAGAAAGCGTACTATCATTCGGCACCATAATTCAGACTTCAACCATGTTCTGGCCACGCAGCACCTCAATCGGCACCTTATCCAACAGCACCAACAGCCAAAACTTCGTCATCTGGAGCGGAGACGGCGACTTTAACAACACTTGGATGCCACACCAGTCACGGCTAATACAGGTAAAAGGAACCACATACGTTGGCAGCAACGAAATCCCAAGCCTAACCGCCTCAGAAAAAATTAACCTCTACGCTGCAGCATACAGCTACATCTGGGACCAACCCGTAAATGGCACATTCTATGACACCTCTAAAATCTCAACCAGCCTCACAGCAGTTCACCTGACAGAAACATCGGAAGGCAACTACATATACAACCTCTTAAGCGGCAGCCAAACATTCCAGACTGACCAGTACGGCGAAGTATTCCTCAAACAGGAGAGCTAAAAGATATGGCTAACTTGGAGCCTGGAGAACTCGAAGGAAACACTCTCAGCGTCTATGCCTTCGTAGTCAAAGAGGGCAAACCTGTTGGTCCACGTGAAGTTATGCGTGGCGCCAACCTCTCCAGTCCAAGTACCGCCTATCGGCAACTGCAGAAGCTAGAATCCCTCGGCTTAATCGAGAGAAACGTGTACGGCGCATATGTTGCGAAAGAGAAAGCAAGCGTTAGCGGGCATGTGTGGGTCGGCAAAAACCTCGTGCCCCGTCTAATCTGTTACTCCCTCTTTTTCTTTGGAATACTAAGCGTAGAAATTGCGATTTTGTTTGTTCAGTTTCTGTTTCAGGGGCAAACGCCCAGTTTAGCAGTTATTTATTTGGTGCCGATTACGGCTGGCTCGGCGGGGCTGTTTTTGGCTGAGGGCTTGATTCTTTTGCGGCGCATCAAACGCGAAGGCGGCCAAAAAGCTGAGTTCGCAGCTTAGATGCTAAAGCACTTCTCATCCTGTTTGATTCCAGTAGATAACCTGCGAATACTTACCCGCAACTGGAAACGCTGAATCTTCATAGACGATGTTAAGTTTTTCTCCATACTTTGATAATGCATTCTGGAGGTTTAGCCAGATTTGGTTGTCTGTTTCGTTTGCTGCCCATAATCCCCATACGACGTCGTCTTGTCTCCGTAGACCTGAACCGTAACCGCTGGGCAACATGAATGCGACGTCAGCTTTAACTTCTTCATGTTTTATGTTTTGGCTGTTTACGTCTGTCCAGAAACGTTGAAGTGCAGCGAAATGTTCATCCTGCAACGTTCCATACGGTCCATTCATGTCCTTGGCGTAGTTGAAGATAACGATGTATTTGGCGCCGTTTTCGTAAGCGGTACGCATCTGTTCATAAATTTCGTCGCCGCTTGCCAAGTAGGGTGTTTGAGTGTATTTCCAAGTGATTATTACACCCCAATCTTTGCCGTAGCTGTTTGCAGCACCTCTAACACTGGCGATGGTTTGTGTTACGCTTTCATTCCAGCAGAATTCGCCTAATATGGCGTCGTAGCCACTTTGGTAATCATACCAGTGCAGGCCATAATCTGCCGTTATCACATTTAGAGTTGTGTTTTGAAAGTGTCGCGTCTGGTTTACCTCGAAGCTGACAAAATCGGTATAATATTGCTCTGCGACTTCGGGTCTTTGGATTGGGTATGCATTCCATAATTCATCATAGGTGTACTTAAGATTTGAAGTGTCGCGGAGAACCGAAATGGTATAGTTGAAATATTTATCGCGTGAACCGCCCGCTGTTGTCCCATTCGGATAGTAAAACAGGTCGTAAAATGGTAGTGTGTTATCTCGGTTTTCCATCTTTACTGTTCCATTTTGCATATACGTTAAGGTGCATCCAAATTTTTGGTTATAGCCATAAATACTTCCATCCGCGTTTTTAGTCCACCACGTTCCAGTTGACTTTTCGATGAGACTGGTTTGTCCATCTAACATTTTTCCTCCTGGCTCATCAATAGCATAAACACCCAAAAAGCTATCACCCCAGCGACCATCGTAACTGGCGAGCCAATTCGTTCCTAGCGGTATGCTGTTCATTCCTAAATAAACCATGAAGTTCATATCGGAGTTTACGGCGTAATTGCCTATTACATCTATTGCGCTGTTGTTGTGTTGAAGAGGGCCTTGTAGAATAAACAGGTTAGTGTAATCTTTAACTTTGTCTATGAGCAGTTCAGCGTCTTGTACGCTACTACCGCCATATGTTACGCCGACATAAAATGGGTCTTTAGTTGTGAAGAACCCGTTGGTTACAACAACTACGCCTACTACGACGATAATCAAAAGCAACACAGCCGCAAGCATTACCACAATTTTCTTCATTTATAGCACTTCTAGATTGATTTTTGCCTCACTAGCGGGTTGATTCTTTATTTAATTTACGCAAATCCGCTTTCACGGTTTCCAGCTTGGTTAGTTGGTAGCGCGCGCGGATTCTGTCTTAGCTTGTTTGGTTCCAGTAGATAACCTGCGAATATTTACCCGCGACTGGATACGCTGGGTCCTCGTAGACGATGTCAAGTTTTGAGCCGTACTGCCCCAGTTTATCCTGCAGTAGATTCCAGATTTGCTGGGTGGTGTTGTCTGGTTTCCAGATGCCCCAGATTGAATCGTTCATGTTACGCATGCCCCATCCGTAGTCAGCGGGCAGTACCAGAGCTGCCTCTGCTTTGACTCCGCCATGCGCCACCCAAGGGCTCTGTACGACATCATTCCAGAAGCGCTGAAGCGCCTCAAAATGCTCATCCTGCAATATGCCATATGGGCCAGTCATGGTCTCAGCGTAATTGAAGACTACAACGTATTTGGCGCCAGCTTCGTAGGAGGCTCGCATCTGGTCATACATTTCGTTTCCAGAGCACAAGTAGGGCGACTGCATGTACTTCCAAGTGATGATTGTGCCCCAATCCTTACCTTGCAGGTTAGCTGCTCCACGCACAAGACCGATTTCTTGATTGACGGTGTTGTTCCAGCCTAACTCGGCAAAGACCGTGTCGTAGCCGATTTGGTAGTCCCACCAGGGCAGGACATAGTCGGCGGTGAAAAGGGTAGTGTTGCTATGGGTTTTTATCCAGTTAGTGATGGTTTGCTTTTGTGTTTCTACGTATGAGTGGGCTATTTTGGATAGGTCATCCATGGTTTGGAAGGGTCGACTGTCCCAGAGTTGCTGGTAGGGTTCAAACTGGTTGATGTTTCCTCTATTAGTGACTTCTGAATACTTCACTTTTGGCCAGATTATGTGTTGGTTAGAGGTTTCGTTTCCGTCGGTGACGACAAACTGGTTATCGTCGGTTGGGATGGTTTCTTGTTTTAGTACTGTTCCGTTGGGCAAGTAAAACAGGTACTCCATGTTTTCCTGAGAGGTTTCACCGCGATTTGTCAACAGTGTGATAGTGCCATTTGGGAAATATTTAATGGAAGAATCCTTGCCCCGTAAAGGGTCAAAGGATGCAACGTTAATTTGCCCCTCGAATGGAGGCGCGTAATAGAACGTTTTACTGGTCATTACTGAACCGTTTTTTTGGCTAATTCCAACGACGTATTGTCCCACGTTGATGTTGCCTAAATTGGGGACATTATCTAAGCGCATATTCCCTTCAAGCGATTTCCCGCTGGGCTCATCGCCATAGTAGACGCCTAAGAAGTGGCTGCCCCAACGCTGGTGTGCTATTTCGCTGAAGTTGGCGGTTCTTTGTCTCTGCCCCTCGTAGGTGCCAAAGCTAACTATTACGTCTAATCCTGAATCGACTGCGTAATCGCCTATTTCTTGCAGTGCTTCTGCGTTGTTCTGTAATGAACCGGATGTGATAACAAACAGGTTAGTGTATCCCTTGACTTTGTCAATTAACTGTTTTGCGTCTGCTGCGTTGTCGCCGCCGAAGGTTACTCCGACGTGAAATGGGTCTTTTTTGCTCTCAGCGGCTGTTAGATACCCATTTGTTACAAAGATCGCTGCTACCACAATAGCCAGAAGCAAAACCGCCGATATAACAACCGCTTTTTTCTTCATCAAGGGCAACTCCGAAACGATGCTTCAGCACAATAGCAAATTGATACTTTATTAAATTTACGACATTCCCTATTCGCGTTTTCCTGTTCTATGCTTTGGACACTATCTGTCGGTTGCTTGGTTAGTTGGTGCTTTGCGGAAAATGTTTAAATCTGCTCGTAAACAGCAATATTACGAATGCAGTCTGTGGGCCCGTAGCTCAGTTAGGTAGAGCGCCAGACTCATAATCTGTTGGTCAGGTGTTCAAATCACCTCGGGCCCACTAAACAGTAATTCATTTTAAAAAGTAATGCCTGAAAATCACGCAGAATATAAAAAGTCAATGCGTTAATTAGGTTTTCATGCGTAAACCACGCCCAATAACGATTCCAAGCATAGATGACCCTGAGTTAGCTTATGAAACGGGCGTTCATTTAGGCGATGGCTGTTTACAAGCCTATGAAAATACGAATGATTTCAGGTACACTATCTGGGGAAGCAAAGACGAGTTTAAATACTACAAAAATACTCTAAAACCATTGCTAGAAAAGCTGTATGCATTACAAAACGTTCGGTTAAAAGAAGTAAGCACCGAATACACGATATACCTCAGGGTTTGCTCAAAACAGCTAGTGCTTTTTAAACATAAAATTTTGGGACTACCTATAGGGAAGAAAAACCAGCTAACCAATCTGCCCACATTTGTAAAGCAAGACGTTAATCTGTTACGCCAGTGCCTTTCTGGCATTGCAGACAGCGACGGTTCGTTAACGTTCCTTAAAAAATACAAGGAAACGCACTATTATCCGAGAGTTACAATTACAATTTGTAACAAACCCCTGATGATCGACATTAATAGTCAATTAAGAAACCTTGGGTTTGAAACCACTTTTAACTCGCGACTTAGAATGGATGCGAGAACTAGACGGAACTACGGGCACTGGGAGATTCACATTAACGGTGAGAAGATGCTAAAAAAATGGGTAGCTGAAGTTGGGTTTAGAAATCCTGTTCAAACGACCAAGTATCAGGTTTGGGAAGAACTGGGCTTTTGCCCGCCTAATACGAATTTAAGGCAGCGGCTTGATATTTTGGGAAAATAAGTGAACCTTTGTCACTGGTTCAAATCCGGTCGGGCCCACATAAACTCACAACGACAAAACTGTTGTGTCATTTGACGCCGCTTATGATTAGCAGTTGCATTGCTCCATATTGTTTACAAAAACCCTGTGAAAAATCTAATAAGAATGAAGCCATCGTTTATACGCTTGTGAACCAAAATGGCTTCCGGTAACCTGCCCCATTTGAGTCGTAGAGTATTAGGCTATGCAGTTCTGGCTGTAGCTCTCGTCATCCTAGTTGTTCCGTATATGATTTTTCCTCAATTTTTTATTCCAAAAGAAAACGCATCCGCTGGGTATGTTGCTCCTGCTTCAATTGAGGGCTGGGCAATCATGGGAATCGGCATAGCTTTAATCATTGTAAGTATAGTTTTGCTTAAAACCGCAGCCATAAACCGCTAATCCAGAAAACAGAAGACAGGCTCTATTCAAATCCGTTCGGGCCGTTCCCTTCCATTGGATTAGTTTTTTCGGCGTCTTCTAAGATACAGTGCGGCTAATCCGATGAGTAACCAGCTTTTCTTCATAGCAACCCCTCGATTTGAAAGAAAATAAAAGCCTTCTTGCAGGTTTCTAAACTAAATTTAGTTAAGGGTTTCTTAACTAAACCTAACTGTTATCTGCATGAACCTTGGCTTTTGGCGAGTTCTTACGATACAGCGCCACTCCCTCATAGAGAAACAGCGTCATCGCCACAGCTGTCAATCCCATCAAAAAGTAGAAGCTTGCCTGAATCACTAAACCCTTAATTACTAAACTTAGCAATACTATACTTACTTCTGCGGCGAATGCACCCATAAAAAAGAAGGAGTAAAACATCAACCGCGGCACGAGGTTTTTGCCGACCCACACATGCCCGTTGATGTTTGCTTTCTCTTTGAGGATGTAGTCGCCGTAGTTGTTCTTCTCAATATATCCCATTTCTTCGAGTTTCTGCAGGTGGCGGTGTGCGACGCTGGTGCTGCTGAGTTGTGCGCCTCGGGTTACGTCTCTGGTTCCCACTGGCTTGGCGGCGTGGACGATGTAGGCGTAGACGGTTAATGTGTTGCCTTCGAGTTCCTCATTAGCCAAGAGCATTGCACCTTATGGCTGGGTAGTGTTGTTTGGACCAAATGTTGGGGTCCACACTATCGACGGCGTTGAGGATGCTACTGGCGGTGTTTGGATTGGTATCGGTAGGCTTCCGCTTACATAGGTTCCATAGACAAAGCCGTTATCTGTTTTCGTTAGCTCTATATGTTGCAGTGTTTGGTTGTCTGCTGGTGTAGTGGCGGTTAAGTCGCCGCTGACGGTGACTGTGCTCACTTTGCTTACATCAACGTATAAGGTTTGGGCGTTTCTGATTTGGGTGACTGCTTGGGATGCGTCGTTACCGTTGTATTCCAGCATGTATTTGCTGACAAAACCCAGTACAGAGTCAGGTGACCAAGCTTGCCAGTTTATGCATTGTCCGCCGCTGCTGTCCGGTCCGTTGTAGGTTAAGCCGTTTGCAAAGGTGATGGTGCCGTCGCCGCAGATACCTGTTACGACGTTTGCCCTGTCTTCAACGATGTAGTAGCCTAAGTCAACTATGTGGCCTTGGTCTGAGGAAACCGCGAATTTATAAAATTCAATTTGGGCATCAGCGTTCTGTAGGGCGTCAGTGGTTAAGGTGAAGTTTGCGACGATTTCAATCGAGGCGCCCGCCCACGATGAGGTGTTGTTTCCTCCGCTCACGTTGGGGTTGCAGTAGGCGTAGGGGACATCAACGTTAAACCATGGGCGTATATCAGTTAGGGCAGCAGCGGTTGCTTGGGTTTCACCTGTCATGAGGTATTCTAGAGGTATGATTGTTGCTATTCCGATTGCTATGGCTAGGATGCTGCATAGGATTAGTTTTTTTTCGATTTGCATATTGGTTTTTCACCGCAAACCTATCATGCAGGCAGTGATATAACGCCTACTACAGAACGAAACTGTTCTCTCAGAGAACACCTCGAAGGCTAATCAGCAAGCACCTTTAAGGGGCAGTTTAACCATTTTTTTGTTGGTGTTTTGGTGAGTAATCGCTGGGTAGCAGTGCTAATCGCAGGCGTATTCTTCGCTATGGCCTTCTTAATTCTGTTTCAGCAGAAAATAACCTTCGGCTTGTGGTTTCAACTCGGGGATCTGCATCATGAAACCTTCGCGGTTGCCGCAGCCGCTTTGGGGCTAGGTGTACTGATAGGCTCAGCCATAACGGAAAGCACCAAGAAGTAGCTACTTCACAATTTCTCTGATAATGTCATCGGCAGCCATTATCTTGGCGTTGTAAACGTACTCTAAATATTTTAGCCCTTCCAAGTGGTCTTTTTCAGTAAACGCCTCCACCCCGTCCTCGACGATTACGATGTGGTAACCGCGGAAAAAAGCATCCGCCGACGTATGCCGAACACACATGTTCGTATGTAAGCCGCCGAGAACAACGGTTTTAACGCCGTCGCCGCCGTAAAAGCTGCGAAGAAGCGGATCCAAACCTGTCTCGAAAAATCCGCTGTAGGTGCGTTTCTCCACAATGTAGTCTTTTGTTTCGTCGGGTTTTAACTCGGGGATTACCTGTGCGCCCTCGGTGCCTTTGATGGCGTGGACGCCCCATTTGCGGGTAACCTCAACATCCTGCGGGTAGTGGGCGTCGATACTGTAGACGACTGGGACCTCGTTTTTGCGTGCCGCAACGATAAGCCTCTGGAGTGGCTCAATGATTTTTTGTGCTCTCTTGATTTTTAGGCGTCCAATGAAAAAATCGTTCTGCACATCGATAAGGATAATTGCTGGGTTTGATATCAAAAAATTTGCCTCCTACAGAAAGAAGAGGCTGCGGAGAATTTTAGCCTTACCTTATGGCGTACAGGGCCCCGCAGTGAGGACCTCAGCGCCTTTTTCAGTCACCAGCACGCTGTCCTCAATTCGGACGCCGCCGAAGCCCGGTATATAAATCCCCGGCTCATCTGTCACCACATTGCCCACCTGCAAAATATCCTCGCTGATTGGGCTCAAAACCGGCGCTTCATGTACCTCTAAACCCACGCCGTGACCGAGATTATGACAGAAATACTCCCCGAACCCAGCATCAGTGATGACTGCTCTTGCAGCGGCATCAACATCTTTAGCTGCAACGCCGCTTCTTATTGCTTCCAAACCCCTCTTGTGCGCCAGCCTTACGGTGTCGTAGATTTTTGCGTGCTTCTCAGTGGCTTTGCTTGCGATGAAGGTTCGGGTTATGTCGGAGCGGTAGAACTTGTATGTGGCTCCAATGTCAACTGTGACGAAATCAAAATCCGCTATAGTTCTTTCCAGTTGGCTGCCATGTGGATAAGCCGAGGCTGCTCCAGACGCGATTATGGTGTCAAAGGCAACTCCCTCCGAACCTGCTCTGCGCATTTCATACTCCACTTGAGCGGCTACATCTTTTTCTTTTACACCCACCCCGATTGTCTGCTTAGCCGCTATCATGCCGACGGTTGCTATGTGGCAGGCTTTCCTGATAAGGTTGATTTCTTCTGGCTCTTTGACGCTGCGCAGCTGCCTGACTAAATCGCTAACTAACTCCAGCTTCTCTTCTCCACCAACCGCCTTAGCCAAGCAGCGCCAGCTTTCGATGGACAGGGTGTCTATTGAGAGTTTCTTGGGGTTCTGCTGAGCTATTTTCTGCATCAAGTTTTCGCCTCGTTTTAGCAGCTCAACCTGTGCGCCTTTTGCTTCGGCTTTGGCTTGCTCATAGTTGACAGCTGAAACATAAAGGGTAGCCTCGCCGTCTTCAGGTATGTATAGTGCAGTTGCTCCGCTGAAGTTTGTGAAGTAGATTATGTTTGTTGAGTTGAAAATCGCGGTGGACGCGGGTTTGCCTTGTTGAGTTTCTAACTGTTTTAGTTTGGCGGATCTCTGCATGTGTTTTTCTCCTATCTGAGGGTTGGTGCAGTGTGGGTTTAAGTTTTCTGTTCCTAGTGCATTTGTTTATGTGGCGAATGTTTTTGAAAACTCGCCGTATTATGTAAGATTTTTGAAGTGGCGGCTTGTCAATAGCATGCTTCTTTGTTTCTTAACCAAAGAATATCCTCTGCAAACAGGAAGTTATAATCTGAATAATTGTTCATTTTTTCCGGTGCCTTTTACGTGAAAAACATTAGTTTTAAGTGCTACAACCCATTACATTAATATACTGTTTATATTGTTTCTTACTTCTAAACCCTTGGAGATTGGACGATTGTTCGGCTACGCAGGAAGAGTCTTGTATGTCGATTTAAGCACCGGCAAAACTCGAACTGAAAAACTTCCGCAAGAAACCGCAAAAAAATATGTAGGCGGCATAGGTTTAGGCATGTACTTTTGGCTATCTAACTCAAAAGCCAAAGTTGACCCGCTTAGCCCCGAAAACCCGCTTGTTATTGCAGTCGGGCCTGTTGGAGGCACAATGTTTCCGACAGGTGGAAACGGGCACGCTTTCATTTCGAAGTCGCCCTTAACTGGCGGCGTCGGTGAAGCAGTTAGTCACGGTACCTTCGGTACAGAAGTGAAAAGAGCCGGATATGACGCAGTAATCATCACAGGTAAATCCAAAAAACCTGTTTACCTCTGGATAGACGATGACCGTGTCCAGCTAAAAGATGCAGAACACCTCTGGGGTAGAGAAATCAGCGAAACCGAGGATGCTATTAAAGATGAAATCGGCGACTACTATGTTAGAGTGGCAAGCATCGGCGTAGCAGGCGAGAAACAATCAAAGATCGCCAACATAATTAACGACGTAACTCGCGCTGCTGGAAGAACCGGTTTAGGCGCTGTCATGGGCAGTAAAAACCTAAAAGCAATCGCTGTTCGTGGTACCTATGATGTTTCAATTGCAAAGCCTGACGAATTCTTCGACTTGGTTGAGGATTTCCATGAACGCATGAAGGGTCCAGCAGCACAAAAACACCGCACTCTTGGTACAATTCAAAACCTGACAATAAATAACGACTTAACTTGTTTGCCAACAAACAACTTTAGTCGTTCACACTTCATGGATGCAGGTAAAATCAACGCAGAAGTCCTAAACGAAAATTACATCCAAAAAATCATTGCCTGCAACTCCTGTGCCATGCGCTGTGAACACACAGCTATCCTAAAAGAGGGTACCTTCAAAGGCACCATGGCACGTATGGAATTCGACAATCTTTGGGCTTTTGGTCCCAACTGTGGAGTTGACAACATAAACTATATAGTGAAAGCCTCGCAACTCTGCAACGCCTATGGTCTTGACGCCACAAGCACAGGCAGCGTTATCGCATTCTTGATGGATTGTCACGAACAAGGTCTCTTAAGCCACGAAGAACTCGAAGGGATAGATCCACATTTCGGTAACCAGAACGCGGTGTTTACCTTAGTTCAGAAAATAGGGAAGCGCGAAGGCATCGGTGAAAAGCTCGCTGACGGTGTAAAGGTTGCTGCTGAGAAAATTGGCAAAAACTCCGCTCAACTTGCTATGCATATAAAAGGCTTAGAATTAACAGGCTACGATTTACGTTGCCTTAAAACAACTGCTTTAGCAGCAGCTGTCTCCTTCCGAGGCGCTGATCACAGCCGAAGTGGCGTGTACTCTCTTGAAATTAAAGGTGTAGTTGACCGCTTAAAAGCTGAGAAAGGCCGCGGAAAGATAGTCAAAGATTACGAAGACATTGTCAACGTTATAGATTCGTTGATTGTTTGCAAGAACGCTAAGGGTACTTTCGATGAACAATTCGTTGATATGGCGAAACTCTATACTGCCGTAACCGGGTTGGAGGTTACTCCGCAGGAAATGCGTGAGGCTGGCGAGAGAATTGAAGCGCTCGCTAAAATCATTAATATGCGTGAAGGCTTAACCCGTAAAGACGATAGTCTCCCCTGGAAGATTCTTAATCAACCAGTTGTAGATGATGGTGCCGCAAAAGGCTCCGTATTAACCCAAGAAGAACTTGACTTGATGCTTGACGATTATTATGAAGCCCGCGGCTGGGACAACCAAGGTGCCCCCACAAAGGCTAAACTGAAAGAGTTAGGCTTAGAAACAATCGGAAAGGAGAACTAGACATGGTATCCCTTCATAATAGACGATTTATCTCAGTTGACTCAGACAAATGCGTTGGCTGTCAAACCTGCGAATATGCCTGCTCATATAGCCACGAAAAAACCTTCAATGCAGTCAAATCCCGCATACGTGTCGTCAGAAACAAACAGACCAAAAATATTGCGCTTACATGCCGAAAATGTCAAGAACCTGCCTGTGTTGCCGCTTGTCCACGAGATGCGCTTTCGCAGTCACTTGAAACAGGTAACATCATAATAGATACCAACCTATGCAATGGCTGTGGCTGGTGCATTGAAGCTTGCAGCTACGGAGCCATTATGATGCATCCGGAAATCAAAACGGTTTACGTGTGTGACCTCTGCCAGTTTAGGCCTGATGGTCCACAGTGTGTTAAGTGGTGTCCTGAAGAGGCGTTATCGGTTGTTACGAGTGATGTTTTGGCTCAGAAGGCGCGTCTTAACGCTATCAAGAAGCTCTTCCAAACTCACGAGGAAGACGAAAAGTAGATCTCTTCCGGCTTTTCGCCATTTTTCTTACTTTATTTTTCGCGCCCTTTTTTTTGTGTTTATCAATACTTTGCCGAAAGCACTGTTTGGTGTGTTCGACTAAGAGATGTCCACACCGTAAAATTCAACTCCACCAACCCACTAGATTAATATAGCTTTCAACGGAAATTAGTACCCTAATCTCCGGAGGGACAAGGTTGCTCGGTTACGCAGGAACAATATTGTACGTAGATTTAGCTACGGGAAAAACCCGCACAGAGAAACTAAACGAAGAAACCGCCAAAAAATACATCGGCGGCATCGGTTTAGGAATGAAACTTTACTTATCCAACTCAAAAGCTGGCGTCGACCCGCTTAGCCCCGAAAACCCGCTAGTATTAGCTCTGGGGCCTGTATCAGGCACAATGTTTCCAACAGGTGGAAACGGCCATGCTTTCATTTCGAAGTCGCCCTTAACTGGCGGCGTCGGTGAAGCAGTAAGTCACGGCACCTTTGGAGCAGAACTCAAACGTGCCGGATACGACGCAATCGTCTTCACAGGCAAAGCTGAGAAACCAGTTTACCTCTGGATAGATGACGATTCACTTCAACTTCTTGATGCAGCAAACCTATGGGGCAAATCCCCCTGGGAAACCGAGGATGCCATTAAAGATGAAATCGGCGACTACTACGTTAGGGTAGCCAGCATCGGCGTAGCAGGCGAGAAGCAATCCAAAATTGCATGCATTATTAACGATAAAACTCGAGCAGCCGGCAGAACTGGTCTTGGCGCTGTCATGGGTAGCAAGAACCTCAAAGCCATCGCTGTTAGAGGCACACGTGACATAGCTGTGGCAAAACCCGATGTCTTCATGGATATGGTAAAAGATTTCCATGAACGCATGAAGGGTCCCGCAGCGCAGAAATACCGTACACTTGGCACAGTAGAAAACATCGACCTAACCAACGAGCTATCATGTTTGCCAACCCGAAACTACAGTGCCTCACGCTTCGAAAACGTTAAAAATATAAATGCAGAGGAAATAAACGACCGGTTTGTAGCAAAAATCATCGCCTGTAACTCCTGTGCGATGCGCTGTGAGCACGAAGTAGTTGTTAAGGAAGGCCCATACAAAGGCGCAATAGCTCGCATTGAATACGACAGTTTATGGGCGTTTGGGCCAAACGTCGGCGTAGACAAACCTGACGCAATTATCAAAGCCGCAGAACTCTGCAACACCTACGGCTTAGATGCACAAAGCACAGGTGTCACAATCGCGTTTTTGATGGACTGCCATGAAAAGGGTATCCTCAGCCACGAAGACCTCGGTGGAATAGATGCCCACTTCGGCAACGGTGAAGCAGTGGTGAAGTTAGTCGAAAAAATCGGCAAGCGCGAAGGTATAGGCGAGAAACTTGCAGATGGCGTTAAAATCGCTGCAGAGAAAATCGGCAAAAACTCTGCCCAGTTAGCCCAGCACATTAAAGGTTTAGAAGTAACAGGCTATGACCTCCGCTGCTTAAAGACTACTGCGTTAGCCGCAGCTGTTTCATTCCGCGGCGCAGACCATGCTAGAAGTGGCGTTTACGCTTTGGACATGAAGGGCAAAGTTGACCGCCTAAAAGCAGAGAAGAACAGAGGTTTAATTGTCAAAGAAAACGAGGATATTCTTGCTTTAATTGACTCATTTATTGTATGCAAAAACTCCAAAGGCACCTTCTATAAGGAACTTGAGGACATGGCTAAACTCTACAGTGCCGTCACAGGCATAGAGGTTACCGCCAAGGAATTGAGTACTGCGGCGGAACGAATAATCACCTTGGCAAAGCTCATCAATGTCAGAGAAGGCTTAGGCAGAGACGACGACACATTGCCGTGGAAAGTGATGAATGAACCTATACCCGACGATGGCCCCACAAAAGGCGCTGTTGTAACCCAAGATGAACTTGACCTTATGATTGACGGCTACTACAATTCCAGAGGCTGGTCAGTTGAAGGCTTGCCCTCCAAAGAGAAACTCGAAGAATTAGGCTTAAAAGAATTCGCAAGCCTAATTGAAGGAAAAGAGGCGTAAAAGCATGGTAAAAATTCACCAAAGAAAATTCATTTCCGCTGACCCAGAAAAATGCGTCGGCTGCCAAATCTGCGAATACGCTTGCTCAATGAATAAAGAAAAAGCTTTCAACCCTCTAAAATCACGTATCCGCCTAGTGCGAGTTAACCAGTTAGCTAACATGGCTGTAACATGCAGGCTCTGCGAAGACCCAGCATGCGTCGCCGCTTGCCCACGCAATGCGCTTTCACAGGCTGAAGACACAGGCAACATCATATTGGATAAGGACAAATGCAACGGCTGTGGCTGGTGCATTGAAGCATGTGACTACGGCGCGATGATGCTTCACCCGGAAACCAAAGTCGTTTACGTCTGCGACCTCTGCAAGGATAACCCTGAGGGTCCACAGTGTGTTAAGTGGTGCCCCGAAGAAGCTTTAACAATCGTTACAAGTGACACACTGGCTCAGAAAGCTAGAATCAGCGCAATTCGAAAGCTCTTCCAAGAAAAAGAAGAGAAACAGTAAACTCGGGCAATTTTTTAGCCCGCAAAAATTTTTTGTTTTTACCACTTGTTTTCTGATGAATGCTCCTCCATGCAGTGTCCCTCGTAGTCTTCTCGACTGTCAAATTCTTTCTTGTCCGCTTTGCATCGATATTTGCCCTCAGAGGTTCTTTCGGGTTCAGGGATGTTCTTTTTTTCCTCCAAAACATTCACCTCCCAACAGACAACACGTATAAACTCAGAATTACTGCCTAAAATTATGTTCATAAACATATGTGACTGCCGCAGCCCAATCATAAATCGGGTTAAAACCCAAAAAGATACTCGAGATGGGTGTAGGGGGCAGAGGGTGCCTAAAAAGATGGTTAGACGTTAGACTCTTATTTCATGCTGGATTTCGTTAAGCTCTCTAAGCGTGCCCTTGAAACCTTTTTTGATGTCGCCGACGTAGGCGCTTCTGTCTCGTATGCCTTTCTGCACTGCACCCGCGATTAGAAAGCCTGCGCCGATGATTTCGCCCACGGGCGAGGGATCTGGGAACATGATGCAGGCTACGCCGATTTTTATGAGGCCAGATTTGTTGCCTTCCCGCCAGAGCTTCTTTGCCTGCCCCGTCTCTCTGGATGTGCCCTTTATTGCTTTGCAGGTGTCCGCGTAGGTCTCAGTTAACTCGCGGAGAGCCCCTGCTGTAACTTTTGCTTTTTCCATTTCCACCACACCGATAATACATTACTATAAGAGAAAAGCTTTAACCGCCCGTTTCCCATGGATTTTGGCCGAGTTTTACTGGAGAGTGGTTAAATGTTTATAGCTGCACTTATAACGTCAGAGTTTTAGCTTGTTGCTTTTCTACATCTATATGCAAAAAATGGTGAAGGGGCAAATTCCCCTTTTGCAGTTTCAGGCTTATTTAGAGCGTTTTTTCCAAATCTGCGATGAAGCGCTCAAACACTTTAACGCCGCCTCTCCAAAAATCAGGCGCCGCCAAATCCAAACCCACATCCGCCGCTAACTCGAGAGGTGATTTACTGCTTCCAGCTGATAACAAAGACACAAACTTCGGCACAAACGCAGACCCCTCTTGAAGGTAGCGTTCGTAGAGTGAGTAAACAAACATTTGGGCGTAGACGTAGGGGTAATTGTAGAAGCGGTAGTTTGCCATGTAGTAGTGAGGTTTCATTGTCCATTCCGCCTGCATTTCAGGCAGCCATGTGACTGCGTCGCCGTAGATGCGGTCTCGGGAGCTGGTCCAGTGCTTGCAGATTGTGGGGTAATCAAGGAATTCGCCGTTCTCAATGGATGCGTAGAGCGCCTGCTCAAACCACACCCGTGCTGTAACCTGAAAAGCCGTCATACCTGCCTCATCCAAAACCAGACAGAGAATGACTTTACGTTCAGCATTCGATTTAGCCCCCTCCAGCAACAAATCAGTCAGCAAAAGCTCGCCGAAAATCGAGGCTGTTTCTGCAACCGTCGAGGGAACACTTGTGTTAAACAATGTCTGGTGCCTCGACATGTACCAGTCATGGGTGGCATGCCCCAATTCATGTGCCAAAGTAAAAACATCACTAAGCGTGCCGTTGTAGCTCTGCAGTATGTAGGCGGATTTGCCGTTGTAGTGGCTTGCGCAGAAGGCGCCGTTGCGTTTTCCAAACCTTGGCGCGGCGTCTATGTGCTGTTTTAGGAACATTTCTTTAACTGCTTCTGCGTAGTCGGGGCTGAAGCGGCTATAGGCTTTGGTGATGATTTCTTCTGCTTGCTGGTAGGTGAATTTCTGCTCGGGCGCATTGGGCAGGGGCGCAATAATGTCGTGGTTGCCCAGCACAGGCAAATCCATCAATTTAGCCTTGATTTTGAGGTAGCGTCGATAAGACGCTGTGCCCCCCTCAATTGTGGTAAGTAAATTGTCAATGATATCTTGTTGTGTGTCGTTATTCAGCAGGCTAGACTCCATGGGCGTAGCATATCTTCTGCGCTTTGAAACGGACACCCAGTCATTGCAGATATTGCGTAGCGCTGCGGCAAATATTTCTCCATCTTTGCCTAGCAAACCATAGATTGAGCGGTTAGCGGATTCCCTTGTGGAGCGGTCAGGGTGAGGCAATAAACCGTTTGCTTCGCTGTAGCTCAACGTCTTCTTTTCGCCCAGAACAGTGACTTCAAAGAGGCGGGTGTTTAGCCACTTGCTCTGCAGTTGTTCCCATGCGTTAACGCCGAACTGGTCTTTTTCTATGATGAGTTGCTCTTCTACCTCGCTTAGTTGATGCTCAACTCGGCGTTGCACCCGCTGTAGCAGATGTCGATAATTTGCTAGGACTGGGTTGTTGATGAGTTCCGGTTTAGCCTTAATCAGGCTGCCCAGTTCAAGGGAGTAAAATGCTAGTTGTTTGCCAATTTTTGCCTCCATTTTTTCAATTCTATCATGAAGCGCCTGCGTAGCTTGAGAAGTCATATCTGCCGCAAATGCGAGGCTGGCGTAGAGGCCGATGTCTCCATTTCTTTTGTTGTACTCTTCCATGCTTTGTAGGCATTTGAGTAGTTCTTCGGGGGTTAGGGTGCGGATTTTTCCGCGGTATTTCTGTTCGAAGGCGTCTGCTTCTTGGTTTGCTTGGGTTATGGCTTGTTGGATTTCTGGGCAGTTTATGTCTTGGTATAGTTCGGTTAGGTTCCATGTCGTTTGGGCTGCCATTTTGTTTGCCTCTGTATACTGGTATGTGTTTGTGTGGGGTTATTTTGCATTTTGTTGTTTTATGAGTTTTTGGTAGGTGCGTGTTTGAGGTTGCATGTTGCGGTTGAAGTGATTTTGTTTGTTTAAATCCCTGTCTTAGTGTTTAATATAATGTTTAGTGCATCCAGGTTTTACTGTGCAGATTATCAATTGTATGTGGTTATTATGAACATTTGTGATTTATTCAGATGTTTTCACAAATACTCTTTTTAAAGCCAACAGCCATCCCTACCCATAAGGAGTAAACCAAACATGGAACAAATCGCAATATGTCAAAAGAGCACACAAGACCTCTATGCAGCGCCAAGCTACCTCAAAGCCGAAGCGCGCAAAAGAAGCTGCGCACGCATGCTGCAGGACAAACCCTCTGCAAACTGCAGTGCCCACATGAAATTCAACAGGCTAACACTCTATATCACCTCACGCTGCAACGTTGGCTCAAACTATTGCGATGAAAAAACCGCAAAGGAATCCGACGGCGTAATAAAGGTTGCATCTGCCAAAGTAGCCATCGAAGCCCTAAGAGCAGCGGCTAAAAGCGACCCCCGCTTGCGTGTCGTTAAAATCGCTGGCTCAGGCGATCCACTTGGTAGCCCCGTTACCTTCGAAGTGCTCAGTAAAATCCGAGAAGAATTCCCATACTTTACCAGATCCGTGGCTACCGACGGATTGTTGCTGCCTAAAAAACTTGAGCTCTTAAAAGAGCTTGGAGTAAACGCCATAACCGTCAACGTAAACGCTGTAGATGCTACCGTGGGGTCGCAGATTTACAGTTACATACGATTAAACGGCAAAACTTTGCTTGGAAGAGAAGCTTTCGAAGTCTTGAGCATAAACCAGCTTGAAGGCATACGTAACGCAGCCGACGCTGGTATGCTGGTGGAAGTAAACGCCGCCTATATCCCCGGAGTGAACTCTGAACATCTGGTGGAGGTAGCAAAAATCGTCCGCAGCCTAGGCGCCTACACGTTAAACATCGTGCCTCTTGCCTCTAAACGGTTCGCTGGTTTGGATGTTCCATCTGATGAGGAGATGGCTCAGATTAGAAGTGACTGCGAAGATGTTTGTGTACCCGAGGTGGTGCTGTTTACCCCTTCTGCTTTGAGCATGGTTTCAGCATAAAAGTGACAGTCTAAAAATCCTCGAACCCTTTTTTTGATTCTAACATTTTTAGAATATAGCTACATCTGTTTTCTGTTTCTTAATTGATAAAAAGACAAAAAGTTTTGGAGAGCAACACAGTAGGGTTTGAGCCCTGAAACTGGTTTTTTAGCACATTAGTGCTTGCTCTATGGCTTCAAGTTTAACCTTGTTGCCTGATTTTACAGTGATGAATTGTGTCCCGCAGACTGGGCAGGGAACAAATTCGTCTTGTCCGACATTGTCGAATTCAAAGTTCGCTTTGCACTGTGGGCAATGGAACAGTATCGATGCGTCGAATGTGTTTTTCATGGTTTATCCTCCTGATGTTTTAGGTTCATAGAATCCAATTAAGCGTTTGACTGTAGTTGATAGCAACTATATAGAACAGCTTACTTGTCTCTTGCAACCTACAACGTCATACTCTGCTATTAACTTTGTTGCGAAAATTTAAGAATAACAAACGTTTAATACCCAAATACAGTGGTGTCGCAAGTAAACTTATGGGGTGATTTAAAGTGACTGAAGCCCTGTTGTTTGAGGAAATCAGAAGGATAGAACACGGCGGCGTTAACTGCTACCTCCTAAAAGCTGCAAAGGGCTTCTTTTTGATTGATAGTGGCTTTGCCAAGAATCGTGCTGCAATCGAAGCAGATCTGCAAAACTCAGGGTGCACCACGGGTAACCTTAACCTCATTATCCTCACGCACGGCGACTTTGATCACAGCGGCAACTGCAAGTACTTTCGAGAAAAGTTTGGCGCAAAAATTGTTATGCACCCTGCGGATTGCCGCATGGTTAAGGCTGGTGATCTCTTCTGTAGCCGCAAATCTAATGCGTTAATGAGGGGGATGGGTAAGCTTATTCTGGTTGTTCTTAATACTCAACTTAAAGAGGAAGACCGATTCACGCCTGACGTCTGCGTCGAAGATGGCTTTGACCTCTCCGTATTCGGGTTACACGCAAAGGTTATCCATATTCCGGGGCACTCTTTTGGTTCAATAGGTATCCTCAGTGTTGCAGGCGATTTCTTTTGCGGCGATCTGCTGGAAAACAAAAAGCAACCCGCCAGAAACTCTTTGATGCCTGATAAACAAGCCTTTAATGCCAGCATAGAGAAGCTCAAGGCGCTAAAGATAGGGACAACTTATCCAGGACACGGGGAACCCTTTAAGTTTGAACAATTCCTTGAGGCGCAATCAAAATAGCGGCGTCTACTTGATTAACTCGTCAGTGGAGTTCGTTTTCTGCGGCGTCTAATTGCTTTTCCAGTGATAACCTATAGCAGTCAACTTGCCTTTCTGAGACTCCACTTGGGCTTGCATTAAGTGCCTTTAAAAAGTCTTTATCGCTTATCTTCACCAAGGTTTCAGCGAGTTCATTTAGTAGCTTGCGGATTTCAAGGAGCTCCAACGCTATGGCTTTAACGGATCCCCTTTCTTCGTCTGTTAGGACATATTTCGCCAAACAAGCCACCGAGCAAGTCTACCAGTTAGATAGATCTAATCCGTATTAAACTTTAAGCGTTCGCTTTGCTAAATTTGTATTCTGCCCAAAATTGGCTAAACCTACAGTGTTTTTTTGATAACATAATACTATGGTTAAAAACAGTGGAGAAAGGTGAATTATTAGCTATTCACTTGTGCTCTACTGTGATGTGTCTTTTTGTAGTTTTTCAATTATTTTTTGTGTCTCTTCATCAGACTGATGACTTATGGCGCCTGTTGGGCAGACTTCTTTATCTTCGCAGCCTCTGCAGAAAACTATACAGTTATTTGGGTTCTTTACAATTGGCCTCTTTTTGCCGTCTTTTTCTTCGAACGCAAACACCCCAAAGCCGCCGGCAGTACAATACTCCACACAGGATCCACAAACGGTACACTTATCGTAATCTATCGTTGGATACCAAGGAATCAGATGTCTCGGTACCCCTTCAACTGTTTCTTCGGCCATACGATCAACTCGCCAATATATAATCTAAACTGTATTTTGATTATTTTTGTTTATAATCTAAACTTTTAAGCTCTTTTTGGCTACAAGTATTTTTCGTATATTGCGCTCAATTGAGGGTTCTTAACTTTTGAAACAAAGAGCTTACCATTACCTTTTTCTGCAAGGTCCCCAAGAAATACGTAGAATGGTCCCTGGGCAGTTTCTGTATCGTCAATTTTAACTTTTGCTTTCACGCTGTCAATAGTGAAGGTTGGTAGAATGTCTTCCACGGTGCCCGAAACCACAATTTTGCCGCCGTGCATATTAGCCCCAAAACGGACATCAGCCTTCTTCTCCACATGTATTGCGCCGTCACTCATATGGAAACCCAAAAATGGACCAGCATTCCCTTTAATCTTGATTACTCCACCTTGCAGATAACAGGCTGAGTCACTGCCGACATTTCCGTCGACAACAATTTTGCCGCCACGCATACCATCAACACTGCCACGGTAAGGAGAAGCCAAATAATCACCTGCGTCACCATGAACTTCAATCAAACCACCCTTCATGGAACTGCCCGTCCATCCGCCTGCATTACCGTTAATGGTGATTTTGCCACCAGCCATTTTTTCGCCAGTGTGCATTCCAGCATCGCCATTGATTACAATTTCGCCGCTTTTCATGGATTCACCGATATGTCTAACTTCACTTGCGTCACCGTTAATCGTTATGTTCGGGGTTTCAGCAGGCGTTTCTTCGATTTTAAAAAGATCCCCAAGTTTCCTTTGCTTGTTGCCTTCCCATACTTCCAGTGCGGCAAGTTCAGCCAAAGACTTTCCTTGGAAAACATCAGGTGTTATGCATCCAGCTTGTATTGGAAACTGGAATTTCTTGAGACATGTTAAGACGATCATTTTATCTTTCTACCCTTCTTTTTTATTACAGCAGGTTTACCCGATTTAATAGCTCGAACCTCTTCTAGAATTGCCTTTAAAATTGTCTCATCTGAGAGGATACCTTTGGGGGGGTCAACGACCTTTTTCAGAGGCAACGGTACACCATCCATACGATATGCTGCACCCTCAACTTCTATTCCTACAAACGCTGATGGAAAAACAATGTCCGCCAGCATAGCCGTTGCATTCATATGAGGATCAATAACAATTAAAGGATGTTTAACCATGCTTTCTATAGCTTTTTTAGGGAAAGTAGCACCGGGATCGGAAGCTACAACCAAGGTTGCGTCGGCCTCGCCACGTAGCAGTACATCCGTGGAGGTTGTTTCGCCAGGGTTGTAACGGGGATACCCTAAAGAGAAATCTACAGCAAAAGGATACCCGCTTTGCCAAGCTGCAACAATGTTTGCTCCGTTAACGTTGAAATGTCCTCTCATTGGCATAATAACAAATTTAGTGCGCCTGTTCAAGTCCTGTATTAATGATACTGCAACCTCAATGTTTCTAAATTTACCAGCAGAATGTGTTAAACCCATGCCAAAGAATATAACACCAAAATTGCAGCGAACTAGTGTATCTACAACTTCTCTTAAATACTCTACAGGAACACCTGCAACTTTATCAACATCAAGTTCTTGATCATTAACTAACGCTCGTATCGCCTGAATTAACTCGTAGTCTTTGTTTGGCTCAAGTTGCAGGAAATAATTAGCCATCTCTGCAGACATGCTTTTTCTTACATCTACAACTATAAGTTTGCGACCTTCCTTCTTCAGGGATTCCGGCGGCTTATTAAAAGTCGTAGAGTCAACAACGGTTTGATTTGATGCCGTCAAACCTTGGACGCGTTGTATCTTCTTTTTACCAGCTTCCGCTTTGAGTTTATTCATGTAGGATTTCCATTCGCTTTCCTCGAATCTGCCATTTGTAAAGCTGGTGTACCTTTCAAGATGTCGGGGATGTGCACTCCAAGGATCGCAACCCCAATAAATAATCAAGTCCGCGCGGTGTCTTATTTGACCCAATGTGGCTGTCGGGATACCAACTTCTTGAGTGCCCAAAATAGATGGCCCATGACAAACAACAGCGGTATTATCAAATATGCCGCCAACTTCTTCAGCTAATTCTACGCCAACATGTTGGGCTTCGCAGTTTGTAGAACTCCAGCCGTACAATATAGGATAGCTTGCGTTTGCAAGTATCTCTGCAGCTTTATGTATGGCTTCATCCATAGGCACTGGAACAAACTTTCCATCTTTGCGCATCAAGGGTTGCCGAATTCGGTGCTCACATTTATAACCTAAGAATTTGGCTTCACAGATTGCGCAGCCATTCTTGATTTTGACAACTTCGTTTTTTTCAACTGTTACTGCTATGTCATCGCATAAGCAGCCACAAATTGGACATGTCACATGTTCAATAACCGTCATTGCTTTACCGCCCATACTCTTTCTTAAAAAGTTCTTCAATATTCAGAATAGGTTGGTCAGGGGCGGCTTCAACTTCTGCGGGTGTTCCCTTGAAAGAGGGCATACCGATGCATGTTGTTTTTGCACTTACTATTGCGTTTGCCCATGGACCATAAGGAATATAAATCAATCCTGGCGTAGCACTTCGTGGATACTTCACGGCTTTTAAAACAACCGACCCAGAGGAGGTTGTTACTAAAACGTTACTACGGTTTCTCACCCCAATTTTTTTCATGTCGTTCCCATCCATATAAACCATTGCGCATGCGTCGAAATATTCGGGTGAGGATTTGCCGTATTCTTTACCTACGCCTTGCTCTATCGTGCGGCCTGTAAGCAAAGTTACGTTTAACTTTTGCGCCACCATGATTCAAACCTTACCAAAGTATTTTGTTGAGTCATATTTAAGGTTGAGTTTAAGAAATCAGTAAAATTCAAGATTAAAACGCAAGGTTGTTGGTCAAAATATCCTGTTTAGTGACTGTTTTTAGGATAAACGGGGTTGTTTCGTTAGCAGTTATTTTAGTTTGCGTACTTGACCTCAAAAACGTGTTATAGGTCTTTTATTTCGTTTTCTACGGTAAAGCTGACTCCATTCGAGAAAGTTACACTTTATAAACGTCTAAACCCGCCGTAAAAATTTTCGATTGAATCGTCAATCCAGTTTGGCATGGCATCGTACCGTCACGATATTCTTATATAGTCACATCGTAATCCTCTATAATTCGGTGAAGATATGACGAAATATACAAAAAAAATGGCAGTGATTATAATATTTATAATAGCAGCCTCAGTAGGTGCATATATTTGCCTGCAAAGACCGCAAAACTCAAACCATGTAACACTAATTGTGGCTACAACCACTAGCCTACATGACACAGGACTCGAAGACTATGGTCAAGGCAACATCAAAGACGCCTTCGAAGCCAAATACCCCGACATAACAGTCAATTTCTTGGCACTTGGAACAGGTGATGCAATCAAAAAAGCTCAAGCAGGTGATGCAGACATGATACTTGTCCACTCACCCTCACAGGAACTTAGCTTCCTCACAGAGGGATATGGTGTAAATAGAAAAATCATTGCATACAACTTTTTCGTCATCGTTGGACCAGCAAACGACCCTGCCGGAATAAAAGGAATGTCAGACTTATCGCAGGCATTAAATAAAATTTACACTGCAGCACAGACAAACAGGCAAATACAATGGGTCGCAAGAAATGACAGTTCTGGCACAGCAACCAAAGAGCAGAGTCTCTGGAAAGCAGCAGGCATTGATTACAACCAATTGCTTACCGAAAACGTCTGGTTCCATGCGACAGGGCAAGGCATGGGTACAAGTCTGCTTGCAGCTAACAACGGAGTCGGCGGCGCCGCACCAGCCTACATACTCTCAGATATAGGAACGTTCTTATCGTATTCTTCACAAGGCAACATACCGAATTTGCAGATTGAAATTCAAGCACAAAAAGCCCTGCTAAACGTTTACAGCGCAATAATCGACGACCCCCGAAATACTGCACTCTCAAACACTAACTTTGATGCGTCAATGAAATTCGTCAACTTCTTGGTTTCAACTGAAGGCCAGCAGCTAATAGCCGACTATGGTGTATCAAGCTATGGGCAGCAACTTTTCAGTCCTTTTGTACCTTTAGCTAGCGGGACAGCGCCAAATGCCACCATCTTGGAATGGATTCAAGCTTACGCTTACATAAACTCAACAAATAAAATCGATACAAATGGCAATGAATGCCCAGAAGCCTTCCGATATAACGCAGAGGATTTGTATTCAGTAATTTACGATACAGTTCTTGCTCAAAACTTTTCGTCGCAAATCAGCATAGCCAACTCTTATGCCTTACACCAGCCCCAAAGTAGCCTATCGGCTATAGCGCCTCCAGGGTTGAACAATAAACGCAAGGTATAGTTAAGAAAACTCAAATAAACTCCTCCATTTCTTTGTGATATGCATGGCGGACATATTCGTTCAAGCATTCGAACAAGCTATACAGCTAATTTTGAGTGGTGACCCAGAAGTTTATGAGACCGTTTATCGATCAATCTACGTTACAGGGTTAGGCACAGTTCTTGCTTGCACTTGGGGTATCCCAATCGCCATATTTTTGGGGTTGTACTCTTTTAGGGGAAAGTGGGCAATAAAGGGGCTCTTTAACGGGTTAATCGGTATACCCACAGTTGCCCTTGGATTACTCTTATATCTTCTTATGTCAAACAGTGGTATATTCGGTTCATTCAAGCTACTGTATACTCTAAACGGCATCGCAATCGGTCAAGCCATACTCTTAACACCGATTATCGTCACTTTTACCGCTAACGCCTTAAGTTCAGCCGACACCCAGCTCCGAGATCTAGCAAGAACGCTTGGTGCATCCCCTTTGCAAGTTAACTTAACGCTTATTCGCGAGACAGTCTGGTCTATTATTCTTTCGATAACTGCAGCGTTTAACAGGGGGTTTGGGGAACTCGGGATTGCGTTACTCATTGGCGGAGGATTTGTTAGAGAGACAAGCGTTTTGACAACAGGAATTGCCCTGCAAATAAATTTCGGAAATTTTGATGTTGCAATGGCATATGCAATAATTCTTATGGTAATTGTGATTGCAATTGCGTTAACAGTTAACCTTATCGAACGGTTAAGAAGCGGCGAGTGGACCTGGAAGACCCACATCAGCATGGCAGGTTTAAGGGGAAAACAAGCGTGAATGTCAACCTACAAATAGTAGACCTTGAAAAAAAATATCAAGACGTGAAAGCGTTAAAATCGGTATCCCTGAACTTGCAGGGCAACAAAATTATAGTGCTCTTAGGCGTTAACGGAGCAGGAAAAACCACGCTTATGCGAATCGTTGCTGGTTTAGAAGATCCCGATCACGGGCAAATTTTCTTTAACAATCATAACATAAACCCAAAAAAATTACGCAACCTTGCCACGCTTGTATTCCAGAAAACCGCCATGTTCAGCATGAGCGTCTATGATAACTTGGCATACGGTCTCAAGATACGCAATGTTCTCGATGAGATGCTTCCCGATAGAATCGCAGAGGCGCTAAAGGATGTTGGGCTTTCAGGCTTTGAGAAACGACGCGCAAAAAAGCTTTCAAGTGGGGAACAGCAGAGGGTTGCCCTTGCACGGGCTCTTCTGCTTGATTGCAATGTCTTACTCCTTGATGAACCCACGGCAAACTTGGATCCAAACAGCGCATCAATCATAGAAAAAACGATTGTAGGTAAGAAGAGAGATGACCGAATAATTGTTATGGCGACACACAACTTGAATCAGGCAAGGCGGCTCGCTGACGAAATAGTGCATATTCACGCTGGCGAAGTGGTTGAGGTTGCCAGTCCAGACGAGTTCTTCGAGCACCCCAAATGTGAGATTTCACGTAAATTCATTAACGGCGAATTAGACTTCTAAATGCCTATTTGTGGATGTTTGCACAATTAGCAGGCGGACGAAGTTATAGGTCAATATATTAAAGTTGTATTCGGTCTGGTCCTGTGTAGACATTCATTCGTTTACCCCGCACAAATCCAACCAAAGTCAAATTAGCCTCTTCAGCCATACTCACTCCGGAAGAAAGCACCGTGGACAAAGAGGCCACGACGGGTAAACCAACTTTGGCTGCTTTAAAAGCAACATCACCTGATATGCGCCCACTTAAGGCTAAAAAGCACTCGCCGAAGTCAACTTTATTCAAAGCAGCCGTCCCTATCACCTTATCAACTGCATTATGTCTGCCAACATCTTCAGCCAACGCAACTAAGGAGCCATCAGCCCTATATAGCGCCGCAACGTGAAGACCACCCGTTTTCCTGTAACCTTCCGCTTTGAAATTTAGCTGGTTAACACTATCTGAGAGAATTTGCGCTTTAATTATCAGATTTGATGTTACTATCGGTTTTATACCTGTGAACTGAATGGGAGAATTGCTGCCGCAAGCAGTCAGAATGACCCTTGTATGAAGCCTTGAAAGTTTTATACGAACATCTGTGTTGATGTCAGAGTTTAATTTAACAATAACGACACCGTCTGCTTCTTTGAGGGTTACTTCGGCGATTTCTTCGGGTCCTTTAAGGATTCCTTCGGAAAGAAGATGGCCCACAGCAAGTTCCCGTTGGTTGACTGGAGAAGACTGAATAGTTGCCCAAAAAGTACCATTAACATAAAGATGCAGAGGCTTCTCTACGGCAATATAATCAACCACCTCTACTTCGTCTCCTGTTGAGAGGTTGATTTTTCTTATATTGACTTCGCGTAGCACATTGAACGCCTACATTATTAAATTAAATAAAACTTGAAGTCGATTTGGCGATATTAAATGTTCTCATCTACGAAACGTGCGTTTACTGGCAAAAAACAAGTCTCTGACAAGCTCGGGGCAGTTTAAGGTGCGATATACTTATTATGTAATATCGTATAAGTTTGTATTCGTGGGAAACTGTTTGGTGAAACTCGAAGGATTCCAAAAATTAACCCCAACTAACCAAGCGTTACAGTTATGGTTAGACATTCTTAAACTGGACAAACCCAAAGCTGAACAAGTCCAGTTAAGCAACGCTCTGGGGCGGATTTTGGCAGTTAACTTAGTTGCACATGAAGCGGTGCCAAGATTTGAAAAATCAGCCATGGATGGCTACGCGGTAAAAGCTGTCGATTTAACGAATGCATCGCAATTAAAACCCATTATACTAAAAGTTGTTGACGGCAATAAAGTGGCAGCTGGAGAAGCTCGGCCGGTTTGGACGGGTAACCCTATCCCTGAGGGTGCTGACGCAGTAATTATGTTGGAATATACGAAACGTAAAGACCTAACTCTTGAAGTTTATAAGCAGTTAAAAGTAGGTGAGAATGTCGTTAAAATCGGCGAGGACGTGAAAGCAGGCGCCATTATTGCCGAAGCAGGCACACGCCTAAACCCCTACCATCTAGGCATGGCAGCCGCCTTAGGCTACATCACCCTTTCAGTGGCAGTAAAACCCAAAATCGCCATCATAGCTACTGGCAACGAAATCGCCGAAGTCGGCGCTAAACGTTTACCAAATCAAATCTACGATTCCAACAAAATCATGCTTTCTGCTATGTGCCATGAAATAGGCGCAGAAACTATAGACTTAGGCATCGTTAACGATGATACGGAAGCGATTACCCAAAAAATCCAAATTGCCCTAAAAACTGCGGATGCAGTTATCACGGTGGGTGGCACAAGTGTAGGGGGATTGGACCTTGTCCCCGACGCTATAAATAAGTTGGGCAAACCTGGCGTGGTCGCCCACGGCATAGCGTTACGTCCTGCAATGCCCACTGGCGTCGGCATATTAGAGGGTAAACCCATCCTGATTCTTTCAGGCAATCCAGTCTCCTCAGTGATCGGCTTCGAAGTGTTCGGCAGACCGCTCATTTGCCATATGCTGGGTATGCCCAAAGAAGAGCCACATGTGTTGTCAAAGGCAAAATTAACTGGCAAAGTGACCGTTTTGCCGGGCAGAAAACACTACGTGCGCGTTAAAGTCTCACTTAGAGACGGCGAATTGGTTGCGGATCCTATCAGTGCGCGGGGTTCAGGTGCCATTTCGACTATGACGCAGAGCAACGGCTACGTAGTTGTGCCTGAGAATCGTGAGGGCTTAACGGAAGGCGAAATTGTTCTGGTGCAAATGTTTAGTCCATAGGAGTCAAAAACGACGCGATTTGTTGCTGTAGTTGGAGAAAAACAATCAGGAAAAACCACAATCATACAACAAATGGTTCCTGTACTAAAAAGCCGAGGCTATAGTGTAGCTATAATTAAAGAAATGAAAAGTACCAATGATATAGCGTGGCGGACTTCGACGGAAACACCCGCATGACCGAAACTGGAAACCCTAATACCGTTTAAGCGCCTTTTTATCCGTCAAGCATACTTAAAAAAAATTTTATGACACCTGAAACATCAAGCGATTCCGCACTAAGAGCGTCACCAGCCAACCCCTTCTCCTGCACAGACGCACTGAAAGGGAATACGCCGACAACCTGTGCCTTACCGATCTTCTCAGCTATTTTCTCTGCAGTTGCGCCCTCAGCGCGGTTAATGATGAAGTAGCAGGGTTTACCGCTTTCTTTAGTCATGGCGGCGATTTTAGCTGACAGCCTAATCGACTCAAAAGACGGATCGATTACAGCCAGTACCAGGTCTACGCCTTCTGCTAAGCCGCGGCCAAGATGCTCTACGCCTGCCTCAGTATCGATGATGACAAAATCTTTTGGAGTCAGCGATAGATGCATCAGAAAATCCTTAGAGAGTACACCCATGGGGCACGCGCAGCCTTCTCCGTAATACTTGACTTTTCCAATCTGAAGCAGGTACAGGTTCTCTTTCTTTGAGAGGATTTCGCTGGGTATATCCTCAATTCGCCAGACTTCGCTGAATACTGGTGCTTTGTGGCCGTCGCCTTTAACTTTACCCATCCTGCTTTTCAGCACATTTTTTCCCCCGATTTGCTCCATTAGCTCTTTGGGGTCTGCGAGGCCAAGCAGTGCGCTTAAGCCAAAGTTTGATTCGTCAGCGTCAACCACTAAAACGCGGTAGCCGCTGTCAATAAGGTTCTTTGCTAGTACAGCGGTGATTGTGCTTTTGCCGCTGCCGCCTTTGCCGCAGATCAGAATTTTCATCCCACATCTCTCCCTTTGTTACTTTTTTACCGCAGTTATCCTGACTTTACATTTCTACCCGCTTAAACATAACTCTACATCGAGCTAAAAGTTGAATGACATTTTTAGGTGTTACTGAAGATGTCGCTTGTTGTATTTTTTAGTCGCATAGAAGTAATTCAACCGAGCAATAAACTGGTGCAAAATGTATCAAAAAATACTGGTGCCAGTAGATGGCTCTTAGCATTCTAAATGTGCCCTGCACTAAGCTATAAACCTCGCAAAAATGGCCAACTGAACCATTACACTGCTAAACGTCCAGACAAATCAATCCACCGTAACCTCGTCAAATGGCCGCTTAGAAGAGAACAAGCCTTTGAGTGAAGCGCAAAGATAGTGCAAAACGCCAGAATCACAGTTAACACTGTTCTACTTGGTGATAGTGACGCGATAAGTTAGCCGCCGTATGCCTACCAAATTGACTTTAGTGACCCAGCTCTACCCACGGGGCATTCTCCTTATTTTGTTAAAATTCCAGATATTAGCTAAATGCGGTTTGGAATATTTATTATTCTCCCAACACGGGATATTATTAAATAATAACATTGTATATCCTGACCTTAAAGCGGAGGAACCTGTAATCTTAAACACTGAGCGCAGTAGACGGCTCAACTATAAAGTATTTAAAAAATATGCGCCAGTAAACGAGGCCATAGAACAATTCTTATCCGCCTACCAAAAAAACTGCGCCCCAACCCAAAAACCTCAACAAGTCAGTTTACAGGAAGCAGCAAACAGAGTCTTAGCCAAAGACTTCACCGTCCCAATCGACATACCTCGCTTCAACCGTTTAGCAATGGATGACTACGCCGTCTTCGCAAGCGACACCAAAGGTGCCACACAAAAACAGCCCGTCACACTTGAAGTGCGGGGCAGAACCTACGCCGGCGACTCCTCAACCTGCAAAATCTGTATCGGCCAAGCCGTCGCAGTAGCAACAGGCGCAAGAATCCCCGCAGGCGTAGACGCCGTAGTCACGGTAGAATACACCGCTGAAGCAGAAGGTGCAAAAAAGGTACAGGTATTCAAGGAAATTGAAAAGGGGAAAAACGTTGCAGTTAAAGGCGAGGATATACATGGCTGGCAGTAGACTGATAGATGGCTTCAACCGGGTGCCACATAAGCTGCGCATTTCTGTCACTGACCGATGTAACATGCGCTGTATCTACTGCATGCCCCAGAAGGAATTCTCTTGGCGGCCAAGAAACGAAATCCTCAGCTATGAAGAGATAACCAAGCTGGCCAAAATCTTCGTCGGCTTCGGTATAGAAAAGATCCGAGTCACCGGCGGTGAGCCACTTGTTAGACCGCAAATCGAGAATTTAATCAGTTCACTTGGTAAGATAGATGGCTTAAAAAAATTAAGTTTAACAACCAACGGTCTGCTGCTCGGCAAGAAAATAGACCAGCTAAAAGATGCAGGACTACGGAGCGTTAACGTCAGCCTCGACACACTAAATCAGGCTAAGTTTAAAGCCATCACCGGAATCGACGGCTTCAAAAGCGTGCAGGCTTCACTCAAGGCTGCGCAGGACGCAGGGTTTGAAGTAAAAATCAACACAGTAGTGATGCGAGGCCAAAATGACAACGAAATTGAAGATTTCGCCAAACTCGCCTTAACCCAAGGATTCACTGTTAGGTTCATCGAGTTTATGCCGCTGGATGGCTCACACATCTGGAATGCCTCTACGGTAGTTACAAAGCATGAAATGTTGCAGCGGATAAATCTAAACGTAGCAGAGCTCCAGCCGCAAAACAATAATCCATCAGATCCAGCGCGGCTCTACACGTTTAAAGGCGGCAAGGGTACAGTGGGCTTTATTTCCTCAATGAGTGAACCGTTCTGCGGTGCATGCGACCGAGTTAGATTAACTTCGGACGGTAAATTCTTAACTTGCCTATTCGAGCAGCCCACGTATGACGTTAAGGCGTTGTTGCGGAGCGGCAAATCAGATAAGGAAATCGAGGAGTACATAGCTGAGTGTTACCGCAAGAAACCCGAGGGCGTAGTCGGCATAATACGAAGCAAAAACCTTAACGCGGGCTTAAACAAGATGAACACAATAGGAGGTTAACACGACTGAAGGTTAAGGTTAAACTGTTTGGGTCAACCCGTGAAGCAGTAGGCCAAAAGGAAGCGGAAGTCACCTTACAGAATGAACCCATAACGGTGGCTGAACTAAAAAGCAGCCTTTTTGCGGCTTATCCTGCGTTAGCTTCAGACGCAGCCTACCTTGTTGTGGCTGTAAACATGAAAGTTGCGGATGACACAGCAACGGTAATATCCTCAGATGAATTGGCGCTATTACCGCTTGTATCAGGAGGCTAAAAACAGTTGATTAAGATAACCCATGACTCAATCGACGTATCAGAAGTAACACAGAGCGTAGCAGACGACAGCTCAGGCGCAACAGTCCTCTTCTTGGGAACCGTTCGCGACCACAGCGACGAAACCAGCCAAGTCTCGGAAATGTACTATGAAGCATATACAGAGATGGCGGAGGCAGCTATGAAAGAAATTGAAGACGATGCAGCCAGACGCTGGAAACTAAAGAAGTTCACCGCAATCCACCGCGTCGGCACAATGTCTGTCGGGGAGGTCAGCGTAGCCATCGCGGTCTCAGCCGAGCACCGAGGAGACGCTTTCGAAGCATGCCGATACGCCATTGACACAATCAAAAAGACGGTGCCTTTGTGGAAGAAAGAGATATCCGATTCGGGCTCTAGGTGGGTTAAAGGCGTTAAGCTGGAGAGTCACAAGTAATGGGAATGTTTGATGTATCCGACAAGCAAGATACCCTGCGAGAGGCATATGCGCAGGCCACTGTCCATGTTAGTCCAGAAACCATAAAGTTGGTGAAAGATGGCAAGTCACCGAAAGGCGACATAATTGAAAACGCGCGGATTGCCGCGACGATGGCTGCTAAGAAAACCTCAGAAATTATTCCTTACTGTCACCCTATACCAATTGACTGCATTAAAATCGACGTTAAATTAAAAGAGGCAACCATCGAAGTTCAAACCTATGTTAAAACCGTCTGGAAAACCGGCGTCGAAATGGAGGCATTAACCGCCGTTTCAGTAGCTGCCTTAACCGTTTACGACATGCTAAAACCAGTCGACGAGTCAATGTCAATAGGCCAAGTTACGCTTATCAAGAAAAGCGGCGGCTTGAAAAGCTTCCAAGAAAAATATGAAACAGCCCTCAAAGCCGCAGTTCTAGTCGTTAGCGATTCTGCAGCGAAAGGCGAACGGCAGGACAAATCAGGAATAGTAGCAACTGAACTGATTCAACAGAACGGCTTTACTGTTGACCACTATAAGATCCTTCCAGATGATGCAGCACTGGTTCAAGCGGAGCTTAAGCGACTCTGCGACGACCAAAAAGTCAATTTAATAGTTACCTGCGGCGGCACAGGTCTCGGGCCAAGAGACGTTACAACTGAAGCCACCCAGAAAGTGATTGAGCGGGAACTCAGAGGCGTCTCGGAGGCAATCCGTGCTTATGGTCAGCGGCGCACGCCGCGTTCTATGCTTTCACGGGGTATCTGCGGTGTGCGGGGTAAAACAGTGATTGTTAATCTTCCAGGTAGCCCGAAGGCTGTTGGGGAAGGTTTAACTGCAGTTTTCCCAGGAATTTCGCATGTGTACAGTATGATTGAGGGCCATGGGCATTAGCGACCTGCCCCTGTTTCCTTTTTTCGCGTGTTTATTCCAACAGTTGAAGACCACGAGATCGGCGTGCTAACTGAAGAGTTAAAAAGGTTAATCCGCCAGTCGGCGGACAGTACAAATGCTTATCCAGAGTGGTGCTACGGGCAGGATTCGAACCTGCGAATATCCGCGGAGATGCTGCATGTTCATTTGTCATAAACTTTTTTGCGGTGACCAACAGTGAGAACAAAAATTTTGTGCTCAGAGACTTGATAGATAACTCTATAATCACCTGCTCGAAAAGAGTTGAGTTCACTTAAACGTCCAACCAATTGTTTACTTGCGAATGGTTTGTCTTCTAAAATTTTCAGTTCTTTTATTAATCGGCTTCGAGTTTGCCTGTCGAGCCGCTTGAGCTTTTTTAGAAATTCTTTGGTAAAGACGAGCTCAAAGCTCTTTTTCATCTATGTTCAACTCATGCAGCAACTCTTTGTAGTTAAGCACTCGGTTTTCTTCTACATCTTTTAGGCTGGTTTGGATGCTTTTCATCAGTTTCTCGTCACTCAAGATCTCTAAAGTTTCTTTTAGTTCCTCAACAATTATGCGCAGTTTTGGTAATTCTTCCGCTATGACTTTAAGGTTTTTTTTGTCTTCATCTGTAAAAACTGCTTCAACCAATCTAATTCACCCCTAACTAATCAACAACAATAGGCCGACGTAAGGTATTAAAATTTCCTATAAACCTCAAAAATTAGGTTTGGTGCTACGGGCAGGATTTGAACCTGCGAACCCCTGCGGGAAAGGATATCCCATCCGTT
>JBNIDR010000024.1:58186-82875 GCA_050108155.1 Bathyarchaeia archaeon | reverse complement strand
TGCCATGCGCGAGTTTGCTGCTGCAGCTTCTGCGGGCTGAGCTACTTCAACAGCGACTTTTAATCTACGTTGAGCTTCTTCTGCCAGTTTGCCGTTTGAGAAAACGAATGTTTCGTAACCTGCAGTTTTTAGAAGTGTTACTAGTGATGTAGTTTGGTCTGAGAGTTTACCCTGTTCGGTGCGGAGCAGGCTTTTTGCGGCTGCCTGTGGCTTCTTTGGGAAGAGCGCCTTCTCTACGAGTTGGTTTTTGTCGTCGAAGGCTGCTACGCCGAAGGGAAACTGTACGATGAACGCTTTCATGTCTCTGTGCCCCTGATAAACTAACTGTAATGTCAATACATTGAGTTAATAAATAGTTTCTTTACTGTTGAGGCATGTTCATGTAGGGGTATGGGTACACCTTGCTGCCTTCTACGTAGAGGGTTCGTTTGTTTCTGCGTTGCCAACGCCAACAAAGCACAGCATTCGTCAAGAGAATAGCGGATGGAAACGGTACTAAGAGGTTGATTAAAAACTGCCAGTAGGGCTGATAATACGCAATATAGAAGCCCAATACAATCACACCTATTACCGCCGCCAGCATAGCAAACGTCACGCTGATTGCACGTTTCAGCGAGAATACTCCACTTGCATGCACCCCAGTTACGCCATATTGCTCGATCGCCATGAAAGTCTTTCTTGCGTCAAAATAGCCCACCAGCCCCCAAATGATAGCGCCCGTCGCTAAGGCTAAAAGCCAGACCGATGAGGGTGCATCGAAATGACTGTTTACCGTTAGAAGAAACATGAACATCCCTAAAAGCCAAAGGGCGCCCAAGGCTACATTGTTGGTCACTACTTTCTTAGCCATTGCCAGACGCTTCTTAGATTGTGCTTAGCTTGTTTTGCCTTATAATTTTTTAGTGTTTGCGTCTTCTTGGATTGGCAGGGTTATCGTGAATTTTGTTCCCTTTTCAGGTTGACTCTCAAACGCGATTGAGCCGCCCAGCGCCTCAACCAGCCGCTTCACAACCGCCAAACCCAGCCCCTGCCCCTTCGCCTTAGTGGTAACCAGTGGCGTGAACATGCGGGCTTTAACCTCCTCGGAGATACCCTTGCCCGTGTCGCTGACCGTTATTATAGCTTGATGCTCGGTTTTTTGTGCGGTTAACTCCAAGGTGCCTCC
This sequence comes from Bathyarchaeia archaeon, assembly GCA_050108155.1. Taxonomy (GTDB): domain Archaea; phylum Thermoproteota; class Bathyarchaeia; order Bathyarchaeales; family Bathycorpusculaceae; genus Bathycorpusculum. The sequence continues at coordinate 81,710 of JBNIDR010000024.1, read as the reverse complement.
GTCGGGCATGGCTTGAATGCCGTTATTAGCCAAATTGGTCAATGCACGCCTGATCAGCGTGGGGTCAGTGCGAATTGTTGGGAATCCCGCTAAATCTATCTTCAGCAGCACTCCGTCGGGGATCCGTAGTGTTTGAAAGACGCTCGCGACAACTTTAGCTAAATCGACTTCTTTAAACTCGGGTCTTATAGGCCGTGCGAAATCCTGCAGGTCGGAAACGATTTTGCTTATGTAATCAGTTTGTTCCTCGATTATGTTGATGCTTTCTTCCGCGGGCGCTTTAGCTTCCTTCGGCGCAGGGCTCTCAGCTATGGCTTCTTTGGCGATGTATAGTTCGCTGACGATGGCTTGCAGGGGGTTTCGGATGTCGTGTCCGATCATGCCTGCGGTTTGCCCGATGGCGGCTAAGCGGTCTGTTTCTTTACGTTCAGCTGCGGTTTGGTAAATTCTCCAACGGTATGAATGCAGCTGCAGGCTACTTAACGCCGCAACAACGTTGACAAATACCATGCTGACTAAAGCAGTAACAAGCGCCTGATCCATCAGGCCGTTGAAAGTTAGCGTTATTAGGATTGTTTCGCAGGCGCTGAAAAGCAGTGAAGGCACCGCCTGATAGATGAAGCGGGTTGGCACAATCAAGTAGCAGACAAAAACTGCCGTGTTAACTATGATTATGTGGATAGCAAAGTTTTCGGGACGCGAGGCATCGACAATCAGTATTCCTAAGAATAAAACGAGCATGTATATGAAAACTGATTTGTCGTATGCCCTGAAATCCTGTACACGCCATAGATACCGTATTTGTAAAGCGGAATAAACAATCAAAAACAGCCTTAACAGCAAAATCACGGTGAAGAGGAAGCTAAATCCTAAAAACAGGTAGTCGCCGAGGATAAAGCCTACCAGAAGAAGTATAACGAAGAAGATTATAAGCCTGACCTGTGAGGTATCAGAGGCTAAGTAGGATTCTCGGTAGTCACGGTTATTTTCTTGGCTGGTCGCGGCCCAAATCTGCCTAAACTTGTCTGTGAGATGCCAAAGCGACAAAAAGGGCTTGACGATGCATTCCTCCACGCTGCGCCCCCGACGATGGCGAAACGTTTGAGCGCAGTTTTTGGCCTAAAAAACACAAGGTAATAATGAGTTATTTACGACTTAAGCATTTTTACTCACGATTTTTAATCGTTGAAGACATATTTTCAGGGCTTATTCTCGGCTTGCCCAAGTGTTTTTGATGCATAAATGTATCATTGAAGGGAACGGCGTAAACCCCTTATTCAGCTATTGGTTAGACTCAAAACAGTTAATACAGACACATAGTAGAATATTCGAAATAAGGATGGAGAACAAAATAACCGGCAAAGCTCAAAAAACCGTCACGGTAGGCTTAATTCAAACTGCAGTCTCAGAGGACATAGAGGCGAACATGAAGAAAACCGCTGAGAAAATTGCGGAAGCCGCGGAGCGAGGCGCACAAATCATCTGCCTCCAGGAACTTTATCGTTCAAGGTATTTTCCGCAGCAAGAAAACCTCGACGTTTCAGCCCTGACAGAAACCATCCCCGGAGACTCAACACGCCTGTTCTCCGCACTCGCAAAAAAACTTCACGTCGTAATTATAGCGCCGATTTTTGAGAAGAACCCAAACGGCAAAACCTACAACACCGCAGTGGTAATCGACGCAGACGGCTCCACAGCCGGAGTCTACCGCAAAGCTCACATCCCCTACGACCCCTACTTCTACGAGAAAGACTACTTCGCCCCCGGCGAGAAGGAATACCAAGCGTTTAACACCCGCTACGCCCGCATCGGCGTCCTAATCTGCTACGACCAATGGTTCCCTGAACCCGCCCGAATCAACGCCCTCGACGGCGCAGAAATCATCTTCTATCCAACCGCCATCGGCTACATTAAAGGCCACACCTCTAAAGACGGCGACTGGCACGATGCATGGCGAACCGTACAGCGCGCCCACGCCATAGCAAACGGCGTCCACGTGGCAGCTGTTAACCGCGTGGGCGAGGAGGGTTGGCTGGAATTCTGGGGCGGCAGTTTCGTCTGCGATAGCTTTGGCAAGGTCCTCGCTGAAGCCGACACGCAAAAGGAGGAGGTTGTGGTGGCAAAGTTGGATTTATCGCATAACGAGCGCATAAAGGAAGGCTGGGGTTTTCTGCGCAACCGACGCCCAGACACCTACAGCGCACTTACAGAAAAAGTGAAGGTGGGTCAGACATGAGTTGCCGCTGCCGCGACCAAGGCTTCATTATGCCCGCTGAGTGGGAACGTCACGATGCGATTTGGCTGGCGTGGCCCTATGACCCAACCACCTTCCCCGACCGCGTCCCCAAAGTCGAGGCCACCTACGTTCAAATCGTCAAGGAAATTCATGAAAGCGAAGAAGTCAACATCTTCGTCATAGATGAACCTACCAAGAAGAAAGCAACTAAGATGTTCGAGGCGGCAGGCATAAACCTCAGCCGAGTACACATCTGGGTTTCGGACTACGCCGACGTGTGGTTCCGCGACTACGGCCCCATATTCGTTAAGAATCCCAGGCATGAGTTGGCGATGATTCACTGGGACTTCAACAGCTGGGGCGATAAATATGAAACCCTGCTCAAGGACAAGGAAATCCCCGACGTTATAAACAACGAACTCAAACTCACCTGCTTCAAACCCGGCATCGTTTTGGAGGGCGGCAGCATAGACGTCAACGGAAAAGGCACCCTACTTACCACCGAACAGTGCCTCCTGAACAAAAACCGCAACCCCCACCTCAATAAGCAGAAAATAGAGCAGTACCTAAAAGATTACCTCGGAGTGCGCCACTTTATCTGGCTTAAACGCGGCATCCTTGGAGACGACACCGACGGCCACATCGATGACTTAGCACGCTTCGTCAATCCCACCACAATCGTCGCCGCTTTCGAGGATAACCCAGATGACGCCGACTATGAGGCACTTAAGGAAAACTATGACTTGCTCTGTCAGTCAGTGGACCAAGACGGCAACCGCCTCAGCATAATCAAACTTCCAATGCCCAAGGTTGAAAGTGACGAAGGCTACCGCCTACCCGCCAGCTACACAAACTTCTACATCGGCAACACAAAAGTACTCGTACCGGTATTCGATCATCCCAACGACGAAAAGGCATTGGCGATTCTACAGGAACTGTTTCCCACCCGAAAAGTCGTCGGTATATGCTGTAGAGACCTTGTCTACGGTTTCGGTACTCTGCATTGTATTAGTCAGCAGCAGCCTTGCCCCGCCTGAGCGCATATCTGCTCAACAGTTTCCTTCTCAGCCCATTTTTCGTTAAGTTTAAAGTCTCCAGTGGAATAATAGGTACTTCCACAAAAGAAGGATGTAGGGGGCAAAAGAGTCTATGGTAAACCAGCAGCCAATACGCAGTAAAGGCGTTAAAGTTTTAAAAGCCGTCTCGTCACCCCTACGCCTGCAAATCTTAAACCTGCTTTTTGACAACAGCGCCCTCTCCTACACCGAATTAATGACACAGCTCAAGATGAACCCTAGCCGAGACGCAGGCAGATTCGCTTATCACCTCAAATTCATGCTTAAGGCAGGGTTGGTTGATGCGGATGTTGAAGCAAAAAAGTATTACCTCACAGACTTGGGGAAAATGGTTCTTGATGTTGCCGACCGCGTCGAGAAAAAAGCGGTTAAGCCCCGAGGCATGCTGGTTCGAACGTCTCATTTGACACTTGAAGAGTTCGACGCGAACAAAATCGCCAACGCGCTAATCAAAGAAGCTAAAGTTCCAGCTGAATTGGCACAGAAGGCGGCCAAGGAAGCGGAGAAGCGGCTGGTAAAATCCAAAACAAAGTACATAACCGCACCCCTAATCCGTGAAGTCGTAAATGGTATCCTCGTCGAGAAGGGCTATGAAGAGTACCGTAACAAACTCACCCGACTCGGCATGCCCATTCATGACATAAGCGCTCTAGTTGAATCCAAAGAAGCCCCTCACAGCGGCAATGAAGCCATCGAAAAAGCAGGGCAAACCGTACTAAGCGAATATACCCTACTAAACGTGTTCCCACGCGACATAGCCGACGCTCACCTGTCGGGGGCAATTCACATCGGTGGCTTGGGAGCGTGGTTGATAAAACCTAACGAGGTTGTCCATGAACTCAGCTACTTCTTCGGGCGCGGCATAAAAATCGATGATCCCAAGCATGTTTCGATGGAGCCGCCTCGCGACTTCAAATCGGCACTCTCAATCGCCTTCAACGTACTATTGCACACTAGCAGAGAAACCAATCGCACGCAAACCTACAATTGCTTCAACACCAGTCTATCGCCGTTTGTTCGGGGTAACGAGGTGGCAAAGCTAAAGGAGAATTTGCACCTCTTCATTTTGAATCTTAACCAGCATGTGGATGCGACATTGGCGCTTGAGTTGGCCCCGCCAAAGTCAGCACTAGATAAGGAAGCTGTCGGCGCTGATGGCAGAGTCGTTGGGAAGTACGGCGATTTTACGCAGGAAAGCCTGTTACTGGCATCACTCATCCTTGATATTTACCTTGAAGAGGGCAAACTAAAACCGCTGCTTAGCCCCAAACTTGTCATTAAAATCCACAAGGAAACACTCGCTGACGAAGCCGTCAAGCCGCTTTTGCTAAAGGCACATCAGTTGGCAGCGCAGAACGGCACAATCTACTTTGCCAACCTAACTCAAAAAGAAACTGAAAACGCGGCCTTCGCAGGTTCAGGAGTCAAACTCGTCGCAGACCTCACAGGCGATTGGGAAACCGACACGCTCCGCACAGGTTGCCTTGGCTGTGTCACCATAAACTTGCCCAGAACAGTGCAAGAATGCGAAAATGACAAGAACAAGCTTAACGACCTTCTCAAGGAGCGTTTTGAACTTGCCGCACGAGCATTAAGCTTCAAGAGTGGTGCGCTTAAGCAGTTCGGCAAGAATTCGTTGCCTTTTTTGCTGCAGAAATCCAATGGCGACACGTATTTTAGATTGGAAAACTGCAGCCGCATTGTCAATATGGCGGGCTTCAAAGAGGCAGTGGAATCTTTCACGGGAAAACCCATCAACGCAGAGGAAAGCCGCGCCTTAACAGAGGAAATCATAGCCAGTTTGTTAGCGTTTAAGCAGAAAATCGGCAGGAAATACGGTAAACGCGTCTACCCCGCTGTGCTTGGCGAGCCAGAAGCCACTGAGCGTCTCGCCCAACTCGACATGGAGCGCTTCGGCGTCGCCAAAATCAAATTCAGCGGAACAAGAGACAAACCCTACTACTCAACCCTCAAGCACATCGCCATTAAAGCTGCTCAGCCCCTTGTGGCTCCAACAGGCACTTTGGATATAGCGAAATTTACTAAGGGGTTAATCATAGGCGGCAGCCTTGACGTCTACGACCTCAACGAGGGAGAGTACAGCGCTGAGGCACTGCTCGATTTGACAGAGCGCATCATCGAAAACGGCGCATCCGAATTCTTCACCTACAACCGAGCCGTCAGCTACTGCGGCAACTGCAAAAAAAGCTGTGTTGGCACGCTGCATAAGTGCCCAAGCTGCGGATCAATGAGCACGCTGACGACGTTTGACCGCTTTACATCGACTTAGTTTTATTGTACTGCACCCAGCACCAGCGACAGGAGCGCCATGCGTACGACGACGCCGTTGCCGACTTGCTGGAAGTACCTTGCCTGCGGCGTAGAGTCGACTTCTGGGGCGATTTCGTCTACTCGGGGCAGAGGATGCAGAATAATTAGGTCCTTCTTGGCTTTCTCTATGGCTTTGAGGTCTACGCGGTATGCACCTTTGACTTTGGCGTATTCGGCTGCGTCGGGGAACCGCTCTTTCTGTATACGGGTGACGTAGAGGGCGTCGATTTGGGACATGATTTTTTCGAGAGAGGTTTCGGTGACTGGGATTTTGCTTTTTATGGATTGCAGCACGTCTTTGCGCATGCGCAGGGTTTCGGGGGAGACCAAGAAGAGTTCCACGTTGTACATTGCCAGCGCATACGCCAGCGAATGCACCGTCCGCCCATACCTCAGGTCGCCGACTAGTGCGACTTTTAATCCGTCGATTTTGCCCTTGTCCTTGCGCATGGTGTAGAGGTCAATTAGCGCCTGTGTGGGGTGCTCCTCTGCGCCTGTGCCAGCGTTGATTATTGGAACCTCGGCGAATTCAGCCGCCAACTTCGCAGCGCCCTCCAAACTATGCCGCAATGCGATTACGTCAGCGTAGTTTTCGACGGTGCGTATGGTGTCGGCGAGGTTTTCGCCTTTGCGGGTGCTGCTGATGTCGGGTTCAGCGAATCCGATGTTTCCGCCGCCGAGCTTGAGCATAGCCGATTCGAAACTTAGTCGGGTGCGGGTGCTGGGTTCGAAGAATAGCGTCGCCAAAATTTTGCCTTTGAGCGTGTCTGAGCCGCCTTTGGCGAGGGGCTCCATCGATTTGGCTACGTCGAGGATGTGGTTGATTTCTTTTTGGCTGAAGTCTTCGATTGACACTATATCTCTGCCTTTAAAGGTCAAAGTGGCTGCACCTAAAACATGAAAGCCCAAATCTGCTAAATAACACTTTGTATCGGAAGCAGCGTTTAAGAGATTTCAGATGCAAAGCGTAATAGCTCAGGGGTTGTTCTGCATGCGGATTTGTCCACAACCAACCTGCAATCCGCCCCAGACGCCAAAGCCAAATCGCTTTGCTCCCCACAACCCACTGGTAGTAGTTGTGCCTAGGCGCTTCCCTGCAACAACAACTAAAGAAAAACCAACCCACAGTTTTCAACCCAAAACAGCATCCGAAAAAAATCGATACGCCAACTACAGTACGAAAGGTTCTTAAGGTATATAGTATTCTTCTAAACGGCAAGAAATCGGCATGCGACACTGCCAATTAAGGTAACAACCAGCTTCATATATGGAGCAGGTTAGACCAGCTAAAGGTTAAAATAGTCCGATGAAGAGGTGAAAAGGTATGGAAAACATTTACGCAGCAATGCTCCTTCACAAGGCAGGTAAAGAAATCAACGAAGAATCAGTAACCAAAGTCCTAGAAGCAGCAGGCCTAACAGTCGACGCAGTCCAAGTTAAAGCACTAGTAGCATCACTCAGCGAAGTAAACATCGACGAAGCAATCAAAGCAGCTCCAACCATGATGGCAGCCGCTCCAGTAGCAGCTCCAGCAGGCGGAGAAGCAAAGCCAGCAGCACCAGCAGAAGACAAGAAGAAGAAAGCTGAAGACGAAAAAGCCAAAGAAGAAGCAGCATTAGAAGGATTAGGCGCTCTATTCGGTTAAGCCGCCTCACATTTCTTACTTTTAACCAATTTTTCCCAAAAATCTTTTACCTCTTTAACTTAAAATAGCATAGACCTTATTCCACTGCTTCTTTGACTGTTCAGAGCACCGTGAAGTTTTCGGATTTAAGATCACTGTAGAGCCGCCCAGTTTCAGCCCTGAATTTTAAGACACAGTAGTCGGGGTCAGTTACTCCAAGCGGATAGTAGAGCGTATCGCCCTCATGCCAAATCATCTCTTTATTTTGGCTATACTCCAACACCTCCATTAGCCTCAGCAACATAACTCCACGAAAGAAGCGGCTGTCACAGAAGTAAACGCATGCCCGAGGGTTCTGCCTGTACTGACTAACTCTCATTGATGAGGTGTTGGTGGTGAAATAGAAGGTTTTCATGCCTTCAACTTAACGAGGTGACAACATCGCCTTAACATTTGGGTTCCCCTCGTCATCCACGGAGCCCATAAAAGAAACAGAAGCTTTCCCAATTAAATTCTCCACTGTCCTCTCGACGTTTCTCAATTTAACCACCACGTAACCGTGACAGCGGAGCCGAGCAGTTATTGTGGGGGTAAACTTGGCTCTTTTGTAATCTCTGGCAAGGAAGTTTCGGGTAGAGGCGGCGGGATGGGTCTCTTTTTCGCTGTAAGCAGCTTGTAGCCTATTACGGGTAGCCAACCGGTGATGATGCAAACGGTTGCTGGGAACCCACCGATTTTATGACCTATTAAATTGGAGAGATATGCATCAATATCAAGAAGGAATGCTTCCCAGATACCGAAGGAAACAGCTATTGCCGCAGCGGCAAAGATCGCTGTTTTCATATTCCATTTTTTGAGTGTCTGAATAACTAGTATCCCAGCAAAGAAGTAATCGCCTAAGCCAAGCCCGCCAAATTGAATATTGCCTTGAGCATTATAGTAAAGCGGAATCTTGGGTAGGAACACGAGAACTGGAAGACCTAAACCCGTGAATGTCTGAGCCGCAGCAACCATAGGACCCGTAAAGACCAATATTACATCGATTATAGGCAGGAAAGCGGCGAATACGAGAGCAGTTTTCCAAGTGAACAATGACGAAAGATACAGAATAATCAGCAACGCAAAGGTAAACGCGAAGGCATCCATTAGATAGGGGAACCAAACGTTGACTGCTCCATCATAGAAAGCGGCAAACAGAAGGAACATGAGCAAAAACAATGCTGGAGGCTGTGCAGCCACGTACCATCGTGACTTGGTGATGGTTTTGCGTGCCTCGTAAACGACCACTACGAAGCATAGAGCAGTCAGTAGGAAAAATGCTGCTGCCCTGTAAACAGCGTAGACGTCAGCGAAGGGCGCTAAGAGGCTAATTACACCCATAATTAAGCTGGCTGAGCCAAATATCCCGGAGACCAACTGCGCTCTTTGACGGGTCAGGTTTGTGAATACGTAGGAGAACGTGAACAGCAGCATAGTATACGAAGCCAAAAACATTATCAGCAACACATTAGGGACAAGACCGCCTGGATTATACATGGATGTAAGGGCGACTACCGTAACCATGATAACAATGAAAACGCCCAGCAGTAGGATATCTCGAGTTTTGAATTCTTTCTGCTCAACTGTGGCTATAAGCTTGTTTTCTACACGCTTGTTTAGAATTAAAGCGACCGAGATTACGATGAATAGAGCCAAAGGCATGGCTAGGTCAAGGATGGGCATAGGCTTCACAATAACCAGTTGAAGAATTTATGCCTTTACCAAATTGCCCAAAGAAGTTTTGGTGGGCATCAGTAGGCGAAATGCACATTAAAAATGGCAAGTGTAGCCAAAAGCGCCTCTTCAGCCCTAACCGTAGCCGTTCCCTGATTTGGAACCGTGTTAACGACGAAATCTGACAATTCAGACAGTTTTAGGTTTTCGTCATCCGCTATCTCATGAAGACCCCGTGATGGAGCACCAAAGGCGATCAAGATTCGGCTGCTGTTAGCCCATAGTTTGCCAATTTGAGCCTCAACATCTGCAAAGTTGTCGCCTATACGTGCCGTCGAGACCTTCAAATCGAAATTACATTCACGCATGAATTGCCCAAATGAGCGCTTCTCAACATGCACAATGTAACCCCAGTAGTTGGGTACATCCTCTCGGTTAACAGGCTGAACATCAATGTTTTCGCCGATGTTAACCACCTGCAGCGTCAACCGTTCGCCTATGCGGTACTGTTTCTGGCGGAGCAACGCGGGCTGCTGCACCCCGATTTCAACCACCAAACCATCTTTACGCTCAGAAAGCACCACTCCTTCACGGTACTCGCCGACTTTGAGGTGCTTGGTTTTGCCACTTAACGGATGATGTGGAGTGCGGAGCGGCGGCAGAATTCCGGCGTACTGGAGGTCCGGTTCGAGTCTGAAGAGGGCTTTTCTGAGGTATTGGGGCGTTTCCAAATAGTTAAGCAGCAGAGCGATGAAGTCTTGGTCTCTGCGCTGATCCATTTCGGTGTTGTCGGGGTAAACTATGATTTCGTCGACTCTGAAGATAGCCGCTGACCGCGCAATCGACCCGATCTTAGCGGTTTTCTCTCTAAGATGAGGCGTATCTGAAATAATCGATGCCGGTATGGCTATGCTGATTTTCTTTGCCATTTTTCATCTGCCTTTGGCGCTGATTTGTCTGCGTTGTGCTTAAAAGGCAGTGTTGAGATATAAAACTGGCGGGTCCAAAACGGGACCATACCTACCGGAGGAGCCTACTTGACCAGTTACCTTTTAGACGACATAGAAAAAATTCGCGCCATTGATCAGAGTGGAATGCTGAACTACTGTATCGAAGCGCCCAAGCATTATCGTGCTGCTGCGGAGTTAGCTCAAAAAATCAAAGCAAACTACCCTGTCCCCGACAACATCATAGTCGCTGGCATGGGGGGCTCCGCGATCGGCGGCGACCTACTCAAAGACTGGACCAGAAACAAGCTAATTGTCCCCCTCGAAGTCAACAGAGAATACAACCTCCCAGAATATGCAGACCAGAAAACCCTCGTATTCATCTCAAGCTACTCCGGCGACACTGAAGAGTCACTGAGCGCTTTTCTAGATGCACTTAAGCGGAGATGCATGATTTTCTGTGTCAGTAGCGGCGGCGAATTGATTAAAGCGGCGAAAAAGCATAAGGTGCCGTTCCTGCAGGTTCCCGATGGCATGCCGCCTCGTGCAGCTTTGCCCTACATGCTGATTCCGCTTCTGGTTTACATGGAGAAGTCAGGGTTAGTTTCCGGGGTTACAGAGGAGCTTGATGAAGCCTTTGGAGTTATAGAGCAGATCGTCGAGCAGAATGGCCCCGAGAAACCTCAAATCGACAACTTTGCGAAGAACACTGCGCATTTTCTGTGGGATTCCACACCCGTCATCTACGGCTTTGGCGCTTATCGGAGTGTTGCGCAGAGGTTTAAGCAGCAGTTTAATGAGAACGCAAAATCCCCCGCTAAATGGGAGTATTTCCCCGAGTTGAACCACAACGAAATCGTAGGTTGGTCAGGTAAGGGCGAACAGTGCAAATGGTTCTCAATCATATTCATTCGAGACAATGATGAACCCGGCGAAATCGAGAGCCGAATCGACATAACTAAATCCATTGTGGAAAGCGCCGGATTAGTGACCTTCGAATTGTATGTGCAGGGTAAAAGCCAACTGGCAAAGATGCTCTCCACCATCGTCGTGGGTGACTTCTTGAGTGTTTATTTGGCGGTTCTGCGTAAGGCTGATCCTACGCCGGTTAAAGTGATTAATCTGCTTAAGGATACTCTGCAGCAGAATGGTGTTAGAGACGAAGTCGTTAGGCAACTGGAAAAGGCCTAAGTCAAATCAATTTTTTTGTTAGTGATGCCCCTTATGGGGCTTGCCACATTTTTATTTAAAAGATAGAGAGAAGAAAAAGGGTTAAGCTACGAATTTCTTGAATCCAGCTTCAGCCGCTTCCAGCGACATCTGCTTCGGCGGACGCTTAAACCCATAAGCGCAGACCGCTTCAATTGGACCTGCCTGCTTCTTAATCTTGGCAACTTTAACTGCGCGGACAACGTCGAAGAGCACTGAGCCTGCGTTTGGGGCGTCAACAGTTTGGAATTTAAGGTCAATCTTGAGGGGTGTATTGCAGAAGTATGTTCCTGCTATCCAGAAGTAGCTGTCACGTTTGTTCTGTAGGAAATCCACGTAGTCCGTTGAGCCCGCAACCACCTCGGTTTTGTAGGGCAATGCAGATGCAACGGATTCTGTTTTAATGTGACGTTTTGTGTCTCGGGTACGTTCCATTGTGTCAACGGATTCTGTGCCGCCGCCAACGTCAAGCTGGTAGGTTTCATCTATGTGTACGCCGCTGTCGCTTAGCAGTTTGAGAAGTGTCTTGTGAAGTGCAGTGGAGCCAATTTGGTCAACCAAGTCGTCGCCGACAAGGGGCAGGTTTGCGTCTTCAAACTGTGCTGCCAATGAAGGGTCGCATGCAACGAAGTTGGGTGTGGCGTTGATGAATGCACAGTTAGCGGCTACGGATTGCACAGCGTAGAATTGTGTGGCGTTTGCTGCACCGCTTGGAAGCAGGTTAATGACGACTTCTGCTTGTGCCGCCATGAGAACCGCTGCAACGTTTGCGTCTGGCTCTTTGCTGACTTCAATTAGAGCCTTTGCTGATTCGCCGATTCCGTCGAGAAGCGTACCCTTTGCGACTTTGACGCCTAATTTGGGTACGTCACAGACTTTTGGAGCGTTGTTCGGCTTAGCGAATATTGCCTCCGAGAGGTCTAATCCGACTTTTCGGGCGTCAACGTCAAAGGCTGCAACCACCTCTATGTCCTGTGGGCTGAACCCTGCGAGACGGGGGTTGCGGAGTCCCAGTTGGCTTGCGTTTGGTTTACTGTAGTATTGGATGCCTTGGATGAATGAGGAAGCGCAGTTTCCCACGCCGATTAATGCTACTTTGATTTTATCCATGCGTTTTGGCACCTTTGCTTGGCATGCTTATGTGGCGTAGCATAATAAAAAGCTATGCAATACGGCAACCGCGGTTTTCTTTAGTTGTTGTTGCAGGGAATCGGCTAGGCACAACTACTACCAGCGGTTTGTGGGGAACAAAGCGATTTGGCTTTGGCGTCTGGGGCGGATTGCAAGCTGGTTGTGGGCTTTTCCGCAAGCAGAAGACCCGCTAATTAGTTCCCAATCTCTTAAACGCCCGCGTCACAAGAAAAGTGAGCCACCTTGACGGTTGCTTCTTCTGCCCAAAATCCCAGCCACGCCACACCTGCCACTCCGACTGAGGCGTAAACTTGCCCTCAACATCAGCCCTCGACCGCACCACCCCCGCCATATCCAGCAAACGCGAGTCTGTCTTGAGCCAGCTGCATTGCGAAAGCACATCCAGAACGTGCAGAATATCATACCAGACGAAGGGAGCTTTGAGTTTGCGGAAGTCTGTGCCCATGTAGAATATGTAGGGGTGCATCGTTAGGCTGTTCTGCCACAGGTAAAGCAGGCACTCAGCGCCGTAATGGGCTGCTTGGCTGTTTTTCCATTCGTCAAATTGCAGGAGCATCTTTAATGTAGCCAGTGTGGCGTATGGGCAGGGCTCGTCTTTTTTGCCGGGTCCCCTAAACTTGCCGAGTTCCTTTGAGACCGTGCAGTGCCAACCGTTTGGGAAAACTAAACCCGCGAGATACGCCGCTGCCTTCTGCACCCTTGCATCGTTGGCGTATCCCAGTTTAGCAAGTGAATAAACTGTTACTGGAGCATCACAGAGCGCCCAAGCCCAAACGTCCTCGCCTGTCCCGCCGAAATGCTTGGGGTAATTCGCAGTCAACTGAAATGGCCCCTCTTCGGATTGATGCTCAAAAATTTTATCGACAATAGCGCTGATGTGGGGGTCTTCTTTTGTGAAGCCTAAATCGGCGATGAATGAGAGTTTGTGAAAGCTTTGGCTGGCGCTTTTGTGGCTGTTCAAGACGGCGCCGGGCCAGTTTTCCAGTTCCTGCAGTATCTGCTGAATTTTAGGGTCTTCAACCATGCGATTTTTCGCTGCGACAACTTCGGGTTCGGTTTCTTTTTGCTCAAGCAAATCCAAGCGGGTTCTGTATTCAACATATGGATCGCCCCCCAGCAGCCAACCAACTAAATCAGCCAAATCCAACAACTCCCCTTTCGATTTATGGTGGGATTAACTAGTTAATTTTTGCGCTGCCGCCTATACTGACGGCTTTTGTGGATGCATCATCCGCCCCACTAAGAAACGCTTATTAAATGAGGCGGGTTAGTTTTCAGAAGCCAGGCAAAAAAGTGGGCGAGTAGATCAGCCTGGTATGATCGCCACGTTGGCATCGTGGAGGTCGCGGGTTCAAATCCCGCCTCGTCCACCAATCATATTTTCATGTTTTAACCGTGGATATTGTAAAACTTTAAGCGCTGTTGAATTCAATTCGATTTAGAGGTAAACTTGATGTCAGGTATGGAAAAGCAGTTAGGCGTCATCCACGATGTCGTTTTGCCCTCTGACGTTAACACACGCTACGACCTCTACTTTACCGATAGACGTGTTGCGATTGTCTGTTTGGGCAGGGCAAGTCGTTTTGAGTCGCAGGGGGAGGTTTCTGCGGTGGTTTCGGCGTTTGGGGTGCCTCCTCCCGTAGAGTCAGGCGGAAAGTCTGAGGGGCGGTCGGTTGACGAGGAAATCAAAGGCTGGAACCTCGACGATTTACTCAAACTCAGCAAGAAAAGCGGCTACTACACCCTCGACGAAATCCAAGAACTCAAACTTGTTTTGGGGCGCAAACCGAAATTTGAGATTTCAAGCGAAGAATGCGAATCCAAGTTCGCACCAGACCCAGAGCAGATCAGCGAGTTAATCGGGTTGTTGACTTCAGTTGAGGCGCTAAAGAATAAACTCGCAATAGCGGGAAAATGGAATATGTTAAAAGAGATTTTTGCTGCTCATCGAGACAGCTGATTTAGCGTTACATCCATTTTCCTCTTTGGAAGTACCCCAACCTGTTAGCCACGTTGTAGACAAGGTACTTCTGGATGGGGTAGTATTTTTTGCAGTAATGACACAGCTCAAACGTCGGCTGCTTAGCCCTAAAACGCTTGACTAAGTCGCTATAGCTGTCTTCAAGCAGATTACCGATTGTATACTCTAGTTTAAAGTCCATATCACAGGTCTGAACTCGCCCATCGGGCAAAACCACAAACTGAGGCTTACTCACCTTACGGCAGACGCCAATCCGATGGGGTTTAGGCAAGATGCCTCTGCAGATGTTTTCTCGATCATTACTTACAAACAGATCGTTCATGGAGATATATTGCAGGTTCGGAATACCCTGCATGATACAGAAAACGTTGTTCTTGTATTCCTCTGTCAGCTTAAAACACGCGTTTTTCCCATCAGGCAGGTGCAGCACAAACCCCTCATATTCGAGGTCGAGAAGGTCTTTGACTGTTTTGTTTGATGCTCCCTGAAGGGTTGTTGCGACATGTATCTTGTAACCTTCCTTGTATGCGTATTTTGCCATGTCAGCAAAGTCAGGGTTAACACATGGTTCACAGAAACCCGAGAAGTCGATAGCTACGTGCTTGGGAACGTTGACGAGCATTTTTTTAAAGCTTTCAAGCGAAAGGTGCCTGTTGGATTTGCCGTAGCTCTGCAACAGTACCTCTTGAGGGCAGTACCGTTGGCAGTTTACGGGGCAGCCAATGTCGAGAGTGAATTCGAGGTATTCGCTTGCATAAAAAACGGTCGCTCGTTCCCCAGCGCTGAATTGTCTGGAGCCCATGATTCAAATGGATAGATTCCCACTTTAAAAACACCTATAGAGGTACTTTACCGATAAGTGTTCTAGAACATAAAATATGAGTTCTAGAATTTTTGGGTCTAATCACCTAGATTGCTGGGGCGCCGTTGCTCTTTTCAAGCCAGTTCCGTGACTCCGCCAAAGTTTTGCCGCCAAACGTAAGCTTCAATGCACCCTCATAGGGGCAAATCTCCACGCATCTTGCGCAGAGCATACAGCGAGATTCGGTGACGTCGCCACCTTTCTGCTCGTACATTGCAGTAGCCTGTGTTGGGCAGACACGTTTGCAGACACCGCATTTGGTGCATTTCTGCTCATCCTTCTCGAGTTTTGTGAGGGCGATTTGCTTGAAGGGCTTGAAACTGCTAAACAAGGCGGTTAAGCCGCCGAGGGGGCAGATGCGGCACCAAGCACGCCGATACGCCAAAGCCACAATGGTAACCGCGATGAGTACTGCAACGTTTATTGAGGTTAAGTAGAAGCCGCCTATCCAGAATGGGCCATAGGCTATTTGGGAGATATATGACCAATTCAGTGAGCCTATAGCAATCTCCGCCACAATGCAGAGCGGTCTTGCAGGGCAAACGAGGCAGAAGGGCTCGTTAATGTAGCTAACGATACCTGCTTCGGTGCCTTCAGGTCCACCCGGAATTGTGCCGGGAATGAGTTCAGTGCCGAATATACTGTAAGAAGCGAAGATGACACTTAAGATTATCATTGCGGCGAGGATTAAGTAGCGTGCCTGCCCCAGTTTAGCGCTGGTTTTATCTGAGACATTTAGGTGTTTGAGGCGGAAAGCCTTTCGGATGCGGGTCAACAAGTCCTGGTAGAGGCCGAAGGGGCAAAGCCAGCCGCAGAAGCTGCGACCCAGAATTATGGCTGCCGCAACCACAATGCCTAGGACTATGGCGATTTTTTCTAGGCCAGATGTGGAGTAGTTAACTTCGTAGCCTCGGGGATAATTCCAGAATGGGAAAATGTAGGCTTGAAGCTGCCATATGGGACAGGTTACTGTGCGCCCGTTAGGGTAGTAGCAGGCTAAAATCGGCAAGGGTATGCCGTCGGGAAGCTGAGTGCCCAGCAGATCTGCGCCTAAGAGGTGTTCTCGCGGCGAGGGGCCAAGCGGCGCATAAATGGGCAGGTTAAACGGGCCAATTATGAGCCCCATGAAGACCGCGAATACGGCGGCTATCTGGACAAATAGGCGCAGATTGCTGATTTTTCTGGTTCGGTCTTTTGACAGCTTGAGAATTAACACTATGCCGACTGCAACTATCACTGCGAAGACCGCAAGCACAACATAGGGGTCGTTTTCGTAAACCGCTGACATCTATGGTGTCCTCCTTGTCCTATAGCGGATTACTGCTGCAACTGCGATTGTAGCAGCCACGATGATTATGGTTGCGAATGCAACTGAGTGCTGCTCGAGGAAGGATAAGTTGCGGTTGTCTTGCAGGTTTAACCCGAAACCGAAGTATGCAACAGTGACGTTGCCAATAACACCGTCCACAACGACAGTGTTGTCACTTAAAAGATGCCACAGTTTGCCTTCAGGCAGAAAATCTGAGCCTGAGCCATCGGGATTTTTTGGAACGATTATTGACCACTCGCTTTGATGGGTGGTTCGGTTAAGGTTTAGTCCCAAGTTGAAACTCTGCTTGCCTTCGCCGTCCACATGAAAGGTTATCATGCCAAGTCTACCATATTGGCTTGTGTTTTGGAAGGAAAAGAACTGGTAGATGGTTACTTGCGAATTTTCTGCTGAGACTTCGAGGGTTCCAAGAGAAATAGATCGACCAAGCGCTAAATTAGTGAATACCCATTTGTTGTTTTGTAGTGTCGCCGAAGTGTAAGAGCCGTTGGTTACGAAGCGGATGCTACCATTCAACTCTGGAATATCAAATGTATCGGCAGAACTGAAGACAACAGAAGTTTCAGCGGCAACACTAAAGGGCACAGCGTAAAAAAATATTGTTAAAAGAAAAACAGTGCATAGTCCGCTTCCCAATACAATGCGGTGTGTCGCCTGCAAATCCTACCCACTAACGACAACAATAGAGCCTGTGTAGCTATAAGGCTTTTTGAAGGAAAATTTAGAAAAAAGGACTGAAAAGCAAGTCCTTATTGGCTTTCGGAGTTTTATATATCAAAGTTTTCTCCAGAGCTCGGAGTTTCTTCTGGGGGTTGCTGTTCAGGCGCTGGTGACTGTGAAGGCGGGCTGCTTGTGGGTTGTGGGGCTGTTTTGGCTCTTGAGCGTTTTTTTAATGTTAAAAGCACCATTAAAGCTAAAATTATCATGGCAACTATTGCGACGATAGCTATGTAGACGATGTAATCCATTGTGCTTAATGGTTGGCCGCCGTTTTGGCTGGAGGCTACGGTTGGCGTGGGCGTAACTGTAGTTGCTGAGTAGGGTACTACTTGCATTGTGCCCTCAGAGGAATCCCAGTAGTAGGTGTTGCCTGAAGTGTCTTGGCCTCTAACGGTGGCGAAGTACTTGTGTGAACCTATGCTTACATCTGATGGAATAGTAACCATGAACGGCGCCGTATAAACGGAATTGGCCGCCACAGTTTGCGGATTACTCGATAGGTTGGGACCTTGGAAATTATCCTCATCCATCCAGTCGCCGTGGAATCCAACCCCGACAACTTGTATCGTCGTTGACGTGTGACTTTGGAAGGTAACAGAGACAGCTAGCTGGGTTCCCGCTGCTGGCGCATTATTTGTTAGAGTAATAGAGACGGTTGCGTCGCTTGCTGAGAAAGCGGAAACAGCGCCGATAGAAACGCAGATTACTGCTATCAGAGAAATTAAAGCTGCAACTTTTAGGGTTTTCACGTTTAGTCCTCTTCTTGCATCACCTTTCAGCGGCGTAGACTATATATAATTTTTCCAAAATCTCACCAAAGCAACAAAAAACGTTTCCTAAACAAACTTACTACAAAAAACGCGGCGGAGGAACACTTTAGGCTGCTCCCTCCCCCCCGTCGACTATTCAATTTATTCTCTGCTTGCTTCGTCAACCAGATGCGCTGTACCGTCTGGGCAATACACTTTTTCGCCCAAACTTACTTTGCGGTAGCGTTTAATGCAGGGCTGCTGCAGGGCGCATCCGTCGCAATCTCGCGAAATCACTTTTCTTTTTTTCACTCCTCTCCTTCGCGGATTAGAGTATACTGCCAACGATATGATTTAAGGTAATTTACGGGTTAGAGCTTGAGGCTGCGTTAAGCTTAAGTGGGGGTAAAACGTTTTGGCTGTGAGAACATGGATACTTTAGCCTTCGCAAACCTGCTTCTTGACGTTGCAAGCGCAGTGAATTTTATCGCTTTACTTTGGATGCTTCGCGCAGTCATAAAAGACCGAAACATGCTGCGGGGCTTCAGCATCGTCGGCTCATTCTTAACCTTCGTATCAATCACGGGCTTCGAGTTGGCATATCACCTACTCGGCAACGTAGTGGGCTTCTGGCTCGGCTGGGCGACAGTTGCATTTTGGTTTCTTGTTTTTGTCTACAGCCTCAGACTCAAACTTCGAAAACGCAAAGAAAAAACAGCTGCACCTAGTTCGCTGGAAACTGAATTATAAATTTTGTTCCCTTACCCTCTACGCTTTCAAAGGTTATGTTTCCGCCGTGAGCTTCGATAACCCGTTTGCATACTGCTAATCCGAAGCCTTGCCCACGGGGCTTGGTAGTGAATAGGGGCGTAAAGATTTGGCTTTTTATCTGGTCAGGGATGCCGACGCCTGTGTCTTCTACAGCAACTGAGGCCTGCCCCTGCTGGTCAATGTGCATGCAAATGTTTAATTTGCCTCCTTGAGGCATAGCCTGCACAGCGTTAGTTACGAGATTAATCAGGACCCGCTGTAG
The DNA here is from genome assembly GCA_050108155.1 of Bathyarchaeia archaeon. Taxonomy (GTDB): domain Archaea; phylum Thermoproteota; class Bathyarchaeia; order Bathyarchaeales; family Bathycorpusculaceae; genus Bathycorpusculum. The sequence goes on along the minus strand of JBNIDR010000024.1, from coordinate 62,747 downwards.
TAAATGCGGGTCAGCTTTTATCTGAGGGAAAAAACCGTGCGACTCAGTGTGAACGGTTATGCTGCTTGGAATAGCAACTGCATCTAACACTGTAGTTACCAATTTGGAGATATCCAAGGGTTTTTTATCTATCTTCACAGGCTGCACAAACGCCTGTAAATCAGAGACGATTTTGTCCATATACGCTATTTGCTCTTCGATCAGGTGGAAACTCTCTTGAAGATTAGTTTTTACCGCTCCTGCCTCAAGGGAGTTCACTTCGCTTTTTGCCAAGTATAATTCGCCCAGCAGAGTCTGCAATGGATTGCGGAGGTCATGTCCCACCATACCCGCGGTTTGTCCAATGGCGACTAAGCGTTCCGTGTCTTTGAGCTGCTTCGTCCTCTCAGCAACCATTTTTGTTAATTCGTCCGCTTGCACCTCAAGGTTTTTTTGCTGCTGCTTCTGCTCGCTTATATCCCGAACGATGGACCAGATTCCGATGGCTTTACCTTTGCCGTCAGTTAAGCGCCAAGTGCGCACTGAAGCAGGAAAAATCGAGCCATCCTTACGCTTATATTCCCGCTCGAAAACTATGGAGCGGCCTGTCTGCAAAACCTGCCTGACGATGCGGTTCCGTTGGCTATGCCATTTTTCAGGTAGCAGCTGTTGGACACTTAAATTTTTCAGTTCTTTTCTTGTGTAGCCGAGCATTTTGGCGTAGGCGGGGTTGCAGTCAATCATTTTTCCGTGGATGTCGCGTGCCATGATGCCATCCTGTGTGGTCATGTAGAGTCTTCGGAATCTTTTCTCGGCGAGAACTAGTTCTTGCTCTGCTTTTTTACGTGCAGTAATGTCATGGGCCACAATTAGTATGTCTATAGGTTTATCGTCTACGAAGTTAATTTTCACGTTTATAACGCACCAGATTCCGCGGCCATCCTTGGTTCTGCAGTGGTACTCCATTGATTCAGCGGCTTTTTTTCCGTCTATACCCTTCTTCATCTGCGCCTCAAAACGTTGTTTGCTTTCTGGGTAGAGCAAGTCAAAGGGGCTTAAATTAAGCAGTTCCTGTTCTGAGTAGCCTAAAATCTGAGTCATTGCATCATTAACGCTTTTGAAACGTAATGTTTCAAAGTCTAATTCACAGATGGCTACGGGTACACTTTTGAGGAGATACTGATACTTCTCAAGGCTTGCTTTTAGGGAGAGCTCAATTTTGTTTTGCGCCTCGAGTTTACTTTTCACGCGTGTTTTATAGTCGGTAATATCCATAAACGCTGAGAAGCAGTAGCCTTTTTTGGGACTGTGAACTGTAACGTTGTAGTATCTGTTGGTGACTGGAAAGAGAACTTCGAAGGTCTCGGATTTACCTGTAGAAGCCACTCTGCCATATGCAGCTACCCAATCGATTGGGTGATCTTTTATTTTTGGGTAAAACATTGCTGATGCCTTGTTTAGAAGTTGCCCGCGAGTTACCCCAAGAACCTTAAGATACGTTGGATTAACGTCAAGAGTCACGAAGTTCACGGGGACGCCTCGTCGGTTATAAATAATTTTGTTTAAAGCAACTCCTACGGGTAAACGGTCAAACAAAAACTTGAATTCTCGGCTGCTAATTCCCAAAGGTTCAAAAAATGATTTGGTGCGTCCGTTATTGTTTTTATAAAAGTTCAAGGGGGCGTCCTCTTTTTTAGCGGATGCGCGGCGCGTGTACTCTATAGATTTCACTGCCTTTGCCCAAGTATATTTTGAATGTGAATGCATAAAAGATTTTCTTTATTTGCAGAAAAAAGCGTAAAAAATTTGCAGAAACTGGCGGATTAATTGACAAATAGTTATCTGAAAACATAAGTTTTAGGGGGTGACCTACAAAAAGTGAAAAGTAGAAGGGCGTAAAATGCTATTTTTGCGTAGTCTTCTTGAAAAGCTTAGCCTTGCCTATAACTGCCACAAGCAAACCTACACTCATCAGGAGCGGAATAGTCACGATTGAGAATTCAGGAACCCAAGCCGCCCCGTTGAACGCCACGATTGCACCGCTTTCACCAACAGCCCACGCCTGAATGGCGCCTGTGGTTGCCGAGTGAATCATCGAGATACCCTTTAGGCTACCGCTTACAACGTTTGAGTTGCAGTCCCATTCTGAACCCGTCCAGTACATAGTTAAGCCGTTGCTGCCGCATGCCCAACCAGAAGTAGCGTTAGTAAAATCCACCGAGTAGATGATTGAGTTAATTGTTGATTGCATACCTGCGCCGAAATTGAAAACGTCCCATTTTGACCACATACCATCGCTAAGCATTAAAACCACTCCGCTGTTGCCTGAGCCGCCTGCGGCTACAGCGTTTGTGCTGTTAAGCAATTTTATTGTGTATAGGTTCTCGGTTGTACCGCTGGTCATCGTGTTGAATTTTGCTCCGTCCCAGTGGAGAATTGTGCCGCCGTCGCCCACTATCCAGGCATCAGCCATTCCATGCATCATGGCAACGCTGCGCAAAGTGTTGGTGGATACATCGGTAAATCCGTACCATGTGTTTTCTGCGCCTGACCACATAAGTGCAACCCCGTTGGAGCCGACTGCCCAGCCTGTTTGGCCGTCAGTATCCATGTTGACTCCGTATAGGGTTGAATTTATAGAGTCCATTAAGCCTGGTTCGCCGCTGAAGCTGACTTGATCCCAGAGGGCCCATGTGCCATTGTAGTGTAATATAACGCCTTTGTCTCCGCTTCCGCCGACTGCCCAGCCGTTAGCTGCCTCGGTGAATACTACACTGTAGAGATTCATTGTTGTGGGGCTGTTTACTGTGCTCCAGCTGGAGCCGTCCCACATGACGATGGTTCCGCCGTCGCCGACTGCCCAGGCGTTAAGCATTGATAAATCGTTAGCGGTGGCAGTGGAGTTGTTTACTATGCAGACGGAGTTTAGGTTGTTAGCTGTGGGGCTGGTCACGCTGTTTATGTCAACCGTTTGAGCGCATACTGTTGCTATTGAAAGGCAAAGGGGTAGCATACATAGTGCTAAAGCTAATTTTAACGAGAATTTCATTAGTTATTTCACCTGCCTAAAAATCATGTTTCTGGTAGCATAACCGCGCTAATATAGATATGTGATTGTGCAGTATTGACCACTAAAAATGGGGGCAACGCAGAGATTGCTAGTTAAACTTGATTGTTTTGGTATTTTCGGAATTTCTCAAGCATCACAGCGCCCTCAGGTGTCTGAAGGAACGCAACAAATTTAGATAATTTCTGCAACGTAGGCGTACCCAGTACATGTTCTATAGCGCAGGCGTCCTTCTCGGCAAAAACTTCATCTACACCCAAAAAGCCAAGAAAAGTTTCCAGCGATTTTTGTCGGATTTTGAGAAAACTAGCGAGGTCTTGGCCTTTTTGAGTTAGACTAACGTTGCGGTAGGGTGTATACTTAACGAAGCCAAGCGAATCAAGCCTCTTTAGCATGCTTGTTACGCTGGGCGCCTTAACCGCTAACCGTTTAGCGATATCAGTGACTACGGCGTAGCCTAGTTCCCGCATCAAAGCATCTATGGTTTCAATGTAGGTTTCCTCTGTTAAATTCAGCCTTGATACGTCGTCACGTTCAGCCACTGTTTGCCCCATGCCTTTTCTATTTTTAAAGTTAACAAAATATGTGTAACGACTTTCTAGTTTAAATGATTAAAGACGCCGTGCATGGGGGTAGAAAAATGCCAGTCATGCGAAGCAGCAATCCAGAACTCAACGCCCACCCAACAAACCCAATCCAAACCAACAATCCGATTCGAAATAGACTTAAACACGAAAACACGTATTCTTCAACGAAGTTCACATGCCGACTAACCTACCGCCCGAAGCCATGGACAAGTGGGAACTAGTACAAGCCGCTCATACACCAAAAGAAAAAATGGACGCCATGATAGAGTTCCTAAAGTATGTCCCACACCACAAAGGCACCATGAAACTTCGCGGCGAAATGAACCGCAAAATCGCCCTCATCCGAGAAGACCTCGAAAAGAAAAAGCGAATGGGCACAGGCAAAAGCAGCGGCGGACCCAAACTCTTCATAGAAAAAGCCGCAGCCGCACAGATTGCACTCGTCGGCATGACTAACGTGGGCAAAAGCTGCCTGATGAACGCAACCACCAATAGCAAAGTCCGCGTCACCCCCACGCCGTTTAGCACGCATGAACCTGTGCCGGGCATCATGAATTTTATGGATGTGCAGTTTCAGATTGTTGAGGCACCCGCCGTTATGGAGGGAGCAGCGGAGGGCAAGGCAAGCGGAAACGTTACGTTGGGTTTGTCTCGAAACGCCGACGGCTTAATTTTGATGATTGATTTAAGCTGTGACCCTGTTGAGCAGTACGAGTTGATTTTGTCTGAGTTAGAGAAGACTAGGGTTTTGGTTAACAAGCCCAGTGGGGGTCGAGTGGAGATTGAGCGTCGCCCAGCTGGTTCACGGTTAAGAATTATTATTGTTGGCAGGTTAATTGACTGCAGCATGAGAGATGTAGAGGAGCTGCTGAGAAACTACCGAATCAACGACGCCATTGTACGTATAAGCGGCGCAGTATCCCTTGAC
>JBNIDR010000024.1:53143-58103 GCA_050108155.1 Bathyarchaeia archaeon | reverse complement strand
GGCTAACCTGAAAAAGCTGATTGCCCACGTGAATGGGGAGTTGCCGATTGTACCTATGTCCTGCGAGCGGAAACTGGGCATTGCAGAGTTGGGCAAAGCAGTTTTTGACTCTCTGGGAATAATTCGGGTATACACCAAAGAACCCGGCGCCAAAACTCACAGCGACCACCCCTTTGCATTGAAGAAAGGCGCCACCATCAACGATTTAGCCAAAAACATCCATAAAGAGTTGCTTATGAATTTCATGTTCGCCATGGTCTGGGCGAAGCGTCTGCCATTTAGCCCCAAGAAGGTGGGGTTAAACTTTGTTTTAGACGACGGCGACATCGTGGAAATCCATGCGAAAATCGCATAGTTGCATTTGTGTTGTACGATTCAAAATGCATTATTGAATGCGGAAAATATTCAAATAGTACCCTTCAATGCGAATGATGCGGACATAAACGGCAAATAAATGTTCGGTTTTCGAATAAGAAGGGGATTGGAGGGTTGGCTCGCAAATGCGTAGTAAAAGTAGTGCTAAGTAGAGAACAGAAGGATATGCTCTGCGAGTTAGCCAGACGCCTAGGCACAAGCGAAAGCGAAACGCTCCGCACAACATTCATGGACTACGCTAAGGACGTATGCTTAGTAGAAGAGCGGCTGCACAGAAAAGCGGTTGTGCTTGAAATCGAAAAATGAAAAAGTAAGAAAAAAGGTTGATTTATCTGCTGCTTTGTGCAACGCGTTCGATTTCGTTGCGTTTGGCGACGCCTGCGGATTTGATGTCTTTGGCTGCTGCAAGTATTAGTTCTTCTGCGAGTGTTTCCTGTATGCTGCGTGGGTTGTTGATGCTTGATGCACGTGCGCCCTCGGTGATGTGGCGTAGTGCAAGGTCGATTCTGCGTTGTGGCGCAACGTCAACTGACAGGTGATAGACGACACCACCGTAGCTGATACGTGTTGTATCTTCTGCTGGAGCACAGTTTTCTACTGCTTGCACCAGCACTTCAATGGGGTTTTTGCCTGTTTTAAGGTTGATAATTTCGAATGCTTCTTTGACGATGTTGGTTGCTTTGGCTTTTTTGCCTGCGTTTTTGCCGCTGCGCATTAATCCGTTGATGAGACGCTCAACGATGTTAACTTTGGATTTGCGGAATCTTTGGTGTTCGTGGCGGCCCATACTGTGTGGGGCAACCATTGGGGTTAAGTTGAGGTAGCGTTGTAGGCCGATGTCTTTGACTGTGATGTCTTTGAAGCTCCACTTCTGGAAGAGCATGATTTCGGCTGGAGCCGCTACACTTGGAGTTGCTACTTGTGACATGTTGATTACCTTGCTGGTTTCTGTTTGCGTCCGTAGACGAGTTCGTTTAGTGAGGTGCCGTTAACTTTGACTACTTTCCATCTGACACCTGGAATGTCTCCCATAGCGCCACCGCGAGTTCCGCCGATGCCCTCCACGACGACTTCATCGTGTTCGTCGACGACGTTTAAGGCGCCGTCTCCTGGGAGGAATGCGCTGATGGTTCTGCCGTTTTTGATGAGTTGTGTTCTGACACATTTACGAATGGCGCTGTTAGGCTGCTTAGACTCGACACCGACCTTTTCGAGAACGATTCCTCGAGCCTGTGGTGCACCCTGCATGGGGTCAACTTTTTCGTCGAGCATCAACATGCGTCTGTTAAAGTACCTATCGTGCCAGCGGAAATTCTTACGTTTCTTAGCTAGCTGCCTTGCGGCGAATTCGCCTCTTGGAGACTTGGAACCCATACTTTAGTTATTCCTTCTTTTTGCACAAGCATAGTCCAAACACTAATATTTAAACAAAACGAAGAAAGGTATCGATATAACATTATTTTCGGGCTGTTTTTAGGGGTTTAGTGTGGTTTTTGGGATTTAACACCATATTAGTGATGGTAGCTCTTTTTCTCGAAGACGATATAAAGCAGCAGTATTTAATAGCTTTTTATGCGTAGGCTTTGGATTGGATTGGTTATAGTTTTGCTTGTTACTCTATCTTTGAGTATAGGTCTAAACATTGGGTTAATCCTGAATAGGCAACCTTCCTCAGATGACAACATGTTACCTATATATACACCAAGCGCCCAACCGAAACAAACAACGCCTTCCCCAACACCCATCTCACCAGTAACTGCCACACCTTCTCCTCGCTTCATAGCAATTACAGACCAAAATATCACCTTAAACTATTCTGAATATAGTAAACAAATCCTTTCAGAAAACGCCAAAATTGTGCTAAGCGTTAGTGTTGAATACAGGGGCAGCCCTGTTTCTCTTGACTATAGTCGATTTATGCTAAAGATTTACACGCCAACTGGTGGGTTGGTTGATGCATATGTGGAAAGCGGGATAATTGCCGCTAAAGAGACAGGTACGTTTGTGGTTGGAGGAAGTAACGGGGAGACAGCTTTTCAGTTGACGTTTGAGTATCAAAAGGCACCTAACTCTAACGCTGGTTTGAGATACGAGTTGCTTTACATATGAATTGGCTAATCTTGCCTACTGGTGAAGGGACCGTAATTGCATTTTGATGCTATGTTGAAAGTTTAATGGGATCTGCATAGCGCCACATCCACATGCACAAGATTCAGCATAGCGCTATGTACGGCATGTGGAGAAATTGGGTTGCTGCACATGGAAAAGGGCGCTCATTCAAACGCTGATGGCGGAATGCAATGTGGTTCTCAAGCCGTCTTGTGGCAGTTTAGAAATCTCCACATCCCGAAAAGAAAAAAGCAGTAATTGGAAAGCCTTAAGCACCAGTTTTCCTCAAGCTATATTGTAGCGGGGTCGCCGTTTGGGAGGTTGTTTTTGTGTACTGTCCTGTTATGGAGTGTGAGGTTGTGGTGGAGTCTGGGCGGTGTAGTTTGCAGATGGGTTCGTTGTTGGGGCGGAGTCCGTGTCCGTATAAGGATAGCGTGGTCTGTCCTTTGACTGGTACAAACGAGGCATTGGCGAAAACTTAGATTTAGGTTAAAAAAGTTGAGCGGGCGGTAACCCGCCATAATGGTCTATTTCCAATTCTTCTGTTTGCGTCTCTTTGTAACTAAAACAAAGATTGCTAAACATAGCAGGAATGCAGCTAAACCCACGGTAGCTGGGGTTGTTAAGTCGCCTGTTGCAATGGTTGTTTGCTGGATTGGGGTTGCAGTGGGATTGGTCGGCAAGTTTGTTGGTGAAACTGGAGGGGTTGAAGTTGATGTTGGCGAGGGTGTTGGGGTGACCGTAGGTGAATTTGTCGGTGTTGCTGTTGGATTGCTGCTTGGTGAGCTAGTTGGGGTTGGTGTGGGTGAGGCAGTTACTTCGGTTAATGTTGAGACATCTACTGTTTGAGTGCTTTCTGAGGTGGTTGTTCCAGTTACGACTGTATCCGCTGCGTAGCCTTCGGGTAAGTATATTGTGTAGTTGTATGTTCCAGGGGCAACTTCGAAGGTTATTGTGTCATCCGTTGAGGTTTTGTTTTCGCCGTTGAGGTTTACGGTCCAATTCTGACCGCTAGGCAGGTTTGGTGCATGGAAGGTGACGTTTTGTGTAGGTTCTGGTGTTGGAGTGGGTGTTGGGGTTGGTTGGGTGTTTTCAGTGAAAGTAGCAGTAACGGTTTTGGCTGCAGACATAGTTGTGGAAGTATTGCTAACGCCTGAGGCATCACCGCTCCAACCGCTAAAAGTCCAGCCATCAGCAGCTATAGCGATTAAGTTGACGCTTGTGCCCTCCTCATAGGTTTGGTTACCAGGCTGTACAGTACCTTGTCCCACGGTATGCATTGTTAAACTGTAAGTTGTTACTGGTACAGTATTACCGTTGGCGTCGGTAAGGCCAAACCAGACATAACTATAAGAAGAATAGCATGTGCCTGCAAAGGCGTAACCATAAGAGGTGGGGACCATGCCGCGAATCGCACAGGATTCTTCGTTGTATCCTAAGGATTTATTCGAGATTTGATTGCCACTCGCATCAGTTCTGAAAAATAGCGATAGATAGTTATTACTGCTAAACATTCTGTAGCCGCCTAAAGCGTACCCGCCATCAGGGGCCTGAACGATAGCTGAGCCTTCGGCAAAAATGTTTGTGGTTGTCCATCCGTAAGTTTTGTTCCACTCTTGATTGCCGCTTGAATCAGTTTTGATAAGCAATATATCCGAGTAGGAATTACGAGTCGTTCCTAAGAGGGCAAATCCGCCATCAGATGTTACAACTAAAGTGCGACAATAATCGTTAATTTGGGTGCCGTAAGTTTTATTCCATTGAGCATTTCCTTCTGAGTCGACTTTAACAAGCCAAACATCCAGATCACCGTATTCAGAAGACGTATAGCCGCCTAAAGCATAGCCTCCATCAGAAGTTTTAACTATAGAATAAATTCTGTCGTCCCCGCTTCCACCGAAGGTCTTATCCCATTGAACGACACCAGCTAAGTCGGTTTTGATAAGCCACATATTTATGGTAGATTTACCGCTTTCCTGAGCATACCCACCTAAAATATACCCATCAGAAGCTTGAACTATGCTGAAAGCATCTTCGGTTAAACCGCTGTAGCCATATGTTTGGTTCCATTCAGCATTGCCATCTGAATCAGTTTTCAGTAGCCAATAATCATAACCGTTACCAGGAATTGTTGTGTAACCTAATAGGGCGTAGCCGCCGTCTTCGGTTTGGATAACACTGCGGCCTTCTGTACTGCCCAAATTTGGAGAGATATACGTTTGGTTCCATTGCATAACACCGCTGGCGTCGACTTTAACCAAGTAGAAAGAGTTGCCAGCTTGTGTTCCACCTATTATGTAGCCGCCATCGGATGTGTTGGCAATAGCCCAACCCGTATTGTATATGTTATTCAACCCGTAAATCCAGCTTCCCAAAGGTTGTTCATCGCTGTCGAACGGTATTATTTCTGTTCCAGCTGTTGCCGAGTTTGTGTTGAACATGAATGTACAGATTGAAATAATCAAAATGCACAGGA
>JBNIDR010000024.1:47232-53093 GCA_050108155.1 Bathyarchaeia archaeon | reverse complement strand
CCTCAGTAAGGGAGTAGAACGTCGAGCGAGTTATATAGTGCTTATGAATACTCAATACACGTTTTACGTTAACACATGCCACAATTTCCCGCCGCCTTTCTGAATAAATGGGTTAAAATAAAGGTCAACTGCTTAAGCGCAAAAAATTTGCGATGCACCAGAAAAGTGCAACGGGTCTCGGTGATGCTCAAGTAGCTAATCCAACATTTTTCCTATCAGATAACCCACAAACTGATCCAATCCAATACCTGAGCACAGCTGTTAGCCACAAAGGCAGGTTGAACTCCTGCTGCCCCACCATCATATTTGGAGCATATTAGAAGCTCTATGCAGAAACCTATAGAGGGTCTCTCTATTTTTGGCTTCCATCAGAGGTCCTATGCATAAACCTCTAAAGAATCGATAGGCGAAAGGCCAGTCAGCCACGTGATAGAGGCAGGTCTGGTTTGCCCAGTTTATTGATGCCGTTCTTGTAACAAAAAAACCCACGTCACATCCAAAAGAAGCAGAAACCCACTGCAACCCACAACTAGCCATGCGGTGTGCCGCAAACCCCCACACCACATAACCAGCACGGCTGGCTTGTAAAGCTTAAATTCTAATCGCCACATGCATCTAGTTGGTGAAAAAATGGTTTACTGTTCTCATTGTGGCGCTCAAATCGCCGATGACGCATACTTCTGCCCCAAATGCGGCAACAAAACCCCTGCTGGAAAATCCGCTAAAGTCTCCTACCCCTCAGACGAAATTGAAGAGGCATTCTACCGTGTAGGCGCCGAGTTGGAAAAAGCCTTCACGCTTGCAGCCCATGAAACCCACGCTGCTCTGAAGCGGGCAAGCGAGCATATTCAGCGCACAACTTCCAGCCATCCAAGTGAAGCCACATCGGAAAACACTGTTGTTTGCCCCCACTGCCAATCCAGAAACGTTTCAGGCGCAATCTTCTGCCACAACTGCGGCAAACGCATAGAATCCGAAAACGCATCTGGTAGCACATAGATGAGCCAAAACAGAACACTCATCGCATACGAGAGCAAAAACGGCGCAACCGAAGAGGCAGCAAGAAGAATCGCTGATGTCCTCCGCGCCAAATACAATTTAGAAGTTGACTTGGTGGATTTGGGCAAACAGAAAGTTACTGACTGCACCAAATACCGAAACATCATCGTGGGCGGCGGAGTTAGAAAAGCTAAAGTTTATGATAAAACCCTCAAATGCCTCGAAAACGACTTCTCGGGCAAACGGGTAGCGTTTTTTGTTTCTTCAGGCGACGCAGGTGAACCAGCCAAGTATGCAGCGGCTAAAGCTAAATTCGTCGAAACAACACTTGCTCAATACCCAAAAATAAACCCAGTTTCCACAGAAGCTTTTGGCGGCCGCTACAAGCTATTAGGCAAAACGGTCACGGACACCACGGATATTAGCAGAGTTGAAGCTTGGGCGAACGTTTTAGGTAAACTGTTTACCCAGTGATTTTATTACTCCCTTTGCCATAGTTTGGGGAGGGAACAGGGGAATGGCTCAGAACAAAACGTTAATTGCTTATGAAACAAAGCAGGGCGCCACTAAAGGGGCAGCCGATAGAATAGCAGATGAGCTACGCTTGAAGTTCAAGTTAGAAGTTGATGTTGTTGACCTCAAAAAGCAGGATGCCACAGATTTAGCTCAGTACCAAAACGTCGTTGTCGGCGCTGGCGTCAGAGGCGGCAGAATCTACGGCAGAGCACTCAAATTCCTCAAAAACAACCTAAAAGGCAAACGCGTCGCCTTCTACGTTTCATCCTCTTGGGCAGGAACACCTGGCAGCTACGAAAACGCAAAAACAAGGTTCGTTGATAAAACCTTAGCCAAGTACCCCGAAGTCAACTTCGTCAGTTCAGCAGCCTTCGGCGGACGCATTCGCTACTTCGGAAAAACAATGCTTAACAACACTGACCCAGTGAAGGTTGATGCGTGGGCGGAAGAGCTTGCCCAGAAATTCACCGAGTAAAAGCAGCACAAAAGCGGGGGCGCTTCTCTGCCCGACCTGCTGTGTCGAATACATTGAAGTCCAGTTTGACTGTGAAATCGACGGCGTTATCTTGCATGATGTGAAGGCGCTTAAGTGTCCACGGTGTGAAGAAGAAGTGTTTTCTCCTCAGCAGCAAGATGAAATCAGAAAGAAACTCGGCGCCTAAGTCTGCTGCTTCTCTTTTAACTTACCGAACCCAAGTGCAGCAGCAATTAAACGCTCTAGAACTTCGAAGTCACTATGCTGCAGGGTAATTTCCGCTTTAGCTTTAAAGTTGCCGCCTTTTGCTTCAACCACAAACCGCTCTAACTCATCTGCCAGAATATCCCGTGTAACAGCTGGTTCACCATTTAGTAGCCGCAAATCGCAGTTAAGACAGTATTCAAAGATATACTCGAGTTTACGATTTTCACTGTTACCTTCACCAAAGTATCGGGCGTCCGCTAACTTGTCAAAGTTTACATCGTCGTATTCTACGAAGGTTACCTGCGTTTTTTTGATGTCATGCTTGTGACCCAAAGCGATGCACCACAAGTAGGCTGTATGTATCGGTGTTTAGGGGCTGATTTTATTTAAACAGAGAGGGAACCGTTAAGACCAAAACTATTCGGTACCTCTTCGGCATTAAATAAAGTTGAAAAGCGCTTGCTCCAAGCGCCGCCCTATCAGCCTATAAACGCGGCAGAGACGCAGCGGTTGCATTTAAAGCGCCTTTTCACCGCGTTGACTCTTAGAAGCTCTACGTTGAAGCCTATAGAGGTTAAGCTTTTTGCCAGTTTAAGGCGTCTTTCCCCAAACATCCACGAAGCAGTAATCGACGAGCCTCTTTCGGGGAGGAGCCAAAGGTTGTTCATCAGGGTAACCGAGCGTAACGAAAGCGTAGGGCTCGATTGATGCTGGAATGTTAAGGTTTTCCCGCACCAAGCTCTTGCAGAAGGCGGGGGCGCAGTACCAGCAGGCGCCCAAACCAGCCGCATGAGCCGCCAAAAGCAGATTCTCCAAGCCAGCGCCTAAACTCGCCACAGCCAAATCCCGCTCGCAAAGCTGCCGCTCCTCGTCGGGGAACTTTCGAAGCCCCTCCATCGTCAAGCACGCCAAAAGCAGAACGGGCGCAGACGCAAACCGCTCCCGCCTCTCGATGCGCTTTTGCTCTTCTGTGGTTACGCCGTCTCTTTTGAGGTCCGCCGCCCACGCCTCAGCCATCCGCTCAGCCAACTCCCGCTTGATTTTGGTGTCTTGCAGGATGATAAATCGCCATGGCTGGCTATTATGGGCGGACGGAGCCCAGCCAGCCGCCTCCAAAACCTCTAGAACAATCTTCTGCGGAACAGGTCGGGGTTGTAGTTTGCGGATGCTACGCCGCTCTCGTATTGCTTCATGCAGATCTGTCATAAAAGAAAGATAAGGGATGGTTGGTTTATTTGTTTATTCGCGGTTGGGTTGCAGGATTACTTTTAGCGAGTTACCTGCTTCAGCCATCAAGCGGAAGCCTTCCTGAGCCTCTCGAAGCGGCAGCCGATGAGTTATCATGTCTTTAACGTTTAACTCGCCCGTTGCCAGCGTCCGCAGTGCGTCTTCAATGTCGTTTGGTGCGGCTCCGTAGCTGGTTCGCATGGTGATTTCGTTTCGCCAGAACTGGTTAATCGGAACCTGAAGCTTCACCGTTGGATCAGGCACAGCAAAGAAGAGGATGGTTCCGCCGTTTTCGACGCAATCCATAGAGGACATCGCCGCCGAAGTCGCACCAGTGCAAACGATAACTTGGTCGGCTAGGTGTCCACCGTTGACTTCCTTTAGTTTCTCTGGCAGGTTGTCTTTGGCGTCAAGTGCATAGTGGGCACCGAATTTCTTGGCTAACTCGAGGCGGTACGGGTTGATATCGGCTACGACGATGTTTTCAACGCCCTTGAACTTGGCAAGTTGAACGTGTAGTATGCCGCTGATGCCGCTGCCGATGATGAGCACTGTGTCGCTGTTTTTCAGCCCCGAGAGGCGCTGCCCACGGGAGACACATGCGAGCGGCTCGATGAATGTGCCTTCTTCGAAGCTCATTGCGTCGGGGAGCTTGTAGATGCCATATTGAACATTGATTTTTGGCACCAGCACATATTGGGAGAAACCGCCAGGGTAATAGTTGGTCGTGTGCAATGTGTGGCAGGCGGTGTGGTTTCCCCTTTTGCAGTGACGACACTCGAAGCAGGGGACGTGGTGCGAGACGAATACGCGGTCGCCCACTTCGTAGCCCTTGACTTTGCTACCTACCTGAGTGAGAACACCTGTTGCTTCATGACCCAGCACACGTGGGGCTTTGGGAATACGGTACCATTCGATGACGTCGCTTCCGCAGATGCCGCTAGCCATCACCTTAAGCAGGACTTCCTCGTCTCCAGCTTTGGGAGTGGGAAGCTCCTCGATTCGCACGTCATGATTATTGTAATAAAAAGCTGCTAACATAGAAAACGCCAAAAGAAGGGGGTTTAGGCTTTGCCTGCGATGATTTGGTTGTAGAGGTCATCTGCTTCTTGTGGGGTGTAGCCTTCGTGGATTATGGCTCTAATGGCGCGGATAGAGGCAACGGGGTATTCAGTTTGCCAGATGTTACGCCCCAAGTTGACGCCGACTGCGCCCTTTTGTATGCCATCGTAGACGAAGTCGAAGACTTCACGCTGCGTCTCAGTTTTGGGTCCACCAGCAATAACAATGGGAACTGGACAGCCGTTGACGACTTTCTCAAAGTTATCCTTACAATAGTAAGTCTTCACTACCCGTGCACCGATTTCCGCTGCAATGCGCGCTGAGAGCGCAAGGTATCGGGCTTCACGTTTCTCAAGTTCCTTACCGACTGCGCAGACCGCCATAACTGGGATTCCGTAGTCCTCGCATACATCCACAAGTTTGGAGAGGTTAGTTAGGCTTTTGTTTTCGTATTTGCTGCCAACGAACACGGACATTGAAACAGCGGAAGCGTTTAACCTGATGATTTCACGAATCGACGTCACGAGGCTTTCGTTGGCTAAGTCTTCGCCCACCACCGAAACTGCACCTGAGACGCGCATGATGAAGGGCTTATCGATTGCAGCATCAACACAGTTGCGCAAAACGCCCCGTGTGAGCATTAAGCCGTCTGCATATTGATAAATGGGTTTAATGGTTTCGCCGGGCTTTTCAAGGCAGTGTGTTGGGCCTTGGAAGTAGCCGTGGTCTATGGGTAAAAAGAGGGCTTTGCCGTCTTTCTGGATGAGTCTACTTAAACGGTTTTTCATTCCCCAATCCATAACTGGTTCCTCGAAGAGAGCAGTGGGGTTAAGAAATAAATAACTTTATCTTTTCCACTTTAAGAAAAAAGGTTAGGCTAAGAGCAGCCAAGCTATGTAAATCGAGAGCGTGGTTAGAAACAGCAGCAGCCAAACCTTTTTGCTGACCTTGAAGATCATTTTGCCGTTCATTGGCGCAACTGGGAAAGTATCAAACAGTGCATCTATAATACACATCGCCAAGCCTGCACTGCCAATTAACACAAAGCCGCCTGCAATCAACGCAAGAAACATACCTGCAAAAGCCAGCGATAACAAAATCGACATCACTGCTATTGATGCACCGATTTTGGCGGTGTACTTAGGCGAGTAAGAAACACTTCGCGCTGGCTTAGAAAAAGGCGTTTTTAAGGCAAACGTGGTTATGAGGAAAAGGGCTATGCCGAAGTACCAGAGTTTGTATTCAGTCCAAACCCCTTTATGTCGCGAGTAAACTATAGAGATGAAAGTTTTTGAGAAAGCAACAAGGATGCTGGTTGCAAAAAACGTTGGCAAAACAATGAAAATATCCGCCAACTGCTCCACTTTAACATACG
>JBNIDR010000024.1:45698-47182 GCA_050108155.1 Bathyarchaeia archaeon | reverse complement strand
ATAAATGCAATTGCTAGAACATAAACCAACAGTTCAGGCTTGGTTGGCTTAAAGACTGAACCTGTTTTTTCTTCCACTTTCAACTTACGCTTAGACGCAACGAAACTGGATAGCCAACTTTTCACACCTGAAGGCAGGACCTTTTGAAATTCTTTAACTAACTTATCAGTTGGCACACCCTGCGCGGTTGAAGCTGCCACTACAACTGATGCAACCGCTGTTCCAACGAAGGCAACAGTTGGCGCAACAAACGCGTTTGTTGGTTGTGGCGTCCAAACGGTGGTGGTTAACTTAGTGTTGGTTGTCGGCGAGGTTGTTGTAGGAACTGTGTTGCTGGGCGGTGGCGTGGGAGTCTCCGAAACGGCGGTTGGGTTGTATTGACCAAAAGCGTAGAGGTTATCGTCGTATGCACCAACGAATACTGCGCCGTTAACTGCAACCATGGGGGCAAACACGCTTCCGTCAGTGTTGTAAGTCCAGACGACGTCTCCAGTTTGGGCATTTAACACATAGAGTTCGCCGGCCCAAGTGCCAATCAGCACCTTTCCATCTGCAAGCGTGGGCGGCGCATAAATTGCGGAACCCAAATCTTTGCTCCAGACAACATTACCCGATTGCGCATTAAGACAATAAAATGTGCCGCCTTCAGAGCCAATATACAATAACCCCTCGGTTATGGCGGGAGAAGACGAAACTTTCCCATCATTAGTTTGATAATTCCAAACTGTTGATCCTGTTCCAGCGTCGAAGGCGTAGATGTTTCCATCTGTTGAACCGATATAGACCACTCCGCCGTTGTACGCTGGTGAGGAGTTAGTGTAGGTGTCGCCTTCGTTTGTAAGGGAGCGCCAAAGCATGCTGCCGGTTCCAGCATCTAACGCATAGAAGTAGCCATCTTGTGAGACAAAGTAAACTACGTTATCGACAACAATAGGTGATGAACGAATCTGGCCTCCAGTTGTGTAACTCCAAAGTTCTGCACCCGTTTGAGCGTTAAATGCATAAAATCTGTTGTCCGTTGAACCTACATAGACAACGTTACCAACGACAGCCGGAGAAGACCATACACCGCCGCCAGTTTCAAAACTCCATAAAGTGTTCCCTGTCTCGGCATCTAAAGCATAGAAACTGAAATCGTTAGAGCCAATGTAAACTAAACCGTTAGATACAGCTGGTGAACACCATACATCACCGCCTGTTTTAATACTCCACAAAGTGTTGCCAGTCACTGCATCAAATGCATAGACGTAACCGCCGAAGGCGCCCGTGTAGAGCACGTTATCGACCAGCGCTATTGAAGAGCGGATTTGGCCGTCGGTTACTTTTATCCAGAGAGTCTGGTTTGTTAACGGAACAGTGGATGAGGAACGCCCTGAATGCGAAAGGTCCCCGCAGAACATAGGCCAAGAGTTGCCTGTAGTCTGGGCGTTAACAAACGTGATTGATAGTAAGGTGCAAGTTAAGATGAAAACAAAAAAAGTTAA
>JBNIDR010000024.1:22396-45648 GCA_050108155.1 Bathyarchaeia archaeon | reverse complement strand
TTTTCTCTATTGATAGAAGGGTTACATCGTTGATTCGGGGGGCGGTGGTGGAGGTAACGTGTATGCTGTGCCCATTACGTTTTGTTTTATGATGAAGTATAGCACGATTCCTGTGACAGTGAAGGCTAAGAATTCAACGTAGTAGGGTACAAAGTCTAAGTAGGGAAAGCCAGAGATCCAGCTGATTAACATGAAGCCGAAGCCTATACCACCGTAGAGAAGCACCGTTGGGAATTGGAAACTGATATAGTTCTTCATTGCGTAAAAGAGTCCAGCCAATGAAACTGCGATTAGAGATTCAGTGAATGCCCATGTGAAATCGTAGCCTACACCATAGACTACCAAGGAGAAACCTATGTAACAGACTAGCAGGACTGCATAGCTTAGAATTGCAAAATTGAGTTTAGGCTTGTAAACCAAGAACAAGTAGAAGCCGCCAGTTAAGAGCAAACCCCAGAAGAATGTGATAGGCAGATAAAGTATGTCACTCACGACTGCTTGGGCTACGTTGCCTGTAATGGAAGTCATCCAGAAAATAAAAGATACCAACGCGACGGGACCAGCATATGCTACACCCCATTTCAAGGCGCTATGTGGCCGTTTATCTGAGTTTAGGAAGTACAGGTAAGTTAACATGAATGCAGCGAACACTTTCAAAGCATCGATACCAAAATCTTTTATCGCCATAAGAGTTGGGTCAGGCTGTCCAGCAAGAGGCGAGAGAGCATCAATAGTGGAAGCTGAAGCTGCCAAGGGCACCCTATCATATAACTGGGCAAGAATAAAGAGAGCCAAGAAGACGCTTACATACAATAACTCTTTTTTTCCAGGTTTCCAGTTGAATTTAACATAGCTGGTTACTTCATGTTTATTAAAGTTAAAGCCTAAGAGAGTCATGGCTTGCTTGTTCGAGTTCTGAATATTTAATATTTTGCATATCAGATATATCGAGGTTCAATTCAGTTTTTTATCAACCAACAATTTAGAATGTAACACAAAATACACATAATCCATTATCAAAAAAATTAATAAGTGATTTAAAAACACACTCGACGCTTGAAACCAAAAACTTCAAACCAGTTAGACCTTATTTCGATTCAGGTTTCACAATCAGATAGCCCTTTTCGATTAGCCAATGATGAAACTGCCAAGTTGTGTAGAGGCAGGCGCTGCTGCATTGCGACCGTGTTTTTTCATATTCGGGGGAACCTTCAACTTGCCGGTTAAGCTCAAGCTGACGAGGGCATTTTACATCTTTGCAGTATTCTCGACGCTTATACTCGATGTAGCCTTGAGGAATCATAGCCATCGATGCTTAACTGACGTTGTCGCCTATTAAGCGTTACCAACCGACGCACCCAACCAAAAAGATTCTATCAAAAAAGGAAACAGGCACATACAAACAAACGCCGCCTCACCACTTGCTAGTGGTCAGCGACAACCACATAGAATAATAAGCAAACGACTGCATTGTATACACAGGCAACAAATGCCTTGCTTTTTTCAAAACATTTTTAGGTGAATTTTTGTGATTAATAAAAAAACAGCCGTTTTAACCATCGGCATAATCATCATTTTAGCGGTTTCAGTAACTATAGCCGCAGCTATAACCAACCCAAACATTTTTTCGCTCCAAACAACCGACCACCAAACCCCCACGCCAACACCCGCCATCAGTTCATCCTCAACTAATTCAACCCCATCCACAACACCCACATCAACGCCCAAACCTACCTACACGCCGCATCCCACTGCCAAGGTCACGCCTTCGCCCACAATCGCCCCAACACCCACGCCCACTGCAGCGCCAACGTCAACTCCTTCACCCACTCCAGCCCCAACACCGACGCCAACAGCAACACCAGTCCCAACCGCCACGCCAACGCCGGCTCCTATTCCAACACCTAGCCCGCACCCCACAGTTAACCCTGATTCAGTGCTTTTTAGCGATGACTTCAGTTCAGAAGACACAAGTGCATGGACAGGCACTGATACAAGCGGCGTTAACCTCGGCGTAATTAACGGTATGCTTGAATGTTCAAGCGTTGTACCAACTAATGGCCACTGGGGTTACGTGTACAAGTGGCTTAATCAAACCTATAACAGCATTAACTGGCGATGGTACCTATTCTTTGGCAATCTACCCTCAACGGACGGCAACATTATCGGGGGCGGGGGCGTCTACAACTCGGCGATTGAAGGTAACTTTACGCCCTCAAACGGCGTCTGCGCAGTCAACGTTGTACGCATAGATGGTGTGTGCCACTGGAATCTGTGGTATGTTGACGGAAACACAGTGTACAGCATCAACTCAACTCAAACCGTGGAGACACAAACGTGGTATCTAGTTGAACTTAAAGGTGTTCAGGGTGCGGGAACAGGCGAAGTACACTTCTACGTTAACGACGAGGAAATCCTCAGCGCAGCAAACTTGACAAACAATCATAACTTGGGAATTGACCATGTTTCGGTTGGAGGCGGAATCAGCGCGGATCAGCCTGTAACTTGGTACTGCGCCAGCGCCGTCGCGTCAACCGAGCATGTCGGGCCGAAACTTGATTCAGCCGCTCTAGCAGCATCAGCGGGGTACGCTTTAGGTGCAGCGGGGTTATGCCTTGCCTTTGCCCAAGCCCTGCGTCGATCAGCAATAGCCAAGCCCAAAAAGCCAAAAGCTTAATGCAACGCAAAACACCCAGAACCAGCCATCCGATTCTACTTCAGCAAACAGTAATCAGCTTAAAAATAAATGCAACGCAACCTGTGCTCTTTAGGTGGGCGTGGTGGTTTGAGGCACACCACAAGATAGCGCTTTTTGAAGATACAACGTTTCTCAGCTGCAGTTCCGGTGTAGCATATATGTTTTCCATCACACCCACAACATAGCGCTATGTTGGATTGGACACGATGTGGATGTAAAAGAATATTGAATCCACTGAGAATTACCTAAAGATAACAAAATAAAGCACTGAGCTAGTTTGGGCTGAACTGAAAAATTAGCATGTTTTTGTGGTTTGTACCGTAATCTCTATATTTGCCAATGCAGCCATAAAAAAGGCGCATGCGGGCCCGTGGCTCAGTCAGGCTAGAGCGGAGGACTCTTAATCCTTAGGTCGCGGGTTCAATTCCCGTCGGGCCCGCCAATCTTAACACAAACGCATCCAGCGTTTTCTTTTTGGTGTTTTTCAGGTTCAAATTTGGATTTTTGCGCGCAAGACTTTTATGGAATCCATATAAATCCAGCTTTGAGTGCCTACATAATGGTTAAGTGTCCAAGATGCAGAAGGGAACCTGCAGAGCTTAAAAGCAAAATTGAAAATGACTATTTCATAGTGCAGTACTATTGCTGCGGTTACTGCCAACACGTGTTTAAAGTGGCACGCGTGAAATACCCCACAGCCCAAAATACCACATAATCAGTTTGTACTGCAAAATAGCAGAGACTACTGTCGGCGGAGAAAAAATTGCAAGCTTTATAACTCATCTGCCGCATTAAGAGTTTATGGCGGAACCAAAAAACGGTAGACCAATATTTTTCCCAGAAAAACTAGTAATATTAGGCAACCTCGGCCTCTTCGTATGGATTATCTTGGACACAGTTGCTTTCCTGTTATATGACACCAACGCTGGCATCGCATTTTTCATAGTTGCACTAATCGCAATCTATGGAGTGCTACACTTCCTTGGGTGTTTGCGTCCATGCTACAACTGCATAAAATGCACGCACGGTATGGGGCGCCTAGCAGCATTGTATTTTGGAAAACGCATCTTTAAAGACTACAAGTACAGCTACAAACTGCCCACAGCGATATTCTTCACGCTATTCATCGGCGCGTTTCCAGCAGCTTTCACACTTTACTCAGCAGTTATATATTTCACAGTAGTTAAAGCAGCGGTGTTTGTTGCTCTTTTAGCGTTAACAGTTTTCAGCGCTTTAACATGGCGCACAAAAAAACGCTCAACCCTGTTCTAGCAGGCAGTCAATTAAAGGAGGGTTATCCACTGAGGGTCACCAATCGCCTTTTCGCAGTTATCCTTGAGGCTTTTTAGGCACTATGACATTTATGATGTTTAGGTATCTCTAAAGAGGCGTAAGAATGCGGGATATACAGGTTACTGTTGGAGGGTTCATGAGCGTCGATGGAAAAATAGCGCCTGCCGACCGAAATGGAAAAGAATTTACAAAGTTCATGACACCAACCCACAGAAGAATGCTGCATACCCTACGTGCATCTGTTGACGCAGTTATAGTTGGCGTGGATACGGTTTTGGCAGATAACCCATCCTTGACCGTAAGAGAAGCACAAGGCAAAAGCCCGCTTAGAATAGTGTTAGATAGCAAAGCTCGAACACCCTTAACCGCAAAAATCTTGGACACCACAGAAGCCCCCACACTGATAGCAGTAACTAAAAAGGCCCCAAAAGAAAAAATCACGTCTCTGAGAAACAAAAAAGTTGACGTTTTCATTTCAAGTTCTGAGGAAGAAGTTAATCTGCAGGATTTAATGGAGGCTCTCAAAAAACGCGGCGTAAAGAAGGTTCTTGTTGAAGGCGGAGCGGAAGTGCGGTGTAGCTTTTTTAGAGAGAATCTTGTGGATGAATTGTTTGTTTGGATTATGCCCTATGTTTGGGGCGGAAGTGACGCCCCGACGTTAGTAGGCGGTTCAGGTTTTCTAAGAGCAGAGGATGCAAAGAAATTGAAGCCGAAGAGCGTGGAGCAGGTTGATGGGTTTCTGGTTCTTTGGTTCTCAGTTGAGCATTAGGGTTTGTCGGTAAGTTTTTGGAGTATGCTGCTCTCGTTTGCACCGCGTAAATTGCGGTAAGAGAGGTATGTTTCCACTAGCATATCAACGAAGGCGTCTAACTCGATATGTCTGTTGGTGTCATTCTCAAATAGGGTTCGTGCATTCTTTAATCGCTGCATCTGCTCCGCGGTGAAGCTAACAGCATATTCGTTATCGGACATTTGGTTCCTCCAGAGTAAATGAGTTTAGGGCTAATTCGAGGCGCTCCATTTGACCTCCACTTAACGCAACCAAATGCATCAGTTTTTTGGCTGCAGAACCATCATCGACAGCTTGCGTTGCCAGTTCATAGCCATCTTTAAAGTCCACCACCATATCAGCGGTGTAGAGAATGGCAGCGGCATTTAACAAAACTAAATCTCTACATGCGCTGTGGTCTTTACCTGAGAGCACATTCGCTACTCGCTGCGTGTTCTTTAGGTGACTTCCAGGGTAAGCAACGTCTTTTGCTGCGCCTCTTGGCAAACCTATTTCTTCAGGATAAAAATTGAATGTAACTACCGAACCATTCGGCTTCACCTCAGAAACCACGTTTCTGCCCAAGTTTGAGAATTCATCAATCCGAGTGTCCTCAGTTGCCCCGAAACCCAACACTACTAAAGCTCGGTCATAGCCGCTTTTCACCAAAACATCTGCTATTGTCTGTGTGAACGGTTGACTTACACCTCTTATTTGGCGCGTAAGCGAGAACGGATTAAGACCCGCGGCAATCATAAGCCTTAAAGAGTAAAGCATAGGCATAACCGCAGAGGCAGATTCATCCGCCGCCAATTCAATGAGAGGACGCATCCAGGGATAGACGCCTTCGGAAGCCCAAACAGAGGTCCCGATACTACGCACACAATCTTCTACTACAGATTGGGTTGCGTAGACGTTGATTCCTAGTTCTTCAGCTAAATCGATGCAGCCACTTTTTGAAGAAAAAGATTTGGAGCCACTCTTAATTGCGCATGCACCAGCTGCTGCAGCAATTATTACTGCGGGAGTTGTAACGTTGATGGTTGAGAAGGTGTCTCCACCTGTGCCTCCTGCGGTTACAATGGGCGAATCATTGTTGAAGTTGAATGTGAAGGCTCTTGTTGCATCCATTGCTTTCACCATGCCAGCCAGCTCATCTACGGTGGGTTTCTTTGCGGTTAATCCGCCGAAATAGGCAGATAGCAATGTAAGGGCGTCAGGTTGGTTGTTTGTAAGGTGATTAAAGATTGTTTTGGCGGCGTATTCGGCTTCTGAACTGGTCAAATTTTGTTTACGAGAGAGCTTAGATATTATTTGGCTGAGGTCTGCCTTAATTTGATGTTGATTGGACACCACCAGCTAATCACCAAATTAGGACTTCAGAGCGTTTCAGAGCCCTGACAAGCATGTAGGAGAGGAGCGTTGAGGGAACAAGCTGCAACACTACATACATGGGCAGTGCTGCAAGGTAAACTATAAACGGCAAACCAAGCGCCATAACCATCACCACATAAACCAGCGGGATATCCAAAACGGCGCATATAGTACTCATAGTCAAGAGTTTGGTGCTGATTTTTGCTTGGGGGCGAAAACGTGTGAAACCGATGGCGATAAGGCCAGCTGCTAGGGCAAAAACGAGGTTTATGAATGGCCATAGCCAAGAGAGTGGATTTGTTACGGTAAATAGTCCGATTATGGCTTGGATTTCTGTGGTAATGAGGGCTCCTGTGAGACCGAATAGGGCGGCTGATACGAGGATCCAAGTGTAGGTGTTTATGTATCCTAGTGGTGTAGCGTTGCCGCCTGTTACTAGTGTGTCAGCTCTTTCTGCGAAGGCAGCGAGTACGCCTGCGACGACGCCCATGAGGAGGGCTGCCATTGTATTGCGGTGCCTTTGGGTTTTTAGGTTGTTATACATGAAACAATTTACCAACCAAATTATGAGTAGCAACTCAAAAACGAGTAGCGTAACAATATAAAGCTTCTTAACCAAAAATGAGTAGCCCACCTAAAAAAACAAACAAATAGATGATCACCCACGAACACAAAACTTAGTCCATTTTCTAGCTCGACTAAATGTTTCACTTGAGAAAATCTGAGCAAATTTAAAGAATAGCATAATACAAATTAAACGTGGGTGTTGTTGTGCTTTGGACTGGAAAGGTCTCTTTGGTGATTCTTAGTTTAATCTTGCCTGTATTGGCAGTTCCGCTTATTGGTTTGCTGTTGTTTCCCGAAGTACCTTTGACTACGACTGTTCTTGCGGGGTTTTTCGTTTCGCTTTTTGTGGCCATTGGTCTTCGACTTGTTCAGAGTGCTAAGGCACTCGGGGCACGTTTTGCCATAGTTCTGGTGGTGTTGTGTGTTTTGGTTGGGTTATTGACAGGTTTGTTGTCTAAACTGCTGTTTTGAGTTTGAGGGTACATTTGTTGTGACGTGCGGGTAACCGAAACATTTTAACGCAAATCTTTACTATATTTTGGTAAATTTAGTGAAGGGTATGGGGATACTCTCAAACGACGAAGCCATAGTCTGGCAAGAATTCCAAAAAGGCAAAAACACCAGCACCATCGCCGAAGACCACACCAGCCAACAGTGGACCCCCGCCTACGTATCCCGCGTCCTAAACAGAGCCCGAGAAAAAATCGCCAAAAACCTCCAAGAACACGCCAACAGCCACAGACTAGACATAGAAACCATCCTAGACTACAAAGGCCTCCTAATCGGCTTCGACTACCAAACAAGCAGCCAAGTCTACATAATCTACACCCAAAAACTCGGCGTCATCGTCTGGTACAAACACGACTCCTACGCAGGAAAACTCTGCCCACAATGCCCCAAAGACGCTGAATGCAGAGAAACACTCGACATCATAATACAAGAATACAACATACCCCTCCGCCCCGACGAAAAACAACTCTATATGACGCAGCAGGCAATCGCCATTTTTAATAAATTAGCCGCCAAGGAAACCCCGCGGTATAAACGGAAGGGAGGTGACTAGTTTGGTTAAAGACAACGCTGAAAAAGTCATCAAGCCGCCAGCGAAATTCATAACGAGCGGAACAATATTTAAGCCCTCAAAAGCACTCCTGCACAAAATGCTTGTTCAATACTTAATTGTTTTCGCCTTCATTTGGCTTTGCACCGTGGGCTCATTTGTATTCGTTGCATACATGAATGCTCTTGAGGGGGGCAACCCAAGTGCAACACAGACAATCACAGATTACTGGGTAACCGTTAACATCTGGACAGTACTAGTAAACCTAATCTGGTTCGCGCCAGCCATCGCTCTCACACCCGCCTACGTGAAAAGCATCGAGTACTCGGTGAAAGCGGAAAGCGGCGACACAATGCCAGAAATCTACTCGAAACGCGGAATCATCACAGTAACCCGCAGACATGTACCATTCAGAACCATCACAAACATCTCCAGCAAAGCAGGTCCAATGGATAGAATCTTCAAAATAGGCTCAGTTCAAATCGAAACAGCCGGAAACTCTGGAGCAAACCAAAAAGGACCAGAAGAGACACTTAGTGGCATCGTATTCTACGAAGAGGTACGCGATTTCATACTAAAGGAACTAAGGAAATTCAGAGACCCCTACGTAACTGGAACAGAGGTAGTTTATCCAACTGAAGAAGCCACCCCGAAAATGCAGGGCAACGATGAGGTACTAGCGACTTTGCGTGAAATCCGAGATATACTTAAAGAAAAAGCCTAATTTTCCTATTTTAATTTTATTTTCCATAATATTTAGGTAAACCAGAAAGACTAATTTTACGAAAACGGCTTCTACCGCCTAGAAAAATAGTGCATGTTTTTTAAGGGTTTGCTGGAGCATTGGAGGTGACTTAAGGAGTTTGGAACATCATCGCAACTTTGTAATTACGAACCAATGCTCTCTCAGCCCGCTTCTCTGCAACTAAAAAAAGAAAAAGGAAGAGTTTATTTTGCATATTTTTCACTTTATGGGTGTTTTTTCATCAAGAGGATGCCCACGATTGCGATTGCGATAATTATGGCTATTGCTGCTGCGAATGTGTATAGCATCAGGTCGCTTGTTGTTGCTAAGTTGTTAGCTGGGGTGGCTGTTGGTTCTGGTGTAACTAGTTCTGCTGCGTAGAATGAGGTTTCTGCTGATGAACCGAAGTAGCCGTTTGTGCCTTCAAAGACTGCATAGACAGTGTAGGCGCCGGAGATGTCTGGGGCCCAGTGGACTGTGAACATGCCGCTGGAGTCAGTTGTTGTTTGTCCGATTGGCCTAAAGTTGCCGTTAGCGTCCAAGACGTAAACAGTAACTGGAACGCCTGTAACGTTGGTTGGCATTGGTTGATCTTCGTATAGAGCAGCCATGAAGTCACCCATGCTTTCGTCTGAAACACATGGAACACCATTGGGGAATTTAGCAGCTTGCTCGTTTTGCTGTGTGCCTGCGGAAATGTCTGTCACGGTACCTCTGATTGTCAGATATGTGCCGACTGTTGTTGCAACGTTTGGTGCCGTTACTGTCATTTGGCTTGGTCCTTTTCCTACTGTGTATAGTTGGCTGTCATAGCAGTTGTACATTACACCATAGCCATCGGCCATTGGGAATGACTGCATAGAGTTGCCTAAGCCACAGCCAGACCAGTCTAGCAGTGTCCAGAGTTCTTCGCCAGTGGTAGCGTTTAATGCACGTGTTAATGCACCGCCGTAGAGTGGGTTTGAAGGTGAGTGCTCACCAGTAAAGGTGTAGACTACACCGTTGCCGAAAGCCGCAATTTGAGTTGGGTAATAACCCCAAGGTCCGTTGTCACCCATGTTGGTAGAGTTGCCTTCGCCGCCGTTACCATATGTCCACAGAAGTTCTCCGTGAGTCATTGAGTAGCAGTAGACAAGGCCGCCGTATCCTGAAACGTAGAGGTTACCATTGTATGGAACACCTGAACGTGCGCTGTAATATTGGAATCCTTGGATTTCACCTAATGGACCCCAAAGTTTCTCGCCAGTTTCAAGGCTGTAACCTACACGTTGACCAGTCTCGGCAATTGTCATGGCGAAAGTCATTGTTGTAGCGTCGATTGGATAGGTACAGAACATTTGTGTCTGGTTGTTTGGTGGTGCATCATATTGCTTCTTCCACAAAAGGGATCCTCGTGAGTTAGCGTCATCGTTTAGTGCCCAGATTGTCCATGGATCATTATTGGGTCGTGGTTGTGAAGTAGTTGCGAGACTACTGCTTGCTCCAAGGATTGCTTTACCTGGAACTACACCGATGATAGATGGTGCGGTATCACCTGTTAAGTCTGCAGTTATTGTTTTGTTCCAGCTGTAACATACATCAGAAGTGCCGTCAAAAACGCGTCCAGGTGGTGCCCAGACACTGATTACGCTTGTGCTACCGAATAGTTTTGTCATGTTCCAGAGTGCTAGCCAGCCAGATTTTGCAGTTTGGTTGTAGTTGAATTGGTATATGCATAAGCTTCCGTCATTCATTCTAACCTGTGCTCCAGAAGGAACATTGGTTATGTTGAAAGCCCATTTACCGTCAAATGCGTTATAACCAATCCATGTTGTAGGACCGCCATATCCGCTACTTACTGCTTGCCATAGAATAGCTCCACCTGGGCCATAACCGTTTTCAGACTTGAAGTTGGTCATAGTCGCGAAGGTTGGATAGATGTTATCATTGTGCCAGATTTCTTCGCCAGTCAACAGATCAACAGCAACTTCGCCGCCACCATAACCATTATAACCAGAGGGTTTTTGGTAGTAGAGAACTCCGTTGATGATAATGGGGTTTTGGAATCGAATGTTGTATGCCATACCGGAATAGTATGCGCCTGGCTCGTCAGCGTCTTGTGCTGGTTCAGATATTGTACTGCCGAGTGCTCCACCAAATTCGATTGGTTTAGTCCACATAACGTGTGAAGTTAGAGGAACTGCGCCGTTGTATTGGATGTAGCTTTGTGGTAGTGCCATTAAGCCAGAAGATTGTGCACAACCGCCTAGCCAGTTAGAGCCGAGTGTAATTGCATTGAAAGTGTTGAGGTTTTGGTTTATTGGTCTTGCCCAGTATTCACTTGGAAGCGGATTTTGTTGCAGTACAGTTGCTGGTTCTTCTTGTACAGTCCACAGATAGGTTGCGTTGGCTGGAGTGTAGTAGTCACCTTGGTAAGCTCCTCCAAAGTCGAAGGTTTGCCCGGGGAATATGAAGGTAATGTTGTAGACACCGGTTTGCTTAGGTGTGTATGAAAATGCCTGTGCAGAAGTTGTGTCCATAACTTTGTCAAAATCAAAATGTTCTTGAGTACCATCGGGAGCTGTTATGATAAATTGGTAGTTTTCAAATCTGTTATCGTTTGTTACAAGTGCACCGTTAATGACGTAGTTGAGCCAGCCAAAGATAAGAGCAGGTTGACCAACACCACATGGCGAAGGCGCCGCATATGTGTAAGCAACAGGTGTAATCGTCCAAGGAGGGCTATGCGCAGAAGCTAAATTATTTGAGAGCATTGCGCTGCATATTGAAAGTGACAGAATCGATATTATCACAATAGCTAAAGTCTTGTTTTTTGTTTTTTGCATTTTTCTTAATTCTCCAAATTTTTGACATGGGCTACCTCATGTGAAGCTGCCCATGCATAGCCCAAACGATTTCAGCGGCTGTTTATAAGATGGTGTTGGTGGATTGCCCAACAACGCCACTTTTCAGCACTGCAATTTTTATACTAATACACGTTACGTACATCCATTTTATATAGCAAAAATCAACAAAAAAAGAAACATCAGGGGAAAGATTCTAAATCATGCAGGACAGAGAAGAGAACATAAGCACACTTGTAGAGCTAGGACTCAACAAGACACAGGCCAGAGTCTATCTTGCATTAGTTGAAAAAGGAACATTACCCATAAAGTTAGCTGCCGACCACTCAGGTGTCGGACGCCCCGATACATACCGAGCAATGCTTGAACTTAACCAGCGAGGGCTTGTTGAAACAATTTTGTGCTCCCCAACAAAGTATAGGCCGCTCCCCTTGAATGAAGCAATCAATGTTCTCATGGGACAAAAGCAACAAGAAATTATAGACTTAAAAGAAAAATCGAAAAAATTGCTTCATGAATACAAAAAAAAGATAAAAAACCAAATGACTGACGCTGAGAAACAAATCGTTATTTTATCCAAAGGAACAAGCGGCATCAAAAAAGGGATACAAGCCATAACAACAGCTCAGAAAAGCATCGAGTTCATAACCTCCGTAAATAGATTTAATCAGCTACTTTTTACAGCAAGCGAAGATATCGTGGACGCTACGAATAGAGGAGTAAAAATCCGCTTCATTCTAGATAAGGAAAGCATAAACAGGTCGTTATCAAAAATATTTGCATCATTCCACGAAACGGCATCTTTCAAGTACATCGCCGATTTACCGCAGCCATTTATAGCGATTTATGACAGCAAAAGCATTCTGATGGAAACTACAGACGAAGACTTCTACCAATCAACAATGATGTGGTCAAACAATCCAGTAATCGTAAGAACAATTCAAAACTACTTCAAATTATTATGGGCTTCTAATGACCCTAATATTCGTACACCCATTGGAGATAATCTGGAATTCATCAAAGAAAGCTAATAAAGAAAAAACGCCAGTCGCTATACTGAAAGTCCCATACGCCTGAGAAACTCGTGTGTCTTTCTTATCTGACTGAGGCAATTTAGACCATTTTGAGTTATTAAAAGACCATCAGGGGTTCTTTCAACCAGTTTTAATTCTATGAATTGATCTATAATCCTTTGGAACCTATCATAGGGAATATTGGCTCGATGAGCAACCCTAGTAGGGCTAGCAGCAACCAATTGACCGCCCTCGCGACAAATGCTGTCAAGGACCGCAGAATATATGTCCACTTTACTTCGTTTGTTGCTCCTCAAACACTGTGGACTCCTTACTAACCTGATAGTATATTCTAATGAATATCACTAAACTGATTACACGTGTAACCTGAGAGGAAATCAAAGAGGCCTCGCCTCCACCATCTACGTCCCAGAGTAGAAAACAAAATTGTCCTAACCAAAGCAGAGCAAACGCCAATGGAGCACTAACTAGTCCAGAAGCGCTTCCAGAGGTTAACTCAAACTTCCGAGTTATAAAAACAAGGATATATGATAACAAGAAAAGGTTGGCCACAGTAAAAATTACGTTTTCAGAGTAAACGCTAGGTGAACCAGGCGGGTTGAGAAGCATCAACAACCCAAAGATGAAAATCACGGCAACTATCGACCACACGGAAATATCTATGATCGTATGTTTGGTTGTTTTTGGGGGTCTATTAGATAGAAAATAGGAGAGAGCAATCAAGGTAAAACCCCAGGTCTGCGTGACCACTCTTACCCACATTAAAGAGGTAGATAACGTCATAACGTAAGGGTACACTAAATGTAAGAAAAGGAAGAAATAAGAGATCGCTAAAAATAAGAAGCCTGTGGGTATAGCAAGTAAGTATAGTGAACGTTGTGTTTTGTACACTTTAAGGAACAGAATAAAAAGAATGCATGCTAAAATAGCCGAGAGAGCCCCAAGGGGGATATGTACTTCATTAATCAATAGCCGATTTACCCATGCAGAATTGAGCGTTTGTCAATTTAAGCTTAATTACAAAAAAGTAAATTTGACTATTCGACGAAGCAAAGCAGACAATGTTACGCCGCGCAATTCAAAACTTTTGATGGATGCTTTTTTAGAAAACACGCAGATACCCAAAGCGGCAGGCGTTTTTAGTAAATAAGATTTATATCTGATCTTCAGTAAAGGGCAAGACACGAAAAGTCAATGGAGTATTATTATACGTGAACACTGCGCGTGTTAAAAGGTACATGAAAATTTTGCCAAAAATCATAGCTGCAAGCAAAAACACACACCTCAACTCCAGAGACATTGAAAAGTTACAAAACAAGAAACTACACGAACTAGTAAGATACAGTTACGAAAACGTAAATTTTTATCACTCCTTGTTTAAAAAAGAGAAAATTGATCCAGACTCAATACGCACAGTCGAAGACCTAAGCAAACTGCCCATTCTTACAAAAAAGACGCTAAGAAGCCAACCTATGGAAAATTTTACTTCAAAAAGCATCGACACCAGCAAATGCCTCGCTATGCGCACATCAGGAAGTAGCGGTATCCCCTTATGCGTTTATTGGGATCCAGAAGCAACACTTGACATGGGAGTTAAAACCTATCGTTACCAGGTGAGTTTGGGAAATAAATTTTGGTATCGACAAGCGGATGTCTTAGCGGGGTGGGCTCCTCGATGGGGAACAATTCAGAATTGGGGGTATTTTAAAACATTAAGAATCCCAACCTTTACAAACACGCCAGAAATGTTAAAGCAAATAACCGAGTTTCAAACACAAGCTCTATGCACACTTCCCTCATTTGCCCGGTCATTATGCAAAGAAGTAAAAAGTAAAGGAAAAAGAGGATTAAAACTCCGACTAATTTTCACTGGCGGTGAAATGCTAGATGAATACACACGGAAAACATGCGAGGATATTCTGGGAGCTAAAGTTTATGATGGCTACGGAACAAACGAGTTAGGATTTATTGCTGCTGAATGCAGAAAACAGTCAGGCTTCCACGTTGAGAGCGATTTTTGTATTGTTGAAATAACGAAAAATGGCGAACGGGTTTCTCCAGGAGAAGAAGGCGAAATCACGGTCACAAACCTTGTCAACAAGGCGTCTCCGTTAATAAGGTACAATATTGAAGATGTTGGAATTCTGGATACGGACAAATGCGCCTGTGGAAGTAGTTTTCCGATACTTCGAATGACGCAGGGAAGAAAAAGCGATGTTTTTCTACGCTTTGACGGAGAGTTTGTTCCTGCGCCGGTAATTAAGTGCGTTTTCGATGTAATAGAAGGAATAGCGCAGTATCAAGTTATTCAAGAAGAAAAAGGCAGGTTCATTGTTAATGTTGAGAAAGACGCTAATTATGTAAAAGACAATACTGAGGAAATAAAGAGAAAATTGACAGAAGTTGTTGGCCCCGCAGAAATAGATGTTAGATTCCAAGATGAGATACCGCGTCAAAACTCGAGAAAACTCCGTTCCTTTATCTCAAAAGTTAGCTAACATCATCTTTTACGCTATTACTCTCTATATTGCTGAGTAACCATCTTTTTCTTCAGTTCCTTTTTCTTTTAGCAGCTCTACAGTATATAATAAAAGCAACCTGGAAAAAATAGTACCTCAAGCGGCGTTTAATATGATTATTCCTCGGGTAATAATCGCGGGCACACAGAGCGGAGTTGGCAAAACAACAATAGCCACCGGTATAATGGGAGCTCTGAAAAAATGGGGTTACACGGTGCAGGGCTTCAAAGTTGGGCCAGACTACATTGACCCAAGCTACCACAACATAGTCACTGGGCGTCTTTCCGAAAACTTGGACACTTGGCTTGCACCACAAAATCATATCAGGGAAGTCTTTGCTCAAGCCACAAAAGGTGCAGATATAGCGGTGATAGAAGGCGTCATGGGACTCTATGATGGCTTGAGCGGTTTAGATGAAACCGGAAGCACCAGTCAAATAGCAAAAATCTTGAACTGCCCCGTACTGCTTGTTATTGACGCATACAACACGGTAAGAAGCAGCGCTGCTACGGCACTGGGGTTCCAAACTTTTGATCCCGACGTCAAAATTAGAGGAGTTATCCTAAACAACGTAGCAGGTGAAGTTCATGCTAACTGGTGCAAAGATGCCATAGAGGCGAAAACTGGTTTACCGGTAGTTGGATGGTTGCCCGTCAACAAAAAAATTAGTCTGCCCGAGAGGCATCTGGGTTTAATTCCAACCCCCGAAAAACAGCAAACACAAATCTACAGAGAAATCACAGAGTTCATACAAGAAAGAATCAACATCAACCTTGTTTATGATATAGCAAAATCTGCAGGTCAACTTCCAAGCCTTGAGGAAAAAAGAGCGGACCATCCAAGAAAACAGAAAAACAGGGTAAAAATCGGAGTAGCCTTTGATGAAGCATTCAACTTTTACTACCCCTCAAACCTAAATCTGCTTAGTCAATGCGGCGCAGAAATCATTCGCTTCAGCCCCATACACGGCAGTGCCCTCCCCGAGAACCTTGGCGGATTATACATCGGAGGGGGTTTCCCAGAAATGTTCCTCAAACAGTTAGAAACCAACCAAGCAATGAGAAAAGCAATTCTGCACGCAGCTAATTCGGGCATGCCTGTATTCGCTGAATGCGCAGGCTTGATGTACCTAACCAAAGCCGTAGCAGACTTCGATGGACAAATCTACCAGATGACGGGGGTTCTTGATGGAGTAACCGTTATGACAAGCAATACCTTAGTTACTTACAGTCAAGCCCAAGTAATAAGCTCCAACATTCTAAGCCATCCCCCTGCAACCATAAATGGGCATGAATTCCACAACTCGGTAATCACTGACATTCCAGCAGACGCAAAATTCGCCTACCAAATGCTGATGGGTGAAGGGATAAAGGGCAAGAAAGAGGGATGGATAAAAAACAACGTGTTAGCGTCATATATGCACATTCAATTTGCTCAGGACAAATCGCTAGCGGAAAATTTTGTTGGCAAATGTTTGGATTTTCGAAGACATAAAAAGAAAAGTGGTTAGCTAGATTTCGGATTTATGTTATTTTAAAGTGAAGCCCTCAACCAAAGTTGCGCAAGCTCTTTAAGCGCCTTTCTCCAGAGGTGTACAGGGTCAACTTTTCTGAGGAATTAACGTGGGTGTAGGTGATGATTTTCAAAATCAAACTAAACATACAAGATTGAACCTCGCTGGGCATCTTGATTGGGCAAACAAACCAGACATATACAAAAAATATTCAGCATCCAAAAGAATCAAGCTAACAAAAGACTTGCCCGCACAATCTATGCAAATAACAGATATTCTTAAGAAAAGAAAAAGTATCAGAGCCTATTCGCCTCAGCCAATCACACTCAATGAGACGTCGTTTCTGCTTTGGGCGGCAACTGGCATCCAGAGGGTAGAGCACGGATATGAATTTCGCACTGGACCCTCTGCAGGAGCATTGTATCCAGTTGAAACTTACATAGCCGCCAACAATGTAGAAAGCTTAGAGCAAGGTATCTATCATTACAACGTAAAAGAGCATGTTTTAGAACTGTTATCACTCGGGGATTTCGGTGATGAATTAGCAGCTGCCTCTTTGGGGCAGGAGATGGTGGCTAAGGCGCCGATTGTTTTCATTTGGACAGGAGTCTTTGAGCGGTCTAAATGGAAGTACATGCAGCGTGCTTATCGGTATGTGTATTTGGATGCTGGCATAATTGGCGAAAACCTTGCGTTGGCTTCTACTGGCATCGGTTTGGGGTCCTGCCAGATTGGCGCCTTCTTCGACGACGAAGTCAACGCTATCCTAGAAGTAGATGGAGTCAAGGAGAGCGTGTTGTACCTAAGCGTTGTAGGGCATCCGCTACGAATATAGGTTAGGATTTGTTGTCCAGCAGCGCTTTTAGGCGCTGAGTTAACCCTTCGCGTTCACTCGGCTGCCCAGTCCATATTGCGCGGTAATCGCGGAACTTCTCTCCGTCAATTTTGCCCTGCTTCTGTAACTCACCCAGCAACCTCATGAAGCCCTGGAGGTCTAACTGCTCGTTGGTTACTGCGTTACCGGTTTTCCGCTGTGACTGGGCATTTACGCCGATTGGTTCGCTGTCGGGTGGGGGATAAGTCTGGTAAAGGAACCTTGCGAAGTATAGGGCGTGCCAGCTTTTGGTTAACGGTTGGCTGTTTTTGGCTTTCAGAAGTTCGGCTGTGTAGTGTTCGTATTCTTGCCCAGATGAGTAATATTTTGTTTGTCCGCCTGATAAGTCGGAGACTTTGCTGACGAAGTGACGGAGGTGTTGAGTGCTAAAAATCGGTAAAACAGCGCCTTTTTCTTCGTTGAAGCAGTAGATGATTTTTTTAGCTAACGTTTTATCTTGTCCTACTCCGCCGATTCGGTCCCAGTGAGCATCCACCTTTTGTGCCAATGATTTGCGGTCGTCTACTGCAGTGCGGAGTAGATTTTTTAGGTCACTTATTTGTAGTCTGGCGTTGCGGTAGACGTTAGAGTTGTTGAGGTTTGTGAAGCTTACTGGTTTTAGGGAGCGTTCGAGCAGCTGGAAGAATTCGCCAACTTCGTCTGGGTTGACTTTGAAGAGTTTGTCTGGATCGAGCCACTCGATTGAGCGGAGGTTTTCGGTGAAGGGATATTTCTGCCGCAGCTCCTTTAGAGACAGCACTGCTTTCTGTACTTCGTGTTTTTCAATACCGACTTTGTCGTATGCATTTGCCTTTTCAAGCATAAGAGTACTCTTAGACATCTTTACCTCGTAATGGATGGACGCGTCCATTAATAAGAGTTGCAACCACGACCCAGCCGTGCAAAGATATAATATTTGGTTTAAGCAACACATGGCATGGGTTATTTCGTGGGAGAAAAATCAATTATTATCATCGGGGCGGGGCTTGGCGGTTTATCCACAGGCTGTTATGGACAAATGAACGGTTATAAAACCAAAATTTTTGAGATGCAGGATAAACCAGGCGGAGTCTGCGTATCGTGGAAGCGCAAAGGCTACAGCTTTGACTATGCCGTGCACAATATCTTCGGCGTCACCACAAACCCCCAACTTCACACAGTTTACACTAAACTATGGCATGAACTCGGAGCGCTGAGGGGATTAGAAACCTACAGCTTCAAAGAATTCGTACAGGTAGAAGCAGACGGCAAAGTCCTAAGCCTCTATACAGACCCAGAGAGGCTTCGAGAGCACCTCAAGGCGTTGGCACCCCAAGACAGCAAACTTATTGACGAATTTGTTGGCACCATCAAGAAGTTAGGCGGTCGAGACCTGTTTGACGCTATGCTTGGTGGGGCAGGCGCAAAACTGAAAATGCTACCGTTGATGGGTACATTAATGAAATATAGTAAAGGAACCATAAAAGACTACGCCGAACAATACACCGACCCATTCCTGCGCAAAGCACTCCCCACAATACAGTATGACATTGTAGAGGCGCCGCCATTGATTCCGATGATTTTCCTTTCTTTACAGAGTAAGGGTGATGGCGGATGGCCTATTGGCGGTTCAATGGCGCTGTCAAGAAATATAGAGAGTAGATATCGCGAGTTAGGTGGGGAAATCACTTATCGCATTAAAGTTAAGAAGATAATTGTGAAGGACGGCGCTGCTGTCGGCATCCAGTTGGAAGACGGCGCGGAGCATTATGCGGACATTGTGGTTTCGGCGGCGGACGGTTACTCCACAATCTTTGGAATGCTTGAGGGCAAATACACAAACGACCTAATCAACGCCTACTACAAAGCATACCCCAAAATGCAAGCCTTTGGACTCGAAGTCTGGTACGGCATAAACATGGAACTACCCAACGAGCCTCATGCAATTGTACGTTTCCTTGACCAACCTATAGCAATTGAGGACATCACAAGAGATCGCTTAGACATTGAAATCTTCAACTTTGACCCCACGCTGTCGCCGAAGGGTAAAACCGTTGTGAAGACGGTTTTCGAGTCAAACTATGATTACTGGAAAGCCCTATCCACAAACCCAGAAGCGTACCGCGCGGAGAAGCAGAAAGTAGCGGATATGGTAGCTCAGGAACTGGAAAAACGGTTTCCAGGATTCCAAAAAAGCATTGAAGCGGTTGATGTGGCAACGCAGGTTTCAGTAGAGCACTGGATAGCTGCATTTCGTGGAGGACAAGCGTTCGGAGCCCCAAAAGAGTACCAAAAAGAAGTAGCCAAGAACGGCGTAAGCAAAACCTTGCCGGGTCTGAGTAGCTTTTACATGGTTGGGCAGTGGGCATGCGGCAATATCGGGTTAAGTACTGTTTCGCTTATGGGCAGGGACATTATTCGTAACTTGTGCAAATTAGATGGGAAAAAATTCCAAACAAAAGAATAAACATGAAAATAGAGGCAGAAGTTTCGGAACCTTGCGAGTTAATGGAAAATCAAGCTGACAGTTAGTACAATCAACACAAAGAGAGTGATTAGCACGTATCTGCCGTTTTTCTCCCATGCGAAGTAGATGCAGGAGGTTATGGCTCTGATGTATGGTGTTAATATCAAAGTTATTATGCCCATCGTCATGAATAGGAGGGCGTTTTCTTGGGCAAACAGATTCTGGACTTTTTGAATTATGAAGATGAAGAAGTTTTCGCCGCTTATGTAAGCGTTCTGCGCGTGTGAAACCTCAGTGTTGCCGTAGGAGCCAAAGTAGAGTCCTATCCCGATGACTTCAAAGATAACGCTTGTGACAACGCCAGCGATAAGCAGTATGCTTACGATGAATTCTAGCTTTGACTCCTTTTCCGCCAAGGTCATAACGCGGTCACTCCTTTGTAGAGCATCTGAATGATCAGTACAGTAACAATTACGAGGAAGAGAACTTTGAGGTGCTTATCGTGGAAGCGATTAAGCAATCTGCCGCCGGCAACTGCGCCGACTGTGACGCCCACTGCCATGGGAGCCATCAAAGTCAAATTCAACAGTCCCGAAAATAAGTAAACGCTCACACCCGCCAAAGCTGTCATGCCGATTACGAAGCTGCTGGTTGCTGTGGACACTTTTGCTGGCACCTTGAGGACTTTTTCGTGCACGATGACTTTGAATGCGCCTGCGCCGATGCCGAGCATGCCCGCTGCGATTCCAGCGATGAACATGCCAGCGCCGCCCAAAAGCGAGTTCGTGGATTTGTATTCAACCACTTTATTTTTTGATTTGTCAAAGTAGCTTCCTTCTAGTTTTAGCCATTTTGAAAGCTTATCCTGCGTTTTTGGAGGGCTGTGTTCTTGGTTGAAGGAGCCACGTATGTTGATAAATGAGGTCATCAAGAAGGCTGCGAAGAGGAAGTAGAGAAAAACAGGTGCGATGATAACGGTGATTGTTGCACCCACAATTGCGCCAATGATAGTGAACATTTCCAGATACATGGCGAGTCTGATGTTTGTGATTTTTTCTTTGACAAATGCGGATGCTGAGCCGCTGGAGGTGGCGATTATTGCGACCATGCCGCATGCGATGGCTTCTTGTATGGGGATCCCCAGATAAACCAATATGGGCGTTAGGATGCTGGCGCCGCCTAGACCAGTTAGTGCGCCTAGCAGGCCCACAAGTATGGAGATTAGAAGAAGCGTAAGCATATCTATCAAAGTGTTGTCTCCAGTGCTGAAATAGAAAATAACGGATTATTAAATCGCATCTATTTGATTTGTAGAAAGCAAGCGTTTGGCAAAGCATATTAGGCGTGGGGGATTGATGCTTTTCGAGGTTAGCGCCAGATGAAGAGTGTTTTCATTTCAGGTCCTATATTAGGCATGGAGAAAAAGCAGGACTATCGACAAGTCATAACGGCTGTCACAGATAGACTTGGCTTAGAAATAATTGATCCTTGGAAGCGCGAGAGGGTTCTCTACAATGGAACTGAGGAGTGCTGGTGGGATAAAGTGCCCACATTCGACTTTATTCAGCGTGATCTCGATGATGCTGACCGATGCGACATCATGGTTGTGTATTTGCCTGTTCTCTCTGCGGGTGCTTGCATGGAAATGTTCTATGCTAAACGTAGGGGCAAAACGGTCATTGTTGTCTCGCCGATCGAATGCCTCAGTCCATGGATTGTTTATCATTCAGACGTGATAATCAAAAGCTTCGAGGGCTTAGAAGAGGCGCTGCGTAAATTCATCTAATTCACTAAAAACCTATAACCTAGGGAAGCAGCAGAAGAACAGGTTTGCGGTGTACACTTTGGATGTCTTAACGGTTGTCTTGATTGCCGTCGGGTTGGCTATGGATGCATTTGCGGTTTCGATAGCCAGCGGAATGACTATTACACGCAACAGGCGTCGAGCGGGGTTTCTTACAGCGGCTTTTTTCGGCGGTTTCCAGATGCTTATGCCCGTTATAGGCTGGGCAGTTGGTTTAAGCTTGGCAGATTTGATTTCAAGCGTTGATCACTGGATAGCTTTTGGTCTCTTGGCTTTCATCGGCGTAAAAATGATTTATGAGGGAACAAAAAAAGAGGAAGAACGCCAAAGCGCAACGGAGCTAAAGATGCATTCGCTGCTGATCTTGTCAGTGGCAACCAGTATTGATGCGTTGATGGTGGGTTTGAGTTTTGCTTTCCTGCAGACCTCAATCGCGCTGCCCATCGCAGCTATCGGAGTCGTGACGTTTGCGCTTTCGCTTATCGGCTTCTACTTCGGCAACGGATTAGGCAAGGTTTTTGGGCACAGAATAGAAATTGCAGGCGGGCTTGTATTGATTCTTATTGGCGTGAAGATTCTGCTGGAGCACCTGCTCGCTTAGAGCGCCGTGTTTTGGGTTTGAATTCTTCTCTGATCTGCATTTCTCTGCGTTTCCGGTTATAGCCCACTGAAAAGTCATGCGTGGCGTCTCGGATTTTACGGAGCAGGAGCATCATGCGGCTGTTTTTGTCAAAGCTATGAGGGGTGGTGTCATTTGGATAGTAAAGTTCTTCGTGCTCCTTAGCCAGTCCAATCAAGGGAACCTGCAGCCCCAACTTTTCCAAAGCCGTTTTCGCCGCATGCACCTGCCCCGGTCCGCCATCGATAACTATCAAGTCTGGCAGCGGATTCTTTTCTTCTATTTGGCGTTTGTAGCGGCGGGTGACAACCTCGTTAATGGCGGCGAAGTCGTCTTGTCCAGTGAAGGTTTTGATTTTGAATTTGCGGTAGTTCTTTTTGTCGGGTTTCGCGTCGCGGAATGTGACCATGCCGCTTACGACGTGTTCTGTGCCAAGGTTGGAGATGTCGAAGCACTCGATTACTCTAGGTAATGCGGGGAGGTTGAGGTTGTTCTGTAAATCAATCAGTGCGCTGTCTGCTTCGAGGGATGACTCAAGGTTCTTTTCTGCAAGCTGCACCAGCGCATATTTGTCTGCGCGTCGGGGCACGGTAAGAGTTACTGGTCCCAGTCGCCTCGAAGCTAAGAACTCTTCCAGCGCCGCTTTCTCTTCGGGCTCCGTCCAGCAGGGCTTATTGAGCAGTATCTCACGTGGAATCTGGTTGGCTGTGTAGTATGCTTTTAGGAATTCCTGCTCTACCTGCGGCTGCAAATCCACACTAAACTCTTTTTTCCCGAGCAAAACGCCTTTGCGAACGCCCATCTGCAACGCGAGCATCTTCTCGCCTACCTGCCGAAAAACCATCACATCTTGGTCATAGCGGCGCTCGTTATCGACGATTTGGCGTTCAGTGAGAAGCCGTATTGAAGCAATTTGGTTGCGCAACTCAAGCGCGGTCTCGAACTGCATGGCTTTGGCAGCTGCCTGCATCTTCTCGTTAAGCATCGCC
This sequence comes from Bathyarchaeia archaeon, assembly GCA_050108155.1. Taxonomy (GTDB): domain Archaea; phylum Thermoproteota; class Bathyarchaeia; order Bathyarchaeales; family Bathycorpusculaceae; genus Bathycorpusculum. The sequence continues at coordinate 22,501 of JBNIDR010000024.1, read as the reverse complement.
ATTGTCCCCTCATAGTTACCGCTTAGAAAATCTCTTGCACGTTGCACCTGCTCAGCGTATTGCTCCGCGGTGACTTTGCCGACGCATGGGGCACTGCATTGGCGG
>JBNIDR010000024.1:13559-22386 GCA_050108155.1 Bathyarchaeia archaeon | reverse complement strand
GTTGCACCTGCTCAGCGTATTGCTCCGCGGTGACTTTGCCGACGCATGGGGCACTGCATTGGCGGATGTGGTAGTTTAGGCAAGCGCGTTTGTGCAGGTTTTTGCATGTGCGGAGCTTGTAGACTTTGGTTACGAGGCGCTGCAGGTCTTGACGGGTGTAGCCGTCTGTGTAGGGTCCGAAGGATTCAAGTTTGCGGCTGACTTTGCGGCTGGTCAAAATCCGCGGGAACTCTTCGCGGGTCAGTGAGATGTAAGCGTAGGTTTTGGCGTCTTTGAGGTTGATGTTATACTTGGGCGTATGCTGCTTGATGAGCTTATTTTCCAGCAGCAAAGCTTCAACCTCGTTGTTAACTATGACCCAGTCAATGCTGCGGATGTGTAAAACTAGCTGTCGTGTTTTGGCTGGTTGGTCTTTGTTTAGAAAGTAGCTTTTTACTCGGTTCCGCAGGTTCTTGGCTTTGCCGACGTAGATGATTTCCCCAGCCTCATCCCTGTAGAGGTACACGCCTGGTTCAGTTGGGATGTCAATGCTTTTGAATTCGGATGGGCTGGACAGCTTAATCATGAAAGTTGCCGCAGTATTTGACTAAACCTTGAATGCATTAAGCATTTCCAATAGGAACGCTAAAATTTTCGCTTATTTAGGGGGGATTTTGGCTATTTCTTCATTCAACCAATACTCACGTTCTTTGATGCGTATTGGGTTGGACTTTTGCCAGATTTCGCTTTCTTTTTCAAATTCTCTTATGTCCATATTCTCCTTTGCTCCTCGAATGTTAGCTCCAAAGAACTAGAGCATTTCTTATGATATCTGATGAATCATTCCTTTTAAAGCATATTTCGAGTTTAGGAATATGCTCAAGGCGCAAAATGCAGTAAACAGGCTGTAAATAGATTATGTTCAGATTCTAGGCATGTTTTCCGAAAACAAGTCCTTTTATGAGGCTTATTCCAATTGACTCCTCTTCTGGTTCCTCCTGAGCCAAAAGACACGTTTTTCACCTCATATTTGTGGTCAAGTCGACGAGGTAGTCGCAGCTTAGTTCGAATTGGGTACTAAGAGTAATCAACCATGCCGCTTGAATATTTGCCCTCTGACAAAAACTGAGAAACGCGTTTAACGCACCTTTTTACCGCGGAGTTGCCTTCCTCTATAGGTTTCTGCATAGCTTTTCTATTTGCATCCTAATATGTCTGCGAAAAACGCACCCCACCATGCGCATTCCGTGACACTTGTTGCGTTTAGCGCACTAAACGTAGTGTGATGCAGCGAAAGCATAAACAGCACAGTTTAGATCTCAGGCTATAACGACCGATTCTGTGTGTGGCGTTATGTAGAGCTTGTTTTTTAACATAACCTGCTTTTGAGGTAGCCTTTGGAGTGAAGTTTTTTATGCTGTGTTGCTTCATCTGCTGTTATGCAGACTGTTTTTTTAAGTTCTGCTATTGCAACGGGCAAGGCATCATAGAACGTGACTCTTCCCTCATAAGCTATTTCAACTGTTCTGGTCATTATGGGTTCAGTCAAATGTGCGATACTGAGGCGTAGACCCAACAAACTCGTAACGGCTTTTCTGAGTTTTTCGCTGTCATAATCAGGTTTGTATCTTAAGGCGTTGGTAACTTCAGCTAACAGTACTTCTGAGATAGTTAGCTGTAATGAACCTTGCACTTATCGTTTGCACACATACACAGCCGCGGTACGAGTTAAAAAACAGAGAGGAACTGACTACTTTTTAGTTTTGCCCATTGTTGAATATCTTTTCTAGGAATTTGCCTGTGTAGCTGTTGGGTTTTGTCGCGACTGTTTCGGGTGTGCCTTCTGCAAGGAGTTGACCGCCTGCTGCGCCGCCTTCTGGTCCCAAGTCGATGAGGTAATCGCAGCTTTTTATCACGTCGAGGTTGTGTTCGATGATGTAGACTGTGTTGCCGTTGTCGACAAGGCGATTGAGGACTTTGATGAGGCGTTTGGTGTCGTCGAAGTGCAAGCCCGTGGTGGGTTCATCCAGCATGTAGACAACGTGGCCTGATTTGTGTTTGCTAAGTTCACGAGTGATTTTGATGCGCTGGCTCTCTCCACCGCTGAGCTGCGTGCTGCTTTGTCCTAGTTTGATGTAGCCTAAACCCACGTCGAGCAACGTCTGCAGTTTGCGATGCACCCGCGGGGTGTTCTCAAAAAACTTCGCTGCCTCCTCAACCGTCATATCCAGCACCTCAGCGATGTTCTTGCCCTTGTACTGCACCGAGAGGGTTTCCTTGTTGTAGCGTTTGCCCTTGCATTCACTACACTGCACGTACACGTCTGGGAGAAAGTTCATTTCGATGCGGATGACTCCGTCGCCCTGGCAGTTTTCACATCTACCGCCTTTAACGTTAAAGCTGAAGCGGCCTTCTTTGTAGCCACGTGCTTTCGCCTCTTTGGTCGACGCGAAAATCTTTCGGATTTCGTCGAAGAGTTTTGTGTAGGTGGCTGGGTTGCTTCGGGGGGTTCTGCCGATGGGATCTTGATCTATGACTATTACGTTGCGGACGACTTCGGGCACCTGTAACGCATCGTGTTTGCCGACTTTATCCACCTGCTCGCCAAACATCTGTTTAAGCGCCGGGATAACTGTGAGGTTCATCAGCGTGCTTTTGCCTGAGCCTGAAACGCCTGTGATGCCGCAGAGGACGCCAAGGGGCAGTTTTAGGCTGAGGTTTTTGAGGTTGTTCTCAGTTGCACCTTTAACGGTTATGTAATCTATGGGTTTACGGCGTTCAAGGGGAATTTCGATTTTAAGTTCACCTGAAAGGTACTTGCCCGTTAAGCTCCGCGGATTAGCCATAACTTCTTGCGGGGAACCTTCTGCTACTATGTGGCCGCCGTGGACTCCTGCACCGGGACCCATGTCAACGATGTAATCTGCGTGCCGCATTGTGTCCTCGTCATGTTCTACCACAATTAGGGTGTTACCGAGGTCGCGTAGCCGCGCCAAAGTGGCGATAAGTTTAGCGTTATCTCGTTGATGTAAACCAATACTGGGTTCGTCTAGGATGTAGAGGACACCCATGAGGTTGCTGCCAATTTGAGTTGCCAATCTTATACGCTGTGCTTCTCCGCCTGACAAGGTTTTGGCTGCGCGGGATAACGATAAGTACCCTAAGCCTACGTTTTTAAGGAAACCCAGTCGCTCATTGATTTCTTTTAACACCTGCTTGGCAATTGACAGGTCCTTCTCGTTGAGTTTCGAGGGAAGATCTCGGAAGAAATCCACTGCATCCTCAATTGAGAGGTCAGTTACGTCAATTATGCTTTTATCAAGAATTTTCACTGCCAAAACTACTGGCTGAAGCTTTTTGCCGTGACATGCATTGCAGGGGCGGGCAGTCATAAATTTCTCGATGTCCTCTTTGCGCCATTCGCTCTCGGTCTGACGATAAAGCCGCATGGTCTGGGGAATAACACCTTCCCAGCCGTCACGCATCCACATGTTAGCACCATTCGACCAGTTCCCACTGATGGGCTCTCGGTCGCCATAGAGAAGAACCTTGAGTTGCTCCTCAGTGAAATCTTTGATTGGGGTGAATACGTCGAAGCCGTGTTTTTTGCCAACCATCGCCAACTGCTGCGCACGCCAGCTAAGATCCATAGTACTCTTGTATACGGCTAAGGCGCCATCCATAATGGACAGGTTCTTATCTGGAATCACTTTGTCAGGAGTGACCTCTGTGATTTCGCCGAGTCCATGACAGACTGGGCATGCTCCGAAAGGAGAGTTAAAGCTAAACATGCGCGGCTCAAGACTTTCAAACACGATTTCAGGGTGGTTAGGGCATGCTCCGAAAGTGCTGTACATGGTTTCACCTTCAAACCGTTCCAGCTCTCTTTTTTCGCCTGCGTCAGTGTTGGCGGCGTCGATTACCACCATGGTGCCTTTTCCCGTTTTCAGGGCGCTTTCGACTGCTTCGGCGATGCGGCTACGTTCCTCATCTTCGATGGTTACAGTGTCAATTACTGCTTCTATCCAGTGCTTCTCGTAGCGAACCAGCTTGACTTCTTCTTTGATGTGGTCTGTTTCGTAGATTTTTTGGTCTACGCGGATTTTGGTGTAGCCCTCTTTTTTGAGGTCGTCAAAGATTGATTCGTGAGTGCCTTTCATGCCGCGGATTATTGGAGCGAGGAAGACCAAGGTTTTGCCCTTTTCGGACATGATTAGGCTGGTGATGTTCTCGGCGCTTTGAGGGTGAATGCTGCTGCCACATTTGGGGCAGTGATGAACGCCGATGCGTGCGAATAGCAGTCTGAGGTAATCGTAGATTTCGGTGACTGTGCCGACGGTGCTGCGGGGGTTTTTGCTGGTGCTCTTCTGCTCAATGCTAATCGCAGGCGATAACCCTTCGATGCTGTCCACGTCGGGTTTATCCATCAACCCCAAGAACTGCCGTGCATAAGCCGACAAACTCTCGACATATCGGCGTTGTCCCTCGGCGTAGATGGTGTCAAACGCCAATGTGGATTTTCCTGAACCTGAAAGCCCAGTTATGACTATCAACTTGTTGCGGGGCAACTCTAAATCGATGTTTTTTAAGTTGTGCTCACGTGCACCCTTGATGGATATGTTATCACGCATAACTGTAACTGTTCCCTTCTCAATTCACGCAGATTCTAGCTTGTTTTACCTCGGCAGATTAGAACCTTATTGCATCAAACCCCTAAATTTTGGGGTTAACCTCTTCAGTTTCGGATTTCTCAATCTTGGCAGCCAACGTCCTCTGCAACTCCGCAATAGCATCCCTCAGCTCAATGGCTTTCTCGAACTCCAGCTTCTCAGCGGCTTCACGCATCTTCGCATCCAACTCCACGATTTGGCGTTTAATGTCCGATTTGGCAAGGTGCTTGGCGCCTTTGATTGGGGCTTCTTTGATGGTGACTGCTTTGATGATTGTTTGGGGTGTAATGCCGTATTTCTCGTTGTACCGTTTTTGGACGTTACGGCGGTAATAGGTGATTTCCATCGCCCGCTTGATGCTCTGCGTTTGCACGTCGGCGTAGAGATAGACTTTGCCGTTGACGTTACGGGCAGCTCTACCGATGGTTTGGATGAGGCTGCGTTCGTCGCGGAGGAAGCCTTCTTTGTCGGCGTCGAGGATGAAGATTGAGGCGACTTCGGGGATGTCCAAACCTTCTCGCAGAAGGTTTATGCCGACGAGGATGTCGAATTCGCCCACACGCAACTCACGGATAAGCTCGATGCGGTCGAGGCTCTCGATTTCGCTATGCATATAGCGAACGCGGAAGCCCTCTTTCACGAGGTAATCGGCTAAGTCCTCCGCCATACGTTTCGTTAGTGTGGTGATTAGGACGCGGTCGCCGCGTTCAATCGTTTTCTTCGCCTCAGCCATCAGATGCTGCATCTGCCCCTCGATCGGATGCATCTCCACTTCAGGATCAAGCAGTCCAGTGGGTCGAGTGATTAACTCAACTGGCGGGCCGCTCTTTTCCAGTTCATACTCGGCTGGGGTAGCCGAAACGAAAAGGACTCTCCCCATTTTCTGTTCGAATTCGTCGAATTTTAGGGGACGATTGTCTAAGGCGCTTGGGAGGCGAAAACCGAAGTCCACGAGGTTCTTTTTGCGGCTGTAGTCGCCGTTGTACATGCCTCTTGCTTGGGGGATGGTTTGGTGGCTTTCGTCGATGATTAAGAGGTAGTCTTTGGGGAAGTAATCGATTAGGGTGAAAGGGGGTTCGCCGGGGCGGCGTCCGTCGAAGTGGCGGCTGTAGTTCTCCATGCCCGAGCAGAAGCCGACTTCCCGTATCATTTCAAGGTCATAGTTGGTGCGCTGCTTGAGGCGCTGGGCTTCCAGAGGCGGAAGCTCCTGCAGGCGCCTCTCGAGTTCCTGCTGGATATGCTCAAGCGCCAACGCATGCTTCTCCTCAGGCACAACGTATTGGCGAGCGGGGTATAGGGTAAGTTTGTCAATGGTGTTTTTGACGTTACCAGTTATCTTGTGAACTTCCTTGAGTTTGCCGATAGTACTTCCGAGGAATTCCACACGCAAAATATCGTTCTCGTAAGACGGCACAATATCCACTGTATCGCCTCTGACGCGGAACCTGCCTGGCTCCAAAACCATGTCGTTACGCTCGTACTGCATGTCCACTAGCTGGCGGATTAGTTCTTGGCGGCTCAGTTTGCCTCCGACTTCCAGTTTAAGCGCCATCGTGCGGAAGTCATCTGGGTTGCCTAAGCTGTAGATGCAGCTAATCGATGCCACTATTATCGTGTCGTCACGGCTCACGATGCTTGAAACCGCATGCATACGCATCTTCTCGATTTCATCGTTGACGGTGCTGTCCTTTTCGATGTACATGTCCTGCGCCGGCAGATAGGACTCGGGCTGATAGTAATCGTAGAAGCTGATGAAGAATTCCACTCGGTTATGCGGGAAGAGTTCTTTGAGTTCGCCGTAGAGCTGCGCAGCCAAGGTCTTGTTATGCGCCAAAATCAACGTGGGCTTCTGGAGGCGGTTGATGACGTTTGCCATGACGAAGGTTTTGCCGCTGCCCGTTATGCCCAATAGCGTCTGTTTTTCCTTTTTTTGGAAGTTCTGGATTAGCTGCTCAACCGCGGCTTCCTGTCCAGGCGAGATTTTGTATGGCGCTACAAGCTCGAATTGCACACTGCTCTACTTCCCACAAACGACAAATTGACCCAAGCATTTGGATTAATAAGTTTTTGCACCAAACAACGCAAAACACGGGTTTAAAGGAGATGCGCAGAAATAAGTCAAAAAACCACTCATCCGATAAAATAGAGCGAATTTTTTGCTTACAACCTGTAGAAAAACCCACAACAAGCCCATATGCGACGCTGAGGCATAGTTTCTGCCAAATTAGGAAGAAAAAGCAAGAGAAGCATTCCTTTTCTTAAATGAAATTGGGAAAACCGCGGTAGTATTGCCTACTTAGAAAACCACATTTACTCGGTTGGGAATGAAAAGAGTAACCGCCAAAAATGGCGATTAATTAACGGTCATCTTGCCGAATTTGCCTACGTTAAGCTGGGCTTCGCCTTTAAAGCTGGTCACGTAGCCATTTTCGATTTTAACGTTGTCGCCCACATTGACCTGTTCAATCTGCTCATTCCAAAGCGTCAACTTGATGCTGCCGGTCTCGTCAGCTATGACGGCGTCAACTATTCGATACGTCTCATCTTTATAACGTGATTTAACTTCGCGGGTATCGCCCTTTTCGACGACTTTACCTTCAACGCTTACCCGTTTCATTCCATCAGCTAAGTCTTTAATATCGGTCAATTACCTTCACTTCTAAACTGTTTCTTGGATGCTTTTCGTTTTCCAGCCATATAAGTCTTGCCGCTAAGCGGTCGATATTGCAAAAAAGAAAGAAAAAATGTTGAAGAAGCGGCTGGTTGAGTTAAGCGTAGCCCAGCAGCAAGAAAACCAGCACCATAACCGTCACGATTACTGCGACGGCTGCGGCTAGAATTCTCTTAGACATCGAAAGTTCAGGCTTCACTGCCCCCACTATGAAGGTACACAGGATTCCGAGCCAAACATAGCATGCTCCAAACAAAAAGAAGCAAATCGCCCTGTACGAAGCCGATGCCGCCTCAATACTGGTGAATGCCGCCATTGATTCAACTGAGAGAATGCTGGTTGCCTGCGTTGGGAAAGCAATTACGCCATATGGTGCGAAGCTTAAACCAGTGGAGAGATCCCAAGGATAGTAAATTTGTGGCAACGCAAGAGTTGCTGCGATGCAGAGAACCGACCGAATAACCATAACGATTAGCGCTATGCCAACTGAAACGAAGATTGGTTTCCAGACAAGCTCCACTTTGAGCCCTTTAAGCACCAGATACATAATAGCTGCGATGGCTAGCCAGAGGATAAGGAACTGCAGGGAAACTGATTGGAGAACCGAGAAAACTAAGATTAAGGGGTCATTCTGTGCGAGTGATAGGTATTGACCGCGGAAGAATAATGCGCCAATGCGTACGGTGGCGTTTTCGCCGTTTGCGTAGCTGAGATCCAGTTTAATGGAGGTTATGTTGTTCCATGTGGGGTTACCTGTGGTGGTCCATTCTGTTTCTGAGTTGGGACCAATGGGGATTGTGAGGTTGTTCCATTGCCCAATTAGGGAAGCATCGGAGAGCTGCGGGGTTAAGTCGTATGTGTAGTAGTTATTGTCGTTGAGGTTGTATAGGGTTAATGTGGCATTCTGTGGAACAGCATTTGCAGGATCAACAAGCTTCACTACCATGGAGAGGTTTTGGAAACCGACACCACTGCAGTCAACATTAAAAGCATTATCAATTCTAGCTGACAAGGCTTGAGCGTCCTGTTGGCTTAGCTGTAAGCTGGTATTTCCAAACCCATTAGGATAGAAGCCATAATTCGAAGCGTATAGGGTATAATTGAAGTAATCTGCGCTGTCACTGATAGCAGCACCTGAACTGCTAGTCCAGTTACCTGTAGACGCCTGAGTGGTTGTTTGAAACAGCCCAGGTTGAGGTTCAGTTATCTCCACGTTGGTTTTAGATAACTGGGTATACTCATAACCCATCTGTAAACCAATGAATAAGATAAGTACGATTATAGCGCCGAGATACTTGGGGTTAGCAACGATTTTCTTGAAAGCCTTTTGCGGCGCATATATGACTTGCACTAAATCGGTGAGAACCAATCTCTCTTTCTCCTTGCTATTTCAGATTTACGCAACTTATTAAGTGTTGTTCAAATTTCAACCCGAATGATAGCGGCTAAACGCTCCCCTACATGCTTATAAAAAGCTTGTTTGATGAGGGTTATTGGACTTTTTGAA
>JBNIDR010000024.1:0-13549 GCA_050108155.1 Bathyarchaeia archaeon | reverse complement strand
AACCCGAATGATAGCGGCTAAACGCTCCCCTACATGCTTATGCTTATAAAAAGCTTGTTTGATGAGGGTTATTGGACTTTTTGAACCTACTGGAGCATTTATCGTGTTTAGTGATTTCCAAGTTTATTGTCGAAAACCTGATTGTGCCTGAAGGGTTCGGTCCGATGATGTGGATCGCCATATGTAACAATATACGACTTTTAAGCTATTGATGCAATTGACCAAGCGAGTGGCTCTACAGCGCGCAAAGGGCTGTTTTCTTCTAGCAGGATTCGAACTAGCAAATAGCTTCAATAATTCGCTCCGCTACCACCTCATCACTGAGCCCTGTCACTTCTATAGTTACATCGGCGTATCGCCTGTAAAGCGGTAGGCGCTCCGAAAAAACCGCCTCCAGCCCCCGCTCCTTTAACCCGACAATACCCCTGCCCGAAAAATCCCTCGTTCGCCGCTTGATCTCATCCAAAGAGGCATCCAGAAACACGATTTTAGAGATTTGCTTCAAAAAAGCCATAGACCGCTCCGAATACACTGAACTACCGCCCGAAGCAATAACCGCATCGCAGGCCACATCTAAGCCCAAAACCGCTTGCTCTTCTAACTTTAAAAATTTTTCCTCCCCTAAATAGTCAACTAAATCCCTCAGCCTCGCATGTTGGGTTTCCTCAATAACCCTATCAACATCAACAAAAAGGTAATTTAGCCGCTTAGCCAAAACCGCTCCTACGCGACTCTTCCCAACACCTGACATACCGATCAAACAAATAATCATAACAAAACAATAGTGTAATTACGAATATTTTCGTGTTACGGGTTTTTGAGCAAAGATAGACTTAACGATTTGTATGTGCAGTACCTTTCTGCTATTATAAAGCTTCTAAAGAATGGTTATTCTATGGTTGTCTTTTTCCATTTTGAGGAATCGCATAGGTTCTGAACTGGGGAGTCTTCGCTGTAGCCTTGTTCGGTTTGGACTTTTTGTTTGTAGTTGTTCTCGGCGAGTTTGGCTTTACCTTCTTTGCTGCTGAGTTCTACGCTGTTTCCGAGTTTGTAGATGGTTCTTCCGAGGCGCCGTTCGCCAATGGTTCGTGTGCATCTGCCCATAAGACTCATCTTTTTTGGGTTGCTACTGGACGATTAGGTTGGGCTTGGATATAACTTTTGAGTTGAATCGGAGGCGGATTTCAACCTTATACTGGTTGGTTGCTTGTGGGGCTAAGGAGACGGTTTATTATGGTTCCTGAATGGTTTTCAGCATTCCCAAATATGGATGATTTGATAATTTTATGCAGAAAAATATCTCTTTTTAACAAATATTTACGGCAATCAGTTATTGAATAAATCTTATAAAGAGATTCTTTAATACAGGACATTGTTTTGGACAGAGTTGTTAAACTTTTGTCCAAAAATAAAAAAGGAGAAAGAAAAATGCAAATAAACAATAAACAATTGGCAGTCGTAACCTCGATCATTCTGATAGCATTGATGATCACCTCATCAGTGATTCTTCCAACAAGCGCCCAAAGCTACACAGGGCACAAAAAATCCTACGCATACATAGGAGCCACACCCAACCCCGTCGGCGTCGGCGAACAAGTCCTACTCCACGTCGGCATCACCGAAGCCCTACAAATCACCGAAGACAAATGGCGCGGCCTAACAATAACCATCACAAAACCCGACAATACAACAATCACACTTGGCCCATTCAACACCGACTCCACCGGCGGCACAGGAACAATCTTCACCCCAACCGAAACAGGCGAATACAAAATCCAATCCCACTTCCCAGCGCAATGGTACAACTACACCTCAGATGACTTCTTCCTTGGGCACCAAGAAGTAAAATGCTTCTACGAAGCATCCGACAGCGAAGTACTAACCCTAATCGTAAACGATGAGCACTCCCAGTACTGGCCAGGATTCGGCCTCCCAACAGAGTACTGGAGTCGCCCAATCGACAGCCAAATCCGAGAATGGAACATAATATCGGGAAGTTGGTTAACTGCAAACAGCATCTACAGCGACACTGAAGCTTACGGACAAAACTACGCCCCTGAAACCGCACACGTTCTCTGGCAGGAGCCACTTCAGATAGGCGGATTAGCAGGTGGAACAGGCATATCCGAGGAGGCAGCAGTGTTCCCCGGTGACGCATATGAAGGCAAATACAGCAACAGCTTAGTAATCATGGGGGTGCTGATTTACCAAAAGTTCGACAGCGTCGGAGAATCAGTATCAACCATGGGCACCAACCTATTAGGAGCCAACAAAACCGATAACTGGATCGTTGCAAAAGACATCCACACCGGAGAAACATTATGGGAAAAACCACTCTACGACATCCACGGCAACCGCGTTGTACCACAATATGGGCAAGTAATGTATTGGAAGAGCTTCAACACCCAAGGCGTTTACCCATACCTTTACTGTGGAGTCTCAGGAGGATTCTTCGGCGGTGCCTCATCCACCATCGACGCCTTTGACCCCTACACTGGACGCTGGCTTTTTGAGTTCCAAAACATGCCCAGCGGAACCCGCATGTACGGTCCAAACGGCGAAATCCTAATCTACACAGTCAACCAGCAAGCAGGCTACATGACGATTTGGAACTCAACAGCAGTCATTGACGCATACTGGGGAACAACTCAGAACAACCCCGTTTTCGGTTCATGGCAACCCCAAGGAAAAATCATCAACGCAACCGGAAAATGCCCCGTAACATCAGCAACCCCATACGGATACAACGGCTACACCAAAAACATCACCATACCCAAAGGGCTACCAGGCAGCGTACAGTACGTCTACAGAGATGACGTAGTAATAGGCTACCAGAGACTACAAACCCAAGGGATGTTCACAGTAGTCACCCTCAACGATGCCCCATTCATCCTCTGGGGAATCAACGCATCAACAGGTCAGTTGCTATTCAACAAGACAATCAATGCACCATCCGGAAACGTAACCCTCTCAGTTTCATGTGCAAGCCAAAAAGACCGCATCTTATGCATCTGGGCAAAGGAACTCCGCCAATTCTGGGCTTACAGCATCGACACAGGCAACCTAGTTTGGGGCCCCACACCGCAGCAGCACTACCTCGACATTTTCGCCATGTACCCCACGGTAAAGTATGGACTACTCTACTCTAACGGCATGAGCGGCATCATGTACGCCTACAACGCCTCAAACGGCAATTTAGAATGGACCTACAAGTACACCGATCCGTGGTCAGAAACCCTATGGTCAGACTACTGGTCATCGCTGCGTCCACGCATCATAGCCGACGGAAAAATCTACTTAGGTCAAAGCGAACACTCAGTCAACCAACCCCAGCCCCGAGGAGCACCATTCGTATGCCTCAACGCAACCACAGGCAAAGTCATATGGTCAATAGCTGGAATGTTCCGGCAGACCGACTGGGGCGGAAGCGCAGTCATGGGCGACAGCATCATAGCAACCATGGACACATACAATCAGATGATTTACGCCATCGGAAAAGGACCCTCCGCAATGACCGTCTCCGCACCTGACATCGGCGTTCCATACGGAACCACCGTCACCATTAAAGGCACAGTAACGGATGTTTCGCCAGGAACCGAAGATGAAAAAATAAAGCTTCGCTTCCCCAACGGAGTCGCCGCAGTCTCAGATGCATCAGTTTCCGACTGGATGCTATACGTGTACAAACAGTTCACTCGACCCACCAACGCCTCAGGCGTACAAGTAACCATCAGCGTGGTAGACTCAAACGGAAACTACCGCGACATCGGCAAAACAAACAGCAGTTCAGACGGATTCTATAGCCTACCCTGGATACCTGACATACCGGGCGAGTACAAAGTGTACGCGCACTTTGACGGTTCAGCAGCATACTATCCCTCACATGCCGAAACTGCTTTCACCGTGGAACCCGCTCCAGAAGCCACAGAAACCCAAAGCCAGCAGCTTGTTATGCCACCCATCGAAATGTACATCGTTGCAGGCGTCGTTGCAGTAATAGTTGCCTTAGCAATCGCAACATTACTAATCCTCAGAAAGCGACCATAAAAAACAGAACACACACGCCACACTCCCCCTTATTTTTTTATGTTAACCTTTCAGATACGCAGGAAGCTACCAACGGCGCACTTTTTGGGGTTTATAATACAAATCTATTCACCATGCTTTCGCAGCTTAGAAGCAAATGACGCAGCCAAAGCAGCGGCAATGACAGCTATACCCACAACAGCCGTATAAACAATGCTAATCTGTGTGCTCTGATTCACCGCTATCCCCGCTAAAGCCCAAATAAACACCAAACTATAAGCTATGTCCCGCCTCGTTACAATAGCCGCCAGATCGATGATGAGCGCCAAAGCCAGAACGATGATTGCCCATGTCTCTGCGGCTATGCCGAAGCCATCCCAGCCCGCTGACGCTAAAGTAACAGTTACGTTGGCGATTGATGCGATCGTAAGCCAACCGAAGTAAACGCTGAATGGAACCTCAACCGCCAATTTCTCCCTTAGAGGTCTACCGCTTTTTCCCACATTAAGCCGCAGGTATATGGCGGCGAGTGTTACTAAGTAAGCGAATATGACTACGTCGGAGAGGGGCAGCAGTAGGTTCTGCCAGAGAAACAGCCAAACAATGTTGAAAACGCAGGTTAAGATGAATAAGCCACTGATTTGGGCTTGGAAAGGTTTGTCTTTTTGGCTGGGCAGCGCCTGATAAACCAAGTATACACCTACGAGAAGGTAGATTATGCCCCAGATGGAGAACACATAGCCTGCGGGGGTAATGAGGGTGGGGTTTTGGTTGGAGACGTCTGCGGTTGTTCTGCCTCCAATTAGGGTGGTGCCTGCTAAACCGTTTATTATGAGGGTTATGATGTAGGCTGCGATGTTAGCCCAGCGTAGAATACCAAGTTTAGATGACATAAAAGCGCCATATCAAATGTAGGCTTTTTTGTATATTTAAGATTTTACTGCGAAAAAAGACTGCGACGAAAATTTTTTTGTTAGCTCATTTTTTTCTTGTCCAATTCGCATTTAACTTCATAATTCACTATAAACAAACCGATCACGGTTAAAATCAGACCTACAGCGAGGAAGAGCCATAATTCAGAGCCGCCAAAATATTGATCAAGCAACGTCCAAACACTTCTGAATATAAAAATAGACGCAAAAAGAAGAACAAACTCTCCAATTATCAAACGAGCCAGCTTCATCCAGCATTACCCAAGAACAAAAGTGCAATTAAAATATATTACAATTACCACTCAAGTTAGCCAACAATAAACAGATTAAAGTATGATCAAAATTGAAGTGGCTACTTAACTTTTAGAAAACAAAAAAGGTCTGTTCTCTACATTGGCGGGATCGAAGGGTTAGAGCTCGGAGGCGCGTCAATTACTTAACTTTTGCCTTGAAAAGATCATATTTATATCTTTAAACTTTCTTAAATAAAAGTGCCAATTTCTTAACCGAAAGTGAACTATTTGTCAGCCATTAATTATAGTGTGAAAGATAGTGAAAAACCGAAAAACGAAAAGCAAATCATGCCACAAGCAGAACAATTGAAAGCAATATTTGCCTCAAGTCCAGACGGAATAGCAATAACCGATTTGTCAGCAAACATCATAGACTGCAATCAATCTGCATTATCTCTAATGGGAATTAGTTCAAAAGAAGAAGCAATCGGAAAAAATATGTTCCAAATGGTTTCCCCCAAAGATCAACAAAGAGCTTCCCAGATCTTAGCTAAGGTATTAGAAACGGGCATTGCAGTAAAAAGCATAGAATTCAATTTTTTAAGTAAAGATGGAAAGGAATTTCCTGTTGAGTCATCAGGCTCAGTCATAAGAGATTCTTCAGGAAAACCCGTAAATTTAGTGGCAATAATTCACGATATTTCTGAACGTAAAATAATGCAGCAAAAACTCCAACAAGAAAGAGATATGCTAAATGCTGTTACAAGGAGCATCAATGCAGGTTTTGTAATGATAAGTAGAAACTACGAGATTCTCTGGACTAACGAATTCATAAAAAGCCTTTTTGGATCAAATGAGGGAAAGTTATGCTACCAAGCACTCCATGGTCAAAAAGGTACAAGCATCTGCTCCGACTACAGTGTAAAAAAAGTTTTCGAAGAAAACGCAACTGAGGCTTCCCATGAAATTCAAATAACAGACGCTAAAGGTAAAAAGATCTGGATGAAAATATCCGCTGCGCCCATAAAGAATGCTGATGGCGAAGTAATCGCAGCAGCTGAACTTGCCGTTGACATAACTGACATTAAGCAAGCTGAAGAACAGATTCGGCTGCTAAGTAGCGTTGTAGAACAAGAGGTTGACGGCATAGCGGTTTCTGATAATCAAGGGAAAATTCTTTTTCTGAATAAAAGTTGGATAAAAATGCATGAACTTACCGACGACGCCAAGAATCTAACAGGTGAATCCATTATTAGATTCTATGACCCAGATCAACTTAGGGATATCGGAAGTAAAACCGATATTGATGGAGTTTTCAGGGGGCGATTAAAGCAAATATCCAAAGATGGAACCAGCTTCACCACCCTAGCTACACTGAGTCCCCTAAGAGACAAGAACGGCCAAATAATCGGAACCATACATACAGCAAAGAAGCTGACAGAGATAGTCCGCGAAATAAGAGATGTTGGCGCCCAAGCATCTAAAGCGAATCCAACAACAGAAGGGGTATAAAATGCCTATAGCACTTTTTCCTTCAGGGATACATGCGCTAGATGCTGCGCTGAAGGGCGGTTTTGCCAGACCTTCAAACCTGCTTGTAATGGGGGACGCATGGTCACCAAAGAGAGAACTGGGTATGACAATGCTTAGTGCAGGTTTACATAACAATGAGGCTGCGATTTGTATCTCAGCAACAAATACCGCCGAAGAAATCAGGGCTCATTGGCTTGACTATGGATTAAACCCCACGCTTGAGCAGGAAGGCAGAGTAAAATTCATCGATTGCTATTCAAAAATGATAGGCTCAAACGCCGCTGATACGCCGTCGATAAAGCGGGTGCCAAGTATAATAGATTATACTAAACTTGCCGCGGCAGTGAATGAATTGTGTTCAGGCTTTTATTTTAAGAATGTACCTGTAAGGGTACTGTTTGATTCGCTTTCTACCCTTCTAATCTATAGCAGTTTGCAAACGGTTATGCGGTTTCTCCATATCTTCTTAGGGCAACTTAGGAAACAAAACGTTTTAGGGTTCCTAATAGTTGAAGAAGACACACATGATTCTTTGACGCTTAACCAATTGAAAAGTTTCTCAAATGGCGCGATATTGTTAGAGGCAAATACTCTTCGATGCGAGGGATTCTACGGTTACCCAAGCTTGTCCACGCCGTTTTCATTACCATCCGCAGAATCCGTCAAACAAACACTTCGGACACAAAACGTTAGTCTGGAGGCTCCTTGAAATGGTAGAATCGTATATATCAAGCGAAAAAACGCAGACGGGCATAAGAATTATTGACCAACTTCTCGAAGGAGGAATACAGCGTGGTTCTTCGGTTCTAATCAGAACAAATCCCTTGTCTGACCCCTCCGCTGTGGCTATACAGTTAATGAGAAATCGGTTAAAAGATGGGGACATAGGCATATACTTTGTCAGCAACAAATCAGCCACTTCAGTTATTGATGAATCAGCATCTTTAGGCATGAGTTTAGCGGAGTATAAAGAGCAAAATCGCCTTTTTTTCATCGACGGGTACTCTGCGCTGTTCGGGCTTAAAAGTGAAGAAGCATACGCAGTCGATAATAGTTCTGACTATAATGCGGTAGTTAGTGTTGTCACAAAAGCACTCTATGAATGCTGTAAAAAAGGCAAAGTATTCTTAATTTATGACTCATTAAACACTTCAATCGATGAATTTGGAGATGCAATTTTACGCGAAGTGGATAACTGGAAAAAAATAGCAGTAACCTTTGACGCCATCCTTTGCTTTCTCTATACCGAGTGGAACTATGAAACCACTGTATCTCAAACAGTAAGTAGCCTCTACCCCATCATCATTGACCTTATGGCGCTGGAAAGAATCGTAGGAAGCCAAGCTATCACCGTGAGCAAGAAAGGAGGGGTTCCTGTGAAAGAAAACATAATTCCAATAAAGAAGTCGGTGACTGGGGAAATAACAGGGTATATACCAAAAATCTTGGTTACAGGACCATTTCACGCGGGAAAAACAACCATTGTACATACGCTTTCAACGCGCGCTGTCAGTGTACAACGGTTCGGAACAACTGTAGCTTTAGATTTTGGCCATGTAGACTACAAGGGGTTCACGCTAGATTTGTTCGGAACGGTTGGCCAACCGAGATTTGACCCCATACTAGAACTTCTCGGAGGCGAAGCATTAGGCGCCATACTAGTAATTGACAGCACTAAACCAGAAGAATTTCCTAGAGCCAAAGAAATGATGTTAAAAGCAAAAGTTCATGGCTTGCCATATGTAGTAGCAGCGAATAAACAGGATTTGCCCAACGCCCTGTCCACTCGTGAAATTAAAGTAAAAATGAATATTCCCGATGACGTTGAAGTAATCGGCACTGTTGGAAACGACAAAGCAAGCATTATTGGTGCATTAGATATTCTAATTGAAAGAATTTTAGGTGGCGGATAAAACTATGTCTACCAAGAGTTTGATAGATGAAATTTTGAAGGAACTCAAAAGCGTTGGAGGAATTGAATCCTCTGCAGTTGTAACAAGAGATGGTTTACTCGTCGCTTCAGACACATCAGCCGATGTTGATGCTGAAACATTTGCTGCCATGAGTGCTAGCATGGCGGGGTCAGCCGAAACGGCGATAACAGAAGTTAATGGAGGAACAGCTACTCGAATAATCGTTGAAGCTGCAAACTCAAAACTAATCACTCTAGGGGCTGGACCGAAAGTTCTGCTTGTGGCATTAACTAAGCAGCAGGTTCCGCTTGGTTTGGTTTTGATAAAGCTTGGTGATGCTGCCAGAAAAATAAGCAGTATTGTAACATAGCCTGCGGTCGATGATTATTCGCGAGGCGCTGTTCTTCTTAGGTATGAACGAAAAGAAACAGGTTTAGGTCGAAAAACGTGCGGTTTTTTAAAAAAAAGAAGATCAATAGAAACACGCAGGCATCCATAAAAAAGTGGGTAACGGATTACGAGGACGAGGAAACAAAAAATGCTGAAAGACTCAGAGCTTTAAAGGCGTTCAACAAGAAATTTAACCTCTACATTATCGTAAGCGTCCTGTATGGCTTAGTTTTTGTAAATTACATCGACAATATTATTTCGGGCGGTTCTTACGGCGGCTACCACATGTGGCTTACGGTTATGTATTTTTTTCCGTTTATAATCTTGACAGTCTCTTTTCCGAGGAACTGGCAGCTAACTATTGGGTTAGGGCTTCTTGCTTCATTGATGAATGATGTTTTTTATGGTTTAGTTCGTAATTTTATGGGGTACCCATTAGATTTGAATTGGTATTATCAGCTTTGGCTCATCCCTAGCGGTACGCTTCTATTCACTTTGAACCTTGGAATAGTTAATATCCCTGTTTATTCGTGGATGATGTGTCTGAGCATTTATGGTAGAATCCCAATTATTGTCGTGTTGCTTTGGCGTTGGAAGAAGCAGGCAAATAATAAGTATCTAGGTAAGCCAATGCTGGAAAAGAAGAGTTTTCTGTGGAAATGGCTGAAAAAAGCGAATTATTATGGATAAGTTGGAGCTGGGGATGGGAATTGAACCCATCTCCGTTGTCGACATCGCCAATTTGCTTATCCTAAGCAGCCACTTTCTCTTTTTTCAGTTGCTCTTTATGAATATAGTGAGTCCAGCATGCATATACGGGGTCTAATAGTCTTGTTAATTATGGTGATTTCTTTATATATTGTTAACGTGAAATCACGTTAATTATGATGCGCGTGTGCTTTTCACTTTGTGCATCTTCTCATAGCAGAGTCTCCATGCATTGTTATGGAGTAATAGGCTCTTTTTCCCATTCCTACTCGTGTGACCCAGTTTTTCTTCATCATATCTTTAAGCGTTCTAACTACCGAAGGTTGCGGTCGGTCTAAACATTCGCTCAGATCGCTTGGTGTCATCCTTCCCTTGCTTAACGCTGTCAAGATTTCTTGCTCTAAAGGAGTTGGAATTTGGATTTCAGCCTCTTCTTCTAATACAAGTTCTGGAGTCACAACTTTGGCGTTGATGGTGATAGCTTTTTGGAGTGCGTCATAGGTTTTTTCAAGCATTTGATAGGTGTTTGGAGCTGAAGCATTCAAGATTGCTTTAATTGTCTCGGCAGGAAGGATTTCTTGTGTCTGTTCTTGTGCTGCCTTTTCGTTTTTGCATATTTGGGATATCCCAAGAAAGGCTCGTGAGTGAATGATTTTTTCTGCATCTTCTATTTTGGTTACTCCTTGGTACATTTCTACGGTGGAGAGTCGTCTCACTGATGAGGTTATGGTCTCTTTAATCGATTCACCGAAGGTGTATGTGAGAGCAATTATCCCTTGTTTACCTTGGAACCAAGATTGGTTTCCGTCAAAGAAGTCGGAGAGAATCGTGTCAGAGTTGACTTTATCTAGTTCGTCTATGACGAATATAGGAACCACACCATCCTTTTCTAGGTGGCTGATGAGGATGTCGGCGGCATGTTTTGTATCAGTTACAGTGGAGGTAAGAAGCGATTCTATGTCTGGCTTGTGGAGTTTATCAACGAGCCATCTTGTGCCTTTTTCAGCTGCATCTGAGGCTAAAGCCAAGGGTGGAAAGACTATTCCAGCTGCTTCAGTCATCTTACGTGCAATCCATGGAGCATACTTTTTTGTTCCCTCTTGCAGCTTGTTTTGCTTCTTTTTGAATTCGGAGACTTGCAGAACCCCTGACATTAGTGATCTGTAGAAAGCATCTTCTAGTTCCTTGATGGAGTTTGCTGCTTTGGCGCCTTTTACAGTCACAGTTACAGGCATTATGTTTGTGTCCTCTGAATTTGCTAAAGCATAGTACAGTGCGCCCTGCATGGCTGCAGTTTTGCCCACGCCTCTTGGCCCATAAATGGATATTCGACGTTGTTGAGAGACCAATTTGGGAGCGTTTTGAGAAGCAAAGTGTTCGATATCATGATAAAGAAGTGTAAATAATTCATCTTCGTATGAAAGGAGTTCTCTAGTGATGAATTGTTGTGCGGCTATCAGAGTTTTAGGTTGGGGCATAGTTAACCTCATTTCAGGTTAATAATATATAAGCTTTAAGCTATAATTAACACAAGTGTTTACCTAATAACGTCGACTCACTGCTGGCATTTATTACTTGTTTTGATTTGACAATAACAGTTGGGATTAAAGAATGCATACCACCCTGAGAGCAAATCTTATTATCCTGAAAGTACATAGCGGCTTATTGTTGTCTTGTTTTGTGGTGTCTTGAGGGCCAACTCTCCCTGTGGTTGTTGTCTTTTCCTCTGGTGTGGGGTAACCAGCGAAAGTTGGGAGTTAAGGTATGTTTGAAGATTTCAAGGAAAAGATAAAAGAACGCAACCGGGAGAAACCTGAGTCTTCTGGGCTGTTCCCTGAGGTTGAAGCTAAGCTTAAAGAACAAGGCTTAGACCCTGCAACCGTTACCCTTGATGACATGTATCCTAAAGAGCTAGATAAAGAAGGAAACGATCTATCGCTTATGTCAGGGTTCGAACTGGACATCTGGGTAACCTTTTGGAAGACCCGCTACTATCTAGCAGAAAAATATCCGATGCCAAAAGAGGCAAACCCGTCTGAGGAGCAACAAGTCCAAGCCGATGAGGTTCCGCAAATAAACATCAAAAAAGCGAGAGATGACCCCAAAAGCAAAGTGTACCTTGAAGCCCTCGACAAAGTGGTACTCATCTACGGCAAGATAGAAACCCTGCAAGCGCACGCCAGCCGTTTTGAGAAGGTCTGCCTGCGCCACTACGGCTACGTCACCTACAACTGGGCACACGCACGAAACGTTGAAAAGTTTCGTTCCCATCTGACTGACACAGACATCTTCGAAGCGGTTGATGCTTACTTCAAAATCTGCAGAAAATACCATGTGCCAACCCTTGAAGAGCCCTATTACTTCCTATCAGAACAGCGGCGTCTGGACATGAAGCTGGAAGGCGACATGCTCAAACGAACAGGCAATTATGGCGAAAATGAAATCCACGTTTCAATTTTGGAGGAGTTCTAATGAGTCAAGTGCTTGAAAGACGCCTAGAATTCCTAAGGCTCGAAGCAAAAGGCTTCTCCCTATGCGAAATAGTGAAGATCCTAAGCGAAAAATATCAAACCTCAGAGAGAAACATCTACTACGACGCAGAAACCCGCGAAACCTGGCAACCCGTCCTAACCCAACTCTTTGAACTGGATAAAGCACGGCTCATTCTCATTAACCGTTATGATTACCTTTATCGGATGGCCAGCCTCAACTTTCAAACTGCGGGGGAAGCTCAGAAACCCGCCTACCTGTCTAAAATGGTGGACATAACCGACCGCATCGTGGCATTACTGGGGTTGGAGACACTTAAGGAAAAGCAGGATACTGAGAAAAGAGTAGCCGAAATTAAAAAAGAGATCGCACCTAATGAGACATTGCGGGAGGCTTCAAGACTTCAGAGAACATGGCTGTCATCAAGCCATCAAGCCAACTGCTAATATTCATTTTTAGGGCAGAAGAATTATGCAGCAACTAGTTCTCTATGTTATAACGGCTAGTCAGAAGATAGAAATAAACAATTTGCACTTTTGTTTTTTATTTCGCATGCCAATACGTGGCTAACGGCGGGTACCACCAGGCCCGCCACCCCCCCAAACGAATTTATCCTGCACAACAAGCCCTTCCCTTCTTTTTTTTACGTCGGTTGGTGTTATGTTTCGAGGGGTAGATAGAATGTATAAAAAAATAAATTTTATTTCAAGGGAAGGGCAGTTTCAGCGCTTAAAGCCCTGCCTTATTTCAGGATTTCGGGGCCTGAGTGGGCGATTTGGGAGTATTTGTTAAATTCCAGATTGCTAAACTGAGGTTTGTTTTGGTTGAACTATTCCTCTCTTTAGCGCTAAAAAGACAAAGAACTGAGCACACGCCGCTATAGCTGCTGCTTTTAATGCAGACAGCCCTTCAAGTCCTGCAACAGAGCCTCCGCCCAAAGTAGTAAAGAAGGTTAGTCCGCTGATGATTGCTGCATCAACTATTGCATCTGCCCAATCAAACTTTTGGGTTTGGCTATCTGTTAAGTTGTTTGTGCAATAGATGATTAATCCTTTAACGGTTAGCCTTGGGATATAGTTTCTTTCTTTTAGGTAACTTGTATATTTCTTAATTATAGACATTGATTTGCTCTCACTTGATTGATTTTTCTTTGATTTCCAAAAAAGACGGGATGTAAAGGCTTTTTCGAATGGACCTCCGATAAGCCGTCAATATCGGAGGTTGCATGAAAGATGAGTGAAGTGGTAGTTGGGTTGGATGTTCACCTGAAGAGTACTCAGGTAACAGTCATGAGGTTAGATGGAGAAATAGTGAAAAGAGAAAG
>JBNIDR010000023.1:0-9097 GCA_050108155.1 Bathyarchaeia archaeon | reverse complement strand
GGTGCAGCAGTGGCAAAAGCATAGCGAGTAATATTCCAAGAAGGCGTGTGCGCGTTTGCAGAGGGTGCCAACACTAGAAATACCGAAGCAGATAACGTCAGAATTAGGGCTATAGATAATAGAGTCTTTTTGTTCATTTATTTCTCTCCTATTTAGTGGTTTAAGCACTACCCGACTGCTTGCTTTAAACACTAGTTGGTAGGGCACCGACCCACAGGAAAAACAAAGGACCAAAGTACGTAGCAGATGTCCACTGTTTGGTCGATACAAGTGCCCTATTATTGGAAAAAGTTTTAAACAAAACTCACCAATGAACATTAAAAGTGTCCAACGAGCAAGGAGTTTATTTGCCGATGATGATTAATCCAGATGAAGACATTGAAACCCTAACCAAATTAGGACTAAACGGGGTGCAAGCAAGAGCGTATCTAACGCTACTCAGGATTGGACCAAGCAAAGCAAAAGAAGTAGCCAAAGCCTCAAACATTGCGCGCCCCGACATCTACCGTACAATTTCTAAGCTGCAGGAATTAAGTTTAGTTGAAAAAATCATAACCACCCCCGCCAAATTCAAAGCCATACCCATCGCTGAAGCCATAATCATGCTGTTTAGAAGAAGAGAATCTGAAAACGACAAACTAAGAAAGAACGCTGCGAATCTGGTGGCGCGTTACAAAGAAAACGGAGACCGGGCAGCGAACGGGGAAGGGGACCAGTTTGTTCTGATTCCTAAGAAGGAGCCAATTGTGGTTAACACAAAGAATCTGGCGGAAACCACCCAAAAGAGCATATGTTACGTGATACCGTTAAAGAAACTGCTGCCGCTTGTGATTAACTACTCAGAAATATTCCACAATGCAGTGCAAAGAAAAGTGAAAATCATGATTATCACGGAGAAACCCGAAAACGAAGCGTACCTGATAAAGAGGATAAATGAACTAAACAAAAGCCCACAGTTTGAACTCCGCATGGTCACCGCGCCGATAACCGTTCACTTTGGCATCTTCGACAACCAGAAAATCCTGCTCAGCACCTCAGCAAAATCGCAGTTCAGCGAGGCACCAGCCATATTCTCCAACAACCCAGACATCATAGACCTTGCAGAGACCTATTTTGAAATCGAGTGGGCAACCGCAATGGAAACAAAAAGTAAACAGCACATCATGGCAAACTAAACAGCCCTCGAAATCTTTTTCTTCACCGCAAGCTGAGCAAAAAGCCGAGTTTCTGTGTTTAGCGTAGGGTTAAATAAATATGAAGGCGTGTCTATCCTTCTCTCTGGCTCAGCGTTTGCAGGGGTCTCCAAGCCAGGTCAACGGAGTAGGGCTTAGGACCCTATCGCGTAGGCGTTCGTGGGTTCGAATCCCACCCCCTGCACCAATATAAGTAAAACTACAGGGGGTTTGTCCTGGCGATGTTAGACGGCTTTTATTCATGTTAAAGCTTCCTTTTTCTAAAGATTTTAGCATCCTGAAAATCGGTGACATATTCAAATCCTGCCTCAACTAAGCTGCAGACGTCTTTTTCGGTTTTAGCGACTTTAGAGATGTAGTCGGTTTCGCCTTGGAAAAGGGCTTCTTCAAGCTGGATATAGAGTAGCGTGTTTTTGATGTTTTTGTGGCCGAGTCGTTGCATGACGTAGTAGATGTCTTTGGTTTGATGGTAGAGCATGGTGCCTTTCCAGTAGCGGAAGGTGTGGAAGTGGATTTTCATCAGTCTTGGGTTGCTGAGCTTGATGGCTAATCGTTTTCTTTGGATGCAGAATAGTGTTCCGAAGTGGTCAACTGGCATGGGTGCAAGTGAAAAGATTCTTTCGCCGTAGATTTTAGGTATCTGCGTAAGCATTTCCAACATTTTATTGCTTAGGTGTACGACTCTTGGGTTGCTGTTTTTTTCGGCTGTGATGTTTACGACTTTACTTTCGAAGTCCACGTCGTCCCATTTGAGTTGCCAGATTTCTCCGCATCTTGCGCCTGTCTCTTTGAGCATCTGCAGAAAAGTTGCCACGCGCTGGGTGCAGCCTGCGATGAGCTGGTCGATTTCCGTCTCTTTGGGAATGAAGGGCAGTTTTCGTATGCAGTGGTATAGTGGGGCGTCCCATTCGCCGCCTACCATTTTGAGGAATGAGCTGTAGGCGTCGACTGCGTTGTTTTTTCTGCCGTTGCTCCAGGTTTGTTTAGCTATGACTTCTTTGATTGTTTCTGGGTCGTAGAGGTCTGCGCCTCGCTTAGTCATCACCAAGAGCAGTTTTGAGCGTCCAAGTATGGTTTGTTCGCTGTAGCCGCCTTTTTTCAACCACCAGATGTATTCAACGATTTTTCCTTTTACGTCAGTTTGGTTTCTCCGCAGAACTTCAGTTGTTTGAGGTTCTGCTGCCAAGTTTTTCGTCTCCATGACGCATATTTGGCCGCTACCTACTATGTCCTCGAAGGTTTTTAATGACTGCGTATCAACGGTTGAAATCATTTCAATAATAGTTGCCTTTGCCTTTTGCGGGTCCTTTGGGTCTGAAAATCGCAGGCCACAGTCACGGCAGATCCAGCGCTGTATCTTCTGGTCAAATAAGAATCGGCTGCCATCACGCCAAACTTTTTTGGAGTTGCATTGTGGGCAAATGGGGCTGACGTCGGCGGAGCCGTCTGCAGACTCCGACTTACCTGATGTTGGACCGACTTTGCCAAATGTGCAGTCTGCTGGAGATGTTGCATTTGACGTAAGTTCAGCCATTCCGGTCTGGTCAACCCTGCGTTCATTTGGAGATTCTTCAAGAACATCCCGGTCTTCAACAGGGTTAACCAACCATGGCACCTATAACTATGTCACTTCAAATAGTTAAAAGGAATCTGCCGCTTGTAAGGAAACTCCTTCAGACCCCTTCCCAAGGAGTTTCCTTAGAACCCCCTCTCAAGGAAACTAATCAAAAGTGTCAAAACTGGGACTAACAATAATCACATGATGGAAAAACTTGCAATGTTTGATTAAATTGAGGGTTCTGTCCTGACTGGCTGTTAACTTAAGCCACGATTTCTTCAGCGTTGATTAAATCTGAGAGTATGACCGTTGCGTTCGGCTGATTTAGCCTGCTTAGGATTTCCTCACGGCTTTTGCCGTTTAAGTAGTAGGCTAAATAGAATTTAGGGAGCACTTCAAATAGAGTAACTTTGAATCCGGCTTGACCTGAATCTGCAGGCTTTACCTCTCCAAGGTAGCCGTCCCGTACCAGAGCATGTATCCGTTTGTTAAGACTCGCATAGTAGGTGACTTCAAGTCCGCTTATCTTGTTTAGCCTTCTTTGAATATCACCAATGCTTAAAGGTCCTACAGCAACCAGAATACGGAAGATAGCAAGGTTCTTGTCTGCGCTTCTGCCCTCAAAAATCGAGATTTTAGTTCTTTTCTTAGTTTGGCGGATATCCGTATGCTTGTCTGAATTATGGAGATGACTCTTTGCCGTGGCCAAAATTAGATGGGGAACGTAAGCTAAGATGGAGTGGCCAAATGTATGTGATGCATTTACATAATAATTCTGAAAGCAACTGGTTTTACCGATTGGATATCGTGAGGTAAAATAATTGTTTAGTGAGCGATTGGGGAAAGCCCTGAATATGGAGTAAGCTAACAAACATGCAAGAAATAGAGCTACCGCTAAGGCAATTACTCTACGTTTTCGCATAAATGTTTGAGCAAGCGGTCGCTAAATAAAAAATTACTGTAAAAAACCGCTAAAGTGAGTCAAGTTCAACAAAAATACACTTTTCTGAAAAAATGAGTAAAGTGAGTGTAATGATGCTTACTGGGCATCTTGATGCATGAACAGCGTGAAGAAAATTATAAGTATTCATGATAATTCCTCGCGTCACGGTTTTTTTGTGGTGGTTTTGAATGTATAGTTTTTGACTGTTAGGCTTAATGCGATGACTGCTATCGCTAAGGCAATGCCTACGATAAAGATCAGGTTAAAGGCTGTATTTCCGTAATGTGTGGCTATTATGGTTGTGGCAACAACTGGTCCTATTGCGCCGCCCACGTTCCGCAGCATAGTGTTCATTCCTAAGCCTACTGCTCTGTTCTCTGGAGGCACCGACATGGCAACCATGTTAATTAATGGTATGAACATGCCTATGACTCCTGCAAGAGTAACGATAACATCGATTGCCAGTTCAATTATCGTTCCGCGGAAACAAATAAGCATCAATAGACCGACAATGCTAATGGTTGCGCCTACTGAAAGGATAGGCTTTGGTCCAATCTTAGTCACTAGTCTGCCCATGATTGGTGAAAGTATAATCATGACCACGGTTGCAGGTGCAATCATCAAGCCTGTTTGAATTATACTCAATCCTAGACCATAGGGTGCAGGGTACTGAGCATAGTAAACCACCGCCAAATAGGTTAAGAACATGATAAGGCTCGACAGTATGCCAACTAAGTTTGCAACGAGCACATTTCTTATTTTTAGCAACTTCACTGATATCAATGGATTTACCTGTTTTCCTTCGAAGACAAAGAAGCCCCCAGCTAAAATCAAGCCTACTATCAAGAAAGCGATGTTTTCTAAGGATAGCCAGCCTAAGCTTGGTACCTCTGTTAGATAAAGCAACACTAGGACTATACCTGACATCAACATCGTAGCACCAGTAAAGTCAACTTTGCTTTTTTGGCCTGGTGTGTCCTTTTTGAGCATTATTGCTACAGCAAAGAACAAAACTATGCTAAGTATGAATGCAGTGTGGAATCCCCATTGCCAACTAAGGTCTTCTATAATGTAGGCGCCGATGACTAAGCCTAATGTTGAGCCTATGGAAAAAGTTGCACTAATTATACCTTGAGCTGTGGCTACTTTTTCTTTGGGAAAAACATCTGTAATTATAGCTATGCCTAAGGGAATTATGGCAAAGCCGACCCCTTGGAGGGCTCGTGTAACTATCAGTACGTATATGTTTGAGGCGAACCCTGCTAAGCCTACGCCGGCAATGTAGAGCAGTAGTATTGTCAGGAAAACTTTTTTCTTGCCGTAAATGTCGCCGAGTTTTCCAAATAGTGGCGAGACTGCTGCTCCTACAATTAGGAAGGCAGAGGTTATCCATGAGGCTATCGTTGATGTTGTCGAAAAATCCTTTTGAATCGTAGGGATACCAGGGATAACCATTGTTTCAACATAATTAATCAGCAATGCAACCGATGTCACCACAAGGAGCACTTTGGTTGCATAACCTATACGGCTCTTGGTTGCATCTGGTTTTACGTTCATTTTTGTTGTCCCTTCAGTAACTATTACATCGTCAGGCATGCTTGTTACTTCCCTGATGTTTTTTTATACAAAAAGTAATTGCGACGAATTAGTTTTTAGCGGACATGTCCGCCTATAATCAAAAAATATATCTGGGCTTTACATCATAATAGGTTTTATGCGAAAGCTCATAGTGGAGTTTCCAAAGGATGAACTGAGCAAAGTTGAAGGAGACTCATCACTTCTCCAAAACGTAAAGACTTTGGAAGTTTTGATGTTTCTAACGCATAGTAATGACGAGATAACGATGATTTGCAGGGTGGAACTTGAAACTGAAGTTTTCAACATCAAAGAGTACGCTAAGCTAGTTGGCGACAACACCTACGGAGCCCAACTCCTTGAACGGGAAACTGGAGGCGCATACATACTCCTTGTTAAACACAAACTGAAGCACGTTGATGGAAAGCTTAGGACGCAATCGCAGATATTGTGGGAAAAAGGCGGATACATCGTCTCTAGAGAAATGTGGGAAGGAAAATTCAGGATAACTTTCCTTGGAAGTATACATCAAATAAAAGAGACGCTGAAGACGCTGGAAAGCTCAGGTATCCGTCATAGAATAGTTTCTTTGACTGAGGCTAAGTTTTCGCCTGATTCGCCACTTAATGCTTTGACTGAAAAACAGCGGCGGATTCTAATAGCTTCGTACAAGTTAGGATATTTTGACCTGCCTCGGAGAGTCAGTTCTAGACAATTGGCTGAGAATCTCGGGCTTCATAAATCAGCGTTAGCAACTCACATAAGAAAAGCAGAACGCCGTTTACTTGAGGACATATTGAGCGAGACATAAAAGTGCAAGAGGGTACAATGTATCAAAATACCCGCGAAGTACCCCTTCATCAGTGAGAATAAACCGCCATGAATGGGACACTGACTACTCAAGGAAACATTCAAAATTCATAAAAGAAAGAAGTAATTATAATTCTCAAGGTGATTTTGAACTTGAAGGGTTATGCAACAGCTATCGAGAAAGAAACGAGAAAAAACACCGATTTTCGGCACGTTCTATACACGGGCAAGTACAGCCAGCTTGTCCTGATGAGTCTCCAGCCCTCGGAAGAAATTGGCATGGAAGTCCATAACGATAGAGACCAGTTCTTTAGGTTTGAAGAAGGCGAGGGCAAAGTCGTTATCGATGGCGTTGAGCACAAAGTCAAAGATGGGGATGCAGTTATAGTGCCGGCAGGTGCACAACACAATGTTGTTAATGCGTCAAAGAAGGCAGCACTCAAGCTCTACACGGTATATTCTCCGCCTGAGCACCAAGACAAAGTTGTTCGCCACACCAAAGCAGACGCCGAAGCAGCCCCAGAAGAATACGACGGCAAACCAACAGAATAAAACGGCGAATTTGCCAAAGCCCATTATCCTTTTAGTTTTTTTTAGCTTTAACAATAACTTGGCAGTCATTGCTACTAACTAAAACTTGCTAACTAAGCAAAAAAATAAAAATAGAACTTGTCTGCAGAGCAAGAGGTAATGGAAATCTTTTTCTTGCCTAAAGAGGCGGCGTTCTTGGAGTTTAAGCGTGTAAACGGTTCTGGGCTGGGTGGTGTGTATAGGCAGCCATGGCGGCATTGCAGCATATTAAAGCACACTTTCATTGTCGTATATCGGTAAGGTGTTTAAAATCGTTAATTACCGATATATCGGCAGTTGTTCGTGAGAAAAACGCTTACCGATACATCAGGGCGAACAACTAACCTTCTATATGCTCTCATAACTTATCAGGCAGTTTGAGTGTTAATGTTAAATTTTTTCTATGATTTCATATTCAACTTGGTTGATGAACGGTTTAAGTGTTTTTAGTAATCCTTTATCTAATGTTGCAACAAAGACTTTTTCCTTAACCTCATCATAGAGTTGAATAACAAGCGCTATGAGTTCGGGATCGCCCTTTTTCACCGCGTATTCCGGCTCTGCATCTAGCTTACTCAAGTGCTTCCTAACGTTATCCATCACTTTTGAGTATTTACGGTAATTCACAGTTTCCACTTGGATAAGACCTTGCTCAACTGCAACGCTGAACCTTTCCACAGAATCGAGTATTCGGTTTGCCACCTCGGGAGATGTCTCTTTGATTTCTTCTGCGAACGCTTTGGGTTCATCAACGACTTCCTGAGCGATTGCCTTTGGAATTACAACCTTAAAGTTTTCTTTCTTTTTCTGCCGCAAAAAATCCTCTAACTTCCCTTTTCTATCATAGAATATGAGAATTGATGAGTCTACGACAAGATAGTTAGGCATCAAGCGCGCCAGCTTCATCTAGAAGTGAGACAAACTCGTAATAGGTTATTCCCAGTGTAGCGGCTGCTTGCCTAAAAGTCATCTTTCCCGCCTTCGCCTTAGCTGCAACTCTGTTAAACTTCTCCACTCCATCAGCCCCAAATCTGCCCTTGTAGAGGTCCATCATTGTTTGTTCCTCGAATGCTTCCATTAACTTTTGGGGTGAAACTTCAAGCTTGAAATCTCCAGCAAAATACACTCTTGTGTTGCCTTTGGCTTCGCTCTCTATGGCGCTTGCAGCTTCAAGCTCTCGCAGATACTTGTAGACGGTTGGCAGCGGATAGCCTAAGTGTTTTCCGATGCCTTCTGCAGTTTCGCCCCTGTGTTTTGCTAGGTGCGCGATTATCTTTGCTTTGTTGGGGTTCCCTATTGCTCGGAGAATCGAAACTGTTTTCTCAGCCATAACGGTCAGTTAATAAAATGTATAATGCCAACTATAAACATTATGGACTAACATCAAGAACCGACAACCAAAAGATATTACGGATATGCAGTCAGCCATGGCAGCGCCAACTAAAGGGCGCTTCAGTTTGCATTCTACCTCAAACAACTTGTTTAGAAGAAGACGGGATGTAAAGGCTTTCTGAATTGACCTCCGATAAGCCGTAACATATCGGAGGTATATGAAAATGAGCGATGTAGTGGTTGGATTGGACGTTCACCTGAAGGATACTCAGGTAACCGTCATGAAACTGAATGGAGAGATAGTGAAAAGAGAAAGAGTCAGAACTAACAGATCTGAGCTATTCAAAAGTCTTCAATCAGTTCCTAAAGGAAGTAAGGTAGCTTTGGAGTCAGTTGGTTTTTGCTGGCCATGGATAGATTTTCTTGATGAACTTGAGTTTGAGCCTTTGCTTGCTAACCCGTTGAAGGTGAAGTACCGGGCGGAAGATGTTAAAACGGATAGGGTGGATAGTAAGTTGTTGGCTGACTTGACGAGGATGAACTGGTTGCCGACCTGTTACGTTCCGTCTAGCGAGTTGAGGGCGCTTAGGAACCTGCTTAGGCACCGTGGTTACCGAACAAGGCTTTGCACTGGTGTTAAGAATAGAACTAAGTCTGAGTTTAGGAAACGCGATGTTGACCTGGATGTTAACCTTGGAACAGTGAAAGGCAGGAAAGCAGCGTCTGGGCTTGGAATTTTTGAAGTGAATCAGAACGTTGAGTTGCTTGAGTTGATGGATAGGCAGACTAAGGAGATCGAGGCTATGCTCAAGAGGAAATATGGCGAGGTTAAGCCTGTCCAGTTGCTCATGTCTATTCCCGGCGTTGGGTTCATCTCTGCTTTCACGCTGTACGCTGAGATTTGTGACGTTAAACGGTTTAGTAATCCAGAGAAGCTTGCGCATTATGCTGGGCTTGTTCCTCGTGTTCATCAGTCAGGTGAGCACTCGTTTATGGGCAAGGAGACGAAAGGTGATGCGTATTTGAAGTGGATTTTGATTGAGGCCTCTTGGTCGCATATCCATTTTTGCCCTGAAGGTCATCTGGCTGATGTCTTTAAGGCTGCTTGCAAGAGGA
>JBNIDR010000022.1:44825-63386 GCA_050108155.1 Bathyarchaeia archaeon | reverse complement strand
AGGATGAAGATTATAGATCCATGATGCGTCGTTTAGGGTTTCGATATTTGTTTTGTATTCTCGTAGGCTTGTGCCTTGGCATAGTTGGTGGCTGGAGTTGAAGTATACTGCTGAACCTGTGCCACCTGAACCGTATGTGCCAACAACTACGGTACCATCAGCTACAAATCCGGAGGAGCATCGTAGGTAAGAGCTATCTCTGTAGAGCCACATGCCGCCTGAGCCGAATTGGAAGCCTGCTTGACTTCTGTCCTGTGCGCCTTGGATGCCTATTCTGTTAGCGTTGTTGATGTCAACGAGATAGCAGTCGTCACCGATTCGGAATGCGTCGCCGCTTCCGCCGCCTCCATGTACTAGTCCTGAGCAGTCTACTGAGCTAAAGTATCCTGTTATTGCAGAGATTCCCGCCCAGCGGTTGGAGCCTGAGCCGAGTCCGTATGCGTTGTCGCTGATGGGGTTGACGTTTCCGTTCATGTACATTGTAACTGCTGCGCCAGAAGCACCACCAATGTAGAGTGTACTCGATGAGTTAAGCCAAGAACCGTTTATCCAGAAGTTATTAGCTGATACTTGACTTGCAAAATAGCCGTTTACTGCAGAAATACCTGCCCAACGATTTGAACCAGACCCTAAGCCATAAGCATTGTCAGCAATTGGGTTAACGTTACCATTCAGGTACATGGTTACTGCTGCACCGGAAGCGCCACCTATATAGAGTGTGCTTGATGAGTTGAGCCATGAGCCGTTAATCCAATGGTTGCCTTTGCTCCACGAGTTTCCTGATGTATCGACTGTAAAGACGTCGCCTGAGGAATAATTGTAAACACCGAATTTGTTGGTTATTAATGCTCTTACAACTCCTGCCCAGTTTCCGTCACTGTAGCTTGCGCCAAACACTGCAATTGCTCCGCCGCCGCTTAGACTTGCTCCGCTTCCACCAGCAATGAATAAACCACTATTGTTATCGGTTCGACGTATGTTGCCATTCCAATCGTATCCTGAGGATAGGGTCAATCGGGCGTTGTTTAAGTAGATGTTACCTGCGTTTGAGCTTATGCTTTCCCTTGTCTGATCTATGCCTCCGCTTCCATTGCCGTAGCCGATTTGCCAGTTTGGATTGGGAGTGTTAGTGCCTGTGTAGAGTTGGAAGTTGTCTCCTGCTGTGCTCTGTAGACGCAGTCCTGTGCCTAATGTTAGCTGTGGGACTGAAGAGTTTATTGTAATACCATTGGTTACTGTGCCGCCGTTCCATGGAAAGCTCCAGTCTGATCCGTTGAGGTGCTTTATTGATTCAGTGTAAACTGTCTGCGCCGTTACGCCGGTCCACGGTTCTGTTGGACTACCAAGCCCAACACTACCTGATGGATTCAAACTGCTGACGACATGTCCATCAGCTATTTGGAAGTCTCCGCTAAGTCTTAGTTTAGTGTTAAAGCCTATGTATCCTTGAGCACCCAAGGGGTTGATATTGCCTGCGATGAAGAGGTTGTTTAAGTTTAGGTTTCCCGAATAAGCAGCTCCAGCAGCGTTTTGTACTTCCAAGGTTGAAGTGTTCACCCAGATAAGTTTAGCGTCATTGTTAAACTGAGCATATCCCGTCACTTTGGCATTGCCGTTAATAGTTAGTCCAGCTGCCGTAATGTACCCTGTTGAGCCATCGACTGTTGCCTTAAGCGTAACTTCGTCATCGCTGTACCATTCATCAACTAAGCCGTTTAGATGCTTCTGTTTGAGTCCTGCAACTTCATCGTTGTCGATAACAACTGCTGTAACCGTTTCTTCCTGATCCAGCGCACTATTTTGCATCATGACGCTTGAACGAGCACCCAAAAGGCGTCTAAGTGCCATCCTTATTCGTGGAAAGGATTGAAGGTTTCTGATTTCATTCGTAAAGACACTATAAACATCTATCCACTCGAATGGATAAGCATAAGTTCCTAAACCTAAAGTGCCATTGGGCGGGTTAATTGGAATAAGATACGCATAGTTATCGGCTGTGCCATTGTCGCCTGCAGCAACTCCAAATATCTTCTTATTTGCAGACTGCAACTTCAATTGACCTTCAACAGTTAAGTCACCCAAATCCAAATGAGCAGGAGTGCCGTCTAATTTGGTTAGGTAAAGTGTATCAAAGTATTTTCCTGCATAGTTTGAAGCTGGATTCACTTTTGACCAACTCCAACCTGTTTGCGTAGCGTATGAAGATTTGAAAATAGTATCTGCTGCTTCACCGAATATTGCATCTGTTGATCTGAAAAGTTGACTTGCCGCTGTATTGGTGGGTGTAGTGTCATTCCAGTTGCTTCCATCATACTTGTATACTCTGTTATGATATGGTCCACTTTCATCAGTTCGGAGATAATATGTGCCTGCTGGCTGACCTGCTGGGAAACTGCCGCTACCAGCATGTCCTGTTGGAATAGGAGGTATATCGCAAAAGCCACCGCCGTTTAAGATTGAGGCCCCGGAATTTTGCAGGATAATTTTTGGTACGTCTAATTGATTATCTCGTCCACTACCTAGCCACAGCTCGCCTTGATTGCTGCAAACGAATCCACCAGCGGTAAGATCTTTTTGTACTGTCACGCCTCGATCGATTGTTAAAACGGGTTCACCACCAGTGCCTGCTATTGTATATGCAAACAGGTTTAGTGGAGTATCAGGGGGATTATTGTTATAGTCAGTTAACGTCAAGTAGCTATTACCATGGTTAGTAAATCCGATAGGAGCCCATTTTCCATCTTCGAACCACCAGATATTTTTTACAGCATCAGTTGGCAACTGAACTACGGGTAAGCTACCATTCAATCTCAAAATTACGCGGTCAGTAAAATCTGTCATGCGCTCACCTCCCTAATAATTAAAGTTCCAATCTTTCTTTCAATCGGGAAAGCTCTGAATGAGTTCCCGTAGTCTAACAGCCGAGTTGAACTCAAGCTATTTTGGTATTGTTTGTTTTCCAACATTTTTGATCATCAACAAAGCACTCGCATTTTTGTAATTTAAACAATTTTGTGGTTTTTTCAACATGAAAAATTCATCATGAATAATTCAGGATTAAAAATTCAGCATGATTTTTCAGTCCGAATTTTTCAAGACGAACTATTCAGGCTGAATTTTTCGGCATGAATTATTCAGCATGAAAAGAAAAGACTGAAAAATCAAGCAGAATATTTATTTAAAGCTTGGTAAACGTTTTTACAACAACTTTTTATTGTTGAACCACTCTTAAAATTTCACATGCATAAATGTAGCGCCTCGCTCCTTATACTCGTAATCATGCTATCGAGTCTATATATCGTTAAATCATCTTTTACACAATCCGTTAAGCCGGCTGTTCCAGAATTTACCTTAAAGTTTGTCAAATATCCATACGATGTAGCGCCAACCACGACCATAGACCCATATACGGGTAAGACCATAACTATCCAAGAGGGGTACAGTGTAGAAAATAGTTCTATAGAAGTGATTATTAAAAATCAGCCATTTTCTCCTTATAAAAGTTCAAACGACAACTATGTTATACTGTCTTACAACATTAGCATAAAAGGGCATTATAGCGACAATTGGAAATATTATCCCGACGCATACTGGAAGATTCCGCTGGTAGCTTCACAAGGTGACTACACAGTCATATCATTCGGTTCAAACTATAATGAGAGTGACCCGTATAGTTACCGGTGGGATGTCCCTGACAGCGGTCAAGTTGATGTACGTGTTGAAGCATTAATAGGGTATTACAACGAGACTGTATCTCTTTATCCAATTCCGGGTGGCGAATTCCATTTTCTCAATTTCGTTGGGGAATCAAGCGGTTGGAGCAACACACAAACTCTGAATATTAACGATGACTCGATAACAACGAACCCAAGTACAACACCTTCTTCATCGCCAACTTCTACAGCATTACCGTCTCAGAACCCGACGGCAATTTCTCAGCAGCCAAGTACTCAAAGTAACACTTTGTTTAGCCTTGATTGGGAGCAAGTAGCCATAATCCTGTTGTGCGTCGCAGTTGTCGTGTTAGTACTTACATTAGTGTTTTCACGCAGAAGAAGGGCAAAGCAAACAACAGTGGCAGTCTAATGCTTCGGTTCCTCTAGAGCTTTTAAGAGTGCTACGCCTTTGTCCGTCATTACATATTTGGCTCGGTATTTTGGCGAGTTTTTCTCGACATACCCACCGTAAACTAAATGGCTAAACGCACTCTCGAAACTGGCGTGTGTACCACCTTTTTGTACCGTGTGCTTCTCAGGTTCTGTTCGGCTTAAAGGTTGACGACTGAGTTCATGCAGAATGATTTTCGCTAATTCTGTATTTAAGTTCTTCATCATTTTTTCTCTCCCAGCTATCACGCATCTATGAAATCGCCTTTTTTACCATATAAATCCCTTAGCTGAAACTATCGTCTGCATCGGGGGAGGGGTAAGTGAAAGTGAAATCTAAGACAACGCTGAAAAACTAACCCTTTCGGCATTATTACATGGGCTTAAGCTCTCACATGACTGTGAAGCGTCAATTTTCGTATATAAAGCCCAGCATAGACCAACATTTTAAAGCAGGAGAGGGGTGAGTAAAAGTAAAAATGAGTTGCTAACTAAATGAGACAAAAGGTATAGTCTGACGCTTTAACGCCTTTAAGCTTCTTTGGGTGACGTGAGTCTTTTCTTTGTTTGCCGCTCAGCCTTATCAGTTAGCGATTTAATTTCACTAGGAGGGCGTCTTTTTTAGTCATCGATAAATCAATCAACCTTCTTAAGCTCCTTAACTTCTTTAACACCTGCCTCAAGGAACACTTTGATATGCTCCTGAGCGCTATGGAGCAGTTTTTCATGGGCCTTATAGTGCTGGTATCGATATCATTGGAAGTTCATACAACACTATCTATCACAACAACTTTGTTAATAGCACTAATCTAGCTAAAGTTTCTAATTCAACAAATACTTGGGACGATGGCTCTAGCGGTAATTATTGGAGTGATTATAAAACCAGATATCCTGACGCAAGCGAGATAGATAAATCAGGAGTAGGTAACAGTCAATACATTATTGACGCAGACAACAAAGATAGCTACCCCCTTATACAACCCTTCAGTATTCCCTCGGTAACAGAACCCACGCCAACACCCGTTAGTAATTCAACTACAGTGCCAGTTGATTTTCCGACAGATATGGTCGTCACAGTTTTAGCTTTAACGATAACGGTCATTATAGTCGCAATCTTCGCAGTTTATGCTAAAAGAAGACACAGATGATACTTACTCAATCGGAAAATACCCGAGCCGTTTGTCTAAATCTAAATCATTCAAAGACATTCAATGTCCTGAACTTTACTTGTAGTTGAGCGCCAGAACGCTAATCTATATAGGATAACTTTGGTTATCGAAAAAACTTAAGAGAATACTATCGCTAAGCTAAATTCAGGTTTCAAAGCACGGGGTTGATTAAATGTCCTCTGAAAATAACGCTAAAGCTGCAAAGAAGTTCAAGTTTAGTAAGCGCTTCTGGATAGGCTTAGCCGTATCTTACTCTCTTTTTGTACTATTGGTTGTTGTGCCCTTTTTGCTTGGGTACATCGACAGTAGCATATTGACTAATGCCTTAATTGGTTTGGGGTGGAGCTTGATTTTACTCGTGCTGGTGGCGCTTATTAATAAACGTCCCGAGTTAAGAATGCAAATAGGCTATGTTGCCGCTGGTGTTTGGTTAGGTTTTGCAGTCTTCGTCCTGTTTGCGCTGGTACTGTTTCCTCACCAATTCCTTGAAGCTGGTTCATGGGCTATTGTTCTGTTAATTACCGTAGCACCTGCTACAGGTGGCTTGATAGGTTATATTGCAGGCAAACGAAAATACTCAAACTAATAACGTGACTCTAAGGATCCAGTAACAAAGGCTGCTATGGTTAGCACAAGAGCTATCGAACTTCCACATGGGTACATATTGGTCTGCAAATAGCTTTGAATGGGTAGCCAACAATTATCAAGTGTCAAGGATAAAATAAATTATCAAAAAATCTAAAAAGCATACAATCCATTTCTTTATGCCATGAGTTCATGGCTTGATACACTGCACAAGATACTCAAGGACAAAACTAGACGAAAGATCATACTCTTACTAAATGAGAAAAGTAGCTTGAGCTATACCGATTTAAAGAGTAAGTTAGAAATCACTAATAATGGGCTCCTAAACTTTCACCTTAAAGTTTTAGATGACCTTTTAGCAAAAGATGCTGCTGGGCAATATTTCCTCACCGAAAAAGGCAAACTTGCAGCAAAACTGCTGAGCGAGTCATATGAACAAGATGGCGCATTGCAAGCTAAAAGAAAAGGCTGGCACCGGTTTTGGGTAATGGCAATCATATTAAACGTCTTTGGTGTAGTCGTAATTTTGTCGTTGAACGTTTTAGGTTACTTAGATTTCATTAAGACGGTTCTGGCCATATTTGGCTTTAGCTTTTCTATGGTATTTCTATTTTTCTTCTACAGAATGATTCGACCTGTTCCAAATAGCCAAACTCTAAAAGGGCAAACAAGGACTGTTCGGGATATTTTTGTTTCTGGAAGACAATTGCAAGAGATATTTGAGGAAGTGCATCACTGGATAAATCAAGAACAAATAACCATAGAGCTTGAAAGGGACGGCATGATTAGGGGTCGCTTAGGAACTCCAAGCGGACTCGGGTTGACCGCAGCCAAATATTTTGAAGTATCTTTCAAGCCTGAATCAAATGGAGTGCTGGTTCATACAGAGGGCTGGATAAGCGCTTTTGATGTAAGTGAGAAGAGCTTCTCTAAAACGGCACTTGCTGTAGGTGGAGTACCGCGAAAAAAAGGCTGGCAAGTTATGGAACATCTCTGGCAACGCTTGAATATATTATCGAGATAGCTTTTCTAACAAATTAGTAAAGCCAGGTTGAGAAGTTGGTTAACTAATAGTTTTAAGACGGCTTGGATTTATTTAAAGTCCTTTTGGATAACGAGAATTACCTAAAAATGTCCTAAAGTGTAGCATTAAGTATCTCTTGATTAGTAAGAAAGAACTTGCTTGGGAGGTGAAAACTTGAACATGAAAAAACCTGCCATATGCATAGTTCTTGTCGCCTTATTGGCTTCAACCTTTCTTCTAATACAGCCGACAATTGCTGAAGTACCTGGTTACCAGACCATTTCGGTCCAACACGCCAAACATATGATAAATAACACGCCAAATCTTCTGATTCTTGATGTTAGAAACGAAAGCGAGTATACTTTAGGCCATCTATACAACGCTGTCTTGATTCCTCTGAATGAGCTTGACTCCAGAATCAGCGAAATAGCTACAAGCCAGAATGACAAAGTATTAGTCTATTGCAAAGCAGGGTCAAGAAGTGCTCCTGCTTGCCAAATTCTAGCAGACCATGGCTTCACAAAAGTCTACAACATGGAAGGCGGAATAACCTCTTGGATGCAAGCAGGATATAAAATCGACACCAGCTACCATTATGTATCAATCGACCCAGTTAATCCTGTTAAAGAAGACCGGATAGATATAGAGCCGTTCCTTCTCTTTCAAGCAGACTGTCCCGTATGCAATCAAGGATGCACAAACAGCAGTACACCAATTATTACAAATAGCTCAATCACTGTTCTAGACGATGGCCCAACGCATCAAATGCTTTTAGTAAGCTACTTAGATAACGACACCTTAGTCCAGATGACCGTTGAAAAAAACCTACTATGGAGCTATAACCAGACTGAAACTGATCTCAACAGGACGATTACTCTCATTTCAACCGTCATAAGCAATGAAAATACAAGCCGACAAATCTATGGACTCGCAGATTTCGTCCAAACCTCTGAATACAACATGACCTTAGTAACAGGTTTAGATCCTTTGGACTCAAATACCTACAATGCATCGTTAACGACAATAAGCTATGTCCCTGTTGGAAAGAATGAATCCTTATCCGGCGAGCGAATTCAATTCAATAGCTCCGCTACACTGTCAGAGCAATATCAACTGCTAAGTCAAGTGTCCAAAAAGCTAGCCAACCAATACTCTAGAAGCCCCGATGAAACACTTCACGTATTTGCTGACAGGTATCAGACAATCGCTTCAGAATTTACGCTCTTATCGCACATAGTCAAGACAAACTTACCAAACTACAACCATGAGATTCTAAGAGGAACAGCGGCCATAACCGACGATGCTACATCCTGCATCTTGTGCCAGATAGGCTTAAATGCACTCATAGGCGGTGGATGCATAGCTATCTGCATACTTACTTTAACTTTAGCATGCGGCATTTGCTTAGACTATGGATGGGCAATTTCACTAATCTTGGGGATGGGAGTTGAGCCCTTCTGTGAATCCATAGGGTATTGTCCATGATAATAGAAAGGCGAAAAAACAAAGCAGGGCAAGAAAAGCATTCGATGTTAGTTTCATTAGTTGCTAAGGGTTGACTTATCAACTCTCCCTTTTTTATCGTTTCTTGGCAAAGTGGACTCAGCTTTATTGGTTAATGATTCAATGTTTTCCAAGACATTATCTATTTCTTTTTTAGTCATCGACAAATCAATCGACCTCCTTAAGTTCTTTAACCTCTTTAACTCCTGCCTCAAGGAACAGTTTGATGTGTTCATGGGCGCTGCTGAGCAGTTTTTCGTATTTGGCTTTGTCTTCTGGTGTTTGTGCTCTGTTTAGCTCTATCTTCCAAGAAGCGGCTAAATGTTTCCATTCCGAAAGCGTCTCTGATTCAATTCGCCGCATCCGCAACAAGTAATCCGCTTCTAGGTGGATGTAGCTTTTGACGCCCTGAATTACCAAATTTAGCTTCTTTGCTTCATCTTTGGAGACGTCTGGCTCTTGAAGCCTACGCAGCCTACGCAGAGCAACTCACAATAATCCGATCGTCTCATTGCCCTTCGGCAGTTCCTCAAGTCTGGCCGTTTTGTTTGGGTATTTGATCTGGTCTTGAATCCCATGTAATACTCGGGAAAATCCCAAGAATCTAGAATCGCAAGGTAGCAAATTTATAAACCACCTTATTTCCTCCGGAATTTGGCGTGAGGAGAACAACTTATGAGACCAAAAAGCTGCAAACTTGTTTGAGAGGAACCGGCTGAGGAAGAGGAAGATTGGCCTATTTCTGATAGCTGATAACCCGGAAAACGAGCCATAGGTTAGGCGGCTAGTGGACTCAAGTTTTTCCACCATTGATTAAACTTTTGTGCCAAATGTAGCTTTATCTTTATTGTCTCCTCAGCATAAGACAGTTGCTGATCCATGTAACTTCGTAGTTCCTTATCCTTCGTTAGCATTCGGAAATAATCTTCAGTCAATTTATCGATCACCAGGTTCCCTTCGGGGTCGACTTCTATATTGACAGCCCAATCAGATAAAACGGCTTTAGTCACGTTATCTTCAACCGCCTTTA
The DNA here is from genome assembly GCA_050108155.1 of Bathyarchaeia archaeon. Taxonomy (GTDB): domain Archaea; phylum Thermoproteota; class Bathyarchaeia; order Bathyarchaeales; family Bathycorpusculaceae; genus Bathycorpusculum. The sequence continues at coordinate 53,969 of JBNIDR010000022.1, read as the reverse complement.
GATTATGGCTGCCACACGTCAAGTTAACCAAAGCTTGAAGGGCAGCTTCACCAGTAGCCACCGCTCTATAACTTCGAGTCGTGCCACCAAAAGAATTCAATCGCTGATTTCCAACAGCAGGGCCAACGTTTTGAGCATTCGATACTCTCTCTTTCTTAATCTTCTCATAAAGAACATTTACATTCGTAGTCAATGTGTTAAGGTGGCTTGGTGCCTGCCGAACAAAATCCACCAATCTTAAAGAAAGGAGAACCTTCTGATTTTCATCGAAAAGCGGCCATTTCCCAAAAACCAGCGGCAATACCTCTGGATGCAAAACTGCCATCTTATCTGTAAACTCAACAAAATCCTTAGCTTGCCCTACCTTAGTTTTAAGAAGCTCAATTATGCCGAGTAACGTTATTGTGTAGATTTTCCTGTCTTTACCTTTTTTCTTAGAGTTCTCAGTTCTTGATAGCTGGACAAGATTGCAGGATTCAAGTTTAGGCAAATATCTTAGGACTGTGCGGTAGTTTTTGCCGATTGCCTTCTGCATGTCATATTGTGCGAACTCTTTGTTTTCGGCGATTGTTGTTAGCAGGTTAATTATGGTTTGTTCGGAGGAGCGGTATCTCATTTCTCTGTCACCTAAGCTATGACATTTTTTTCGCTTGTTTGCTGAATATGATGACATAAAAAAGCCTATATAAGTATTCTGTAATTACGTTTAAGCGGTGACAAGAAAACGCCTATCATCCGCAAAGTAATCAAAGCAGGACCCAACAGCTTTGCCGTCACACTACCAAAAACCTGGCTAGAACTACTCGAACGGGAAACAGGCAAAAAAGTAACAGAAGTCGCCCTAGAAGTCAACGGAAAGATCATCATAACACCCATTTTGCCAACCACCCACAAGGAAGCTAACCAATGACCCAACAAACCGACAACTCACAGCCATATGAGCAGCCCAAATCTCTTTTGCTATGCCCAACCTGCAACAAGCCCGTTGAAGAACACCACATAGACGACATACAAACAACATGGTACATTTGCCAGAACGGCCACCAAACCGCAGCTCCAAACCACCAGTCAACAGCCCTAAAATCAACAAAAACCTTGCCTGCATCAGCGGAACAGGAAGATAACCCGATAATTCTAAATCACATAAATGAGATTGAGCATCCTAAATTAATCTGCAAACAAGTGACCATACAAGCAGTAATTTCAAGCACAAGCACAGCATACAGCATTCCATCCCAAGTAAAAGCTGACATAAGAGAAGAAAACGAAGAATGCTACACCGTAGCTCCAACAATAAAAATTGAGGACCCACTCAACGTTAGCTTAGTCTCAGTCTCAGAAGAAACCAAAAACAGCAGGTTAAACAAGTATCTGAAGGGCAGATACACAGACGCTAAAGTATTCATCAGAAAGGAACTGAAGCATAGAACCGTTTATGCCCTAAGAGTACGACCCCCCGTCTTTACGCTTGAGAAAATCGGCGATAAAATAGTTGATGACAGAGGCTATGAATACAAGCATCTCGATCTCTTTGTTGCCTCCGAAACCCCCTTAGCTTTCCAGCCAAGCACCGTAGTTAAGTTAACTGGCATACCGTTACCGAACCCCAGAACACAAAAAACAACCATGCTTGCCTGCACCGTTGACTTTCCCGAAGACAACACAAGCTTCGACACAAACAAGCTATCCACAATCCAGGCAAAGTTCCAAGGCAAGAATGTGGCTGAACGTTTGCAATGGATTGTTGACAACTTTGAACTATACAGTCATGTCGTTGGCCGGCAAAACATTGCCAAAGCAGTCCTGCTAGGCTATTTCTCACCAATCCACGTTAGATTTAATGGTGAACTGCAGCGCGGCTGGTCCATAATGACAATCGTCGGAGACACCACCACTGGGAAAAGTGAAACTGTCAAAAAACTTTCAGGGCTTCTCAAAGCTGGATTAGTAATCTCAGCCGAAACAGCATCAACGGTTGGTTTGACAGGAACAGCTACCCAAGTAGAAAGAGAAGGCTGGTTTATCGACTGGGGATTCCTGCCTTTAATGGACCGAAAACTTTTAGCAATCGATGGAGCACACAAGCTATCTGCTTCATGCTGGGCAGCCTTAGCAGAAGCAGAAAGAAGCGGAATACTATCCATAGCCAAAGCAGCCAAAAACACCACCTACGCAAGAACCAGACAAATCAAAATCTACAACGCAGTCGACCGAGAAGCAGACCGATACAGCACCAAGAGTCTTGGCAGCTTTCTACACCCAATCCAAGCCCTCACAACAATTCTGGATCCAACAAGCATCGCAAGAATAGACCTGTGCGTCTTCTCAGACCAACGAGACGTAACCCCTGAAGTAATCAACAGGAAAATAACGCAACAACCAGACCCCACGCTCGAAAACTTCTCAGAAGTCCTAAAGTGGACATGGAGTGGCCAGGCAAAAGTTGAATGGACAGACACAGCTGTCACTTTGCTTTTGCAACGATCAACTGAGCTCTACAACAGGTTCTTCTTGGAAGCCATACCGCTTATCAGCATAGATGTAAAATACAAAATCGCACGCCTAAGCGTCGCCCTCGCCTACTGTACTCTCTCAACAGACGACTACTCTACCGTAACAGTTACGGATGAGCATGTTAATGCCGTCGTTGAATTCTTAACTGTGGAATACACGAACGCCGGGTTAGGCATACTGGCGCAAGAGCACAAATTCGAAAAGCTCACATCCGAAGACGTAGAAAGCCTACTGCTTAAGGTGCGGGGGCAACTTGCCAAAAACCCAATTGAAAACCTGACAGACATTCTATGTTTTCTCGTAACCCAAAACCGCTCAACAAACGATGAGTTGAAGGCAAAATTCGGCTTATCAGAAAACAACCAAGTAAGACCCCTAATAGCTACTTTAAAAACGGAAGGACTGCTATCCTCAAAACGCGGTTACTACCCCACACCCAAGCTTATTGAAGCTTACAAAGTCACTGAAGGATTCACCAGACTGCAAGATTTTAACGGACTTAACGGAGTTAACGGGGTCAGAAACGAACCCCTACACCCCAATTTAGCAGGCAACGAACAGGAGCAGTCTACAACAGGGGGGAGGGGGTTCAATTCTGAGGGCGTTAAACCCGTTAAACCCGTTAAAACTCAACCAACCGAACTTGCACCCTCCCGAGCCTGCGGGGACTGCGGGCGCTTCCATATGCAAGACTGCCAACATCCAGTGTTAGCTATGAGCGGCGACCCCGAACTGGTAAAAACGGACAGCAGTTGGGCATGCGAATGCCAGGGGTGGATAAACAAATCCGAAGCGAAAACATCGGAGGTATCTTCTCAGTGATTGCCTCTCAAACTAAAAGCCAACCCCCAGATAGCCCTCAAAACATAGAGGGCGCTACGATTCTAAAAGCGTTAGTTATTATTCCGAACGAGAAAACAACTGACCTGGGCAGCTTGTTGGCGATTGCAAGAAGCCAAGCCTGCAAACGTGAACATGTCCAAGAAAACCCTGTTGTTAGAGCCATGCCGTTTGTGCCTGAACTAGGCGTTTACGTGGCAGTTTACCAAGTTATGAGTCACCCAGAAAGTGGCATGCCGAACCTGGATAAGTGAAGCAAGAGGTGGGAGGGAATGGCTGGACTTACACCAAAAGAAAGCATATTTGGCGAAAAAGCCGAGGCAGACGGTAAGTCGTCTCCCGAGGGGATAGCTGGGTCCAGCCCCCTATGCCCACGATGCCACTCCAAAAGAGTCTGGAAAGACGCAAAACGATACACACCTATCGGCGTTGAGATTCAACGCTGGTCCTGCAGAGACTGCGGAATGCGCTTCTCAGACCCAAACGACGCTAAAAGAGCCAAAGAAGCGATGGCTAGAACTGTTGATACAGTTGATACGAAGTCATTAAAAAGCAAAACTGGCATAGTTACTACTCGCCAAATATGCGTCACTGAGATGAAAAACTTGGCAGCAGAACAACAGAAATCTGAAGTTCTGCTTAGGAACGAAGCAGCGGTAACCAACGGAAAAATCGTAGAATACGAATTCTGGCTACTAAAACGCGGATACGCCCAAAGCACTATCGAAGGCAGAGTAAAAATCATGAAGCGTCTAGTCAAGCTCGGAGCAAGCCTGTTTGACCCAGAGTCGATAAAAGATGTTCTAGCAAAACAGACATGGAGCGACGGCAGAAAAGAATACGTCACAGAAGCCTACACAAACTTTCTGATAATGACTGGCGGCAAATGGGATCCACCGAAATACTGCAGAGTTGAAAAGATACCTTTCATACCAACCGAACAAGAAATCGACCAACTCATCGCTGGATGCGGAGGAAAAACATCTGTCGTTCTTCAGATACTGAAAGAAACAGCAATGCGGATAGGGGAAGCCTGGAAACTCAAATGGATCGACATAGACTTCGTTAACTCAACCATACGGGTCACACCAGAAAAAGGCAGCCACGCCCGAATGTTCAAAATATCCAGCAAATTACTAGCGATGATATCGGCGCTCCCCAGAAAAACAGACAAGCTATTCGGAACCTACGACTTAAGAGGATTCAGAAGCTCATTCATCAAGCAACGAAAAAGAACAGCCAACAAACTCGGCAACCCACGGATGATACAGATAACATTTCATACCTTCCGCCACTGGAAAGCAACCATGGAATACCACAAGACCAAAGACATCTTGCACGTCATGCGACTACTAGGGCACAAGAACATCAAAAACACCCTCATCTACACCCAGCTAGTAACTTTCGAAGATGACGAATACATCTGCAAAACAGCCGAGAACGTCAAAGAAGCCAAAGAACTCATCGAATCAGGCTATCAATACGTCTGCGATATGGACAGCCTAAAACTCTTTAGAAAACGAAAATAAGTCAAAAGTATATGGGTTTGTCCGTGGAGCTGGGGATGGGAATTGAACCCATATAGAGCAGCTCTGCAGGCTACCGCCTAAGCCATTCGGCCACCCCAGCACCCTAAAACTAGAGGTGCCCACATAAAAATATTGTTGGAGCCATTGACTAGTTAGAATGACCTGAACGCTTAAGTCTCACCACAGCCTGTCGTTGCCAAGGTTTTTTGTGTTTTTCTGTAGTTGTTGTTGCAGAAAAACCCCTATACACAACAACAACCAGCGGGCTTAGCAGGCGACTGCGTTTTGGATTCTGCATCTGGGCGGCGTTGCAGGCTGGTTGTGGCGGCTTCTGCAAGCAGAACATCTTAGCCGATGCTTAGAAGCAAAAGCGTCTTTTAGATTGCAGATTTCGGCGCGTTTACTGCTTTTTAAAAGCTAAACCCGTGAAAAACGCCACGATTTTGTCTTCTTTTTGCACAGTCACGTTATAGAGCCCTGTTGTTTTGCCATCCGAGACACGAGTTGCTTCAGCAATCAGGAGGTCGCCTTCCGCTGTTGGCTTAAGGAAGTTTATGCTGACCTGCACCGCAACCGCCACATTATCCCCATAATTGCAGGCATGTGCAAAGGCATAATCCGCCAGTGTGAAGATGGCGCCGCCGTGTGTGAAGCCTAGCGCGTTGGTGTGGATTTTCTCAACTTTCATTATAACTTTGCTGTAGCCCTCTCGAGCTTCGAGAACTTTCAACCCGAGTGCTTCCGCCAGATGATCCGTACCCTTCATGGCTTTTTTGCCTCTGTTTTCTTTTGCTGCCTATCTTCGCTTGCTAAGCTCCCACGTATTTTGTCATAGAGCGAAATCACGCCTTTAGGCATGAAGATAACTATGAGCACCAAGATTACGCCTATAAACACTAAACTCAGTGGGGGCCCAACGTCGGCGACTCCTGGGAATAATCCGCCCAAAGAAGTTCGGAGCGCTCCGGAAACGGCGGGTAAAGCAAGAGTTTGCTGTATCGAAACCAAGAAAACCGCGCCTATCACTGGCCCAGCAACTGTTCCTAAGCCGCCTATAACCGACATTATCAGCGGTGAAAACGAGTTGGCGGCTGAAAAGATAGAGTTGTCAACGTAGCGGATGAAGTGCACGTATAAGCCGCCTGCGATGCCTGCGAAGAATGTGCTGATTACGAATGCTATGAGCTTGTATTTGGCTGTGTTTATGCCTATCATTTTTGCTTCTGCTTCGTTGCCGTGGATAGCTCGGAACGCTAAGCCAGCTCTGGAATGCATGATGTAATACATTATGAGTATGGAGCAGACAGCGAAGGCTACCACTAGCAAATAGAACGGGTACCCTTTAGTGACAAGGGTAGTGGGCGGGAAACCGTCGATGCCATGCGTGAAGGAATCAAACTGGCTGGATGTACTCTCGATGATTACTGAAAAGCCAAATGTAACCATAGCTAAATACCAGGCTTTGAGGCGGACGCAGGCTAACCCGATTAGAAAGCCGATTCCAGCAGAAACAAGCCCCCCAACAAGCAGGGAAACAACTTGGATCAGAGCCGACAGCGCACCAACGGGCAAGGCGTCTACTCCAAGGGAGGCTGCCAGTCCAGATGCGATTGAACCGCCGATCATAGCCGAGGCGAAGCCGCCTACACCCAAAAACACTGCGTGTCCAAGCGAGCCCTGTCCCGAATTGGCGAGGAAGTTCCAGCTGCTCGCATAAAGAGAAAAGATTATGATCAGTGTGAGTACGGTTAAGAAAAAGTTGTCAGAAATAAAAAGCGGAATAAACGCTAAAATTACAAAGCTGGCTATTATGAGCAGGAACGCCTTGGAGCGCGCAAACTTTACCAACTTCTGTTTTAGATCCATGCTATTCACCTTTTTCTCCAAAGATTCCGTTAGGCCTCACAATTAGCACAACTATGAGAAGAGCGAAGGCTACAGCGCTTGCCCAGATTCCACCCAAGAACAGGGTCGCCAACTGCTCAGCGATGCCGTAGAGTAAACCGCCTACGATGGCGCCTTTTATGCTGCCCAACCCGCCTAAAATGATGATGGCGAAGGCGATTATAGTGGGCATGGCGCCTATTTGATAGTTAAACGAGAAAATTATGCCGTAGAGTCCCCCAGCGCAACCAGCCAAAGCCGCTCCCAATGCGAAAGTTACCATGTAAATCTTTTCGATGTTAATACCCATTAAAGTGGCTGCACCTTCTTTCTGGCTTGTCGCACGCATAGCTAAGCCAATTTTAGTTTTCTTTATCAAGAAACCAAAAGCTACCAAAACCGCGATGACAACGAAGACTGCAACTACACGGTCGTAGGTTATAGATATGCTGGATAAGTTGAGGCTCTGGTTTAGGAAAGGGCTGGTGATTTGTTTGGATCTGTCACCCCAAACCAACAGGGCAACGTTTTCGAAGATATAAATTAACCCGAGGCTCACGAAAATTTCGTTAAGCTTGTCTGTGCCAAGGACTCTGCGGAAGGTCAACCGTTCGACGGCTATGCCTATACCAGCCACGACGGGCATCGTTAGAAGGATGGCAGCGTATGCGTTTAAGCCTGCGGACACAGAGAAGGTCCAAGTCAAGTAAGCGCCGATCATGAGAAGCTGCCCGTGGGCGAAGTTAACCAGTTTCATAACGCCGAAGATTATGTTCAGCCCAGTTGCAAGCAGGATGTAGACGCAGCCTATGGCGACGCCCCAGATTAATGTAAGGATTATTGTGGATATGTCCATTGTAGCCGTTTCCTTTCTCCGGTGAGCGGTTGCAATACTTTCTCAAATAAACTATTTAAAATGTACCAAGAAAGTAAAGAAAAGAAAGAAGTTATGCCGTGCTAGGGATGCCCAGCTACGTAGCCGTCTGGCAATGTGAAGTCAGCTTGCTTGAAGTTGGTTATGCCCGGTGCAGTGTTTGGCCAAACAATCTTAGAAGTCAGTTGGCTGTCTGCTGCGTTCCAAACGAGTTGCTCCATGAAGGTTAACGCGTTGATTTCGTGGTAGTTGGTTCCTTTGTCAAACTGTATTCTGCCTGTGTGGGTAACAAGTAAGCTCTGAGGCATATTGGTGGTTTCAAGTGCATCTCGTACGGCTGTTTTATCCACTGATCCTGCGCGTTCGATGGCGTCTTTAGCAATGTAGAATGCATCATATGTATCAGCACCCATCATTCCAGGCATAACATTGTAAGTTTGGTTAAATTTGGCGGTGAAGCGTTCTACTGCTGGCAGATACGATGGTGACATGAATGGATCCATTTTTGATTCAAGCAGTTGCTGGTCTCCTGCGCTGCCCAAAAGATCATAGAAGGTTGGGTCTTGGTTGTTTTCGACTGCAATGTAGACGGTTTTGAGTCCAACATCGCTCCATCCCTGTTTGAATATCAACGGCGTCTTATCGGGGTTATCAACGACGAGTACTGCGTCTGGGTGTTCTCCTGCGATTACTGTTAAGTCTGTTTGGTAATTGGTTGTTTTGGGGTCATATGCTCGTTCGATGAGTGTAATTGGGAGGTTTTCGTTGTCTATCCAGTATTTGGTGGCTTTTTCAACTCCTGTTCCGAAGGCGTCGTTGCGGTAGAAGATTGCTAAGCGGAAGTCTCTATCAGCTGCAACCATGGGTTTCATGACTTCGTCGCAGAAGTCCACGACTGTTTTGCTGTAGTCATAGGTTAATGTGCAGTAATGGAATATGTAGCTCATTCCTTCTGCGTCGGTGATGGCTTGCTGGTCGGTTGAGTTTAATCCGCCATAGTTGCCTTGCGGGCCTCTGCGTGTAACCAGCGGGTTTGAAGCACCCGTTATTATGTAGGGAATTTTGTTGTCTATTGCTACCACTTCGTTTGCCAGTGTTCCAGCGCTTCCATACCCGCCTATAAGCAAGTCAACGCTGCCTGATTCAACTTCTCGCTGTACGGGTGTAACGGCGTTTCCTGGGGAATCATCGACTGTGTCAATCGGCACCAGCTTTATGGTGGCGTTGGTGTTCCATGCCGCAACGTAGATTCCGCCTGCATTGTTAATTTCGTCAACTGCCAACTGCGCTGCACGCTCCATATCCTGCCCAATAGGCGATCCAGAAATGGGCGCTACCAAACCAATTTTGATTTCATGAACTGATGTTCGAGGTAAAAACTGCCATGCTGCTAATGCTGCGACAGCTATTATTACTACGATAACTATTGCCATTATTTTCTTTTGCACTTAGGTTTCTCCTTTTGGAGCTATATCTCAATGCAAACGCTAATAAAACTAACCC
>JBNIDR010000022.1:32967-44815 GCA_050108155.1 Bathyarchaeia archaeon | reverse complement strand
AGCTTGTTGATCGGTTGAGTTCAATCCGCCAAAGTTACCTTGTGGACCTCTGCGTGTTACAAGTTGGTTTGAAGCTCCCGTGATTATGTAAGGCACTTTATTTTCTATAGCAACGATTTCGTTAGCCAATGTTCCTGCGCTTCCATATCCACCTATAAGCAAATCAACCTTATCCGATTCAACTGCTCTGGTTACGGGGGTAACCGCGTTGCCTGGAGTGTCATCAACCGTGTCTGCAGTCACGATTTTGATTGTGGCGTTTGCATTCCATGCCGCAACGTAGATTCCGCCTGCATTGTTAATTTCGTCAACTGCCAACTGCGCTGCACGCTCCATATCCTGCCCAATAGGCGATCCAGAAATGGGCGCTACCAAACCAATTTTGATTTCATGAACTGATGTTCGAGGTAAAAACTGCCATGCTGCTAATGCTGCGACTACAATGATCAGCACTACTAATATGGTTAAAAATTTCTTTTGCAAGTATGTTTCTCCTTTCTAATTTTTCTATTATCCAAGCGTTTAGTTAATAAAATTAACTCTTGAGAACGCTTTCTCTGCCAAGTTGGAAGGCTTTGAGGTTTAAGCTGACATATTTCTCCTTGATTTTGCCTGCTATTGCCTGCTGGAACGATTCAACCTTTACTGGAATCTCTGGAAGCGCCGATAATGCACCTAAAAGTATAGTGTTAACGACAAGCATGTTACCAAGTTTCTCGGCGATTCCAATTCCATCTACTTCATGAACCAAAGCCTTCTCATGCAGCATACCAAGCAGTTCCTGTTGACTTTTTGGTTTGACACCACGCGGCATATTACTTGGCTGAATAAGTTTCTTGTTAACGATAACCGCGCCGCCTTTCTTAAGCATCGGCAGTGACCGCACAGTTTCAAGTATTTCGAAGCCCACGATTACATCGGCTTTTCCTGTTTCGATAAGCGGCGATTCAACTTTTTCACCTACTCTGGCAAACGCAACTATGGAGCCGCCACGCTGGGCCATGCCATGGATTTCTGCTTTTGCAACATCAAACCCTTCAAGCATAGCTGCCTCACAGTAAATGTCGCTTAAAACCACAACGCCCTGGCCTCCGACTCCACTGAAAACTACGTCGAGCTTCACGGGTTTTTCCTCCCGATGGCTTCAAAGGGGCAAACGGTTTCGCATACTCCGCAGCCGTTACAGAGTGTAGGGTCAATGTAGGCTTTTCCGTCTTTTTGTGAAATAGCAGGGCAGCCGAAGGCTTTAGTACATACTTCGCATCCGGTGCATTCTGCTTTGACTTCCAGAGGTTTCCCCCGCTCAATTAATAGCGGGCAGGGACGCTTGGAAATCAGAACAGATGGCCCTTTATAATCAATCATTTCCCGTAGCGCTTTGTGGGTAGCTTTCAAGTCGTAGGGATCGACTGTGATGACCTTTTCCACTCCAACTGCTCGGGCGATGTCTTCAATATTAATTACCTTTGCATTTTCACCCATGACCGTTTTTCCTGACCCCGGTGTGGGCTGATGCCCAGTCATGGCAACAACCGTATTGTCAAGAACAACCACGCAGACATTTGCCTTGTTATAAACGATGTTGAGAAGCCCAGGCATGCCGCCGTGGAAAAAAGTTGAGTCTCCGATAACTGAAAAAACTTTTTCCTTGACGCCTGCATGAACCATGCCCGCAGCTTGAGAAATCCCTGCGCCCATGCAGAGGCAGCTTTGAACAGCAGATACAGGAGGCAGAACACCCAATGTGTAGCAGCCGATGTCGCCTGTAACGATTTTGTCGTCTGATTTGGGTGTTAAGCTGAGTGCGCTCTCGGGGCATGCGGGGATGCATTGTGGGTTTCCTCCACATGCGTCGCAGATCAGCGGCTTATGGGTATTTGGATGCAGACTTAAGGCTCCGTATGGGCATGCTTCTACACACCAGTTACAGCCTTTGCATTTTGCTTCATCAACGGTTACGGTGCCCGTCTGCTTGGACTGATGTAGCGCTTCTTCGGGGCAGGCTGCAACGCAGGGTGCGTTAAGACAAGCCTTGCAGGTTACAGCTGAATTATGAATCTGATTCACCCGCACTGTACGTATGCGTGATTTAAGCGGGTTAAATACACCCTCTTTCTCGAAGGCACAGGTGTATTCGCATATGTCACAGCCGACACATTTTTCGTTGTTACACTGAATCGACTGATTAACAGTGTTTAATGCATAATAGAAGGCTCTATGTGGACAGCCGGGGCAGAGGGCGGGTGGACGAGGGTACAAATCGATTTTTTGAGGAGTTTCAGGTTTATTGGTTAAATTCAGTTTAGCGAAAACCGCCCGGATAATATCGGGTGTGTATTCGCCGATTTCTTCTAAGCCCAACTCTGCTTTGCCTGCTACATCAAGTTTTAGGCGCTGAATGTTCTCTTCGATGTAGGGTCTTGCTTCTTCAATTACTATAAGCTTCTTGACTTTGGAGGCAAACGTCTTAACGAGTTCTGCGGGGAAGGGGTGAACGAATCCGAGTTTTAGCCACGAGAACTTTTCAGTGTCTAGAACTGAACGGGCATAGTAGTAGCCGACTCCGCTGCCGACGATGCCGATTTCACAGTTGTTATCCTCCATCACGTTGAACTGTGAATTCTCAGACATTTTTTTTGCTTCTGCCAATCTACCCTCTAAAACCCTGTGCTGGCGAATGGCATTAGCGGGCACCATGACCCATTTGCTGCCGTTCTTGTCAAATTCAGCTTTTTGGATGCACCTTTGAAAGTTACCGAGTTTAACTCGGGCCTTGCCGTGTGCTACACGGGTTGTAAGTCTGATGATTACGGGAAGGTGGATTTTTTCGCTGATAACATAAGCTTCACGTGCCATGTCCAGTGCTTCTTGCGGGCTGCCTGCATCAAGAAGGGGCAGTTTTGAGTGGATAGCAAAATAGCGTGTATCCTGCTCGTTTTGGCTACTATGCAATGCTGGATCATCGGCGACGACTATGACCAATCCGCCTTCAACACCTGTATAAGCCAAGGTCATAACTGCATCCGCAGCAACGTTTAAGCCCACATGCTTCATGCTGGCGATTGAGCGTAGCCCCGTCATCGAAGCGCCGACAGCAACTTCGACGGCGACAATCTCGTTTATACTCCACTCTGCATAGATACCGAATTGTTTAGCAACGCTTGCGATGGACTCCAAGATTTCAGTTGAAGGCGTACCGGGGTAAGCCGCGGCGACCCTGATGGAGGCTTCGATTGCTCCACGTGCAATTGCCTCGTCACCGTTAAGCAGAGCATAACTGCCCGGCTTATCTACTGCAATCTTGGAGGTCATAAAACTAAACCTTTTTACATTTTGCCCTTACGCAGATCCAGTACTCTTTTGGCTTTACCCTCAGTTCTAGGCAGTTCTCCTGGCTTGACTATTTCGACGTCTGCGCTTATGCCTGTAACTATATGGATGCGCTTTTGGATTTCGCTTTTAAGGGCGTTCTTGTCAACTTTGGGGTCTTTAGAGGCTTTGTCTGATAACTCAACTTTCACGGTGAAAGTGTCTAATGCAGCTGGTCTATCCAGGACTATGAGGTACTGGGTGGCTAATTCAGAGAAACACATCACCGCATATTCAATTTGTGACGGAAACACATTGACGCCTCTAATGATGAGCATGTCATCGCTGCGCCCTGTAACCCGCATCATTCGTGCGTGAGTACGTCCACAATCGCAGGGGGATTCTTGGATTCTGGAAATATCACGTGTCCTGTAGCGAAGCATTGGCATCCCAGTTTTGGTAAGCGTTGTGAAGACAAGTTCGCCTTCTTCGCCAGGGGAGAGCACTTCGCCTGTGTCGGGATTTATTGTTTCAACTATAAAGTGGTCTTCCCAAATATGTAGTCCATTGTGCTTCTCGCATTCGATGGCGACACCTGGACCACAAAGTTCGGTTAATCCATAAATATCGTAGGCTTCGATGCCTGTTTCGTTTTGGATTCTCTGGCGAATTTGGTCTGACCATGGCTCAGCTCCGAATAAGCCTCTTTTGAGTTTGAGGTCTTTTCGGGGGTCAACGCCTTCCTGCACCATTGTCTCCGCGAGGTATACAGCAAAGCTGGGGGTGCATGCGAGGATGGTTGCGCCTAAATCTTTCATAAGCTTGATTTGACGTTGAGTCATGCCGCCGCTTGCAGGCACAACCTTTGCACCTAGTTTTTGTGCTCCATAGTGGACGCCTAAGCCGCCTGTAAATAATCCATAGCCATAGGCAACGTGGATTACGTCTTGGGGTCTGCCGCCAGTTGTGTATATGCAGCGAGCCATGAGTTCCTGCCAGACAGCCATGTCGTTTTTGGTGTAGGCACCGATAACGGGGTTGCCTGTGGTTCCGCTTGAAGCATGAATTTCAACTATTTCGCTGTTTGTGGTAACCATGCCAAATGGATAAGTATCTTTCAAGTCGTTTTTGATTGTGAAAGGGATTTTTTTGAGGTCGTCGAGGGTTTTTATATCCTCAGGTTTTAAGCCGACAGCGTCAAATTTGTTATGATAAAAGCCACTGTGCTCGTAGCAATGCTTTACTTGTTCACGTAATTTTTGCAGTTGATACTTTTTTATGTCCGCTCTGGGCATAGTTTCAATTGTTTCGTTCCAGTATTTGCCATCCAAGTGAGGTAGCCTCTCTCTGCTTTATAGGCCTAGATACACTTCTTTTATGTGACTGTTAGATAAAAGTTCCCTACTCTTTCCTTCCAATACAACCTTGCCTTCCTCTAAAACATAGCCACGGTTTGCCACTTCCAAGCTGTCATGAATGTTCTGCTCAACTAATAGCACGGTTACGCCTTCCTCGTTTATTGCGCGCACGGTATCGAGGACTTTCTCCACTATTATCGGAGCGAGACCTAATGATGGTTCATCCAGAATCAGCATTTGAGGGTTAGACATGAGACTTCGGCAGATAACGAGCATTTGCTGTTCGCCGCCGCTTAAAGTCTGCGCAAGGGCTTTTTCTTTCTTTTTAAGAACGGGAAAAATCTGGTAGACTTTTTCTTTTGTCTCATTAACTTTGGCTTTGTCCTTAATTGTGTAGGCACCTAGCAGCAAGTTTTCCTCCACTGTCATACGGGGAAAAGCTTCTCTGCCCTCAGGAATCATCGTTAAACCTTTCTTCACTATCTCGTTTGTGGGAAGTTTCTCTATATTTTCGCCGTTGAACCTGATAGTGCCAGTTTGAGGTCTAATAAAACCCATAACAGTTTTTACCAGCGTTGTTTTGCCTGCGCCGTTGGGGCCAATTATGCTGACGATTTCGCCCTTCTCAACCTTAAAACTAACATCCCGCAGAATCTGCACCATACCATACCCTGCAGAAACATTCGCGATTTCCAGCATCATTCTTCTTCCTCGCCGAAACTGTACTTCTTACCCAAGTACACCTTGACTACGTTTTCGTCGCTGCAGACCTGCTTGGGAGTGCCTTCGCAGATTTTTTCGCCGTGCTGAAGCACAATAACGCGGTTACATAGACCCATGATAACGCGCATGACGTGTTCCACCATCAGAACTGTTACGCCTTGCTTATTGATTTGTTTGATGAGCGCTATTGCTTCATCGGATTCTTTAGGAGTTAAACCCGTAAGTAACTCGTCAAGTAAAAGCAGTTCGGGGTTTGTTGCAAGCGCCTTGGCTAGCTGAATTTTGCGAAGCTGAACCACGTTGAGGTTTTTCGCTTTAACATCAAATTTTTCTTTATCCAACCCAACAAAAGCTAAAAGCTCCTGCGCCCGCAGTAAGCCATCAGCTTTTTTGTCAACCTTATCTCGGTTGAAAAGCACACTTGTCAGCACATTTTCGGTAGCTGTCATCTCGGGAAAGGATTGTACCGTCTGCGCGGTTTTAGTTACACCTTTGGCGCATATTACATGGGGCGGCAACTTGGAGATGTCTTCGTCTCGCAACAGAATTTGCCCCGAGTCAGGTTTGTAAACACCGCTTATGAGGTTAAGTAAAGTAGATTTTCCTGAGCCGTTTGGACCCACAAGCCCCGCTATTTCGCCTTCGTTAACAGTGAAATCAACGTCTTTTAAGGCTTGAAGTCCACCAAATCGCTTGGAGACTCCTACGCATTTTAGCAACTGCCAATTCTCCAGTCAGCAAGAAATTATCCGAGTGAAAATATAAAGGTTGGTAAAAAACTTGGCTCTGCGAGTTTTTTGTTTAAAAGTTAAATACAAAATCCAACCAAATAGAAGCTAACAAGGTGCCCTGTTTGCCCATAACACAAATAAGTGTATTTCTGGATAACCGCCCAGGTTCCCTATTTGACGCTATGTCCCAGTTGGACAGAAATGAAATCAAGGTTTTCGCCCTCACCATTGCAGATGCAGGCGAATTCGGCTTAGTGCGCTTAATCACAGATGACCCACAAAAAACCGCGAAGCTTCTTGAGGACGCTGACTTCAACTTAGCTAAATCCAAAAAGAACATTGAGGTAACAGCTTTCTTCGTTTCCAATCATGCTCACATCTCAAAAGTCACCAAGATACTAGGCGACGAGGGTATGAACATTGAATATGCCTATTCTTCGGCGGTGCATGTTGACGGCAAAGTCGCTTTAATCGTGCGGATCAACGATACTGAAAAAGCTGAGAAGCTTCTGGCGGCTAAAGGCATCGAAGTGCTCACGCTTGAACAACTAAAAAGATACTTTACGTAAACAAGCAAGCATTTTTCGGCTTTTGCCTTCAATCCGTATGGGGCAAAGTAAAAATGTATGTTTTCATTCATAAAACCCAGTTTATGTTAGTAAATAATGATTATTGGACAATAACGTTTAATTTGTCCCGTAGCACGCGCTAAAGGGAAGGTAGGACAATGGTAACCACAAATCTTGACAAAATATTCAACCCTCAAACTGTAGCTATCATTGGCGCCAGCGATGTGGAAGGCTCTGTTGGGTATGCAATCGTCAAAAACTTTTCCCAATCGGGTTACGCTGGCAAAGTTTATTATGTCAACATAAAAAAACCAGAAATCTTAGGCGTTAAAACTTATCAATCAGTTGATCAAATCCCAGATCAAATCGACTTAGCCATGATTGCCACGCCCGCGAAAACCGTTCCAGGCGTCATGGAAGAATGCGGTAAAGCCCAAGTAAAAGGAGTCATCATCGTCTCCGCGGGCTTCAAAGAAGTTGGCCCCGCAGGAAAAGCGCTTGAAGACCAAGTAGGTGCCGTAGCCAAAAAATTCGGCATCCGCGTAATCGGACCTAACTGCATCGGCATCTTGCGTCCCAGAATCAACTTAAACGCCACCTTTTTGGATAAAATGCCCAAACCAGGCAACGTCGCCTTCTTGTCTCAAAGCGGCGCGTTGGGCTCAGCAATTTTGGATTGGGCAATTCATGAAAACATCGGTTTTAGCAACTTCGTCTCAGTCGGCTCCATGATTGATGTAGACTTTGGCGATTTAATCGATTACTTCGGCGGAGACCCCAAAACAAAAAGCATCCTCATGTACGTAGAGGGCATAACTGAAGCCCGCAAATTCATGAGTGCAGCACGCCACTTCGCAAGAACCAAACCAATCATAGTGGTTAAATCAGGCAAATTCTCCGAAAGCGCCAAAGCGGCAGCATCACACACGGGTTCACTCTCAGGTTCAGATGACATCTACGACGCCGCCTTCAAACGGGCCGGTGTTGTCCGTGTCAGCGAAATCGCAGACCTCTTCAACGCAGCCGAAGTGCTGGGAACACAGCCTCTGCCAAAAGGCAACAATGTAGCCATCATCACCAACGCAGGCGGACCCGGCGTCATGGCAACCGACTCGCTGATTGGCTTTGGAGGAAAACTTGCAAAGCTGAGCCAGAAAACCATCGATTCACTCAACGCTGTTTTGCCTCCATTCTGGAGTCACGGCAACCCAATTGACGTTTTAGGCGATGCCAAAGCTGACCGCTATAAAGCCGCAGTTGACGCAGCCTTAAACGACGAAAACGTCGACGGCATCTTGGTTATCTTTACTCAGCAAGCTGTCTCCGAATCTGTAGAAATCGCCAAAAACATCGTGGAAATCGTGCGTAACAAACCCTACCAGAACAAGACCATAGTGACCTCATTCATGGGCTTCGGCGCAGTGCAGGAAGCAAACAACATCCTAAACGCCAACAATATCCCAACCTACAGCACCCCCGAGCAGGCAGTCAAAACTTACATGTACATGTACAATTACCAACGTAACATCGACTTAATCTACGAAACCCCCGAGGAACTCCCAGTTGACGCTTCCCCGCCAAAACGCCCAATCATGGCTATTCTAAGAAATGCAGCGTTTGAAGATAGAGAAGTCTTAACTGAGGATGAAGCTAAAAAGATACTCAAGTACTACAACTTCCCAATCGTGAGAACCGCAGTCGCCAACAACGTAGACGAAGCAGTCGCATTGGCAACTGAAATGGGCTTCCCAGTCGTACTCAAGATTCTCTCACCCCAGATCATCCATAAAAGCGATGCAGGAGGAGTAATCCTAAACGTTAACTCGCCAAAAGAGGTTCGAGAGGCGTTTGAGTTACTAATTCAGCGTGCAACCGCCTATAACCCCAGCGCCCAAATCATCGGTGTAACCGTCCAGCCAATGGTTGAAAAGAAAGGCCACGAAATCATCATCGGCGGAAAAACTGATCCAGTCTTCGGTCCATGCATCCTCTTCGGAATGGGCGGAGTCGGCGTAGAACTCTTCAAAGACTACTCAATCGCGCTTCCACCGCTAAACACCACACTGATCCACCGCATGATGGAAGAAACCAAAGTTTACCGCCTACTAAAAGGCTACCGCGGCTCAGCACCCGTGGACCTAAAACGCCTCGACGAAACAATCCTGCTATTCAGCCAGTTACTCACCGATTTCCCGCAGATCAAAGAAATCGACATTAACCCAATGCTTATCAGCGAAAAAGACGCAACCATCCTTGACGCACGCATCGTCGTCGACAAAGAAAAAGTATGCAAGAAATTCGAGCCTCACGAGCACATGGTTATCAGCCCTTACCCAAAAAAATACGAAATCCTCTGGCTACTAAAGAACGGACAAGAAGTCCTGCTTCGTCCGATCAAGCCAGAGGACGAACCAATGTGGATTGAATGGTTCCAGAGCCTAAGCGAAGAATCCATAAGGTACCGCTTCTTCCAAATGCTAAAGGACACACCGCACGAAGTCCGTGTACGCTACTGCAACGTTGACTATGACCGCGAAGTTGCTTTGGTAGCGGAGATGGTTGAGAATGGCAAACGCAAAATCTTAGGCGTCAGCCGCCTCAGCATCGAACCCGACGGCAAACACGGCGAAATGGCATTCATTGTATCCGACTACTGGCAAGGACTCGGCTTAGGAACAAAAATCGTTGACTATACACTTGACATCGCCAAAGAGAAAGGCGTCGAAAACGTCTACGCAATCATGCTGCAGGACAACTATCGCGCGTTAAGCTTAACTAAGAAGATGGGCTTTAGCATCGAATATCTAAGCGACGGCACCGTAAAAGGCACGCTTGACCTTAAAGGAGAAGACATTGACTTTCGCTGCACAACCAAAGTAGAACTACCGGAACCCCCGACAGAAGTGAAAGAGACAAAGAAGTCAGAAGAAATGCCCGTTGTCGAGGCAGAACGCGTAACAAAGAAGACGCGTGAAGCAGCTTCCTCCTAAAACCTTCTTTTCTTAACCCAAAACTCCTTTTCAGGTTTAAACAGAGCAAAATAGCTGAGCAGTGCATGCTTGGCGTGCTGTTTAAATCATCTGCGCCCCCTTAGAGTAATTGTGTTAAAATCAGCGTTTTTTTAAGAAAGCGCTTACATGAGTGTTTTTTTCTGGTTTTGAGGAGTAAAAATGAGGCGAAAACTGGTTTCCTTGGCGCTGCTTCTTTTCTCGCTATCTGTTTTAGTCATCAGGCAACCTTGGGTCGGGGCTGTACCAGTTTTCTCTGAGGATTTTTCAATCGGCAACTTTTCGGGTTGGTCAAGAACTTTTGCCAGTGTAGGCTCAAGCCAATCTGTGAATGGGGGCGTTGCACGCTTCATTGTTCCGCCGCCAGCCGCAGGCACATTTACTTACTCATACATTGCCAAAGACGGCTTCACCTCAACCGTTAACAGCACAATAACCGCTGAGGAGAACATTTTGATTTCTCAGGTTCCAAATGGCTGCGTGGAGGGCAACGGAGCAGTTTTCCTCTTTTACGTCTGCGACTCCACCGATTTGGGCGGCAACAACGGCAACTTCGGCGTCGGCATCGACGGCTCAGGCGTCTGGTCACTATGGATAGGCGGCAACACAAGCTATACCTACGTCTTCCAGACAGACGGTCCACGCCCAGTCAACAACATATGGTACCATCTTGCATTAACAATCAACAACCCAGAAGCAAAGGTGACACTTGCAGTAGACGACCTGGTGGTGGTTAGTGGGACTCAGCAGCAGTTCACGGATAAAACGCATCCTGTAAGCATTATGGTTGGAATTGGGGAAGACTGGTGGAGTAACGGCGTTGGAACTGAAGAGGTAGATGTAGCTAATGTTAGGCTGGAAATTTCAGACGCAACCACTCCAATAGTCCCTAATCCAACTGTTCAAATCACATCAAATCCGTCTGTTCCCACAATTAACCCCTCAACGTCTACCCCGTCTTCAACACTCAATTCACCAAGCGCAACCGCCCCAACGATCATCCCGTCGAATTCAAGCCCAGAACCAACAGATACACAGGCAATTCAGCCGGAGCCGTTTCCCTACTGGGTGCTTTTGGGTTTAACAATAATGGTTGCTGCATGTGCAGAGTTGCTTTTTATGATTAGAAAACGAAATACTACGCCTACAGGGCGAAAGCTGAAGGCATCGCCGAATTAGTTTTTTTCGTCCCAATCCATGTCGACAGGATGTAAACCGTGTCTTCTGTTTTCTGCTTTAAACCAGAAATACATCCCCGAGACAAGCCCTGCAGCTATAATTGCGGGTACTGCAAGGTACAATGTTGCGATGGCATCCATTCTGCTCATGAACCCGATTGATTCAAGCGTTGGTGAAGTGTACAAGACTATGGCGAGGGCAGAAACTGCGATACTTGCGGCTAAGATGAATGCGAAGCTGATTAGGGCTATTTTGTAGTTTTTGCTGTATTTTATGTATCGTCTCATTTTTTTTATCCTCACCTGTGTTTGAAGTAGATTCTTTAGGGTTACACTTCAAAGTTAAGTTATGTAGTGAGACTTAATAAGCATTATTCACTGAGAATACAACCTCAAAATCAACCAAAAAATCAGGACTACAAACAAAAACTTTCAACAAAATCCAAACACCAAACATTAACTAAAAGAACCCAGCCACATGCAACTTAACCAGCTCCAATTCGCATTTCACCCCAACCTAAAAGCAGCCCATCTTGGAGCATCGCCCAGCAACCATCCCGGCAACAGTTAACCACAAAATTGAGCTTCTACAACATCAGGAAGGCTACAAAGAAACAAAGCGCCCTACTTACCCGCGGTGGAAGTTTAATTAATCCGTTTCACCCATCTTTCACTGGAGGAATTTTTGTGGCGACTCCTCAATCAGAAGTTAGAAGGACGTTGCCGAGCGTAATCGATATCGCATACGAACAATACAAACGCAACTTGCCACTTTACCGCTCAACCGAGGATTTGATGACCCGCGAAGTCGTCACCGTAGCCCCTGAAGCCACACTGGACGAAGCTGCACGACTGATGGGCGAGAAGCACATAGGAAGCCTAATCGTCATCAAATACAGAACACCAGTCGGCATCATAACTGAACGGGATTTGCTAAGTAAAGTGCTGGCATATGGCATTCTGCTAAAAGAC
>JBNIDR010000022.1:0-32957 GCA_050108155.1 Bathyarchaeia archaeon | reverse complement strand
CATGATCAATAAAAAAGGAAGACTGGCAGTTTTCGACGCAGGCACACTGGTTGGAATCATAACAGCTTCAGACCTCATCAAAAGCTTACCCGATGTCCCCGAAACCGAAGTCAAAGTGGATGATTTCATGACCAAAAAAGTCGTAATGGCTGACGAGGAAACGTCCGTAATTAACGTTGCTAAAACGATGGGTACAGAACGCATAGGCAGCGTGATTATAACCCGCAAAGGCATGCCCTTCGGCATCTTCACCGAACGCGATTTGCTGACGAATTTTCTGGCTGCGGGTAGAGATCTGTTCACTGATGTGGGCACGCACTGCTCGCAACCCCTATCCGTAGCTGCTTCAGGAATTAGTGCCCATCGAGCAGCCGCAATCATGGCACTCAAGCACATCAGAAGATTGCCAATCGTTAGCGAGGAAAAAATAGTCGGCATCGTCACCGCACGCGACTTAGTAGAGGCATACGCGAGGTAACGACTCGTTTCCTCCCTCTTTTTTCTGTTCACCAATCCTGAGGCCGAACATTCGAGAATACAGTTACCCGCTCGGTAATATTTTATAAGCCCATAAACGCTTAGCTATCACCGTTTCAGGTGCACCGGTTGAACACCAAAAACATTCTTAACTTAATCGGCAACACACCGCTGATGCGAATACAACGCTTAAACCCTAACCCCAACGTTGAAATATTTCTGAAACTGGAAAAAAATAATCCCGGCGGCAGCATAAAAGACCGCGTTGCCCTCTATATGATTGAGCAAGCCGAGAAATCTGGGCAGTTAACAGCTGGAAAAACAGTGATTGAAGCCACAAGCGGCAACACAGGCATCGGTATAGCATTTGTCTGCCGGGTAAAAGGTTACAACGTAGTTATCGTTATGCCTGAAACCATGAGCATGGAGCGTCGGCAAATCATGATTTCAATGGGTGCCAAAGTGCTGCTCAGCGAGGGCACAAAAGGTATGGATGGCGCAGAGGACTTGGCCCGTGAAATTGCCGCCAGAAACCCCGACAAGTACTTCATGCCTAACCAATTTGCCAACCCAGCTAATGTGCAGGCGCATTACGAAACCACGGCACCAGAGATATGGCGGGACACAGACGGCAAAGTAACGCATCTCATCGCAGGATTGGGCACCACAGGCACTATAGTTGGAATTTCGAAATACCTAAAGGAGCATAATCCAAATATCCAAATAATCGGAGTACAACCCGAAGCAGGCACATCCATACAGGGGCTCAAGGATCTAAAAACTCAGCATATTCCAAAAATTTGGAACCCAAAATCAGCCGACGAAATCGTTAACGTCAACTCTGCGGTGGCTGATGACACGGCGCGGCTTTTGGCTTTAGAAGAGGGGATATTTGTCGGTCCAAGCAGCGGAGCAGCATTCTATGTTGCTCAACAAAAGGCCAAGACACTTACCAGCGGCGTTATCGTCTGTATCGCACCTGACGGTGGAGAACGTTACCTCAGCACTGCACTCTGCGATCCGCACCTGTGTGTAGAATGTGTTAAGAAATACTGTGTGAAATGCAGCTATCATGACGGACCGCCCATGCTTAAGGGCGATATCAGTGCACTTTAACCTGTAGCGTAAAGTTTAGCTTTTCTCTGCTAGCCCGCTTGGTTTCCTACTTGGTTGTGCAGTCTCAAACTCTAATAGTGCAGCTTCATGCACAAGCCGCGTCAACTCAGGCTTTAATAACGCATAGTTTCCGACTTCAACATGACGCACATTGGGGCTCTTCTCAGAAATGCCGCGTCTCTTGAGGAAACCCGAGCTTAAACTGGTTCCCAAAGCAAAATCCAAGTCAACATGGTCCTTGGCGCGGCTTATCCACACAAAGTCTTTGCCTTCAAGTTTGTAGACGATTTTGCCTCTCTTAACAATCTCCACAGCTAGGGGTACAGCTTCTTTGATTAGCTGACGCAGATTCTGAATGGTTTCAAGCTGCTGGGGGGTTAGGCTGCCTAAAACTTCATCTATTGTTTGCTGTTTTTGTTGTGCTTTTGGCATAATAGATTTTGTGTTCACGATGTTTTTATGGCTGTTGACATCTAAGCGGCAGCTAAATGTCTGAACCTAAACGGAATTTGCTTAAGATGAGGAAAATAAAAGAAGGGAAAAATTAAGCGTATTTTTTGTCGTTGTAGCAGTACCAGCGTTGGTATTGAGGTATCCACGTCAGAGGCTTGCCGCATGTTGGACAAAGCGGCTGCGTCGAGGTTTGCTGTTGGGCTTGCTGTGTTTGAACCATACTTTGAGCAGCAGTTTTTAAAATGATGAAGTCTGAGGCAGCTTGAACTTCCTCCCAAGGGATGTTCTGGATTTCGCCAGCTTCATTTTCAACGGTTAGCGCTATTCCATTTTTACCTACGGCGAAGGCGAGGTCTTTTACTTTTCCCACAAGTTTTCCTTTTGCGTTTATTACTTGCATCGATATTAAGGCGTCTCTTGTTAGAGGCTTATCTGTTTCAGCCATATTTGACTCACTCAGAAGCTGAATAGTGTTTTCTTGTTTTAAGAATTTTCCGTTTATTTAATGAAGCGGGATTTCCCAGTAGCTGATGATGTCGCCTTTTACCCATCTGCCGCCTAGTCCACGCACCGTATCGTTTATGTCATCCCACTCTGCCTTCAGAAAAGAAACAGGCTTCACGATTACGGCGTCATCTTTCACTGTGAAGCTGAGGAGTTTGCGTTGCTCAGGGGTGAACTCATTTTCCATTTTTGAGGCATAGCGGCTAGGCGACGGAGCAAGAGTTTTGGCAACACCTATACTGGCTTCAAGTTTAGACGCAACGGGTCTAACCGATTGGGAAGCAGCTGCAACTGGTTTCGATGCGTGTTTAGGTTCCACAAGCCCTGAGGAAGCCAACTCTGGAACAGGCAGGGTTTCAGGGGCGTCTTCGAAACTGTTGCTTCGAACAACCAAAGACACTTGATTACTGAAAAGGTCAACTTTAGCGTCTAAAAGCTCTGTGTCGCTGGGTAATTGACCCGCAAATGGAGACCCCTTACCCTGTAATATGGCGGTTAGCTGTTCTGGAGTAAGTTTAATGATTCGCAGTTTCATGGTAGGATGCACTCATGAAGGCTTTAGGCGACCGATAGCATAAAAGTGTTGCCATCAACCAATTGGTCGATGAAATTTTAATTGGAAAAAGAAAAAAGGGCTATTGGAGGGAGTTCGGAGTCGTTTTTCTTGCGCGCCAATCGGCAAAGTTTCCTGCATAAACTCCCCAACCTCGCAGCCTAGGCGAAATCGCCCGAAGCAGAGCGGGGCAAGCGATCAAAACGATGGGCAGGTTGAGGGCGAAGGTTCCTGGCAAGAGGGGCCATGCGATTTCTGCAGGGAATAATCCAACAGCGACGAATTGCCAAAGAATAGCTACTGTACCTATGAATAGCGACAGCGCGTAGACGCTTCCGAGGACTACGAGGCCTTTAGAGGTTTTTGCTTCTGCTGCGAATCTGGGGATTAAAAGCCAGTTTAGAGTATAGATGATTATTACTGTTGTGACTTCGACCCATGCTAGATGTAGGGGGAGTGATTCGACGTAGACACCGCCGATGTATGCGCCTAGCATGCTGCCGACTAAGCCGCCCCAGCCGAACCAAATCGGGATTACTCCAAGGAGGATTATTGGCAGATAAAGGAAAGTGAATGAGGGCAGTGAGACGAGTTTTGAGAGGTAGAAGAATACGGCGAAGAGAGCTGCGACCATGGCCATTATTGAAACTTGTTTTGCTTTGCTTTGTTTTTGCAACATTTTTATCGGTTCCTTTCGGTGAGGGCTTGAAAGGTGTAAGCGGATAAAAGCATTATCACACGTATTACGCTTGTAATACAGGGCTTACAGGTTACCGAAAGAAGCCACCCAAAACTAATCAGGAGCAGTCACAGCGGGACCCCAAAGAGTCCTCCGAGCCACAAACATAAGCCCAAACGCCAAAGCAGCACAAACAACAAAAAAGTAAGGAAACACCGAATGAGCAATAGCCGAATTAAAAAACAGCAAATCCGAAAAACCGCTCAAGGAACTGCTAAAAAGAGAAACAGCCAACAAACTGCCCTTTGTGCCAGCGTAAACCCAAGCATACGTAACCGAAATCAGCATAGTGAAAGCGCCGAACAGTAGAGGGTTCAGGTAGTTGTTAGCCATCGTGCTACCGTTGACCAAAAAAAGCGGCCACTGCCAAATCGCCCAAAAGAATCCCACAATAAAACTCGAAAGCAACACACTAAACCGCTTCTGAAGCGCCGACTGCGCATATCCACGCCAGCCGATTTCCCCCCACAGGTTAATTGTTAACGCAGCCAAGAAAGTTAATGGAAAAGCAACCAAGGTGGCAGTTTTAAAGCCGAAACCGAAGATCAAAACGTATCCTGATTGAAGGATAAACAGAGGCACAAGCGCAATTGCACATAAGACAAGAGGCGCTAAGAAGACGAATAGGTACCACTTCTTGGAAAAGCCCCTGCGGATAAACCCCTTGAAGAGTGCACCCAGCCCTGATAACCCGCCTAGCCACCCAGTAAGGGCTATTGCGACTATTGCAGGGGTTAAGCTGCCGATAATCAAACTAACCGTTCCAAATTCGGCAGGTAACAAGCCGTAGGAAGCAAAAATCCAAGGCGAATAAGCTGCTGCCCCGAGAAGTAAAACTAAAATGAAGAAAATGAGCACGTTACTGGTTTTTCTCGGAGATCCATCGGAGTACATGCTAAGCTGTTCTAATGTTTGGTAGTAATAAAATTAACCCCAAAACCGCCGTCAGCACCCGGTTTAGATTAGAAGTGGTGAGGCTGTTCCTACTCCAACAGCTCAGGAAACCCCGATTAGAAGGGAGAGGGGCTCCCAGATCAATTCACAAGCATTACTCACAAAGCGTCAAAAAAACTTGAAGCAACACTTAAAAGTTAAGTTAAGAACTCCGAAAAAGCTGAATTATGCTTGAATATGACACTATGAACTTGTAGCACCCATTTTTTGGATAATATTTCCGCTGCTCAGGGCTTAATTTTGTAATAATTTGGGTATAATCCTGTAAAATCTATTTAATCTATATAGCATCAATTTGGCTCACACAATCAAAATTCAAGTGAGCACAATGACCGATTTACAGCAGCTAATCACGGATCTCCTGACGCCGACAACAACCTATGGAGAACTAACAGTTGATCGCGTAGCAACCGCGCTGGTAATGTCGTTTCTAATCAACCTGCTAATACTTGTTATTTACCGCAAAACCTTCAAAGGCGTCGTTTACAACAGGCAATTCGGCATAGGCTTGGTCTTAACTGGGCTAGTTGTCACTTTGGTGGTGCTGCCGATTAGCTCTAACGTTGCATTATCCTTAGGCATGATTGGGGCATTAAGCATAATTCGGTTTCGCACTGCAATCAAAGACCCTAAAGATATAGTGTTCACGTTCTGGACCATAACAGTGGGCATCATCTGCGGCGCAGGGCTATACATCGTCGGCATAGTCGGAGTGCCAATCATCGCTGTAATGTTTTTGGTTCTGGAAAAAACCCGCATTCGGGGCTCAGAACCATACCTGATGGTAGTGCACTACACCAGAGACGCTGAGGCGGCTGTTCAAGCAGCTCTGCCTAAACACACGATAAAGTCTCGAACAGTCAACACCGAAGGAGTGGAGTTGATGGGTGAAGTTCGGATGAACCACAAAGATATACCAAAAGTGGATGACCTACTAAAAATTCAGGGCGTTAAGGATGCATCCATCATGAGTTACACTTCAGACGCCAACTAGCCAACCCGACTTCTCGGACAAACTGAGCGTGAGCAGAGTGAAAAAAAGCAAACAAGCCACGTGCATAATCCTTTTCGCAGCCTTGCTATTTGACATCATACTCGCAGGTGGCACCGTAAATGCTAGCTCTGCTTCGTCACCTGTGGTGATAAACGAGTTTATGACCAATAACGAATCCACAATTCAAAACGACCGCGGCAATTACACAGACTGGATCGAATTATACAACACCGCTGACTACGCCATAGACATAAGCGGCATGTTCCTCACCGACAACCTCACAACTTACAGTTGGCAGTTCCCCAGCAACACCACAATTCAAGCCCATGGTTACCTGCTTGTTTGGGCTGACGGCAACTTCCGACTGGGCGGGTTGCACACGAACTTTAAACTGGATTCCGACGGCGAAACAATAGCTCTGTTTGCAGCAGACGGCTCACTCGTTGACTGTGTCACTTATGAAGAGCAGGTGCAAGATGTCTCATATGGGCGCACAAACGATGGCGGCTCAAACTGGAACTACCTAATCGATCCAACTCCTGGCGAAGCAAACTTTGTAGATACCGCCCTTTTTTGTGTTTATCTATGGCCAGTTTGGGTGGTGTTAGCGGGTTTGTTTTCAGCGGTTTGTTTGGTTGTTTTTAAGGATAAAATTTTTCGGAGAGGACAAAAATGTTAGAGGTTGACGCGAAACCGCAACTTAGGCACGAGTTAAAATTCGAAGTTAACCCTTTCGAATACCAAATTCTCCAAAAGAAGCTGGCAACTATACTCAAACCTGACCCGCACATGCAAGGTTGCTGCTGCTATAACGTGCGAAGCTTGTATTTTGATGACATACACAATTCCTGTTTAGGCGATAAAGAATCAGGCATCTATAAACGCAAAAAGTACCGCATACGCATCTATAACCGAAGTGACGACTTCATAAAGTTTGAGCGGAAAAACAAAATCGGCGCCTACATACTCAAAGAGAGCACCCGGATTAGCCGTGAACAAGCAGACCAACTGATTGCTGGCAAAATTGATTTCTTAGCCAAAACCGAAAACCATTTGCTCCAAGACTTCTATATCGAAGCCCGCTGTAACCTGATGCGCCCGGTAGTCATTGTAGAGTATAACCGTGAAGCATACATCCACGAAGTGGGCACAGTACGCATAACCTTTGATTCTCAACTTCGGACTTCACTTGGGTACTCACGATTCTTTAACAAGGAATACTGTAGCATGAGGGCGCTGCAGCAGCAAGATATCATTTTGGAAGTCAAGTACAACGAGGTTCTACCCGGATACCTCTCTGGGCTGTTTCCGAATACTATTCGACCACAGTTGGCGATTGGAAAATTTGTTATCTGCAGAAACCAGCAACTGGGCATTTAAATGCGATTCTTAAAGACCCATAAATACGCATAACACCTCTGTGTTTGAGGAATTTGCCACAACCAGCCTGCAACGCATCCAGAGGTTGACACCAAAACTCAACTCAGCGGAAAGGCCGCTAGAATATGAGAAAGATGAGCCCCGCGTTCTAACATAGAAAAGGCAGAGTCCACACAATGAAAAGAAAACAAAAACTTGATTCTTAAGGGTGAATGCTGCCTGGGCTACCGATTGACGTAACAACGTTTGATAGGGTGAAAGTCTGGTAAAGTGTTCCGCCGCTGTAGGTGCCACCTGAGTATACGCCGTCTTTGAGGGTGCCTGAGCAGCTTCCACCTAAGTAGATACTGTATGTAGATCCCTGAGACAGAGACGAACTGCAGACCACCACGGATTGGAACAGCTTCGAAGTCTTGAAGGTCACTATGTTTTGACCTGTTGAGCTTTCAATGTGGATTAAGGTACCTGCCGAGTAGGAAGTCTGGAAATTCACCAGCACTGAGCACTGTGTAGATGTTGAGGTTAGTGCCTGCGCCATGCCGGAGCTGCCGACTGCAATGAGAAAGCCCCCAGTCATCTTGTAAGTGGAGAAATCCAAGGGGCCGTTTCCGTTGTCGATTGGTCCGTTGACGATTACGGTTCCGCCTGTCTGGGTTATTGCGCCGTTGGAGTCTAATCCGTCGCCCGCAGCGGTAACTACGAGGTATCCGCCATTGATGCATAGGTTTGCGTTGCTGCTTGCGAACATGTCTCCACCTCCTCTTCCGCCGGGTCCACCAGCGAAACCCGAGCTATCTTGGCCGCCGGCACCGTTTAAGCCGTCATCGCTAGAGGTCACGTATATTGTTCCTCCGTTGATGGTTATGGTGACCGCTTCTATACCTTCGTAGCTTTTGGCGATGTTAATATCGCCCGCGCTTATGGTAATGGCGGAGTCTGCGTGTATGCCGTCATCGCCGCTTGAGAGGGTGAATGTTCCTCCGCTGATTGTTACTGTTCCATTCGAGTGGAGGGTGTCGTCTGCTGAATTCGCTGTTATGGTTCCGCCACTGATAACTATACTTACTAAGCCTTTGATGCCCTTTGCGGAGACGCCTGAAGCAAGAACACTGCTGCTTCCGCCACCTGAGGTGACGGTTACTTGTCCACTGGTGATTATGACATCGGTTTGGCCTTCGATAGCGTCGCCGCCCGATGTGACCGTTACTGTTCCCGCCTGGATTGAAACGTAGCCTTTCGTAGCGTCAGCCGTGTTGTCGGCGATTAAACCGTTTTCACCTGCTGTTACGGTTGGTTTTCCGCCTTCGACGATTAGGTAGTCTTTGCCTCTTATGCCGTCGTCTTGGGCGTTGACTGTTATGGTGCCGCTTTTGATGATTAGGCCGTCTTTGCTTGTTATGCCGTCGTTGTATGTTGATTGGATATTTAGCGTGCCGTCGCCGTAGATGGTGAGGTCTGATTTGCTGAACAATGCTGCGTTAGGTTCAGTGGTTGAGCTTGAGGTGTAGCTGAGTGCGTTTTGTGTGTTTGATTCGAGAATTATGATGGTCTTGTCTGAGTTGATGACATAGATTGGGGCGCTGGTTGAACATGAAATATCTACACCAGCAAGAATTAACTGTACGATTTTTGTATCCTGTGTATCCACGATCACTTGTCCATTAGTCAGAGAGCCGCTTATCAGGTAGGTTCCTTCAGAGGTTATTGTGGCTGTGCTACCCGATACGGTTACTCCTGAACCAGTCGCGGTTATCGAATCGCCGTTTAAAACGATATGTACGGCTTCAGAGCTGTTGTATACATAGTCTGAGGATTCTTCGTGGCTAACTGCATTGCCTGAAGAATCATGGGTTATACTTGATCCGCCGTCGTTGCTTGAGTCAGAGTCACTATTGCCCGACGACGAACTGCCATCGTCGTTGTTTGATGAATCTGAATTATCATTAGTCGTAGGGCTAGTTGTTGGAGACGGCGTCGGAGATGTAGTCTCGCCCGTGTTGGAGCCGTCGTTACCGCTATTAGGTGATTGACTATTGAGGAATGAAGTGTTGATTAGTACTTCGTAGGCCACTACAGATGCAATTAGACATAAGCATAATGCTGACAGTATTAGCTTCTTGTTAGTCATACCTAATCCGACACTGCATGAGGGGGCTAAAATCAATTAAAGCGTTTTTCAGAATTATGCCCGAATTAATACCATTTTAAACATTAAAATGAAATATATCTTGAAGAAAAAGTGTAAATTTAGAATCTGTTCTCCTTCTCAATCTTCTCAATTAGCGCAAATAAGCCCCTGATTATATCTTTGGGAGACGGAGGATTTCCAGGGATTTTTACAGCTACATCAAAGATTTTATCTGCGCCACCCAATACGGCGTAGGATTCGTTTTGGATTCCGATGCCGCATGCATCGTCGCCTACTGCAATCACGAATTTGGGTGAGGGCATGGCGTCGTAGGTTTTCTTTGCGGCGATCTCCATGTTAAGCGTGACTGCGCCTGTAACAATGAGGACGTCTGCGTGGCGGGGTGAGGCGACAAAGGTTATGCCGAAGCGTTCGACGTCGTAGTAGGCAGTTGAGAGGTTGTTTAATTCGATTTCGACTGAGTTATCGCTTCCAGCGTCGAGTTCTCGGATTGCTAAGCTTCTGCCGAAGATTTTGTCTACTTTATCTTTAAGCTGCACGCCTACGTTTTCGAATTCGGCGTCCCTGAACTGGATGTGTTCAGTTACGGGTTCCTTTAGAAAGGTTGAGATCGCTTTTTCCATATTGATCACATATCCGTTCCTGCATACGAGAGATTCATGCTTTTGTTGATGAGCGGAAAGTCGGGAACGATGTTTCCGGGGACAGCGTGCTCCATGGCTTGCCAGTTGCAGAAGGAAGCCGTCCGCACCTTATAGCGGTCGACCACGCCGCCTCTAATACGTAGCCAGTGAACGTTTTGTCCCCTTGGCGCCTCCGTCATGGATAGGGCGTAGCCGTCTTTGACTTGGATGGGCGCTTGGACTTCGCCTGCTTCAAGCTGGTTCAGTATGGTTTTGATCATTTTTACGGCGCATTGGACTTCTTTGACTTTAACGTTGAACCTTGCCTGCACGTCGCCATTCTGGTCGGTTTTAGCTTTGACTTTGAGTTCCCTGTAGAGGCCGTATGGGTGGTCGAGGCGTGTGTCCACTGTTTTGCCTGCTGCTCGGGCGACGGGGCCTGTAAGGTGCAGCGGCTCGATGATTTCCGGTTTCACTTTCCCGGTGGTTTCGAATCGGTCGGCGACTGAGAAGAATGAGGTGTTAACGTGTGTGGCTTCCTCGAAGCGGCCCTTGAAGGCCTCAAGATATTTGGAGAGGGCTTGGAGGGATTCCGCTGAGATGTCTTTGGCTAATCCGCCCACCGCCACCACACCCTTCAGGAAACGTGAACCCGTTAGGGCTTCGTTCTGACGGAAAATCTCTTCCCGCAGAATAAAGAAGGGACTCGCCCCCACAGGGTAAGCCACGTCAACGCACATGCCTGCCAAGTCGCCGAGGTGCGAGTAAACACGCTCAAGCTCCAACATCACCGTCCGGAACTGTAACGCCCGCTTCGGCACCTCAGCGTCGCAGATTTTTTCGACGGCAGTGCAATAGGCGACTGCGTTTGCGACGGTTTCGTCTCCGCTGATTGCCTCAGCGATTTTTACGCAGTCCTGCACCGATTTGCCCTCTGCCAACTTTTCGAGGCCGCGGTGCTTGTAGAAGAGGCGAACTTCCAAGTTGAAGATGGTTTCGCCGATGACGCTGAAACGAAAATGCCCAGGCTCAATGATGCCTGCGTGGACTGGACCCACTGGGATTTGGTAGACGCCTTCGCCTGTGACCTGTTTGAACTGGTAGGCGTTGGCTTCGTTGGAGGGGACTGTTGTGATTTTGCTGTTTTTGAAGGATTTCAGCAGAGGATGGAAATCGGCTGAATAGGTTTCGTGCAGGAATAAGCGTCGGGTGTCGAAGGCGCCTTGGAATTGGACGCCGAAGCCGTCGGTGACTTCCCGCTCGTACCAGCATGCAGACGGGTAGGTTTTGGCGATTGAGGGTGCCTCGTTGCCGTTTAGGTGACACTGCAGAACAAGAATTTCCTCGAAGCCCAACTTCTCGAAGACGTAGAATAGTGTGAAGCCTTCGGCGTTGAAGTTTTGGGCACAGAAGAGGCTGACCAACTCGAAGCTGCTGCCTTGAAGGACTGCGATTGTTTTTTGAAGCTCCGCCTCGGGGATTGGCACATATAGTTCCTTGTTTTTTCCTTCTACGCAGTCAACTTGCCCGAACTGTTTTATGATTTCCTCTTTAAACGCTGTGTTCATCTTAGAATCTCAGCTCCGTAACGATTGTGTTTAGTAAGTCGGTTAGCTGCTGCGGGAAATAAACGCCCAAGATAAAAACCGCCGCCAAGAGGATGATGATTGGGATTTTCATGCCCCAGCCTGCATGGAACGGCTTTAGCTCGCCGACTGCGGGGGCATCTTGGTCTTTGCGAGTGAGCATTTTGACTAGGAATATACCGAAGGCTGCGGATACGAAGAGAAAAACCGTCAGCAAACCAATCAGCAACGCCGGAGCAACATTGGCTGCCTGCAGCAGAATCATAACTTTGGATATGAAGATTGCAGAGAGCGGCATGCCGATGATGGTGACTCCGCCGACTATTAGGCTCCAAGCTGCGAACGGTTGCAGTTTGAAAACATTCTTTATCCGTTCCATCCGCACGCTCTCGTACTGGTGATGGATAATGCCTGCGGAGAAGAACAGCGAGGACTTAGCGAACGCATGCGCCATAACGTAG
The DNA here is from genome assembly GCA_050108155.1 of Bathyarchaeia archaeon. Classification (GTDB taxonomy): domain Archaea; phylum Thermoproteota; class Bathyarchaeia; order Bathyarchaeales; family Bathycorpusculaceae; genus Bathycorpusculum. The sequence goes on along the minus strand of JBNIDR010000022.1, from coordinate 20,968 downwards.
AATAGCATCCAGAAAAGCGCCACCGACGTACTCAAACCCGCCAAGCCTAACCCTACGAGAAGGAAACCCATGTTTTCCACTGTTGAGTACCCTATCAGTTTTTTGAGGTTTACCTGACTAAGCAGCGTCAAGGCAGCCACAACCATGCTGAACACGCCGAAGCCAATTAGGAACCATGAAACCTTTGCGACTTCAGCGGTTTGGGCGACGATAGCGTAGATTCTGATTATGCCGTAGATGCCTACGCTGGTGATGCTGCCCGAGAGGATGGCGCTGATTGGGGCGGGTGCTTTGGAGTGGGCGCTGGGTAGCCAAGCGTGGAAGGGCACGATTCCGCTTTTAGCTGCGAACCCGACGAAGGTGAAGATGAAAGCTGCAAACATAATCGCTGGCGACAGCGTGTTGGCGATGGACATTAGAGCGCTCCAGTTGAGTGTTCCTGCGCCGAGGAGGTCTTCGGTAAGGGTGAAGATGAGAATTAAGCCAATGAACGCAAAGAGCATGCAGGTGGAGGTTATGAAGACATACTTGAGTGCCGCCCCGATGTTCTTAGGTGCATTCAGCAGCACAACCAACACGGCAGAGAAGGCTGTGGATAACTCTGCCAGTATCCAGAACAGCGCCAAGTTATCCGCCAAGAAGGCATACGCAAGCGCCATCAGCAGAGCGTTTAGGGCTACATAAAAGAGTTTAAGGTTACTGCGGTCCATCTCACGGATTTCAATTGACCCTTCAATGTACTGGCGGGCGTAGAGAGCTGCAAGCAGGAAGAGGACAGTGGTGATCATGATTTCGTAGAGGCTAAGGTGATCCACTAGGAAGAAGCCGCCGCCTAGTCCATAAGAGGGCAGTGCAGTGTCGGTGAGTGCGTAGAGGGTGAGGGCTAAGTAGGAAGCGGGAAGGGCAACCGACAGCGCATTCACGACCTGATGCGATTTTGAAAACACTGTGACCGCTAAAACAGCGATGCCGATGATAGCATAAAGAGCCAAAACAATTGAAAGTGTAGCCATTAGTCGTCCTCCTCATCTTTACGTTCGGCGTCTTTGTTAATAGAAGCGAAGGGGTTGAGTCTTGCATGGAACTCCTCGATCGTCGAGTCGATTCCGAAAGCCAAAATCGTGGCGATTAGGGTCAGCATGATTAAGTCCACTATGATTAGGAACTCGATCAGCAGGGGCAACTCGGTTAAGAAGAGACTGAAGAGAACAACGCCGTTTTCCATGGTTAAGTAGCCGACGATGTTGGTGAGGGTTTGTTTGCGGGTGAAGATGACGATCATCCCCATGAAAACGATGGAGACGCCGACTGTTGCACCCAAAAAGAAGAGGCTGGAGTCGAAGCGGTTAAGCTCCGCAATCAGAGGCGCAAACGACAGATAAACGAATAAGATGATGAATACGCTGGCGATCAAAGCGGTGATGGGTGAAAGAAAGCGAAATTGCACGTCCCGTTTTATGTTGAGGCGTCTCTGTACGCGGCTCATGAAGCGGGGAATAATCAGGACTTTACTCACCAAGAAGATGGCTGCCAACGCCAGAAGGCTGAGCCTACCTGTTTCGACGAAGAATAGCAGAGCCAAAACCGCCACCAAAAGAGACTGGGCAGCATAGGTTTTGATGAGAGAGCCCATGTCGCGTTTCATGATAATTATGGCGGCGGTGGCTAAGATTAGTACGATGATGATTTCTGCGAAACTCTGCATTGGAGCAACTATCATGCGAACACCTCAATGATCAAAGTCACGATGGATAGGAACAGAGCGATTGCAAAGAGGTTGGGTAGGCGGAAGAATCGGGATTTGGCGCAGGAAGACTCGAACAAGCCTATTATGATCGCTAGGACAACTGCTTTGAGGAGGAAAGCGCCGAGAGAAACCAGAATTGAGACGGGGGAGAAGTCAGCGGTTAAGCCCCAAGGGACAAGTATGTTGATTAGGACACCCATAAGCAGCATCTGCTTCATTGCACCCGAGAGCTCCATCATCGCCAAGTTTTTGCCTGACTGCTCCAGAATCATCGCTTCGTGAACCATAGTTAATTCGAGGTGGGTTTCTGGGTTGTCCACTGGTACGCGGGCGGATTCGACGATGATTACGATGAAGATGGATGTTGCGATGAGGGCTATGACTGGGTCGATTAGAACGTTTGAGGCTAAAGAGCGGCTGAACATCTGAGGAATATCGAGTGTGTTGTATGCGAAGGCGAGGGCGGCGAAGACCACGATGACGATTGGCTCTATTAGGGCGGATATTGCCATTTCTCTGCTGCTGCCCATGCCGCCGAAGGTGCTGCCTGCGTCGAGGCCCGCCAACGCCATGAAGAACTTGGCGAGCGCCAGCAAATAGAGGAACAGGATGATGTTTCCGAGAAGATTTGTCGGTTCAGGAATAACTAGCATCGGAACAAAGAGGCTGGCGACTAAAAGCGCCGCCAAATTCACGTAGGGTGTTGCACGCATAATCCAAGACGAATTCTCCGAGTACACCGTTTCCTTCTTTAGCAATTTAGCGAGGTTACGGTAAGTCTGCAGTATCGAGGGTCCCTCTCTGCCCTGCGCATGAGCCTTCACCTTCTTGATTACACTAATGAAGAGGGGTGAAACTAGGAGGACAAAGAGCACGTTTATTATGCCGTAAACTGCGAGGAGTAGGATGTTCATGCAAACCACCAAATAATCAACAGACAAATCACGATGACGACGAAGGCGTATGCCATGTGCAAGTCAACGTCGCCCCGCTGGAGATTGTTTACTTTAAGCGAAACCTTGCGCACGACGCCTGCGACTGGAAGGTAGAGGCGTTCCTCGAAGAATTTGAGCAAGTGAATTTCGGCTTTGCCTTCTTTGAAGATGACGTTTTTGTCGTCGTAAAAGGCGCATTCGCCTTTCTTTTGGGTTCGGAAGATAGTTTTGAGGATGGTTACGATTGGCTCGGAGAAACCGCTGGCAGAGTACTCCATATTGGCGTTCTGAACTGGGAAGCCACAGCCCCATGTCTCAGTTACGCGTTCCCGTCGGTTGGCGACTTCCCGCATAGCTAAGAACGCAAAGCAGTAGAAGCTGGCTATGACTGCACCGATAAACAGCATGTTGGGAATCGAGATGACGAAGCCGAGCATGTCAAAGATTTGCAGCGAAAATACGCCCAGACCGATGCAGAGGGATGCGAGAATGGCTGGTCCTAAAAGCATCAGTTTAGGCGCTTCCTTAGCCTCTTTCGCCTCATGAGAGCGGGGCAACGCAAGGAAGGTTATGCCGAAAGCCTTCACGAAGCATGCTGCGGCTAAGGCGCTTGTTAGGGCGAAGACTGCTAGGGCAAGGATGAGGATTAATTCGAGGAAGGGGTTGGCGAGGATTGTGGATTGGAAGAAGGCTTGGAACAGCATGAGTTCACTGACGAAGCCGTTGAAGGGGGGCAGTGCCGAGATGGAGACTGCGCCGACTAGGAAGAGCGCTGCGGTTTTAGGCATGCGTTTGATTAAGCCGCCCATGGCTTCTATGTCTCGGGTTTCGGTGGCGTTTACGACTGAGCCTGTGGTCATGAAGAGGAGGCTCTTGAATATGGCGTGGTTTAAGCAGTGGAAAAGGCTGCCTAAGAGCGCCAGTAGCGCAACGGTTTGGAAGCCCATGGATGCGAAGATAACGTATAAGCCAAAGCCTAGGAAGATTATGCCGACGTTTTCGATGCTGGAGTAGGCAAGCATCTTTTTGAGGTCATGCTCCTTGAGCGCGTAGATGACGCCGATTACGCCCGAAAGTGCACCGACTACAAGCAGTAGCAAACCCCACCAGGTTTCCATCGGAAGCAGAAAAAGGAAGCGAATTAAGCCGTAAACGGCGACCTTTAACATTACGCCTGACATGAGGGCGGAGATGTTGGATGGACTTGCTGGGTGCGCATAGGGTAGCCACTTGTGGAATGGAATGATTCCTGCTTTTATGCCGAAGCCCAAAAAGAGGAACACAAACGCTGTTGAGGTAATTAGGGGGTCCGCACGTATCGCCTGCATGTCGAAGGTTCCGGTCTGCGTGTAGATGAAAAGGAAAGCGAAGAACAGAAACAATGTGCTTAGATGAGTCATGACGAAGTAGAATATACCCGCCTTCTGGGTTTCGTGCTTCTCGAATTCAGTCATAACCAGCAGGAAAGAGGAGAGAGCCATGGTTTCCCAGAAAAACAGGAACGAAAACATAGAAAATGAGGCGACGACCAGAAGCATCGAGGTGATGAAGCCGTTCATGAAGGCTATTGTGAAGTCTTTTCTGCGCTCATTCTCTAGATGCTCCACATATTGCAGAGAGTAAAACGCAACGGCGACTGAAACGACGCTGATCAAAAAGAGGAAGAACGCTGCCAACCTGTCAACCATAAACGAAAACTGCAGGGTTGAGGTTATTTGGTAAACGAGGACCGAGTAGGTGTTGTTTGTAAGGATTATTTCGAGCGCAAACGCCAAAACCGTAGCGCTCGCCACTGTGGTGCAGACGAGGGAGGCTTGCCTTGGAAGTTTGCTCTTGCCGAATTTGCCTACTATGGGCAGGATGGTTGCGAGAAGGAAAACGGCTATGCTAATGGGAAACAGAATTTCGAACATGTGAGGTCTCTTATGGTTGAGGGTTAACCGGCGGCGCCGCCTGACGGGGCACCTCAATGGAGTCGACTGCAACAACTAGACGTTTGTTTAGTTTTAGTCGGCTATGCATGGGAATCTTATTCGCCCACAGCAGCCGCCTAAAAAAGCTTTTTGGCGCTTAACCGAGCGAAACCTATGAAAAACGCTGGGAAAAAAATGTTTAATTAAATGAAGTAGCTTTGACGCACGTATCTTGCAAGTAAAGCATATGAAGGAAAACTATTCACCACACGTAAACTTTTTCCGTTTAGAAGAATGAGCCTTAATCAAATGCCGCTTTAGTGGAGGACAAAGGAGTTGCAGAGTAAAAGTAGGTTATTGTTGAATACTGAATCTGAAATAACACCGTAAGTTAAGGGTTTTTAAGGCGGATTAATCTACTTGTCCAGTGACATTTTATGTCAGCTGCTGAACTTGAAGGCAACTGGAACTTCCGTCTAATCGAGAAGCGCCTAGTTACCGTAAAAACCAAGAGCGAGCCAACACGCAAAATCGCAGCTTTGGATGTTTTAACTGATCTGATGTTCGTTATTCACGTTCCTGAAGCAATTGAATTACATAAGCTGGAAGCCAACAAAGAGTACCTTTTCAACTTAAAAGTATACACTTCAAAAAACATAGAGGGCGTAAAGGATGATTTCATAAATTTTTTTGATGCCCTAGACATTGATCAAAGTTTTGAGAGTTTTATCAGAGCTTACTGGGCGTATCCCACTAAAGTACGGTTTGAACTCGATAGCGCCGAAGAACCTTGACTTTGCCCATTTTCTCGGTGGAACAGAAAAAGAAAAGAGGAGGAGAAAGGCTTGCAGTTGCCGCTATGTTTTTTTCCTGAGTAGCAATACGCCGACTATTGCGATTGCTAGAATTATGGCTACTGTTGAGATGGCGAAGTATGTTTCAGTGGGCGGCAAAGTTACCACGGGGTAAGGTGTTGCTGTCGGCTCCACATCTGTTACGTCTATTGCCGTGCGTGCTTGTGAGGGCCAGTATGATTCTGAGCCGCCGAATGATGCTATCACTGTGTATTCTCCTGCAACTTTGGGGGTAAACGCTAGTTTGTAGAAGCCGTTTGAGTCGCTGGTTGTTGTGCCGACATCGTATGTGTTGCCGTTTGGATCAAGAACGCTTACGGTGACTTTAACGCCTGTTGCGTTCGTGGGTTTGGGCTGCTGCATGTAAACGTATTCCATCCATGGTGACATGTATTCGTCGGCAATGGCTGGTACTCCATTGGGGAAGCGAACTGATCGGTCAGAGTCTTTTGTGCCTGCTGATGTGTCGATGACCATGCCTTCTACCAGAACGCTGCTGCCTTGTTCTGAAACTTTTGGCGATGCTGCTATAGTTGTGGATGTTGGACCCTTGCCAATCGAGTAGATTTGGCTGTCGTAGCTGTTCCACTGGATTAAGTAGCCGTCTGCTGAGGCGGTTGGCACTCTGCCTGTGAAGCTAAGTATGCTCCACACTAGTTTTCCAGTGCTGCAGTTTATTGCAAGCTGCTGTGCACCTGGATACACTGGTGGATCGTACATGTGACTTTCTGAAATGAACAGTTTCCCGTCGCTGATCATGCCATTGTACCATAAGGGGTAGATGCCGTAGCCAGTGTTGTAGCCTGCGCTTCTCGGTGTGAAAGTCCATTCGATGTTACCTGTGGATGCATTCAAAGCGTTTACGTATCCGCCGAAATCAAAAATGTAGAACTTACCGTAGGCTACTTGGGCTGCTCGCGAAAGGTGGCTCCAAGCGTTTCCGGGGAGTTTTACTGGACCCCAGATTTGGTCGCCTGTAGTTAGGGAGTAGCCGTATGCTTCGTTAGTGTCTTTGTCGTGTAGCACGTAGGCGCCTTCACCGGCTGCTAGGAGGCTAACATCGTGTAGGTTGGGTATTGTTTGGTTCTTTGGTCCCCATAGCAGGGCGCCTGTCTTAGCGTTTATTCCCGCCGTAGTCTGGTAACCATAGCTTAGGGCTGAGAACATGCCAGGTGAGGGGGCATAGCGGAGAAGTATTACATCGGGTGTTCTTGCAGCTATACTCAGTGATCCACTGATTGTTTTGTCTCCGATTTTTGTTGGGATCTGCACTGACCATTGTATGCCCTGCGACCAGTTATAGGTGCCTGTTGGGCGAATGGTAATTTTGTCGCCACTGTTGGCCATCATTAGTTTGGTTGAGTTCCATAAGGTGAGATTGCCGGCGTCAGTGTAGTATGCAAGCAGCGACCCCGGCGATTCCGCGTTAGGATCAGTATCCATTAGGAAGCCCACATTTTGTACGCCTGTGATGTTTGCCATATATTCACCTGTTTTTGCGTCGTATATTGAAAAGTGGCTGGGGGTACCGAAAAATCCTGCAGAGTCACAGCCATAAAGGAAAGCCCAAGAACCGAATTCCTGTATTGAATGGTAACGCAGTATTTGCCCCATTCGAATGACTTCGTTGCCTGCCTCGCCAGCAGACCTTGTCCATAATGTTTCACCTGTGCGAATATCTACAGCTTTCCAGCTTGCTTTTGCAGCGTTTGGTCCAGCATATTCTGTATAGTAGAGTACACCATTGAGGATTACGGGTTCAAAGAAGTTTGTTGCAATTGTAGTTGACATGTATTGGCTCATTTGGTCGTTGGGAATAGGTAGTCCAGGTTGACCTCCGAAGTGTGTCGGTTGTACCCACATAATATGACCCGTGTTAGGAGCGGTGCTGTACGGTTGGAAGTTTCCAGCCGCATCATAATTCCCGGTAGTTGCAAATGCGGGTGCTGCTAACCCATACCAGCTTCCTCCGAGTTGAGCCCAATTGTAGTTTGTTGAATAGATCGGTCTTGACCAGTATTCAGTTGGGAGAGCTGGAGGAGAGTACATGGGTATTTTTTCGTCTTGGACAACGAGAGTGAATTCGTCGCTTGTGCTTGCTAAATAGGTCAGGTTGTAGAATGTTGGGGGACCGCCAAACATTGAAGTAACATATTCTTCAACGTGTTGCCCTGGATAAGTTGCTTTGAAAGTGTAGTTGCCGCTTTGTTCAGGCGTAAATTTTGTCCATATTCCACCTGTACTGTCAGATGTGTATGGGCCTAGAGTTGCTTTGCTTCCATCAGGTTTTGTAACTTCAATCTTTATATTTTTGAACATTGTGCCTGAACCACCTAGCCCAGCGGTCATTGGTGGTTTGCTCATGAAAGCATTAACTTGAGCGTCTTGTCCAACACCGATTGGGTTAGGTCCAACGTTCAGGAGCAGAAATGTTGGGATTTCCGTGGCGTCAGCGCTGGTAGTTGGTAGAGATGCAATCGGAATAATCATTGTTAAAAGTAGGAGGATTGCAGTTGCGGTAAAAAGTTTGTTTTTTATTTGCATTTTTCTTTTCTCCTTTTTTGAATTGGACAAAAGCTAGGGCTAAAGCGGACCAATCAAATTTGGTGCTAACTATTGTATGTTAGCTAACTAGCAATTTGAGGTGGCTAATCAGCCATTGCTCTTGCCCAATAATCGCTGTATCCCGAATTTAATTTATAAAATTTGTGTAAAAATTCACATTTAATTCAATTTAGCGTGTTTTTTATGCACATTATCACCAAAAGAGTCAACTATTCAAAAACAAATATAACTCGTAAAGACAGACACTAATGTTTTTTTAACCGCGCCGCATTAAGGAAGTCATCTTTCAGGCGACTCAGGCGAATAAGTACCTTCGAGACTGATAAGCAGCCCCAGACTCAAAAACGTCTTAGCGGAGAATCATGTTAACGAATTTCTCTGGATTAAACAATTCAAGGTCCTTGTAGGTTTGCCCCACTCCGATAAACAAAATGGGCTTCTTAGTAACGTATGTTACGCTCAAGGCTGAGCCGCCTTTGACATCTGCATCTACTTTTGTAAGGATGGTTGCGTCGATTCCGACTGCTTTGTTGAACTCTTCAGCCTGTGTAACCGCATCGTTACCAATCAGGGAATCAACGGTAAACACGGTTAAATCCGGTTTTACAACCCGCTTGACTTTGCAGAGTTCATTCATAAGGTTCTGGTTATTCTGCATCCTACCAGCGGTGTCAATTAAGACAACATTGATACCGTGAGCTTTTGCATGACTTACGGCGTCGTAGGCTACTGCTGCTGGGTCGCCACCATAGGTGCTTTTGATAATTCGAACACCTAAACGTTTAGCATGCTCTTCAAGCTGCTCAATCGAGCCTGCACGGTAAGTATCTGCGCCCGCCAGAATGACCGAGTAGCCCTTATCAAGGAAGAACTTGGTGACTTTGCCGATTGTCGTGGTTTTTCCTGTACCGTTTATACCCACAAACATCAGCGTCAACGGCTCTTTTGTCTTGCGTTTGCCCTCTGCCAAGTTCAGCAGGTCAATTCTCTCGTTGGTTAACATAACTTCCAAGAGAACCTGACGAAGATTATCGTCTACGATTTGTTTGCGGTCTTCCAGTCGTTTAACCGAGACTCCTGATAATCGTTGGACTAAGTCATCGCAGATTTTGTCTGCTACGGGAAAAGCAACATCGTTTTCTGCTAAACTCATTTTGAAATCGGATAAAATAGGAGTTAAACTTTCGGCTTTAAGCTCAGTCGTTGTTACTTTGGTGACTAAACCCTTGAAACCCGACTTGAGCTTCTCAAACATTGCCGTTCGCTCTATACTTTACCTTCTCGAGCGCTGGAAAGCAAGGTTTCAAGTCTGCCTCTGCCTGTGTTTATGCGTTCGGCGACTTGGCTGAATTGTTGCTGAGCGCTGTTGAGGGTTTTTTCCAGTTCATCGAGGCGTTCTTTGAGGTCTGTTTTGGCGTCTGCGATTGTTTTCTCGATAGATACGCCTGAGCCTACGCCGACGATTACTTTGCTTGGGTCTGCAAGTTTAACTTTGACGTATGAGCTTCCGCCGATGGGAACAAGCATTTCTGAGTTTTCTTTTTCTTTTTCTATGCCGTCGAGTGTTGCGTTTGCGTAGGTTAAGTCTGTTATGGCTGCGTTTACCATGCCTATGCGTTGCTGTAGCGCTTCTGCTGTCTGTTCAAGGTAGCGCATTTCAACGCTGAGTTTTCGCAGTTCCTCCTCAGCTGGGGCTCTTTGGACCAATTTATTGTTCTCCAGTTAATAGTTTTTTTAAAACCGGGCTTTCAACTTCCTCAGCGGCTACTTCTTGGGTGCTTGTGATTTTGATGTGGTAGCGTTTTACGCGGTGTCTGCTGCCTATGTCAGCGTAGACTTTTTCCACGGCGTGTTCGCTTTTTTCGGCTAATACTTCGCGTTTGAATGGTGTCTTAAGCTCTGGCTTGTTGATTTCGCCGGTTACTCTATAAGCTTTCATTTTCAATTCCTGCACAACATCCAGTGCATTCCCAATTATAAACGTATTCACCCAAAAAGGGGGCTCTTGGTACATTAGACATGGGGGTTTTGGTGTTTGATGGCTCGGTTTTGCTGTTTTTCTATAGTTGTTGTTGCAGAAAACCCCTATACACAACAACAACCAGCGGTTTGTGTTTTTGTGTCTGTTTTTGGGTTGGTTGATGCAGGTGTTTGCAAGCTGGTTGTGGCGTATTTTGCAAGCGTAAACTTAAAAAACTGCGCGACGGGAGAAAAAAGCTATGACGCCGAATAAGCAGTTCTTTTCCACCTTAGAGAACCATTTACACGCCCGCTGAAGAGTATGCCAAAAAAAGACCTAAACCCAACACAAATTACGACGTTGTCTCTTGCCGTTGTTTTGATTCTTAGTTGCTTTGTCGGGGTAGCGGGATATGCCAGTGGCCAAACAGTCGTTTTTTCGATGCAGGAGGCAGGTTCAGCTTCTGCTATTGCGGCGTTGGCAAGCACCATTGAAGCTAACGGCGGCTGGAGCAGCACCTTGCAAACTATGTATGATGGTATAGCATTGGGCAAAACCACCGTTACTCAACTCCAAAATGCTGTGGACGCCATTGATGTGTCGTCTACTTCTGCGGCTGAAGCAGTGTTTTACTGGTATTTTCAGCTAAGCAAATTCGGTGTAAGCATCAACGAAACGACAATAAAGAAAGCATTGGATATAGTGCAGATGCTTCCAAACATCGGAGGGTTGCCCAATGATTATTCCCGTTCAGGCACGCCATCTTTTCTGTTATACAACCGATATGATTTGTATGCCTATCAGTGGGCTGAACAGCTTAATTATCAAACGTCAAAGTGGAACCTCACAGAGGCATATTTAGTCTTTAATGACAGCGTAACAGCCTACGGTAAACCCGTTCTCTGCGTAGGTTCAGATAGAACGGGGTGGGGAATTAGCTATGGACCCCGATACTACGATGAATGCGGGGAAACAATCGATATGTACTTTACTTTTTGGTTACTCGGCATTCAAGATGGATTAGCACAGGCGGAACATTGGTGGAACTGGGGAAACGCCAACCTCTGGGTCAACTCTACGAGCGGAGGCTTCTACAAATACGCCCTTAACCGGAACACCTTCGAATGCGAAGCTGGCGGATTTGACCAAATCATCTGGAAACTATACAATTACAACTCGACACTCCCAGATGTGGAAAATCTTTTTGTGGACATGGAAACCCGAGCACTCAGCAACGGCTGGGCGAGCCCACAATGGGCGGATTACGTTGTTATGCATGCAACAGGTAACCCGCAACAGCGACTTGAAAACACAATAGCTTCGTGGGCTGCTATGATCGGATTTTACGGTAACATGACAAGCGATATGCAAAGCCAAGTGCAAACGCTTTTAGACGGCTCGGCGGGTCCGGCTCCAGCTTGGAATTTAACTTTACGAAGTAAACTGTATGATAACGCCACTGGGATGTTTAGGATCCATTCTGATTCAAGTATTAGCACGGAAGCCACAGCGAATGCAGCTGTCCTGTTAATGCTGCTGTCCACTGTTCCAGTGACGGGCGCCTTGGCTGTGCCCATGCAAGACTGCGTGTATCAGGACATTAACAACGTAATCGACGGCGGAGTGAGCAGCATAAACCTTGAAACTAACACTGTAACATTGAGTGTTTCTGCGCCAGGAACTTTCTTGTCGATGTTTGGAACCGAGATATTCGGGTATAGTTTAAACAGCACGGGTATTTGGCAAATAACCTTCGCCAGCGACTGGAACAGCATTACTTCTCAAACGAATATTTCAACGGCACTTCCCGAGGGCAGAATTTACCTTGGAACCATAAATTCAACTGTGATTAGCCTCACACCAACTCCAACCCCAACGGCTTCCCCCATAGAAACACCCACACCGACACCACCAGCACCTTCAAAGACCCCTGATCTGATCCCGATAGTATTCAACCCAATCCCAACTCCCAGCGTTAACCCAACAACAACGTTGATCCCAACTCAAGCGCCTACACCAGCTCCCACACCAGAACCAACGGACACTCCGACACAAACACCAACCCAAAACCCCACAGACACAGCTTCAACAACGCCGCTACAGTCTGCACCCGACTTGTCAATTACCACTGTGGCCGCTGTGGCTCTTTTTGCGCTAACAGCAGCTTTGTCTACATTATTTTACGTAAAAAAGAGACAAAAAGTGGGATAGCAGAAAAGTCTGCAACCTGATTTATTCAGTGCTCAGTGCATGCTCGATTATGAACATTTCTGGTCCAGTTGTCATGGAGCCAGCTACTGAAGCTTTACTGTTGGCGATTAAACCTGTACCCACGTAGGGGATACCGCAGTTAATCGTGCCTACTTCAACTGGGACTTTGAAGACGCTTTCAAGAATCTTCTTTTCTTCTTCTTTTAGCATTGGATGTGCCAAGACGCCCTTGTTTGTGGCGACTGCCAATGAACCAACATATGGCAAAGATGCGATTTCGGTGGGTACAGCCTCAACGCCCAGCGTATCGGATATTTTTTTTATCTCGGCAGGTTTGAATCGTGGATCAACAACTGCGCCGTTGTCGTTTGCTAACACGAGGTTGCCGTATGCTGTTTTCTTGGTTGTCATAACCGTGATGTTGCCTTTGTAAACGGCTTTTATGCGTTCAAGTTCTTCTTCTCTAACGGAGTTAGGCAGGAGCATGCCGTTGCTGTTTGCGCATGCTAGTGCGCCGATGAGGACTGAGCCGCTGATGGAGGTGTAGATTAATTGTGCTTGGAGCCAGTCCGCGAATTCCTGGGCTTTCTGCTCAGGCACCATGACTGGAATAGCTACTGTGTTTTCGGTTGCCAAGGAGTATACGCCGATGCTTGCGCTTCCCACTATGCTTGATAAGTAAACAGCCAAAAAGATCGCCTTTTACTAACGGCAATATTGTTCTGGCGTCACACATTTAAAGTTCACGGATGTACCGCACTTTTGTATGATGTTGGGTTAAGCAATTTTAGCCACGCTTCAACTATTCAGCATCCGAATCCAACCACTAAATTTTCTAAAAACGTCATCAATTTGAGACATAAAGTAAAAGCCCAACACCACACGCCTTGAAATCATCAAAAGTATTACAAGAATATTGATTTGAATTTCATAAGTTAATTATGTCTTTAAGACGACAAATCAAATAAAACGCGGACATTAGGAGATTACTTATTTGCCTACGAATGGGAGCAGCACAGACAGAAACCAGCACAGCGAAAGCAAGGAAAAGCCTCGGTTCATAATAAATGCTGCCGACCATAAAGAAGAGAGCGACCTATGCGGACTTAGATCTGACGTTGAAGAATTATCTCAAGAAGTCCAAACTGCCGTAGGCGACCTCAAAAAGTCAATTGCAGACATACGGTCAACTGTAAGTGAAATGGAAAATCCATTTAACGTTCTAAGAACTTTGGATGAAAAAGATGACAAATTGCCCCCAGGAACAAAATCGCTGCTTTTAGGAACCCCTGAAGAGGATGCAACAAGCGATAAGGAGCTTTACCAACAAGAACCTGAAGTAGAACCCGAACCAAAAGAGCCAGCACCTAAAAAACCAGCCATACCACAATCAAGCATAACATTGCCCCCAACAATCGCTCCATCTAAGCCAATCAAGGCCTCAGCGTATCTAGATTGGATTTGGGGTCTTCTTGATGAGGGATTAACCGCAGAAAACATACATCAACTCGCTAACTTATGTGAGATGACGAATTATTTACCCAAACAAACAAGCGAGTTCATCTATACCTTAGCGGTTACAGCTGAAAACATTAGACTAATAGGCTTCACAAAAAGCCACCTGCTTTTGTTCATGTATAAAGCAGCTTCATTATCAAAAACAGAAATAGATCCCGAAGACATGAAAACGCTCATAGACTTAACCGAGCAACAACTAAAAAAGCAAACAGCAGAGTAGAGGCGCTAAAAAATGGGCTTCTCTCTAACAATCACGCACATTATCATGGTGATAGGAGCCGTAATTTTAGCAAGTGCTTTCGTCGCAGCGGCACTCTACACGGGCAACGTAGTACAAAATGAATTCAATCAAGGCGTTAAAGATGCAAAAACCACTGTTGACACGCAAGTAGACATAGTCTACGCCACGGCCAACACTACAGGTTCCCCTGTTTTCGTGATTTACGCCAAAAACACGGGAAAACTGCCTCTTAGTGACTTTACTTACTTAGATGTATATGTTGGGTCGTATGGTCAAGCCCAGCTCTATAGTTTCGATGCAGTGGCTAGTGCAGGAAGTGGAAAGTTCAGCATAGCAGATGCAAATGGCAACGGAATATGGGAGCCAAAAGAAACCGCGACAATATATGCGTATTCAACGGGCTTAATTGAAGGCGCAACATTAGAAGCAAAAATAGTGCCTTCGCAAGGGATTGGAAGCGACTATCTCTTTTCGGCGCCTACAACTTGAGGTGGTAATGTGGGATTCTCGGTTGGACTCGCTTCATTCATCGTGCTCATAGGGTTTGTAGCTATCTTTTCTACGGTTTGCACTGCATTTTTCACGAGCGTTCAAGATATTTCACACACAGCAAATGAATACGTAAACAACCAAATGGCTAAAATTAACACTCAACTGCAAATGACAGTTGATTCTGTAAGCGCCACTGAAACCACAGTCACAGTCAAGAATGTCGGCTCAAAAACAGTCTTTTTCCAAAACTCTGAAGGATACAACTGGAACACCATAATTCTAGCGTACGGCAGCGGCTCCCAATGGCACTCTTATGCTATCGAAAGCTACACTGTATCAGAGCTCAAGATAATTGGAACTAATACGACCCTTAACCCAGCTGCTCATAACTACCTGAACCCTGGAGAGCAAGCAAGCATAAGCCTCAATGTTCCTGCTGGAGCCCCAGAAATCTCAGCTGGAGACGTAGTTTCCGTAACATTTGCATCCTATTACGGCGCTACAGCATCATCGGAGGGTTCGCTGGCATGAGTGTAGTTTGTTTAGGCATCCCCGAATTAGACAGAGACCTCGGCGGCGGAGTACCAACACCCAGTCTAATATTAATCGAGGGCGGTCATGGTTCAGGAAAAACCGTGTTCGTACAGCAGATGGTTCAAGCGATGCTCAAAAATAGATCTCGAGTATACGTGGTCTCAAGCGAAGCCATGACCAAAGAATACCTCGCTATGATGGAGTCAATTAGGCTTGACCCCTATAGTTACTATGTCTATGGGCACCTCAAAATTTATCCACTTCATGTCGAAGGGGGAAGATGGAGCAAATCGATGAGTTCGTTCTTTTTGATGGTGATGGCTAACTTTCTTGAAGAGAAAAAAAAGAACTATGATGTTGTAGTCATAGATAGTCTCAGCGTTTTAACAGTTGATACGCCCCTCTACGAGTTTTTGACGTTTATTACACGCATAAAGAATTTAGTTTCAGACGGAAAAACCGTAATAATCACAATTCATCCAGATTTTCTGTCCCAAGAAGCTGTAATGAAGTTAAGAGCGAACTCTGACGCCTATTTTGTGTTGGAGAACGCTTGCATTTCAGGCATAGATGTCAAACTTTTGAAAACTGTTAAACTCTGGGGCGTAAATGGCGAACGGAAGAGCTCCATAACTCTTGCAATTAATCCGCAAATAGGTTTACGGGTAATGCCCCTTGGTGGAGTGAGACTCTAGGAGAACCGAGTTCATGCCGCGCTTCTCTATTCTCAAGCCAAAATCGCCAAAACCTGACATTGACAAGCCGCTTGACGATAAGGCAGAACAAAAATTAGGGCTTTTCAAACAGCCGATTTGTGAAACACTTCAAAGTGCAAGAGAAAAACATGCGTATTTAGATGCTTACTTAAAAAAAATGGATGATTTACCCAATTACGTAATCGATGTTGATTCTGAACGCTTCGACGAAAAAGTAAATGTTGTGTATCCGCTGGGCATGGGTATTTATGCTCACATCACAATGGGAGAAACAGTCAACAAGTACAATATCATCGAGCCCCCAAAACCAGACCCTAAACTTTTAGCTGAAATGGAAACAGCAGTTGCAAGGCTTGTAGAGGCAAAGGAATATGGCGACCAAAAAGCCGTGATTCTGGCGGAACTATTTAGGAAAGCTATAAAGAAAAAAATGGTCAAACTACCCAAAGGCGCAGACCAAGATATTTTGCTGTACCATTTTCTAAGAGAAAAAATTGGACATGGCTTTCTAGACGGCTTTCTTGAAGATCCCAACCTTGAAGATATTAGCATCCCGGGAGCAGGTAGTGTCTTCGTTTACCATAGAACGTTTGGCAATCTTGAAACAAGCGTGGATGTTTCACAGCAGGCAATTGATGAGCTTTTGAGAAACATCGCGGAAAGGCACGGAAAAGTTCTAAGTTATACGCACCCAATAATCGACATTCACCTAGACGACGGATCGAGACTCAACATTGTCTTCGGCGAAGACATCAGCTTACGCGGTAGCAACTTTACTATAAGGAAATTCCCAGAGGAACCAATTTCGGTTGCACAACTAATCAAGTGGCACACGCTCACAGCAGAACAGGCTGCGTATTTGTGGATGCTGTTTGAAGTGGGAATCACTGCGTTGGTCTGTGGAGAAACTGCATCAGGCAAAACAACGACACTCAACGCCCTTACGAGTTTTATCGGTTCAGATTCAAAGATAATCAGCATTGAGGAAACACCTGAAATTAATGTATTTCACAAAAACTGGATTCGAGAAATCACCCGCATGCACACTGGTGTTCAGGTGACGATGTTTGACCTGCTAAAAGCCGCCCTAAGGCAAAGACCAGACTACATCATCGTAGGCGAGTTGAGAGGCGAAGAAGGCAAGATAGCTTTCCAAGCAGTAGAAACTGGACACCCAGTACTATCAACTATGCATGCAGGCAACTTGGGACAACTATTCCAAAGACTCACCTCTTACCCCATTGAAGTGCCCAAAAGCCACATCGACGGACTAAATCTGGTAATTTTCCAAGCAAGAATAGAGCGAGGAAGCAAATTCATCAGACGCTGTACCTCCATTAATGAGGTAATAGGCTATGAACCTGAGGAAGGTCGACTAAATTACCTGCCCGTGTTCCTGTATGATGAAGACTTGGATAAGTTCCGCTTCATGGGTTCAAGCTTCCACCTTGAAAACAGAGTCTTGGCTTTTAGAGGGTGGGGAGAAGACCGAATTAAAGAGATTTACCAAGAGTTGAAAGCCCGAGCGGAAATACTCGAATATCTTGCAGAAAACTACCCGACCCACACGGATGTCTCCCAAACTATGGCTACAGCTCGAACTTTAGGCGTATGGGAAGTCCATCGGAGGGTAAAAGAGCTGAAAGTTCCATGGGCTTAACTAAATCTAGAATAGTTTTAGTGTTGGTTCCTTCGATAATTTTCGCAGTCTTCTTCATACTTAGTTGGGAAATAATTGAAGCTATACTATGTTTGGGTTTAGGCTTAGCGGTTTTATGCATGCTAAAGTACATGGAAAAACGAAGCCTAAAAACCAGAATTGACCAAGCACTCACAACAGTAATCTTCCACATGTACAGCTTAGCACTAGGCGAAACCACACCCACAGACCTTGTAAGCACCATCGCAGATAACAAAGAATACGGATTCTACAGTCAAGTCTTTAAGAAAATTCAGAATTTATCAACTCACTTCGGCTATGGCATAACAAATGCAACCGCACAAATCGCCAAAACCGTCAAATCTCCCCTAAAAGACATTCTGGTAAGATGCACCAACACGTTCTCCAGCGTTGAACCCAAAGGATACTTGGAAATCGAATCATCCATGATGGTAGAAGAGTACTCAGGATATTATTCAAGAACAATCAAAACACTGGAAACACTGGGCGGGGTTTTCACATCTTTTCAAAGCATAACTGTTTTCTTAATCATGACTTTGGTTATAATGACAGTTTTCATGGTCGACCCAAACGTTATACCATTAGGCTACATAATCGCAATCGTTTCCACATCGCTGATGTATGTTCTCTTTAAATCTTCAGCGCCCACCGAACAAAACATCTACATCGGCAAGTTTCCGCCTAAACTGTACAAACTCATGAGAGTATCTGCTCTTACAATTATACCCGCCTCAGCATTACTTGCATATGCGGTTTATGTCAAATTCGGCGCATCCTACGCGTTTATCGCTTTTGGTTTAGGTGTAACTGTTCCGGGGATATTTGGGTACCTCCTGGAGAAGCGTGTAGCTCAGATCGACAAGAACTACCCCACTTTCCTAAAGGCACTGGGTGAAAACTTGGCGTCTACCTCCGACCTGAAAACTTCCCTCGCATTTATCCTCCACATGGAACTTGGTCCCCTGCGCAAACTAGTTACCGCAGCTTTAGCAAGAGTAAAACTCGACATCAATCACCGGCAGGCCCTGGAAACACTGTCTGAAGAGTCATCATCATATCAAGTGCACATGAGCAATAAAATACTGCTCGATTCTTTAGGCAGAGGCGCTGACGCCCTTGTTATAGGTAATGCACTTGGAAACAGAGTTGTAAAGTTCTTAGAACTTAGGAAAACACGGGATGTGATGGCGAATAGTTTTCAGACGGTAGTTTTGGTTACGCAGCCCTTGATTGTAGTTCTACTTACTGTTCTTGAAGTTCTAGCAAACTTTATGTCTGAGTACTTAAGTGGACTGTCAGCAGGGTCATATATGGGTTTTAATGCTATGCCTGTTGCTTTAATTCAGATAGGAAACATAGTTGTCATCTTTGTGATGGCGATAATCAATGCGTTAACTGTTAAAGCAGTTTCAGGTGGATATTGGGGCACATTTTTCCTAAATCTTGGAATTTTGCTTGTTATAAGCGGTATCGCGGGAATAGTTTCATACACATTGATACAAGGGGCGTTAAACGCTATGCCTGCTTTACAACTGCCAACCGCAACATAAGCTGTATTTTCAAATACAAAATATTTTTTGTTGACAATACCTGATGAGCATTAATTTTGAGGAAACTCGAAAAATCAGGTCAGTTTTGGATGTTACTTTGTTTGTTTTTAGTAATCCAAAACATTTATTAAATATTGATTCTTACTATATACTAATAATAAGTAGTAGTATAAGTAGTAGAAGAAGTGGTAGAAGTTGAACAGGGAAAAACCGAACATCAAATGTCCAAAATGCGGTTACGAATGGCACACCAAATCCAAGCTTCACATGGTCAGCTGCCCATCATGCAACATGAAAATTCGCAATTCCGTACGTGCACAAATCATGAATTTTGCCCAAAATAAACACGGCATAGTTGGGTTAGAAACAGCAATCATCTTAATTGCTTTCGTCATCATCGCCGCTGCTTTTAGCTTCATGGTTGTCAATCAGGGTTTGTATGCTACCGACCGCGGCAAAACAGTGATCCAACAGGGCCTACAACAAGCCAGCACCCCATTGATAGTAGATGGAACAACTATTGTCAGAACTACACCCACAGGAACCTCGGCAAACTATGCAATAATCCCCATAAAAGCATTCGGATCAAACTACATCAACATGGGAAGAAACCAAACAAGCGTAATACTGAAAGCCGGCGACAAGGCCTGGGCAAACGCCTACTTAGGCGTACTGCATCTTGGCCAAAGCGACGGAACAACATACAACTCAACGAGCTTAGCATACGATCCAACAGGCAAACAATTTGACGAGTTCATCGGCTTCCAACTGGCAAACCAAACAACAACTGGTACCCCAACCAACACCTACGTGAACGAAACCTACACCATAGGATTCGCAAAAGGTTTGACAACTGGGGTGGTCTTTGCTGTTTCGAACAGCAATGGTGATGAAGCATTAAACTCAGGCGAAGAGGGTTACCTCTTAGTAGCACTGGGCCCAGGCGATGAAGCAGCTGCCAGATCAACAATAACCGTTGAGTTACGAATAGAAAACAGTGCAACCATTTCCATAGTATTCACAGTTCCAGCGTCTATGCCCGCAAACAGCTACGTTTCAGTGAATTAGAAATCTCTCGGAGCGTTAATTCGCCGCTCAAACGGGGGTGGCGGCGATTAGCGCCGTCTTTCCTTAAACAACATTTTTTATTTCAATTTCAAAAATAGTCAATTTTAGAATGATTTGAAATATACATCACCAATTCTGCGTTATCGTGTATATTACAATTTCATAAATAATTAATATAAAAACTGACTTTAAAGGAGACTACACGAGGAAATAATATGAACTGGAAAAAAGCACTATGCAACTTCGCCAAGCAGAAGCGAGCCATAGTTGGTTTAGAGGCGGCGATAATTCTCATTGCATTCGTCATTATTGCAGCGGTTTTCAGCTTTATGGTCGTTAATCAGGGATTATTCGCTACAGAGCAAGGCAAAACTGTAATTCAACAAGGCATACAGCAAGCAAGTTCGCCACTATCAGTTGACGGCACAACATTTGTAAAAACTGCCACAGACGGAGCTAACGTGACAGGAATACTCATTCCGCTAAAAACATTCGGAACAAAATATGTTTCGATGAATAATCAAACTACAGTAGTAACACTAAAAGTCGGTTCAAACGCATGGTCAAACACATACAACGCATCGCAAGCGGCAAACCTCGGCGACACTTTCGACAGCATGCTAGCTAAAGTGGCAACAAACCAAAGCTCACTATTCATACAGAACAGCAACGGTGACCAAGCCTTAGATTCAAGCGAAAAAGGTTATCTGGCAATATCTCTTGACGGAAACAGCGCAGCGCTAGTACGATCACAGGTTACAATCGAAATCAGGTTAGAGAAGACTGCTCCGCTCACTATAGAGTTCACTATCCCAGAGTCAATGCCAGCTGATGCATGGGTGAATGTCTAACATTCACTTTTCCCATCTTAACACCGAAGCCTAAATCAAGCTAAAATCAACATGGCTAATAGCCATTAGAAGAACGGCACCCGTTTACTCTGTCAAATCCCAAGTTTATTGCAAAACTAAAACCTAACACTA
>JBNIDR010000021.1:0-57482 GCA_050108155.1 Bathyarchaeia archaeon | reverse complement strand
ACAGTGAATCCTCGCCTGCTTTCTTCCTGTCCTTTTTTAGTCATAAATACCCTACCGTCCAAAGTCTTCCCAATCAACCCGCTCTGCTCCATAATGTCAAGTACAGGCAAAAAATTCACATACGTATTCTTTAAATCCGTCGCAGAATTTTCATCAAATGCTTTTCTCTCTTTTAGAGCGGATTCAATCTTGAAGCGAGTACTCGCAATTATACCCGTAGCTTCCAATGACATACTTTGTCCCCCCAATTACTGCACTCGCAGTTGATGTTGTAAACAAGCCATTAACTAATAAATCTTGCGACTTGCGACTGGATTGAGAAATGTGCTTTAATTATTAATGTTTATGCTTGCTCCCTTATTGGCTTGTTAAGCAGTTAAGATATTCATTATTTGTTTTAACATTTTAAACTAGCACACATAGTTCTTTGCGTGTTTGATTGGACAAAAAGCAATTAAGGTACAGCTTCCAAGTAACATTGTTCTGGGAGAATCTGCTTGAAGCACGTCAAAATATCGGCGTTTGATTGCCCTGATGCATGGTTCCAAGCACTCCATGCTATCTGGAATGAAGGCGACATTTTCAAAGTAGGTTTTGGCTCTGAGGAGACCGAAACCAAAAAACTAAACCTCACCATCGAAATCGCTCACCCCGAAAACCGCCCGTTGGTCAGCGACAAAGCCCCCTGCGACTTCAAATATGTGCAGGGCTACGCATTGGAGTATTTGTGGTCTGGAGAATGCGCAGATACCGAAGTTTACACTTACGGTAGCCGACTCAACAAGCCAGTTAACCAAATTGAAGAAGCTATAAAACGGTACGTGGAGGAGCAGCGGGATCGCCAAGTTACTATGGTCATCAGGCGCCCCGAAGACATCCAAAAATATGATAAAGCGGGCAACAAAAGCGAGCCGCCATGCCTAAGCCTCATCGACACCGAAATCCTCGACAACCAAATGCACCTAACCTGCTACTTCCGCAGTTGGGACGCATTCGGAGGCTTACCAGCCAACATCGCCGGGCTGCAACTGTTTAATGAGGCGTTTGTTTCGGAAATTAACGAGCGAGGGGGTTTTAACCTTAAAACTGGCAAGTTGGTTTTTCACAGCAAAAACTGTCACATCTACCAGCGCCAATACTCCCTCGTCAAGGAACTGCTGGATCCAAAAGATTCAAAGGGTACTCGCATGGCAAATGCGCTAAAAGGTCAAGATACATCTTAGGGGCGCTCTCTATGTGGGTGTGGCAGCCTGCTGCGTCATCTTATTGATCAGTTGAGTGCCGAAAAAGTTGGGTGTATCCGTTGCGTTTTTTCTCATTTCTAGTTCGGAACTGGAACTGAAACCATAAATTAGCAGAAAGCCAACTGAGTTTATGATGACTCAAATAAAAAGAGATGAGGAAATGTGCAATACCCCGACATAACAGAATTCGAAAACAAATTCCAACAACGAATCGTAAAAGTAATAGATTTCCAAAACCTCGTAAACGTCGTCATAATAAGCTTAGATGAAATAAAAAACAAACTCGAAGCAGACAGCATCAACGTAAACACAATCTTCGAGAAAAAAACATCAACAACCGTCAACTTCGTCCTATACAATACCTGCTATAAAAGCATGATATTCTCAACCGGCGACATACCCCTCCAAATGGCAGAACCCAAAAAACAGGTTTAAACATTTTTGCACAGTACATCAGCATTTTAGCCGACTAAGTTCGATAGAACCTCGTATGCTTTGAGGCTGTCCTTCTTATCCACAACCATAATGGTTTCTGTCCAGCAGGAAATGAACTCGACGATGTTCACGTTCTGCTCCGCCAGCAATGTAGCCAAAAACGCGACGACTCCCGGCGTATTCTCCAACTCCTCAGGCGAATGAACCACAATCATCGTGCAGTTCTCATGCTTCACCAAAGCACTTATCCGCTCGGGCAAGTCGCTGCGGTCGAGGAGGTAGACGAATTTGCCTGGCAAATCAACTTTCATGCCTGCCTCTTGGTTGAGTTCTTTGCCTGTGATTATGACGGATTTGCGGTCATAAACTGCAATGCCACTGCGTTTGAGAAGAGCCAAAACTTTTTCTTCTCTTTTTTGGCGGTGCTTTTGGAGTTCCTCGCTGTAGCGTCGAAGGGCGGCTTTGATGGCGCTGGTGTCGCTGGTTTTGAGTTCTTTTTGGAGTTGGCGTGAGAGCTCGCTTAGGTTAACTATGCCTTTCTCGAGTGCCTCTAAAAGATAGGGCTTGTTGCGCAAGTGATTGCGTACGTCTTGGGCGACTGTCATAGTTCTGTGATGTATCAAATGGGACTTTTAAAGCTTGTTAAGTAACAAAAGCGTCGCAATGTTTAAAAGAACAGCCCATGAGGTTAGGGGAAACAGTTTCGAAATAAAAATGGGGGAACAGACAATACCCGATAAATATGTGTTAGCTTATTCAGGCGGATTAGACACATCCGTGTTAATCAAGTACCTCCAAGAGAAACTTAACGCTCAAGTAATAACCGTAACCGTCGATGTAGGTCAAGGCGAAGACCTCAAAGCGGCTGAAGAGAAAGCGAAGAAACTCGGCGTCTACAAGCACGTCTCAATCGACGCCAAAGAGGAATTCTGCAAAGACTACATTTTCCCAGCCATAAAAGCCAATGCGCTTTACGAAGGCAAATACCCAATCAGCACCAGCCTATCCCGACCGTTAATCGCGAAGAAGATGGTTGAGATCGCAGAGAAAGAAGGCGCAGCAGGCTTAGTTCACGGCTGCACTGGACGCGGAAACGATCAAGTCCGCTTCGACGTAACCCTTGCTTCCCTCGCACCTGAGAAACAAATCATCGCCCCCGTCCGCGAATGGGGCTTAACCCGCGAGGAAGAAATCGCCTACGCCAAAACCAAAGGCATCCCCATCTCAGAAAACGCAAAGAAGTACAGCATCGACGCAAGCGTTTGGGGACGCGCAATCGAATGCGGACTGCTCGAGGATGCAAGTCAAGCTCCGCCAGAGGACGCGTACGAGTGGACTGCCTCAGCAGAGAAAGCGCCGAACACCCCCGAAATAGTCACAATCGGCTTCGAGCAGGGTGTCCCTGTTTCTGTTAATGGCAAAGCAATGAAGCCGCTTGAGCTTATTCAGGAAGTTAACAAGATTGCAGGCAGAAACGGCGTCGGCCGCATCGACCACATCGAAGACCGCATTGTCGGACTCAAATCCCGCGAAGTCTACGAGTGCCCAGCAGCGCTCGTTATTCTCGAAGCTCACAAGGACCTTGAAAAGATGGTTATGACTCGTCACCAGAACCTCTTTAAACAGCAAATTGACGCTGAATGGGTATTCCTAGCATACGCTGGCTTGTGGGTTGACCCACTCAAAGAGGACTTAGACGCCTACATTAACCATTCACAGGAAAACGTCACGGGCGAAGTCAAACTAAAACTCTTCAAGGGCAGCATGATAGTAATCGGACGGAGCTCACCTAACAGCCTCTACGATAAGAACTTGGCGAACTATAACATCAAGACCAGCTTTAACCAGAGCTACAGCAAAGGCTTCATTGAACTCTGGGGCTTACAGACGCGGATGTACAATTCGCTTAAAGCCGCCAGCAAAAAGAAGCCCGCAGCCAAGGCTAAGGCTAAGAAAGCCTGATTTTGGGGGGCTAAGACGTGTCGAAGATGCTGCATGGTGGAAGACTCGGCGATGTCCGAAGTGACGTAGCCAAATTCTGCTCATCCCGCAAAGACGACACACGCCTCGCAGAGGCTGTCTTAGCCATAAACAAAGCCCACGTATCCATGCTTATTGAGCAGAAAATCATCAAGCCGCAGGACGGCGGAAAAATCCTTGCTGCACTCAAGAAGCAGAACAGCAAAGAACTCGACCCCAACGCCGAAGATGTCCACATGGCAGTTGAAGAAGCCATCTTGGCTTTGACGGGTCCAGAAGTCGGCGGCAACCTGCACATTGCCAAAAGCCGCAACGACCAAACCGCCACCGCCATCCGCATGGCACTTCGAGGAGAACTCCTCACCATAATGCAGGAAGTTGCTGACATGCAGCAGGCACTTCTCGAAGCCGCCTCTAAACACACGGAAACAATCATCTTAGAGTACACTCACCTGCAGGCTGCGCAACCCGTAACCTATGCGCATTATCTGCTGTTTCATGTTGATGCGTTGGGGCGTGACCTGCAGCGGCTAATCAGTGCTTACGAGCGGGTGAACCTGTGCCCCTTGGGTGCAGGCGCATTGGCAACTACGAGTTTTCCGATTAACCGCAAACGCACAGCTGAACTCTTAGGCTTCAACGATGTCCTCGAAAACTCGCTGGACGCAGTGGGCAGCCGAGACTTCATAATCGAAACACAGGCCGCATTGGCACTGTTGGCAATTAACTTGAGTCGCTTCGCAGAGGACCTCATCGTTTGGAGCAGCGCCGAATTCGGCACAATCGAGTTGCCCGACGAGTTCACCTCAACCAGCAGCATCATGCCCCAGAAGAAGAACCCTGAAGTCCTCGAAGTTATCCGTGCACGCGCAAGTTACGCTCTGGGCGATTTCTTGGCTGCGGCTGCCGCTGTTAAGAGTTTGCCGACCACTTACAACTTGGATTTCCAAGAGGTTACGCCGAAGCTTTGGGCTTCAACGGATAACTTGGAAGCTTCACTTCGGATCTTCACGGCGCTTGTTCCCAACATAAAAGTCAACACGGATAAGGTTGAGTTGAAAGCTGCAAAGGGCTTCGTCGCGGCTACGGAAGTCGCTAACATGTTGGTCAGCAAATACGGTGTCGCCTTCCGTACAGCGCACAAAATTGTCGGCGCCTTAGTGAAGGCGTTGATCGACGAGGGCAAGACTCTTAGCGATGCCACACCGCAGCTCATAGCAAAAGTTGCGCAAGACTCAGCAGCAATAAAGTTAGCGG
The DNA here is from genome assembly GCA_050108155.1 of Bathyarchaeia archaeon. Lineage (GTDB taxonomy): Archaea > Thermoproteota > Bathyarchaeia > Bathyarchaeales > Bathycorpusculaceae > Bathycorpusculum. Next base: position 52,566 of record JBNIDR010000021.1, on the reverse strand, counting down.
TTAAAACGGAAGACTTGGTTTCGTGTACAAATCTGCGCAAATTAATCGAAACATATAAAGTTCAAGGTGGTCCATCACCTGCGGAAACTCGGCGCTGCATCAAAACTCACGGCAAAGTCATGGCTGAAAACGCTGCTGTCATAGCAAACCTAAAAACCAAGCTTGCTGACGCAGAAGCAGCATTACTTAAAACAATCGACCAATATTTGGTTAAAAAATAGGTAAAAGCGATAGACTTAAAAAGTTAGACTGAATGGTGAAATAGGGCTTTGGCTCCACAACATAGCACGTCCAAAAACTCTAAAAAAGCGGTTCTGCTTCTCGAAGACGGAACGTCATTTATCGGTAAAGGTTTTGGTTCAACAGCAAAAGTTTCTGGCGAAGTGGTTTTTTCAACCCAGATGGTTGGCTACCCAGAAGCGTTGACTGATCCGTCGTATAAAGGGCAGATTTTAACCTTCACTTACCCATTGGTCGGCAACTACGGTGTACCAGACAAAGTCATGGACTGTGGTTTGCCGCTCTACTTTGAATCCGACCATATTCAACCTCAAGGCTTAATCATCCATGAACTATGCCTTGAACCGTTCCATTGGGCATCCACACGTACACTTGACAAGTGGCTCCAAGATGAAGGGGTCCCCGGCATCTACGGCATCGACACACGACGCCTAACCAAAAAACTGCGAACACATGGAGTTATGCTGGGTATTCTGCAGGTTTTCGAAGAAGGTGTTGAACCAGACGTTGAAGCAATGCGCAAAAGTTGCAAAAGCATCGCTGACCCCAACGAAACTGATCTGGTCAAGGAAGTCTCAGTTAAAAAACCAGTAACCTATACGGTAGAAGGCAACAAAACCGTTGTTCTAATTGACTGCGGCGTGAAATACAGCATCATTCGTAACCTGCTTAAACGGGGCATAACGGTAATTCGCGTGCCATACGACACTTCAGCGAGGGAAATTCTTAGTTACCATCCAAACGGTGTCTTTATCAGCAACGGGCCAGGTGACCCTAAAAAATGCACCGAAACCATCGACGCCATCCGCGACCTCAGCGAGAAAACTCCCATAATGGGCATATGTTTGGGTGCACAAATCCTCGCATTGGCTTTAGGCGGAGATACCTATAAACTAAAATTCGGTCACAGAGCTCAAAACCAGCCAGCACTCGATCTCAACAGCAACCGCTGCTACATCACCACTCAGAACCACGGCTACGCAGTCAACATGGATTCGTTGAAGAAGACTCAGCTTGAACCCTGGTTCATCAACCCCAACGACAAAACCGCGGAAGGTGTACGTCACAAATCTAAACCCGTGTTCGCGGTACAGTGGCATCCAGAGGCTGCGCCGGGACCCTATGACACTGAGTTGTTGTTTGATAAATTCGCTAAAACATTGGAGGTGCCATAAATGCCCAAGTTTGACTGGATTAAGAAGGTGCTGGTGCTTGGAAGCGGCGCCATCAAAATCGGTGAAGCAGCAGAATTCGACTACAGCGGCAGCCAATGCCTAAAAGCGCTCCGCGAAGAAGGCATCGAAACCGTTCTAATCAACCCCAACATCGCAACCATCCAAACAGACCCGCGCCTCTCAGGCAAAGTCTACCTGCTACCCGTAACCCCAGAATTCGTCGAGAAAGTCATTGCCAAAGAACGCCCCGACGGTATCCTGCTGGGCTTCGGCGGGCAAACCGCGCTTAACTGCGGCTTAGAACTCGAAAAAACAGGCATCCTCCAAAAATACAATGTTAAAGTTTTAGGCACCCCCGTTCAAGCCATCGAGGACACAGGCGACCGCGAGCGGTTCCGCCAAGCCATGCAGAAGGCAGGCGTACCATACCTCAAAAGCCGAGCAGCCACCAGCGTCAAAATGGCGCTTGACATTGCAGACGAAATCGGCTACCCCGTCATGGTCCGTGTCGCCTACACTTTAGGCGGTAAAGGCGCAGGTGTAGCTCACAACCAGAAGGAGCTCAAGGAAATCGCCACCATAGGCATCGCTCAGAGCCGCATCAATCAAGTCCTCGTCGAGGAATATGTGGGGCACTGGAAAGAAGTCGAGTACGAAGTTATGCGTGACTACGCAGACAACTGCTTAACGGTCTGTAACATGGAGAACTTTGACCCCATGGGCATCCACACCGGCGACTCCATAGTCGTTGCGCCCTCGCAGACCATGACTAACCGCGAGTATCACCAAATCCGCAGTATCTCCATAAATGCCATCCGCGCCTTGGGTATTGTGGGTGAATGTAACATTCAGTGGGCGCTCAAAACTGATTCTGAGGAGTGCCGCGTCATCGAAGTAAACAGCCGCATGTCCCGCAGTTCAGCGCTCGCCAGTAAAGTTACAGGTTACCCCCTCGCATATATCGCAACCAAACTCACCTTGGGCTACACGCTGCCGGAGCTTATTAACAAAGTTACCGAAGTCACCACCGCCTGCTTCGAGCCAGCCCTCGACTATATAACCGTCAAAATCCCCCGCTGGGACCTCCAGAAATTCAAAAACGCAGATCGCCACGTCGGTCCTCAGATGCGTAGCGTCGGCGAAGTTATGGCAATTGGCAGATGCTTCGAAGAGGCTCTCCAGAAAGCCGTTCGCATGCTCGACACGGGCAAAATCGGTTTGGTCTGCAACCAAGAGGATGACGAAGAAGTTGAATCTGAAGAGCGCCTAAGAGATGAAGTCGCCAACCCAACTGATGAACGCCTCTACAAACTGGTTAAGGCTCTAAAAATCGGAATATCCGTCTCAGAGATTTACCGCATAAGCGGCGTTGACCCATTCTTCCTCTATAAAATCCAAAACATCATCGACATGGAGGCGCAACTTAAAAACCTCAACCTAGCCGATAAAGCCGCAGTGGACGTTATCCGCGAAGCTAAACGTTTAGGCTTCTCAGATAAGCAAATAGCCATCTGCCAAAAAACCGACGAAGCAAACATCCGTACTTACCGCAAAAACAACGGCGTAATCCCAGTTGTTAAGCAGATTGACACTTTGGCGGCGGAGTGGCCAGCGAAAACTAATTACCTGTATATGACTTATGGCGGAGACGAAGATGACATCGAATTCAGCAAGACACAAAGCAAAGTCATAGTGTTAGGCGCAGGTGTGTTCCGCATCGGCAGCAGCGTAGAATTCGACTGGTGCGGCGTCAACACGGTTTGGGCGCTTAAGAAGAACGGCATAAAAGAAGCCATCATGGTTAACTACAACCCTGAAACTGTAAGCACCGACTACGACATAAGCGACAAACTCTACTTTGAAGAACTCACAACTGAACGTATCCTAGATATCTACGACAAAGAAAACCCAATGGGCATTATAACAAGCGTCGGCGGGCAAATCCCAAACAACCTCTCGATGCCCCTCTCAGATGCGGGCGCAAAAATCTTGGGCACCTCAGCTCAGGATGTGGACTTGGCAGAGGACCGATCTAAATTCAGCGCATTGCTTGACCAGTTAGAGATTCACCAGCCCAGCTGGAGCAAACTTCAATCCATCGATGACGCTAAACGCTTCGCAACAAAAATCGGCTACCCCGTTCTTGTACGTCCCAGCTACGTGCTGTCGGGTTCGGCGATGCGTGTCGCATACAACGAAGCTTCACTGGAAAATTTCCTGAACTTGGCGGCAAAAGTTTCCCGTGACCACCCCGTCGTAATCAGCAAATTCATAACCCGCGCCAAAGAAGTCGAAGTTGACGGTGTCTCAGACGGCGAAAACGTGTTCATCGGCGCCATAATGGAGCATGTGGAAAACGCGGGTGTCCACAGCGGCGACGCAACCATGACTATCCCGCCCCAAGCGCTCAAGCCCGAAGTGCAAAAGGACATAGAAACTGCAACCATAAAAATCGTTAAGGCACTCAAAATCCACGGACCATATAACATTCAGTATCTAGTCAAAGACGACGTCGTAAACGTCATCGAATGTAACCTGCGTGCTTCCCGCTCAATGCCGTTTGTCAGCAAAACCAGAGGCGTAAACATGATTGAACTAGCCACTTTGGCTATGCTGGGCAAGAAAATTGACGGCGTAAAGCTTTCACCCATGAAGGTTGCTCCTCACGTCGGCGTTAAAGTGCCCCAGTTCAGCTTTATGCGGTTAAGTGGTGCAGACCCCGTTTTGGGTGTGGAGATGCTTAGCACAGGCGAAGTGGCATGTTTGGGCGAAAGCTTTAGCGACGCGTTCTCTAAGGCGCTGCAGTCGGCGGAGTTCACCATTCCACCCAAGGGCGGTTCAGTGCTGATTAGTGTCGGCGGAGATGAAGAACGCAAATCTCGTGTTGTTCCAATAGCTAAGGCCTTCCAAGATATGGGCTTCAAAATCTACGCCACCTCAAACACAGCCAAAGTCCTCAACAGCAACGACATAACCGCAGTTGTGCTGCATAAGGTCAAAGACCCCGAAGTCACCCCAAACATACTCGACTATCTGCAGGAACGCAAAATCGACCTCGTCATAAACGTGCCAATGGCTAAACGCCGCAGCAATATGAGCGACATCCTAACCGACGGCTACATAATTCGACGTCAAGCAGTAGAATTCAACGTGCCCGTTATCACTAACCTTCAGCTTGCTCAGGCGCTGGTGGATGTGATGAAGCAGAAGAACCAGAATGGAAACAGCATCCGCAGCCTAAACGAGTACATGGACGAGCTGCCTTGGAAAAAATGGTAGCTGCCTCCAATTCCTTCTAGTTTTTTTTATTGTTGTTCTTCATTTTAGCATTAGTACTGTCTAAAGTTGTCGCTCTACCTATTTCCTCTCCTAAGATCTTTGGCAGAGCAATGTGTTTTTGTATCTGGAGACGAGTTGGGTTGGCGGCTCTTGTGGGCGAATCCATAGGCAGAAAACATTAATCCATGCCTCTGATACTGACCCAACGTTAATTGTGTGTATAGCTGTTGAACAATCAAACGATATATCGACTGTCGTAATAGCGCCTTTTAAAGTCGGACGGGAAAAACCTTCCAAAAAGGGTGGTTAACACGTCAAACCAAGAGACTAACAGCAGCGACGAAAAAACAATAAAAGAATACCTTAAGCAGATAATATCCACTACATTAGATGTGCTCATTATCGCTAATTTCAAGGAAGAATCATTCAGCGTATACGATGTTACGGAATATATAAAAAAACAATTCAACGTCGTCCTAAGCTCAGGAACACTATACTCCACTGTGTATACGATGGAGCGGCAAGGGCTTCTGCAGGCGTTCTATGGTAACAGAAAGCGGCTTTTTAAGGCAACACCTAAGGGGCTGCATCGAACCAACCTGATTTTGCAGTCAAAAGAGATTGCAGCCGTAGCCAAAACAATAGCAGCGGCATAAGGCGCCTTTATTTCGCTATTGGACAAACATACTAGAAAAGCGGTTTAACCGCGTAAATTCTCCCTAAACCCCGTTTCCCCTTTAAAACATAAGGGAGATTAAGTCCAAAAACTCTGAAAAGATTGGATTAAATTCCTAAAAGCGGGGAGAAGTAATTAATAATTCATAAAGCCTATCTAAAAACAAAACTTACCTTTACCGTGAATTATACATGCCAAGCAAACCGCCGTCAATATTCGACTTGATGGAAGAAGATCAAGCTATCAGCGAAGAAGAGGAGAAAAAGAAGCGGCGGCAAGAACTCCTCGCCCCCACAGGAGTCAAGGAACTATATAAGGACGGCAAAATCAGCATCAACAAGTTCACCTGCGTCGGCGCCCAATGCAAAATCTGCATAGACAAATGCCCAACTAACGCGTTGTACTGGGGAACCGGCGAAGTAGGCATAATCGATGACCTCTGCGTTTACTGTGGCGCATGCGTGGTCAACTGCATGGTGGATAACTGCATAAAGATTGAGAGAACCCGCGAAAACGGAGAGATTGAACGCTTCGGTAAACCCGCCGACGTTATTAAACTGGAGGAGAAAATCAACGCTAAGAAGCGCTTTGAACGGGTAAAAACCAACGCTATAACGCTACGGCGGACATACAAAAAAGAAGATCGAAAGAAACCTGAAGAGAAAAAGCGTCACCTCTACGTGGACCAAGAATACGCGGTTACCTGATTTTAAGCTAAAACGATGAAGTTGCAAGACTACCTGAAGGCGCTGGCTGTTTTAAGGGGAAAAGTAGCTTAACGGTAGTTCCTTTTTCCAACTGGCTTTCCGCTTCGATTTTTCCGCCGTGAGCCTCAATGATCCGCTTGCAAATGGCTAAACCGAAACCCATTCCTTTGCTTTTGGTGGTGAATAGTGGGGTCCAAATTTTGTCAAGCGTTTCAGGCGTCATGCCCACGCCTGTGTCTTGAATGGTTAACTCTACAGAGGTGGGGGTTTCTCTGCTGGAGATCGTTAGTTTTCCGCCGTCGGGCATAGCTTCGAAGGCGTTTTTGAAGAGGTTTACGATGACGCGGCTTACTTTGGCGGTGTCCAAGCTTAAGGGAGATGTGTCTTGGCAGTTATTGACGACTTCAATGTTAGAGGGCGTGTTTACAAGATAGAAGCAGTTATTTAACAGCGGTTTTAGCGATGTAGCCTTGGGTTCAAGTTGGATTTCGCGTGAATAATCCAAAAGATCGCTGATTATAGTGTTGCAGTACCCGATGCTTTGTTCCAGTGCCGTGAGCATTTCTCTGCCTTGAGTATCCATGTCGTCGGCGTAGTGCTTTTTGAGGTAATACGTTGCCGCATTTATACTGCTTAGGGGACTACGCAGGTCATGCCCGATCATGCCGGCTAACTGGCCGATGGAGGCAAAGCGCTCTGCCGAAACAAGTTTAGCTTCCATCTGCTTACGCTGTGTAATATCGTGAATTACAAACGCAAAGCCCAAGCCGCGGCCGCTTTTACTCTTGACAACGGAACCCGAAACTACAACGTTACGGGTTTCACCCGATTTCGTGGCTAAAACAGTTTCCACATTTTTTACTTCGTTTATCTCAGCCAGAGCAGCCAAAGTGTCTTCGCCGATTTTTTTATCAGAAAAAACTTCGGCAAAGCGTATCTCCGCAACTTCTTTTTCCGTGTAACCTGAGAATTTAAGGAATGCATCGTTTACTTTGGCTATTTTGCCCTGCGGATTAACCAGAACCAGCGAGTCAGGCATCGCTGAGAGGATGTTTTGGGCGGCGACCTCGGGGTTCAGGTGGAAAAGCCCGTAACGCCATATGGCAAATGCGATGAAAGCGCTAAAAATGCAGCCTGAAAAGTTGCCTAAACTTGGGAAGGCAATGCCCAGCATGGGAAGGATGGAGTCTGTTATGAGTGATAAAAATACGGGAAAGGCTAAGCCGATTGCTACAAACTTGGTTTGCTGCTTCCTGATTGGCTCAGAAACTTGGCTGTAGTAGGTTACGCAGAAAAAAAGCGCCAAAATACTGAGCGTGGACGCCCAAAGTCCATCTGCTGTTGCAACCCAAGAGGAAGACGCCGCAAAAGTGTACCCCCAGGGCTGCAGAACAGGCGGTGCAGAGATTAGATCTGTGGTTAAATCCGTAACTGCGAAAGCTATTGCAGGCGTATAAAGCAGGATATATGTGATTTTATTTTTAAGAAAGTCGCTTTCGGTGTAGGCAAGAGAGAAGTGAAGCAGCAACACGGCGAAGAACGGCCATATGAAGAGGGCTTTACTCCAGAAAATGGCGTCGGCGAGGGTTGCGGCTTGGTAGCGCATGAATTCGGTGAATGCCCAGTAAGCGTTTAACACCAAGGCAGACATGAAGAGCTTGTTGACCAAGGCTTTTTTGTCTATGAAATAAACAAATAAGCCCAGCGTGAGGCTAACGCCGCTGGTTAAGAGGGAAAACCACGCAAAAAAGTTCATGCAGGATAAGCCCCATTGATTAACCGTTTTTGATTATGCCTATTAGCCAACCATGCTTCCTCTAAAGCGGTAGTACATAAAGACTTTGAATATAAATCATATGTGAGAAAAAACAAAAATAAAATGCAGTTTTCATGCAAATTCAGCCTAATTTTTTCAGCTCGAAGGCTTTGGCTTTATTGGAAGAGCCACTGTGATGGTTACCCCTTCGCCAAGAGTACTTTCAGCCGATATGTTTCCGCCATGAGCTTCGATGATGCGTTTAGAATTTGCTAAACCGAAGCCCATGCCTTTTGCTTTTGTCGTAAACAGTGGAGACCACAATTTACCTAAAGTCTCAGCGCTCATGCCTATCCCCGTATCTTGAAAAGTAAAGACTACGTGATTACGCGTTTTTTTGCTTTTAATTACGAGTTTTCCCCCTTCAGGCATAGCATCGAACGCGTTTTTGATAATACTTGCAAAGGAGCGCGATATTTTTTCGCTGTCAAGCTGCAGTATTGGTTTAGCGGCGGTCTGGTCGATAACTGTAACTTGAGCGGGCACAACCAACTGTTTAAGCGAATTCGTAGTCAACGTGTTCGGGTCTATGGCAGAGTATTTCAGGTTGGGAACTGAAGAGTACTCTAGCAAATCGTTAATTATTTTGTCTGAGCGTTTGATGCAGTCATCGATTTCATCTAGCATCTCTATACATGTGGCGTCTGCTTTCTGGTTTGAGTGAACTCTCAGGTAATGCGTAGCACCCATAATTCCTTGGAGGGGATTTCGAAGGTCATGACCTATTAGACCCGCTAGCTCGCCGATAGCCGCTAACCTTTCAGCTTTAAGCAGTTTAGCCTCCATTATTTTGAGGTTCTGATTTGCCTCATCAAGTTTTTTCTCCAACAAAATAAACGAGGGCAGGTTGCTTGGATTCACCGTATTAGGTCTATTAAACATGAAAGCTATGAAAACCACTCCGAAAAGCGACAGAAGCACAGGGATATCCACTGAGGTGCCTAAATCCAGCACTACACCCTGAAACAGAAAACACAGGGTTGCAATCAAAAAGTTAAGGTCGGCTGATGCTCTGCTTTTTATGAAGATGTAGATTAAAATTGGCAATGAAGTAGTCAGGAAAAAAAGTGTTAACGCAATTCGTAAAATGGGATAGGAAAAAGAGGCAAAAAAAGCAGCCATAGACAGAACGGTTCCAGCTTGGAAAATTATGAAGGGCGCTCGGAAGTCTTTCACGTGAAAGAAACTGGAGAAAGCGGCTGTAACAACCGCCAGTGAAAGAGGCATAAATAGCCATTCTCCCGAGGGAAAAAGCGGCGTGAAGCCCATACTTGCAATCAGAGGGTCGTAAAAGCCAAAAGCCGATATGAAAAGACCGATTGCGAAAACGAGTTTACGTGGATTTCTATCCTTATAGTAAAGATAAAACAGAATAAGAGAAAGAGCAAGCGAGGCGGCTAAGGGAATGAACAAAAAAAGGCTATCTTTCAGCTCTTGATACAATATGCCTCGTTTCCTTCAACGCTTTTCTTTTGATGCATCCTTTACTGTTTCATAGGTGTTTATGGTAAATAGAATGTGTGTGTAAACACAATTACACAAGCGTGTTCCTACAGAAAAGGCGGTAAAAAAGCTAAAATAGACAGGAAAACTGATAAGGTGAAACATTATTCTACAGCAACTACAAGGAAGAAAGTTTCATGAGTAAAACTTACACTATAGTCGCACTCAAAGGAGACGGAATAGGCCCCGAAGTGACCGAGGCAACCGTCAAGGTGCTTGAGGCAGTTGAGAAAAAATCCAACTTCAAACTCAACATTCTCTACGGAGACGCGGGAGCCCACTGCATACCGGAATACGGTACCAACCTCCCAGCCGAAACTGTGGAATTAATCAAAAAATCCGACGCATGCCTAAAAGGCCCTATGACCACCCCTGAAGAAGCAGGTGCACCCGTAAGTGTAGCTGTAACACTGCGCAGAATGTTCGGCCTCTACGCGAACGTTCGTCCATGCCGCACTTTCCCAAATGTGGAATCCCTAAAACCCAACATTGATCTAGTCGTGGTTAGGGAAAATACCGAGGGATTATACTCTGGGCAGGAATCACTCTTAGCACCAGGCGTCAGTATAGCACTTAGAATAATCACTCACGAAGCCTCATTTAAAGTAGCAGACTTCGCATTCAAACTTGCAATGCAACGTAAAAAGCACCTCACCTACATCCATAAAGGCAACATCCTACGCATAACCGACGGCATATTCAAAGATGCAGTTAAAGAAGCACAGAAAAACTATCCTGAAGTCGAAGTTGACGACTTACACATTGACGCAGCCACCATGCAACTCATAAAGCAACCTGAAAAATACGATGTTATGGTTACAACAAACCTGTTCGGGGATATCCTAAGCGACGAAGCAGCACAAATAACAGGCAGCTTAGGCTTGGCAGCAGGCGCAAACATCGGCGCAACCTACGGCATGTTTGAGCCAGTTCACGGTTCAGCGCCCAAGTACACGGGCATGAATAGAGTGAACCCAATCGCAACCATAATGGCTGGAGCGATGATGCTTGATTGGCTCGGCGAGAAAGCGGCGGCTAAAAAAATCGAAGACGCCGTAATTGCGGTGCTTAAAGAGGGCAAAGTTCGAACACACGACTTAGGCGGCAAAGCAACAGGCACCGAAATAACCGACGCCATAATTGCGAAGATTTAGCTCCACCCCTTCTTTTTCATTTTTTAGTCAATCGTAACTATTTTTGTCAGTTCCTATGTACTTCCACATCCACATGGCGGCTGTTTCAACATAGTGGTATGTTGTTCGTGTGGTGGAAAACTCGCACGCCACACCGAAACAGAAGCTGAAGCACAATGCACCCCCAAAAAGCAACGCAGCCCTTTTGCATTCTTGTGGTGTGCCATACGCTACCACACCCACATAAAGAGCGCAGGCACATAACTATCCACTATTAGAGTTCGGTTTGTTTGTAACGCATGACGTCGATTGTGTCTTTGAGGTAGCTTTTTCCTTTATCGGTGACTTTGTAGCAGCAGTCACTCTCCGTTATGTAGCCTTCGTCGATTAGGGGTTTGATTATTTCGGGAAAATCCTCCTCGAAGCTTACGCCTCGTCCAGTAGTGAATTCGTTGAAGACTGCGGGCATGTAGCTGGGGCGGAAAGTCTTCTCCAGTGAATCCACAAGCTCCTTTTTAGTGCTTAACTTCTCGTTTTGGATAGCATAGATTATCCAGTTGCGGAAGTTATCCAGCCGCCTTTTAGCAATTTCTTTTTCAAACGGCAACTTGTACTTGGAGAACTCTGGCTTCTCGCCTCTACGCATCTTTATAGCTTCCTTAGTTAAGCCTACACCGTCCAGTGTAATGCGAACAGCTATGAATGCGCCTACGACTGCGTCAATCCAGTAAACGCCGAAAATGGAGAATAAAGCGCCGACTACAACTGCTGCTGAAGAGTAAACACTGTTTTTTGAATCTATTGACTGAGAAACCAGCGAGAGGCTTTGGCTTCTTTTCCCCACAAACCGTTGATAAAGCGAAACAATAAACATCGACATCATCGCCGCCAACTCAACAATGATGACGACGAACGGCATAGCCATCGGAACAAACGTGCCATAAACATTTTCCACAATCGAGATTGCCGAATCATAAAACAGCAGTACAGCTGTTAGAAACATCAGCCCCAGTATGGTTATTGTGCCTAGCAGCTCTTTTTTGAATTTGATGCCTGCCCAGACGATTCCCGAGGCAACTGTGTCGATGGTGGTGTCTGCGCCGTCTGCGATTAAGCCAACGCTGCCGCTTAACGCCCCCGTGATCATTTTGGTTGCTGCCACAAACACATAGCTTGCCGTTGAGTTTCTTGCCGCAGCGGATGGGCTTAGAAACTGGTTTTCTATGATTTTTGCGCCCCGCTCCATATCGTAGGCTGTTTCTGATGCTTTTGCTCTGCCCGTATCGGTTAATTCGTATCTGGATTGGGCGTTGATTTTGATTTGCTTGTTGCAGACCAAACTGTTGCAGGTTCCCTCGACTTTGCTAAAGTCGACGTTTCCGCGGNGTCGTTCTCTACCGTGAAACGCAACAGTTTGNAAGGCAGTTTTCTTTTGGATCTCAGTGAGCGTCTGAGGTCCTTCTTTGTATAGAATTAACAGTATATACTCGGCTAAGTCTCCGCTTACTCTGTGCCTCTTTCTCTGAGCCATTAAGGTCAAAGCATTGTCGAAGGTTCACTTTTTAACCTTATTGAAACCAAAACCCCAACTTCTGCTTTGCGTTAAGATTTCTGTGCTTCAACAAATGTGTTAGAGTCAACATGCACTTCAAAGGCGCCGTTTTTACCCTCTTTCACCCTAGCATTAACCAGCAACAGCTTGGAGCTTTCCCGAAGTTGCTTTTCTAACTCGTCAACCTTTTCGTTCCAAACCACAACTACTGCCTCGCCAGTGTCGTCCCGAAGGGCCAACCGCAAAACCACGCCGTCTGTGTCGTCGCTTCTTGTGAAGCCACTCTTGCCCAAAACTGCCTTGACGGAGCCGCAGATGTGCACGTTGCCTGAATTAGGGTTTAGGGAGGCTATTTTTGTGGTGAAATTCTCGATTGGCGGGTACTGTTGGCTTTTTTCGTTGGGCTGAAGCTCAATTAGGCTTTTGTCGCCTAAATGTAACTCTGTTTTGCCGTAGCGGTCGTCGCGGGTGTAGCCGTGAAGGAAGCGTACAGCTTGCCCAGCTTTAAGTTCGCCTTTTTCCACAAGCTCCGCTTTGTCATTCCAAAGCACCACTCGCAGTAATCCCTCGTTATCGCCGAGCATCAGAGTGGCAAATTTACCTGATTTTTCCTGGCCCTGAAAGGTTTTAGCTGGAAAAACAGCTACTAGACGCCCAGCAACGGCAACGTCGTAGAGACCAGAAAAGAGGCGCCCCGACGAAATAACGCCGCACATGTTAAAAGTGCTCTGTTGAACCTCAACGCCCCACTTCGCCGCAATCAACCTAAGCAATGTCTCGTCGCATAGAAGCCCAGCGCATTTCGTGCGTTCAGCGTCGAGTTGCTCTAAAATTTGTTTTTCGCTGACCTGTGGCTTCTTGGCTTTGATTTCGTTGATGAGGTCTTGTGTGGTCATTTTTGCGCCGACACGATTAAGCAGTTCGGGCGCTTAAAATTTTTTGCGCCTCCCCCTGTTTTGTGGCTATGTTTATTTATGGGGCAGACCCAAAATGAAATGGGGCTGGTGATTAATGGCTGACTTAGCCGTCATCTATTCCGCGGGTGTCACATTGGTAATAGTCGGCGTCATTGTAATTGTGGTGGCTGTTATCTTGGCTTCAGTGGGCGGCGGCAAGCGGCAGGGCGAAGAGGGAGACGTGCATGCTGCGGGTGTAATTATGATTGGGCCCATCCCCATCGTTTTTGGCACTGACAAGAAGTCGGTTAAGTCGGTTTTGGCGTTGACTTTAGCGCTTATGGTGGTTGCCGTAGTGGTTTTGGTAATATATTACTTACTGTTGAGGTAGAAAAAACATGCTAAACGATGACCAACAAGGGGGCGTAGCATCTTCGGGTAGGCTTCTGAGGCTGATTTTTCTGGGCGTAGCTTTGGTTTTCGTGGGAATCATAGTAATCGTGGTTGCCTCAGCGTTTTCGGGCGGTTCAAGCAGCGTTGGCGGCGTAATACTGATTGGGCCAATTCCGATTGTTTTTGGTGCTGGACCCGACGCAACATGGCTCATCGCTTTAAGCGTAGGGCTAACTATAATCAGTTTAGTAGTGTTTTATGTGCTGAATAGAAGAGTTAGAAGAATATAATGAAAAGAATACGGTTTATTCGGGTGTTTGCTCTTCGTCTTTTCCGTAGTAGGCATACAGGAAAATCAACGCTAAAGCAATTGCGACTGCGCCCATGAGGACGTATTGAAGAGTTACGAAATATACACTTAAGTCCATCAGGATTCCTCTATGTATTACCTTCTATTCTTGTCACATTAAATATTTAAGGAGTCGCTTTTTTCCACTCTTTCATCAGCATTCCGTAGCATTCGTCGCTTTCCTCGTAGGTTTTAAACCAACCGAGGTTCTGTGCAATCTTCTGCGTCAACAAATGATAGCACATATGAACTTTTTTGTCCAGCACACGGAAGTAGAAGTCGTCGCATGTACAGAACTCCGCCTCAGGCATGATCAAGTAGTCACGTTCTCTACCAACCACTATCCAGACGATGCGTCCCGACGGCTTGAAAATGTACTTTTTAACCCGACCCTCCTTCACGGCATCCAACGCTTTAGTGAAGCGCGGCCCAAAAAGCTCGTAGAGTTGGTTTAAGTTGTCGCCTGAGAGTTTCCCCGCTGCTTTTGCCTCTTTACAGATCTCGTTTAGCGTCTCGACTTCTGAATTATCGCTCATCGGTACACAAGCATTAGTATGAAATGAGGGAGAATTTAGGTTTTAGCCTATGTTTATGGGTTCGCCACGGCTTTCAGATGGGTTCTGCTTAGGCAAAACCACTTCTAGCACACCATTCTTGTAGGTTGAAGTAGCCTCTTTAACCTTGACTTTGGCTGGCAACTGGACTTCCTTGTAGTACTTGTTTTGCGCAGTGTCCACCGAGATATCTATTGAATCGTCAGTTCCATGTAGTTTAATGTCGGTTTTTTCCACACCCGGCAACTCGGCGACAACGCGGACTTCAGTGTCGGTTTCCACGATGTCCACCAGCGGCTCGCGTTCCTCCTTGACTTCTGGGGGTCCTTTGAGGCCTTTTTTGATGTTGCCGAACTCTTGAATTTCGGGTTTGCCGTCTGGACCGATCTTCATGCTATAGCCATAAACGAATGGCCCCAACTCCTTAACTGTGCTGCCGTCTGGTAGTTTGCGTTCCTTCACGTACTCCTTAGGGACTTTTTCGGTGAAGTCCTTGAAGCCTTCATCCACCATTTTCTCCATCTCTTTGAACATGTTATCGATGTCGCTGAAGAAGGGGTCTTTGGGTGGACGCTGACGCCGTTTGAACCATTCGGGAAAATCGTCGTTTTCTGATGACACAAAGATCACTATGTACTGTTTGGGGTTTCCGCTCCAATAAATTTATTGTTAGAAACATCAGAGATATCATGTCAGCGCCAAATGTTTCTGGGCGAGTATGACTTTCTGGTCTTTTTGGGCGGGGTGGATTGCTGGTTAGTTGAGGGGTTTCCTACAAGCGTCTGTGGCTTTGCAGGATTCTTGGTTTGGCGAAAATTGCGTTTGACAACTGCTTCCGAAACTCTCGGTAAATATGCGAACTATGACAAGAGGGTTTATTTACCCAAATCTGCATGCCTCTGTTAGGGTTTTAAAAATGATAAACAACAATTTTAGATTTGAAGAAGAAGACGATGACTGCTGCTGTGAAGAAGATTGCGACTGCGAAGACTGCTGTGAAGACGAGTAAATATATCTGTTTTTTAATTTTCTTCTTTTTTTAGTAATCTATGAGGGCTCCTTGTATTTTTTGCTCATATGCTCCAAGAATAGTTGCTTATTTTGCACGATTGGTTTTTATTGTTTAGCGCTTAAGCCGAAGGGTCAATTCGGTGTATATCAAGTGCCCTTTAAACGAATCCTACTCGTAAAACCCGCTGGCCGCAAAGGCTTGAGCTTCGCCTTCGACTTAATTCCCCTCGGCTTAGAATACATTGCCGCATACATCCAAGACACCGCCGAAGTTCACATAGTTGACTTAGAATTAGACCGCAGAACCCTCCAGCAATGCCTAGATTTTTATCAACCAGACTTGGTGGGTTTCTCGCTGTCAGCAACTGAACATAACCAAACCCTCAAGTTAGCGAAAATAGCCAAGAAAAACGGGGCCGTCACAGTCATAGGCGGCTACCACCCCACCAGTGTTCCCGACTTGATGCTTTCCCACTCGCAAATCGACATTGTGGTTCGGGGCGAGGGCGAACAAACCCTGCGTGAACTTGTGGAGAAGGGCACTCCAGAAGACGTCTTGGGTTGTTCATATCGAAAGGACGGCAAAATAATCCATAATAAAGACAGGCCCCGAATAGCTGACTTGGATAGTCTGCCGTTTCCCGCTAGACACTTGAGGCAGTACCCCTACAAGAGCGCAGACCGCAAAACTGACTGCGATGTGCTCATGATGTCTAGGGGCTGTCATGGGTTGTGCAGTTTCTGCTGCGAACCCAGCATGAGCAGCGGCTGCTCAAGATGTCGTTCACCAGAAAATGTCCTAAAAGAAATCCTTGAAATGGATGAATTTCACGACCACAAACCTCTCAGCGTTATGTTCGCGGATCCCAACTTTATCGGAAACGCCCGCGAGGTTGAGCGCCTCTGCGACCTGCTAATGGAACATGACTTGAACATCGAATTCGGCGCGTTAGTTAGAGCTGACATGATGGCAAATAACCCCCATATTGTTAAAAAAATGTGTCAAGCAGGCATCGTCAAGTTTGAAATGGGCATTGAAAGCCCGAACAGTAAGGATTTGCAGTCTACAAAAAAGGGTGTAGCTACAAAGTTCCATAAACAGGCTGTCAAAAATATCCGTGAAAACGGCGGCAGAGCCGGAGGCACCTTCGTAATAGGTCTCCCAGATCAGACAGAAGAGGAAATCAAAGCTTTCCCCGTTTACGCTAAGGAGATAGGTTTGACGGCTGCTGCTTTTGGCATAGCTACTCCGTTTCCGGGAACCGATTTCTACGCTGAACTTGACCGGCAGGGACTTATTTTTGAGACTAACTGGGACAACTTTGATGAGATGCACTCGGTTTTCAAGACTAAATATTTAACAAAAAAGCGGATTGAAGAGTTAGCCACTTACTGTATGGCGAAATTCTGGAACATAGACACCTTCATAGATCATGAGATGGTTTACCAGAAAAGAACTCTTGCAAAGAAGCCCGTGGTGGATTTCGTTCAAGAGCGGGTTTTAAACTTGGGTTTTATGGCGAATAATGGAACGGAGTTGCAGAAGGACAATTTTGACCAGCACATTAAGACTTTTCTTGAGGCTTATGTAGACCCACGAGTAGAAGCATACACCCGCTCGGTTGGTGTGCATGAAGCAATAGAGCTAACCAAGTTTCTGCGGGTTCTTGGTTCTCAAAAGATACAGGCAAGCTTGAATCTTAACGGCACAACTGTTAGTTTCGTCTTTACAACAACCAGCGACAGCGTGGAATACATAAAAGTCGCCTACGGCAGAGAAGCTGACTCAACCGTGAACTTAGATGTAGACCTGAACTGGCTGGCAAAACCATCATTTGTAAATCTCCTAAAGACTCCCGCGTACCTATTCAGAAACAATATGGGGCCTAAGAAAATGTGGAATACCTTAAGGCTCTTTGTAGCTGTGGGTACAGAAGTTGTGGCTTCAAATGTATCCACGCAGCCCTCAAAGAAGCACCGCGTACCCGCATAAAAATCTCCTTAGATGCCGAACAGGTAAAATGCCCATCTTTGCCTGACTAAAAAATGTCCTGTTTGCGTAAATATTATATGCGCGCTTCTCCTTTTCGATGTGCGTCAAGGGAAGGCTATTTGTCGAATCAAGGGAAAACTCGTACAATAGAGGAAATTAACGAGAAAATCCGTAAAGGCGACGCTCAAGTTTTGACCGCCGAAGAGATGAAGAAGCTCGTTGAGAGCAGCGGCGTTGAAGTCGCCTTTAAAGAAGTTGATGTTGTTACAACGGGCACTTTTGGCGCTATGTGCAGTAGCGGTGCAATCATTAACCTTGGTCACTCTGAC
Organism: Bathyarchaeia archaeon; assembly: GCA_050108155.1. GTDB lineage: Archaea > Thermoproteota > Bathyarchaeia > Bathyarchaeales > Bathycorpusculaceae > Bathycorpusculum. The sequence goes on along the minus strand of JBNIDR010000021.1, from coordinate 34,960 downwards.
CCGCCAATCAAAATCGACAGAGCATGGATAAACGATGTGGCGGTGGTACATCCTGGCGCTGCAGTGGACATTTTTGTCGGAGCCACAAACATGTCTGAGAAGCATAACTATGACTACGGTGGAGGGCACGTCATATCTGACCTCGTCGCAGGCAAAGAAGTAGAGTTCAGAGCAACAGGCATAGGCACCGACTGCTATCCCAGAACCTCAGTCAAAACAACCATAACCAAGGATGACCTTAACCAGTTTTACTTGATTAACTTCCGTAACTGCTATCAACGCTACAACTGTGCAGTGAACAGCAGCGATGAAGTAATCTACACCTACATGGGTAAACTGCTGCCCCGATTTCGAAACGCCACCTTCTCGGGCGCAGGCGAATTAAACCCGCTCATGAACGACCCCGACTACGAAACCATCGGCATGGGCACCCGCATCTTTCTCGGAGGCGGCCAAGGCTACGTCATAGGCGAAGGCACACAGCATAGCCCCAAAAACCAAGACGGCACCCTTATGGTCAAAGGCGACGCTAAACAGATGTCACCAGAGTTTCTGCAGGGCGCCAGCTTCACCCGATACGGCACAAGCATGTACGTAGGCTTAGGTATCCCTATTCCCATACTTAATGAGGGGTTGGCGCGGAAAACGGCGATTCGTGACAGCGAAATAATGACTGACATCGTCGACTACAGTGTACCGCGCCGTGACAGGCCTAAGTTTGGTCAAGTTAGCTACAAAGAACTCAAATCAGGCTCTATAACTGTTAACGGCAAAAAAGTTCGAGTGAGTTCACTTTCGAGCCTCAAGATGGCAAAGAAGGTCTCGGCAACCCTCAAATCATGGATAGAAGAGGGCACCTTCACCCTGACGGCGCCTGTTGAGCGGTTACCCACTAACACCGTTTTCAAGCCGATGCGGCAGACAGAGGAAATTCCGTTTGTCGTCAGCGTAATGCATCCAGCGGTAACGTGCACAGAAGATGAAGAAATCAGGGTAATTGCCGAACGGATCGTAACTAAATCAGTTAACCACATTGTGGTGGTAGGCGAGGCAGGCAAACTCAGGGGCATAGTTACTTCTTGGGACATTACCCGCGCTATGGCGGAGGGCAAAAAAGCCTTAGCGGAAATCGAATCCAAAAATGTCATAACCGCTAAACCTGATGAGCCACTGGAAATCGCCTCCAAACGCATGGCTCAGCACAGCATCTCAGCGTTGCCAGTTGTTGACATCGAAAAACGGGTCTTAGGCATAGTCACCTCTGAAGACGTATCTAAACTGCTGGGGAGAGGAAACTGATGGCGAGAATACTAATCCGATTCAACGAAGCACAGGTCTCCGAGCCCATCGCATCACAAATCATCATCGAGTATAAGGTGCCGATGGCGATTCTCTCAGCGCTAATCAACAGCAAAGGCGGCGAAATTCTCCTTGAAATTCCAGATGCAATGCAGGAGACGGTGGTTTCGGCTTTCCGCAAACGAGGCGTAATCGTTACAGTTCCCAAACTCATCGAAGTTGACAGCAACAAATGCTTCAGCTGCGGCAGCTGCGTTGCATTGTGCCCCGTGGAAGCCATCAGCATAGCAGAAGATTCCTCCGTGCAGTTTGACAAGGAAAAATGCCTCGGCAGCACATGCAGCATCTGCGTGGACGCTTGCCCAGCCCGAGCAATCAAATCAGTTAAAAATAACGGAAACGGAAATGGTAACGGTAACAGAGACAAAAAAAGTTGAAGCCGAACCTAATCAAAGAAGCTTTCACCCTAAAAGATAGCCAGTGCACCCTAATTTCTGACAAGCAAGACGCCATCGAAGTCGCCAAAGCATCCATCCACTGCAGCCGCTTCGACCTAGAACTCTATGTCCGAGGCAACCCCCAATTCCTACATACCCTAACGCCGATTCCTGTGCCAGAGAAACCGCTTGTCGCCAAGATGATGGCGGAGGCAGCGCAGAAGGCAGATGTCGGACCCATGGCGGCAGTTGCAGGTGCAATCGCGGACCTAGCCATCGAAGACATGCTCAAAACTGGCTGTGAGGTGGCGGTTGTTGAGAATGGCGGCGAAATAATGGCGCAGTCCAACCAGCCAGTTGACGTGGCGGTTGCCGCTGGAGATGAGCCACTTTCGAGGTGCTTCGGCTTCCGATTAACGGATTTCCCTGTTGCGGTTGCGACGAGTTCGGGACGTTTTAGTCACGCTTTCAGCTTTGGGGATGCTGAGGCGGCGATAGTTTTTGCTAAGAATGCTTCTTTGGCGGATGCTGCGGCTACGGCTGTCGGTAACGTCGTGAAGGGTGAGGATGTTAAAGCGGCGATTGAGGCGGGGATACAGCGTGGATTATCAATCGAGGGTATTGAGGGCGTTATGGTTATCTATAAAGGCGAAGTAGGCACGGCTGGTAAGATACCACAGATAATTAAGGTCGCCCCACCGTAAGAATGCTTGTAGCTTATAAAAAGAAGAAACGGTTGCCTCATGCGTCTTTTAATGAGGCTTTTATTTTGCCCAGTATAAAGTTGTGACTATCGTGTTTATTTGATCTATCACGCGGCCATCTTTGGCTATGGAAGCAAGGTAATCCTGAACCTTCGTGGTTTCGGACGGCGACAGCTGTTTTCCCATAGCGGCGACTCTGCCTATATAATAGGCGCATGCATTCTCGTAGGGTTGATTCATATTCCACACTTGATATTCATAAGCAAGCTTCGGCAAATAGCCCATCTGAAACAGCATATCCAAAGCGTAGATACGAGAGCTTCCGCAGTCCTCAGCAGAATCCTCTAACCCAACGATTTTTTGGACTTCTTGAAGCACTGGTTCATACATTTTACCCGGGTTAGATATGACGCAAAAACGTTTGCTGGCTTCGTTCATCTTTAGAAATGTGGCAGCGTCGCCGATAGCGGGTGTGGTGTGAGCGAAAACTAAATCGAAGCGTCCTTTGAAGCCCTGTGCTGTGAGATCTACGGTGTTCCAGTCTATGCAGGAAAGAGTTACATTGGTTAGTTTCATTTCTCCCATTTTTTCTTGTCCTTTCTGGATCATTTTGGGGGAGAAATCAACTCCTGTTGCAGATTTAACCTTCTTAGCGATTGCCATTGCGTAGACGCCGACTCCGCAGCCGACATCTAATACATCATAGGTTGGCTCCAGCATGTGTTCTTGTTCTAGGAGCTGGAGGAATTTGTTGTCTTGGAAGGTTGGCATTATGTTGTAGATTGGGTCGTCTGCTTGGGAGTCCCACATTTTTACGTCTGTGTGGCGGTTACTATTTTGTGTTACCCATGTTTTTTTGATTTCGTCAATGTGCATACGATTTGCCTCAAAAGTAACACTACATTGTCTGATATAAATATATCAAAAAAAGACACATCACAGCGGATTGGAGTGTGTGTCGGTTCTGAGACGCGCTAAGCGCTTTTCACCCATGCCCACATTATTTCAGAGTTGGTTTGCCATGACTACACAAGAAACCAGCGACGTAACATTCCCAGCGGAAGCGCCGACCATACAGGCAAGTGTAGTCAAGAGAAAACTAAGCGTAGACGAAATCGCCGAGTACTTCCGAAGAGTCGGAGAAGACATAATTCAAATCGGCAAGTTAAGCTCTCAGGAAACGCTCACTGTTGAGCAGTTTCTTGAGGTACTAAAGCTCTACATGCAACCATTTGCTTCCTCCGTACCTGTTTCGTTAAAGGTTCTTCCTATCGAATACTGTGCAGTTAAACAGGCAAACATACACCCCGACGGCCAACTGGAACTAAATTTCAGCGATGGACGCAGAGAGCTTCTGAATTTAAGTGAAACAAAAAACCGAGATCTCATGCTTGCAGTAATAAACGACGTGATGCCCAAGTTCGATGCCCTCGCACAGGAATACATTGCTGAGCGACTTCGCAAAGCCCGCGAGCCACCGCAAGTTGAAATTCCAGTTGCACCTCCTACGCCGCCAGTTGTTCCAGAACCAGTTATCGAAGAGCCACTGCCACCTCCGGTACCTACAGAGGAGCCTCCAGTCGCCATTTCAGAACCTGTAGTTGAGGAGCCACCTGTTGAGCCTCCAGTACCCGATTTGCTGGCTGAGCGCAACGCCAAAATCGAGGCAATCACCACTGAAACTCTCACTTACCTTGACATGCTGGGCGGCGAAGTGTTTGAGCAGGCGCCCGTCAGCAAATACTTTGACGACTGGATGGTGAACCTACGACAAGTTATTCTGTCCTTTGAATCTAACCCAGTTATAGGCGCAGACGAAGGCTTCAACGCTCAATATAACGCGATTTTTGGGAAGATACAGGAGGAACTCGACAACCGCATTGCTATGGAAGGCGACATGGCTGTCTCATACAGGACGCTGGTTGAAAACCGTTATTTGCTGAACAAAATTGACGAGGAGCATGCTGCTCAAACTAAAGAGTTTGTTGAGAAAGGTGCAAGCAACATCGAAACCCTCATGCGTAGCATGGCAAACATCGAAAAAGAGCTCGCTGAAGCAAAAGCCGTCAAGGTCAGCTATCTTCACCCTCTGCAGATGATGGCTAAAGACCAGAAGGTCAACGAGCTTACACAGAAACTTAACTCGGTCAAGAGGCGGCTGGCCATGGCTGTCGGTACATCCTCCACTGAGGGTGGCAAATCAGGTGACTTAGACGCTCAGTTCGAGGTTCAGACAAAGATATTAGAGGAGAAACGTAAAATCGCCCTGGAGCTCCTCAACAAAAACGTCAACGATTTGGCAAACGAAATCGCTAAGTTGAAGATGGTTAAAACAAGTAATCCAATCAAGAAGGTTTCCATTCAGCAGCAAGTGTTCGAGCTGGAGCAGAAGCTGGTTGATGCTAAGAAGAGTGTGGAGTTAGCGGAGCAGAATTCCTCAGAGGAAATGAAGAAGCTCAAAGAGGAATTTGAGAAGAAGAAGCAGGCTGCGTTGGGCAAGGTGCAGACGTTGGAGAAGGATATCGCAACTAAAGCCGTTGACAACTCTGCAGGCGTCCGCAAAGACGCAGCAAAGGCATTGGCGGATGCAGTTAAGGCGCTTTCAGAGAAGAAAATCGCTGAACCGCTGACTAAAACAGCTTCAGAGGCACCGCTAGATACTGAGAAATCCAGTTAACCTTTAGTCTAAATCCGAAACGCTTATATTTTCTGTAATATCCCTGATTGGACAGGTCGAGGCAATGTTAGCAAGAAACCAAAACGGAAACAACGTTTGGCAGTTTCATAGCTTCGACTACGGCTTTTATTATTTCGGTTATTTTCCTTAAGCCCAGAACTGAAAAATTTTTGTAAAGCGGTTCTGGGCAGAAAAATGGGTGTAACATAAAATGGCAAAGCATTCCTCTACACGTAAAGTTGTTGTTAAATTCGGCGGTTCCAGCCTAGCGGACCACGAGCGTATGCTGAAGGCAGTTAACTCAGTGGTTAATGAGGCTAAGCGTGGATCAAAAATAGCTGTTGTTGTCTCCGCTATGGGCAAAACCACCGATGTCCTATTGGCTACTGCAAAAAATACCTCAAACGGAAAACTCAAAAAACATGAACTCGACGACATCCTCTCTATGGGTGAGCGCACCAGTGTACGCATTTTCGCTACGGCGCTACGTAACAACGGCGTCGACGCATGCTACTTCGACCCCATGGAAGATAAATGGCCCATAATCACCGACGACGCTTTCCAGAACGCTAACCCAGACCTCAAAGCTTGCAGTAAAAACATAAAAGAAAATGTATTGCCTATCGTCGAGAAAAACATAATCCCTGTGCTCGCTGGCTTCGTGGGTAAAACCAAAGATGGAAAAATCACCACTTTGGGCAGAGGCGGAAGTGACACTACCGCTTTTCTCTTAGCTGAGGGTATAGGTGCTGATCAAGTTATATTGGTCACTGATGCAGATGGCATAATGACTAGCGACCCAAAAGTCATCCAAGCGCCGCAGTTGCTTCCAACCATAAACGTTAACACGCTGGTTGGGCTTGCGGATTCAGGGGCTAAATTCATCCACAGCAAAGCCCTTAAATATAAACCTAAAAACATCGATGTAAAAGTTATCAGCAATGCACACGGCGATTTGAGTCGTGAAGGCACAATAATCACCGGTGCCATAGCATGGGAGCTTGACGCTGAAATCGCCCACCAGACGCCAATTACAGAAATCACCGTTATCGGCGACGGCTTATCCGCTAATCCTCAGATCATTACGCAGATAATCGAGAAGGTTAAGCAAAATTGCATGCTAATAGGCATGTCCATGAATACTAATTCCATTATACTATACGTGCCCCAGATCGAAAATATATCTACGCTACTCAACCAAATCCATCAGATAACTATCGACAACAAAGAAACCATCGCTATGGCAGTCAAAAAAGACCTTGTCTTCATAAAAACTAGTGGTGTCGGCTTGGAGGAAACACATGGCATAATCGGCAGAATCAGCGAGGACCTTCGCGTCAACGGCATAAACATAAGCGGTATCTTAACAATTACGTCAAGTATCCTGCTGTTTGTAGATTGGAATGAGAAGGAGAAAGCGCTAAAGTTAATTAAAAACGCACTTAAAACACATTAGAGGGAAAAGTAATGAACGTCGGCAAAACTCGCAGACTTAAAAAAATCATGCAGAAAGACAACCGCACCGTCATCGTACCCATGGATCACGGCGTAACCATCGGACCAGTCCAAGGCATAGTTAATATGCAGAAAATAACTGAGCAACTAATTGAAGGCAACGTAGACGCGATCTTGGTGCATAAGGGCATCGCTAAACGCATCGACGTCGACGGCGCAGGCTTAATTGTTATGCTCTCAGGCGCATCTACCCTCGGACCCAACCCCAACGGCAAAGTTCAAGTTTGCAGCGTAGGTGAAGCTCTTCGTCTCGGCGCGGACGCTGTAAGCGTGCATGTTAACATAGGTGCGCAGGATGAGGACAAGATGCTGGCTACTTTGGGCAAAGTCAGCGAAGAATGTGAGCACTACGGGCTCCCGCTTTTGGCTATGATGTATCCTCGTGGACCAAAAATAACAAACGAGCACGCCCTCGAAGTTGTCGCTCATGCTGCACGCATAGGCGCTGAGTTAGGCGCAGATATAATAAAAACTAACTACACAGGTAACATAGACACGTTCAGACAGGTCGTGGAAGGTTGCCCCGCCCCAATCGTGATCGCAGGTGGACCTAAATGCAAATCACCCAATGAGGTTCTGCAAACAACCTATGACGCAGTTAAAGCCGGCGCAGCAGGGCTCTCCATCGGCAGAAACGTGTTCCAATGTGATAACCCAACTCTAATTGCAAAGGCGCTTGCAAGTATCGTTCACGAAGGCGCAACAGTGGAGAAAGCGCAAAAGCTTCTCGGTGAAAAACGTTGAAGGAACTTTGGTTACAGATTCCCCCGCAGGTTTCAACTCAGGAAAAAGAAGAACTACTTAGCCTCGGCGCTGAAAACGCAGATGTAATCCTCCAAAACGGGGAAGCATCTGGCAAGTCGGGTAAGCTGGAGCTTGTTTTTCTTGCGGATTTAAACGACAAAAAAATTGCTCAACTCAAGAAAGAGGGCAAAAAAACCGTTTTCCAAGTCTCCATCAGAGGCAAGGAAGACGAGAACCTAGCTGCTAAAGCCGCAGAGTTGGGCGTTGACTATGTTATCATTAACTGCCAAGACTGGCGAGTCATCCCTCTTGAGAACCTTATTGCTAAAGGGAGAGGCAAAAGCAAGCTGATCGCTGAGGTAACCACCGCCGACGACGCTAAAGTCGTTTTAGAAGCGCTGGAACTCGGCACAGATGGTGTTCTGCTTACGACTTCAAGCCCAAGCGAGCTTGAGAACGCCATTAAATATGTCAAGAATCAAATGCCCAAAATGCCCTTATTAGCTGCCAAAGTCCTTTCGGTTAAGCCCATTGGTACCGGTGCTAGAGTCTGTGTTGACACGGTAGATTTGATGGTTCCAGGTGAGGGTATGCTGGTTGGTTGCCAATCTGCAGGCTTCTTTTTAGTGGAAGCTGAAGTTAACGAGAACCCCTACGTTCAGTCACGGCCCTTCCGGGTTAACGCTGGCCCCGCATCCCACTACACATTAACCTCGCTTCAGGGTACACGTTACCTTTCGGAGTTAAAGGCAGGCGATGAAGTCCTCATTTCCAGCCGCGAAGGCAAAGTCCGAATCACCAACGTGGGCAGAAGCAAAATTGAATTCCGCCCCTTAATGCTTATTGAAGCGCAAGCAGGCGAAACAAAAATCAAAACTATCCTCCAAAACGCCGAAACCATCCGTGTCGTCACTCCCAAAGCATCCAAACCCGTAACGGAACTTAAACCCGGCGACGAAGTATTAGTCTATTTGGCGGCGAAGGGAGGCAGGCACTTCGGCATTTCAGTGCCCGAAGAAACGGTGATTGAAAAGTGAGCGCTAAAATCTGCGTCTCAGTTCTCCCAAAGAATACCAAGCAAGCCCTAACGCTTATTGGAAAAGCTGAGAAGGCAGGCGCAGATTTCATCGAAGTACGCATGGATAAAATGGAAAACTCCAAAAACCTCAAAGACCTCCCGAAAAGCACAAAATGCCCACTGATAGCTACAAACAAACTGGCAATCGAGCACGGCTACTTTCCCGGAACCGAAAACGAGCGGCTACAAACCTTGCTATCCGCGGCTAAAAGCGGCTTCCAATATGTCGATGTTGACATTCTGGGGCCGAAAAGCAGCGAAACCATAACTAAACTAAAAGAAGCTAACGCTAAACTCGTTGTTTCTTACCACAAATTCGACGGTATACTAAACGGCTCCGCATTGGAGTGCATCCTAAATGAAGAAATAAGCAGCGGAGCAGACATCTGCAAGATCGTCCTAACAGCGAAGCAAATCGGCGATAACCTTCCAATCCTCAACTTCATCTCCGTCGCTTCTGCTAAGGCGAAGCTGGTGTGCTTCTGCATGGGCGAAGCTGGCAAAACCTCACGTTTGCTCTCTCCTATCTTCGGAGCCTTTTTCACCTTTGCGTCTCTTGGTGGAGGAAGCGAAACAGCTCCGGGGCAGCTAAGCATCGCGGAGATGCGTTCAGCCTACAAGCTACTGGGGATTAAACAATGAATATTTCGGGCAGAACACGAGTATGCGGAGTTATAGGTGACCCTATAGAGCACTCGCTGAGCCCGATAATGCATAATGCCGCCTTTCAAGCGCTTGGGTTGGACTATGTGTTTTTGGCTTTCAAAGTTAAGTCATCCTGCGTTCCCGACGCAGTTAACGGTATGCGAGCGCTAAACATTCGCGGCTTAAACGTTACGATGCCACATAAGAGCACTGTTATGGCGAATCTTGACCGCATTGACTTGTCCGCCCAGATTATTAGCTCTGTTAATACCATTCTGAACAAGGAAAACCTGCTTTTTGGCTTCAACACCGACGGCGTCGGCGCAGTTAAAGCGTTAAAAGAGAACGGCGTCGAACTGAAAGGCAGAAAAGTGCTGCTGCTGGGTGCAGGCGGCGCCGCAAGAGCAATCGCCTATTCGATGGCTAAGGAAGGCGACGAACTTGCCGTGCTAAACCGAACCGCAAAGCAAGCCCAAGCACTGGCTAAGCTTTTAGAGAAATCAGCGAACAAAAAAATCGCCTACGGCTCGCTTAGCCCAAGCGACATAGAGAAGAATCTGCAAGACTCCGACATCATAATAAACGCTACCTCGGTCGGCATGAAGCCACACCCAGACGAGAGCCCCATCCCAGCTAAACTGCTTCGCCCAGACTTATCAGTAATGGATATCGTCTACAATCCACTTGAGACTAAACTTGTTAAAGAAGCAAAAGCTGCAGGGGCAAAAGTCGTTAGCGGAGTTGAAATGCTAATTTACCAAGGTGCGGCTTCCTTCGAAATTTGGACAGGTAAGTCAGCGCCCGTTGAAGTTATGAGGAAGGCAGCGCTAACTCACTTACAGAAGGTGTGATTAGGTTGGCGGGTAAGGCATCTGCTGTAGCGCATGGCGCAGCGACAATCGTGAACGCGATTGCACTGGGCAGGGGCGCAGCGTTCGGAGTTGATTTGTGGACAAAGGCAGAAGTCAAATTAACCAGCGACATAGGCGTTTTTGAGGTTAATATCACCTCTGACCCAAAAGAGAGCACCCTACTCGTAGAAAAAACCGTCACCCGTGTCCTGCAAAGGTTTGGTTTAGAGAAATCTTTCGGAGCCAAAGTAAAAACCGAGTCAAACATCCCCGCCGCCAGAGGACTAAAGAGCAGCAGCGTAGCCGCAAACGCAACTGCACTTGCGACCACCGCGGCTTTAGGGAAAACACTGAGTGATTTGGAGATAGTTAAAATCGGTGTTGAAGCGGCTTTCGATGCCAAATGCACCATAACAGGGGCGTTTGACGATGCGTGTGCCTCCTACTTCGGTGGTGCAGTCATAACCGATAACACAAACCGCCAAATCCTCAAGCATATGCCGCTGCCAAAAGATTGCGTGGTGTTGTTCCACGTTCCAGCAAAAAAAGCTTACACCATAAACTCAGACGTGAAAAGGCTGCAAACGGTTAAGCCGCTTGTTGAGACCGCTTTCGAGAAGGCGACGGCTGGAAAACTCTGGGAAGCCCTAACACTAAACGGACTGGTTTACTCTGCCGCTTCTAATCAGAACCCAGCGATTGCCATTGACGCGTTGGCTGCTGGAGCCGTCGCTGCGGGATTATGCGGCAAAGGACCAGCCGTAACCGCTGTAACCCCAACCGACAAGCTAGAAACAGTCAAAGCGGCACTCCAAAAGTACGAGGGTGAAGTCCTACTGGCTCACTTCAACAGCGAGAAAGCCAAGGTGCTCTAGCCATGACCGATGTAACTGTAAAGAGGGCTGAGCGCCTAAACGGGGACGTGATAGCGCCACCATCGAAATCTTACACGCAGCGCATGGTCATAGCCGCCGCGTTATCCGAGTGCACCTCGAAGGTTTGGCATCCGCTGTTTTCAGAAGACACCGACGCCGCACTACGAGCCGTGACAGCACTGGGCGCAGGGTTTCAAGCATGCGACGAACACTGGACAATAACAGGCACGAACCCTCTCAAAGCAGCAAAAGAGCCCGTTGACTGCGGCGAATCAGGCGCCACCTTACGCTTCATTATTCCAGTCGCGGCACTCGCTGATGGGCCCTCGACTTTGGTTTTTCGTGGTTCGATTGAGCGACGTCCAGTGGAACCACTGCTAAAAAGCCTCAAAGACCTCGGCGCAGAAGCCTACGTTGCCAAACATGACGACTTGGATGCTGTCGTCGTTAAAGGCGGCGGCATTGTAGGCGGAAAAACATCAATTACGGGCGATGTGAGTTCTCAGTTCATCTCAGGGTTAATGTTTGCCTGCCCAATGGCAAAAAAAGATGTGGAAATCAAACTCACTTCGCCTTTAGAGTCGGCGGATTATGTGAAAATGACTCAGGCGGTTCTCTCCAAACACGCAGTAAAGGTCACCTTAGAAGACGACCGCATCCTTATCCCTGCAGGCCAAACCTACCAGGCAACCGACGACACCGTCCCAGGAGACTTCTCCTCAGCCGCATTCCTGCTAGCTTCTGCAGCCATTACCCGCTCCAAAGTCACAGTCACAAACCTTGATTACGAGAGCATACAGGGCGACAAAGCTATTCTCGCAGTGCTCAAGCGCATGGGCGTCAATGGAGAGGTCTGCCCAGACAGCGTAGAAATAGAAGGCACAGGCACACCGCTCAAACCCATAGACGTGGACGCAAAAAACATTCCTGACCTTGTTCCAGTCATCGCTGTGCTATCGTGCTACGCAAACGGCCTATCGCACATTTCGGGTGCAAAAAGGCTTCGCTTAAAGGAATCGGACCGTTTGCAATCTATCTTTGCGGAACTCACCAAGATGGGCGCCCAAATCACCATAACAGACGATGGCTTAACCGTAAAAGGCGCTGCGCTTCGGGGTGCAGTCATCGATCCCCATAATGACCACCGAATTGCCATGGCAACAGCCGTCGCCGCACTAGGCGCAAAAGGCGAAACCACAATCACCAATGCGGAGTGCATCAGAAAGTCTTATCCGCAGTTCTTCCATCATCTAAAACAGTTAGGAGTTGACGTTGTTGGCGGGAAACTCGATAGGTAAAGAATTCACAGTTACCACATTCGGCGAGAGCCACGGCAAAGTCGTCGGCGTCGTTGTGGACGGTTGCCCCGCGGGGTTACCGCTTGCCGAAGCCGATTTCCAAGAGGAACTGGACAGACGAATTCCAGCAGAACCCAAAATCGTCTCAGCACGCGTCGAAAAAGACACAGCAAAAATCCTAAGCGGCGTCTTCAACGGCTACACCACAGGCGCACCCATCACAGTGATGGTTGAGAACAAGGAAACCAAATCCAGCGACTACGACGCCATAAAAGACCTCCCCCGACCCGCCCACTCCGATTACCCAGCCAAAATCCGCTACGGCGGCTTCAACGATTACCGAGGCGGCGGACGCTTCAGCGGACGCGTAACCGTAGCGCTCATCATGGCGGGCATCGTTGCTAAGAAGCTGCTGGGCAGATACAACATCGACGTGTTAGCATACACCCAAGCCATCGGACCCATAAAAAGCCACAAAGACTTCAGAGCCTCAGAAATCCGAAGAAACCGCAACGCAGCCGCAACCCGCTGCCCCGACTTAGAATGCGCCGAAAAGATGGAGGAAGCCATAGTCGCAGCTAAAGAAGCAGGTGACAGCCTTGGTGGAGTCGTTGAATGCGTGGCGCTTAATGTGCCTGCAGGAGTCGGCGAGCCCCTCTTTGATTCGTTGGATGCTGATTTGGCGAAGATTCTGTTTTGTATTCCCGCCGTTAAAGGGGTTGAGTTCGGCGCAGGCTTCAAAGCTGCAGAGCTAAAAGGCTCAGAAAACAACGACGCCTTCCTCATAAAAGGCGGCAAAGTCGTCACCGCAACTGAGAATGCAGGCGGCATCTTAGGTGGTCTATCCAGCGGAATGCCCATCGTAATCCGCGTTGCCATCAAACCCACGCCATCCATCGCTAAGGAGCAGCAAACCGTCAACATGGCGACGTTGAAGAACTCTTCCATTAGCGTTAAGGGCAGACATGACCCATGTGTCGTCCCCAAAGCCGTGCCCGCAGTGGAGGCGGCTGTCGCAGTAACATTAGCTGATCACCTGATTCGCTCAGGGGAAATCCCAAAAGTACTAAAGGAGCACTAAAAAAATGGTTGAAACTGAAATCTCCCAGCTACGTGAAAAAGTCGATGCAGTCGACGACCAAATTCTACATGACCTTTTGCAGAGGGTTAAGATTTGCCGCGTCATCGGCGAACTCAAGAAGCAACAAGGCAAGCCCGTCCATGACATACACCGCGAAACAGAAGTCTTAAACCGCGTCAAAGACCACGCAGAGCGGCTGAAGCTTGACCCCCTCCAAGTTGAGCGCATTTTCCGCGAAATAGTTAATATGTGCACCAGCGTTCAACAATAGAGAACTCTCAACGGAGAGGTGTTCCCAGATGCTCTATGAAATAAACGAGAAAGCACTCAAACTTGAAAGTGAAGGAAAAAAAATCATCCGACTAAACCTCGGTGACCCAGATATGGCTACGCCCCCGGAAATCGTGGAGGCAGCCTACGCTTCCATGAAAGCCGGCAAAACCAAGTACAGCAGCAGCTACGGCGAGTTGTCGCTGCGTAAAGCCATCGCTGAGGTCCACGGCGTTAAACCAGAAAACGTCGTAATCACTCCCGGCTCCAAATGGGCAATATTCTCAACTATGTTTCTGACGCTAAAGAACGGCGGAAACGTCATCATTCCCACTCCATACTGGACTGCTTATGATTTAATCGCTAAGAGCTTCGGCGCAAAAGTGAAGCTGCTCCGAACAGAGTTGGAGGACGGCTGGAAAATCCACCTCGACAAACTCGAAGCGCTAATCGACAGCGAAACCAAAATGATCATACTCAACAACCCCAATAACCCAACCAGCAAAGCCATCGACGACGAAACCCTCGACGGCATCGTAGAGTTAGCCAACAGAAAAGGCATAACTATCCTCAGCGATGAAGTCTATGGGGCAATCGCATTCAGGAAAGTAAAAAGCATTCTCGACTACGGCACAGAGAGCCGCCACATCGTTAGTAATGGCTTTAGCAAAACTTTCACCATGACGGGTTGGCGCATCGGCTACTTAGTCGCCAACAAAACCTTAGTTGACAACATCACTAAACTAAACCAGATAACCTTCAACAATGTGCCCGTCTTCATTCAAGACGCAGCACTCAAAGGCTTAGAGCTACACAAGAAAATTGCATCCAGCATCAAAGCAAAGTACAAAGAACGCGCTGACCTTGCAAGCAAAAAACTCTCCGATGCAGGCTTCGAATTCTCCAAGCCCGATGCACCATTCTATGTGTTCCCCAAAAAGAAGGGCCTTGACGGAACCAAATTCAGCCTCAACCTGCTGGATAGTGGCGTAGCAGTAGCGCCTGGCTCAAGCTTCGGCGACTACCCAGAGCACTTCCGCATCAGCCTAACCGCACCCGACGACCAAATCGAAGAGGGCTTAACGAAAATCTGCGAGGCAGCCAACTGATGAGGACAGCCGTTCTCGGCGCAGGAAAAATGGGCGTTTGGTTCGCCCGGTACTGCAAAGAGAAAGGCGACACGGTAGTCCTCGCTGACCGCAACTCGGCGAAGCTTGCGAAGTTAGGGAACGAGTTGGGCGTTGAAACAGCTGATTTCCCAGCCGCAGTGAAAGGCGCTGATCGCGTCTTAATCTGCGTATCCATCTCCTCTTTTGAGGAAACAATCAAAAAAATCGCATCCTCAGTTCAAAAGGGGCAGCCAGTCATGGACATCTGCTCCATCAAAGAATACCCCGTCAACATCATGCATAAGCACCTCAAAGGCGCCCTCACGCTGGGGACACATCCTGTGTTTGGTCCGGGTAGTAACGGCGTAGCCCACAAAGCCTACGTGCTAACCCCCACAACCTCCGAGGAAGAAGCTTATGCTAAAGAGTTCCAGCGGTGGCTAGAAAAAGAAGGCGCCCACGTCTTCATTATGAAGCCTCAGAAACATGACGAATTAATGTCCATTGTTTTGGGGTTTGCGCATTTTGTGGGTTTAGCCGCCTGCGAAACCCTGCTTGAGCAGCCGATGTTTGCAGAGTCTAAGAAGCTGGCTGGCACAACCTACCGCATGCTATTCACGCTCGCCGAGGCGGTTGCCACTGAGACGCCTGACCTCTACGCCAATGTGCAGACTAAGCTGGCGGGGATGGACAAAATCGAGGAGCTCTTCATCGCCAATGCCGAGGAGTGGCTTGAGTTGATGAAGAAAAAAGACTCCAAATCCATAATGGACCGCATGGACCGCCTCAGAGCTAAACTTGGTAAGGCAGACAGTGAATACGGCAAAAGTTACGAAGACATGTATCGGATGTTGGAGTCAACAGAAAAGTAGCATATGTCCCTTGGCGGCGTGTTTTTTCCAAAAAGCCTTTATACTGTTTTTGTACCATATGGTACCAGTGTAAGTCATGCAAGAACAGAAAACAACCGATTCAGAAGGCCTCCAAGCGGCAGTCAGGCTCTCTAAATCAGATTATCACAGGATTCAGAAACTCGTGGACGCTGGGCTCTACCGCAGCTTCGCCGATTTTCTCCGAGAAGCCGTCCGAGACAAACTGGGCAGCATGGAAGTCATCAGCGTCAAAGACGTAACAGAACAAGAAGCCGAACGAATGATTGAAAAATATTTGAAGACGCATCCAGGCCCAAATTTCGCAAGTGAAGTGGCTGACGCGTTGGGGCTGGAATATGACATAACATTTAAAACAATCCATAAACTGCTTGAAGAAGGACGCATAAAGAAGGCAAAGAAATGACCACTCTAACAGGTGAAGGTGACTGCATAATCGGTAAACGCATAGTCTATGTTGCCCGAAAAGTTTCCGGACCCCGACTAATCATGAAAGGTGGGAGACACCGCGGAATGGAAGGGGTTCTCTACGATGGAGAAGCTTATATAGACATAGCGGTCGAAACGTAAATTAGCGCAGTTGCTACAATTAACCGAAGAGTGAACGGTGGAATGACCCAAACCCTGTTAATCAACTGCTACCTCGACGGCAACAGAATCAACCCCCTCTGCGACGCCCTGAACAAATTCGCCGTCTGCAAAACCGTGCCCTACACCAAAATCCATAAAAATTATCAAATGGGCGGAGACATCGCAGCCGTCGTCATCAGCGGCTCCGAAGCCCGCATAACCAAACCCGAAGACAAAGCCAAATTCGAAGGCGTAACCCAGCTTATCCAAAACTGCACGGTGCCGCTTTTAGGCGTCTGCTTTGGGCATCAACTTCTCTGCTCTGCATTCGGCGCAAAAACCGCAGCTTTAAAGCAGCCGGTCCTCGACAAATTCGAGCAAGTCAACATAATTCAAACAGGCGACATCCTCAGCCGCTTCAGACGGGGACAAGCTGTTCCGCTTGCAGAGTGGCACAACGACTACGTCCAAAAAGACAGCCTCGAAGCAGCAGGCTTCAACTTGCTTGCTGACTCAGCGAGCTGCGAAGTAGAAGCCGTTAAACACAAAAGCAAACTCTTCTTCGGCGTCCAATTCCACCCCGAACGCATCACAATCGGCGACGAAACACACCCCGAAGGACACAGAATACTGGATAACTTCTTCTGCAACAACGTTAAACGGCTCGGTATCTGAGCTTTTCAGCTGTAACCTTTTTGTTCCATGTGCAACACTGAGGTTACAAAAAAATGCGCTATACTCTTTAGATGACTCGGGGATATGAGCCCAGTATCTTTACGAAGTTAGCGTACTTCTCTAATGCCTGTAGTGCTTCTGTGCATCGTTTCTCTGTTCTGTGCCCCTCGAAGTCAACATAGAAGTTGTATTGCCAAGCTGTGGTTTTGGTGGGGCGTGACTCGATTCGGGTGAGGTTGATGTTGCGTGAGGCGAATTCTCCGATGGCGTGGTAAAGCGTGCCGGGTGCGTGTTTGAGCGAGAATATGATGCTGGTTTTGTCGTCTCCTGTCGGCGCTGAGTCCTCCGTGCCCAATACGAGAAAGCGGGTGTAGTTGCTGGGGTTGTCTGCGATGTCTCTGGCGAGGATTTTCATGCCGTAGAGGTCGGCGGCTTTCTCAGAGGCGATGGCTGCGGCGTTTGCTTCGGCTTTTTCTTTGATGATTTTGACGGCGCCTGCGGTGTCGTATGCTGGGATGATTTCCCATTTGTGCTTTTCAAGGTATTTGCGGCACTGAGCTAAGGCTTGGGGATGTGAGTAGACGGTTTTGATGTCTTCAATTTTTGTGTCGGGGTTGCCGATTAGGACGTGGCCGAGTTTAACGGCTACTTCGCCGCAGACTTTAAGGTCGTAGGTGAGGAATAGGTCGTAGTTTTGGTTAACACTGCCCTCAATACTGTTCTCAATCGGAACTACCCCGTGTGGGACGGCGCCGCTTTTTACGGATTCGAACACATCGCGGAAGTCCTTGCAGGGCACTGGCTCAGCTTTGCTGCCGAAAAACTTGTAGACCGCCATTTCGCTGTATGCGCCGGTTTCGCCCTGATAGGTTACCTTCACTTTTTGTTTCCCTGCTTCTGGTTGTGATTCTTTAGCAAGAGCTTGTTTATACCGTTTATCATTGCTTCGACGGATGCCATGACGATGTCTTCTCTAGCTGCACGTGCGGATACGATGTGGCCTTTTTCATCTTCGACTTTTATGACTACTTCTGCGACTGCGTTGGAGCCGCCAGTTATTGCCTCCAATCGATATTCGCTTAGGCGGATTTTTTCGAGGTTGCCTGCTAATTTCTGGATGGCTTTTAGCACTGCATCAACTGGGCCGACGCCTGTTTCTGCAGCTACGTACTCTTTACCATCCAGCATCAAGCGTACCGAGGCGGTTGGTATAACCTTTATGCCGGTGACAACTGCCATGTCGCAGAGGTCAACAATTTTCTCTTCCCCAATCGCCTCACCCATGACTGCCGAGGTTAATGCGATGAGGTCTGCGTCTGTAACCATTTTTCCTTTGTCGCCTAGCTCTTTGACGCGTTTGACGATTTCTGATAATTGTTCTTCGTTGGGGTGGATGCCGATGTCTGCTAGCTCCGCTTGGATGCCTCTTGTGCCTGCAAGTTTGCCCGCGACGAGTTTGCGTGTTCTGCCGACCAACTCGGGGCTTATGGGCTCGAAGGTTAGGGGCTGCTCGGTTACGCCGCGTGTGTGGATGCCTGATTCATGTGCGAAGGCGTTTTCGCCGACTATGGCTTTGTTCACCTGCACGGGTACACCTGACAGGGATGAAACCATGCGGCTGGTTGCGTAGAGTAGGCGGGTGTTAACGTTTGTCTTGTACTTGTAAACCACATGGAGGGTGGTGACGACTTCTTCTAGGGCTGCGTTGCCTGCGCGTTCACCAAGCCCGTTGATTGAAGTGTGCACCTGTGAGGCGCCGGCTTCGACGGCTGCTAAGCTGTTGGCGACTGCTAAGCCGAAATCGTTGTGGCAGTGAATGCTTATAGGCACTTTGATGTCTGTTTTTAGATCTGTGATTAATTGGGCGATGGTTCGGGGTATCATGCAGCCGACTGTGTCTGGCACGTTTAGGCTATCCATGCCTGCGTCCTGTGTGGCTTTGCAGACCTGTTTTAGGAAGGGTAGTTCGGTGCGGGTTGCATCCATCGGGGAAAACTCGCATTTTACACCGTGCTTTTTAACGTACTCTACAGATTCCACTGCAGAAGCCAAAACTTGCTGTGGTGTCATGTTGACTGCGTACTTCATCTGAACTGGCGAAGTGGGGATGAACACGTGGATTAAGTCAACATTGCAGTCCAACGCTGCATCGATGTCTTTTTTGGTGCATCTGGAGAGTGCGCAGACCTGCGAGGTTAAACCCAAATTAGCGATGTCTTTAACGACTTTGCGTTCGCCCTCGCTGCTACTGGGAAAACCTGCTTCGATGATGTCTACGCCCAACTTGCTTAGTTGCTGCGCTATCTCTATTTTATCGTCGGTTGTTAAAGAAACACCGGGGGTTTGCTCCCCGTCTCTTAAGGTTGTATCCAAGATGCGGATACTTCTGGTTTGGGTTGTCATGGTCTAGACCAGGTTTAGATTGCTTTAGCGATAGCTTCAGCCATATCCATCGTTGAGGCTTTACCGCCTAAATCTGGAACAACTTGGCCGCTTGCTAACGTTTTTACCACTGCTGCTTCTATGGCGGCAGCTGCCTTTAGACATTTGGGATCGTTATAGCGTTCACCCAGCCAATCCAGCATCATCTTTGCTGAAAGAATCATAGATATGGGGTTGGCTATGTGTTTGCCTGCTATGTCTGGGGCGCAGCCGTGAATGGGTTCGAACAGTGCAAAGTCGTCGCCGATGTTTGCGCCGGGAGCCATGCCTAAGCCGCCGATTAACTGTGCAGCTTCGTCGCTTAAGATGTCGCCGAACATGTTACAGGTGCATAAGACGTCGAAGTCTTCTGGTTTGCGGATTAGCTGCATGGAGGCTGCATCAACATATAATTCGTTGTAGTGGATGTCTGGGTACTGCTTGGCGGTTTCTGCGCAGATCTTCTTGAATAAGCCGTCAGTGACCCGCATAACGTTTGCTTTGTGGATGGCGGTTACTTTCTTTTTGCCGTTGCGTAATCGTGCTGTTTCGAAGGCTTTTTTGGCGATACGCTCGCAGCTTTTGCGGGTGATAACCCTCATGCAGAGCGTTGTGTCACTGTTTATGGTGTACTCTAAGCCTTTGTAGACGTCCTCGGTGTTTTCACGTACAAAGTACATGTCAATGTTTGGGGACGCAACCGGTGCATTCGGATACGCCTTCAACGGGCGCATGTTTGCGTACA
This sequence comes from Bathyarchaeia archaeon, assembly GCA_050108155.1. Classification (GTDB taxonomy): domain Archaea; phylum Thermoproteota; class Bathyarchaeia; order Bathyarchaeales; family Bathycorpusculaceae; genus Bathycorpusculum. The sequence continues at coordinate 15,076 of JBNIDR010000021.1, read as the reverse complement.
GGTCAAAGATTTGGCGTAGTTTGACTATGACGTCTGCTGCGGTTTCTCCAACTGGACCTTTCAGGCACGCATGAGATTCCCTGATGGCTTGAAGGCTATCTGCGGGTAGGGCGACGCCTCGCTTTGCCAATACGCCGTCGCCTGCATCAGCGTCAACCATTGTTAGTTTTATGCCGAATTTCTTCTGCGCCGCATCCAGCACCTTTAAGGTAGCTTGGGTTAACTCGGGGCCTATGCCGTCGCCGGGCATCAGCGCTATTTTGTACTCGGTCATTTCTTGTTCATCCTCTTGCGTAGGTTTTCAATTAAGCCGCCATCCTCCAAAATTGTCATGATGAAAGGAGGCAACTTGGTTCCCTGTAGAGCCTGCTTGCTGGTCAAGTTCTGGATTTTGCCTGTTTCTAGGTCAACTGCGACTTCGTCGCCCTGTTTTACCGCGGCGGAGATGCCTTTGCATTCGATAACTGGTAAGCCGATGTTTATGCTGTTGCGGTAGAATATGCGGGCAAATGACTCTGCGATTACGCATTTTACGCCAGCGTACTTCAGAGCCAAAGGGGCCTGTTCGCGGCTTGAGCCGCAGCCGAAGTTTTTGCCGCCAATCAAGACAACACCTGGCTTTGCTTTGTTGACGAAGTCTGTGTCTAAGCTTTCTAATGCGTGCTTTCCCAATTCAAAGGGGTCAACTAGAACTAGGTATTTGCCTGGTAGGATAACGTCGGTGTCGATGTTGTTGCCGAATACTACTGCTTTTGCTTTGATTTTGCTTTCCATTAAGCTTTGACCTCCAGTGGACTGGTGATTTTTCCTGTTAACGCGGATGCTGCTACGGTTGCGGGTGAGGCTAAGTAGACGTTGGCTTGGGTGCTGCCCATTCTGCCGATGAAGTTGCGGTTGCTCGACGAAACACATGTCTCGCCTGCTGCCAGTAAGCCGATGTGGCCGCCCAGGCAGGGTCCGCATGCGCTTCCGCAGACGATTGCGCCTGCGTCGGCGAAGATTTTCAGTAGCCCCATTTCGTCAGCTTGCTTCCAGATCTCTTGAGAAGCTGGAATGACCAGTGCGCGGACGCCTTCTTTGACTTTCTTGCCCTTCATAACTTTGGCTGCTATCTGTAGGTCTTCTAATCTGCCGTTGGTGCAGCTGCCGATGAAGGCTTGGTCAATGGGTACGTTGCCTATTTCGGAGACTGGCTTCACGTTGTCTACTTGGCTGGGGCATGCGATTTGAGGCTCCATCTCTGTGACGTCGAATTCTACTGTGCGTTCGTACTCTGCGTCTTTGTCGCTTTGTAGCTTCGCTAGGTCAGGCATCTTTTTCACTCTGCCCGCTAAGAATTCCGCGGTGGCGTCGTCGGGAGCGATTATGCCGTTTTTGGCGCCCATCTCCACTGCCATGTTGCATACGGTCATTCTGCCTGCTATGCTCATGGCTTTGATTGTGGGGCCTGTGAATTCGGCGGCTCGGTAGATGGCTCCGTCTACGCTTAGGGTGCCGATTATGTTTAGGATTAGGTCTTTGGGTGTGATGTATTTCTTGAATTTCCCTTTAACGTTGACTTTGATGGTTGGGGGGACTTTGAACCAGATTTTGCCTGTCGCCATTACTGCTGCTGCTTCTGTTGAGCCGATGCCTGTTGCGAATGCGCCGAATGCGCCGTAGGTGCATGTGTGGCTGTCTGCGCCGACTATAACGTTGCCTGGGACTACGTGTCCGTTTTCTGGCATGACTTGGTGGCATATGCCGCCTCTGCCGACTTCGTAGAAAGTGAGGTTCTGGTCTTTAGCGAAGGTTCGCATGGTTTTATGTAGTTCCGCTGCTTTTACGGATTCAGCGGGAACTTGGTGATCCAGAATCACCACTACTTTTTTGTTATCCCACACTTTTGGGGTGCCTATTTTTTTGAAGGCTTCAACCGCTAAAGGTCCTGTTAAGTCATGCACCATAACCATGTCGACGTTGGCGTCGACGATCTCTCCGGCGTGCACAACTTTCTGCCCAGACGCTTTAGCTAAGATTTTTTCTGTAATGTTCATTTTTTCTTCTTTTCCTTAAATCATTTCCAATAATCCCAAATGATGATGGCAAATTAAAGAAGAGACAATAAAAGTATTTCCACAATGGAACTGCGTTTATTCGTCTATTCTTACGGATTTTGCGCCTCTTGCTAACGCTGTTATGCCGGTCCGTGCGAGTTCAAGTATTCCGAAGGCTTTCATGAGGTTCAGGAAGGCGTCGATTTTGTCTGGGGCGCCGGTGATTTCTGCGGTGACGTTGTCGAATGAAACGTCGATGATTCTGCCTCGGAAGACCTCGACGAAGTTGATGATGTCGCTTCGTTCCTTTGCATCATGTACTTTCATTTTGATCAGCGCTAACTCTCGCATAACAAAGTTGCCCTGCTCCAGCTCCTCGACTTTTAAGACGTCGATTTGTTTGGCGACTTGCTTGATGACTTGTTCTACGGTGCGTTCGTCTTCGTTAACGGTTATGGTCATGCGTGCGATGTCTGGTTGCTCGGTGGGTCCAACGGTTATGGATTCGATGTTGAAGTTTCGGCGCCTAAACAGGTTAGATATCATGTGTAGGACACCGGGTTTGTTTTCAACTAGCACGGATATGACTTTGGTTTTTCCTGCTTCCATCTTAGTAGTCTCCTCTCTGCTGTGGTAGACCGCATCCTGGCGGCACAAACGGAACAACATCAGTTTCCGAACCGATGGGCACATCAATCACGGTTGTAACTTTACTAGCTAACGCTGTCTTAACTGCTTTTTGGAATTCCTCCATGCTGTTAGCTCGGAATCCCTGTGCTCCGTATGCCTCTGCGAGCTTGACGAAGTCTGGTGATTTGCCTAGGTTGACTGCGTTGTAGCGGCGGTTGTAGAGGGTTCGCTGCCACTGGGCCACCATGCCAAGGACGCTGTTGTTTAGCACGATGACTGTGACTGGTAGGTTTTCTGTGACGCTGCACGCTAGCTCCTGCTCGCTCATGATGAAGCTGCCGTCGCCTGCGATGTCCACGACTGGTCTGTCGGGGCATGCGGCTTTGGCGCCTATGGCTGCGGGGAAACCGAAGCCCATGGTTCCAAGTCCGCCGCTGCTGATGAAGGTGCGGGGTTTGAGCGCTTTGAAGTACAGCGCCGACCACATTTGGTTCTGCCCCACCTCGGTGGTGACTATGCCATTTTCCGGTAGCAGTTCACGCAGCGCCATCAGCAGATGCTTAGGAACAACGTCTCTGGGGCGATCCTTTAGCAGGGGGCTTAGTTGCTCTTTGGCTTCTTTGACTCGTTTGGTCCATGCTTTGCCCTCGCCCTTCTTCAGCTTCTCCGAAGTCGCCTTCAGCAGCGCCTTCATGGCTTTCTTCGCATCCGCCAAGATTGCGACGTCCACCTCTATGTTCTTGTTGATCTCGGCGTTGTCGATTTCGATCTGAATCTTTTTGGCGTTGGGTGCGAAGCTGTCGAGGTTGGCTGTTGCGCGGTCAGAGAAGCGTGTTCCGACTGCTAGCAGAACGTCTGCCTCGCCGATTAGCCTGTTCGCTGCGGGGTTGCCGTGCATGCCGATGCTGCCCAGCGACAGCGGGTGGGTTTCGGGGAAGGCGCCTTTACCCATAAAGGTGGTTGCGACTGGCGCCATTAGCAAGTCGGACATGGCGACTATTTCGTCGGATGCGCCTGCTGAGATGGCTCCGCCTCCTGCCAAGATGATTGGGCGCTCAGCTTTAGCCAGTAAGTCGGAGGCTTGGCTGATCTTATGCGGTTTGGGTTCGGTGATTAGTTTGTATCCTCTGATGTTGATTTTGTTGGTGAATTCGACGTCTCCGACGCCTGCCTGGATGTTTTTGGGCAGGTCAATTAGGACTGGTCCAGGTCTGCCTGTGGCTGCCAAGTAGAAGGCGTTGTTGACCATGCCGGGGATTTCAGCGATGTTTCTGGGTTGGTAGCTGTATTTGGTGACTGCGGTTAGGATGCCGATGATGTCTGCTTCTTGGAAGGCGTCTCTGCCGATCATGTAGCTGGTGTTGACGCCGCTGGACGGAACCTGCCCCGTTAAAGCAACTATGGGTGAGGAGTCCATGTAGGCGTTGGCGATGCCCGTTACTAGATTAGTGGCGCCTGGGCCGCTGGTTGCCATGCAAACGCCGACGCGTCCGCTGGCTTTGGCGTATCCTTCGGCTTCGTGTGCTGCGCATTGCTCGTGGCGTGCTAGGATGTGGCGTATTTTTTTGTGGCTGCAGAGTTCGTCGTAAACTGGAAGGATTGCTCCGCCTAAAATGCCGAAGATTGTGTCAACTTTTTGTTTTTCAAGGGATTCTAGTAGTGCCTTTGCACCGCTCATTTTAGTCATGGTTCAAACATGGTCTCCTGTATGGTTTTATGGAATATACTCTCGTCTGAACAGAAAATTTGTGCTGAAAATTTCGTGGCTGATTTAGAGTGTAGTCTGGGCGCTTTAGCAGAATAGTACCCGTCGATCCCAGCTATTGAGGTGACGATCCCTCATGTTCTAACCTCTTAAATCTCCAGTTTATAAAACCTAAGCGGAAACTGCATAAAAAGATTGTGGTGTAGAGATCAATTGTTGACAGTAACCAGTTAACATGCAACATGCCCGATGAGCCGTAACTTAGACAGAACTATGGTGCTAAGCGCATGTGCTGTTTGTATTTCTTTTGACCTATAGACGAAAGAGCCAGTGCGCCTAATAGAATATCTATGCAGAAACCTAAATGGGTCCTATTTGCCAGACATATTTGGCGTCTATTAGAAGCTCTATGCAGAACCTATAGAGGGGAGGCTTCTGTTTTGAGCAGAATCCTGTAAATAATTCATAAATACGAAGCCACCCACTCCCCATTGAGAATTGCCATGTCAAAACAATCCGCTACTACGCCGAGGTATCAGGCATCAGTCTTCTTCGTAGAAAACATCCAAAAGTCAACGCGTTTCTACAGCGAGGTCTTGGGTCAGAAGGTTGTGCAGGATTTCGGGGCTAACGTGACTTTCGAGGGCGGCTTGTCCCTTTGGGAAAAAGAATACGCCCTAAACGTGATTTTCGAAGGGCAAGGCAAGCAAATCCCTGTAGGCGCCAACAACTCCGAGATATACTTTGAATCCAGCGACATTGACGCTTTCTATGAGCGGCTGGTTAAGGAGCAGGTCAGGGTTATCCACCCCGTTATGGAGCATCCTTGGGGTCAGCGGGGCTTCAGGGTTTACGATCCAGACAATCACATTCTCGAGTTCGGGGAGCCCATGTCAGACACTGTCCTGAGGCTGCATAAGCAGGGGCTCAGTGTCGATGAGGTGGCTAAGAAATCTATGATGCCGCTGGACTTCATCCATAGCGTTCTCCAAACCAAATAGCGCCCCGCTTTTGGGAGTTTAGGCTGGTTTGTTTAGGTTTGTTGACTAAGCCTTGTCAAGGAACCTGTACAAGAAGCCTTTAATGGCGAATTGGCGCCAAGGGTTCTATGTGGTTGAACGGCATGAACAGAACAATCACCATAACACTCATACTAATCATAGTAGCCTTAAGCATAATGATGATCCCCTCAACATCTGCTTCATCTAACCCATCCGTACCAGAGTTTACCGTAAAACAGGTTGACCGCTCATATGATGTTGCAACGACCTACTCGAAAAACCAATACACAGGGGAAACAATAACCCATCCAGGGTATCGCGTTCAAAAGCTGACAATAGAGGTAACCATCAAGAATCAGCCATTTAATCGTTCTGAAGCTTTCGGTAACATAACTGGATTATTCTATAATGTTCAAATGAAAGACAGCTTTACTGACTGGGCCAGTAGCGCTTCCTCAGATAGCCACGACCAATACGGTGTAGCAGCGTCAACTTCAGAAAATACCATCATAACGTTTGTTTTGGGAACTGAAGGCTGGTGTGTCCTTCCAGGCAGCCAAGTGGACATACGGGTTCAGGCGGTCACGGGAACTGAATATACTGTCTGGCCACTGAATGGTGGTTGTATACCGATAGGCACCCAGTTTGCCCTTAAAGAAGCTAGTAGCTGGAGTAGCCCTCAGACAATAATAATCGGTATCGGTGTAGATGCCAGCCAACCTGCTCCGTCGCCCTCGTCTGTACCAATGCAGAGTATACAAAGCGTTGACGCTGCGGATGAACCGACACAGAATCCCATACAAACACCAACTCAACAAAGCACCCAATCTGACGCTATTTCTGACCTAACTTGGGAAGATGCAGCCCTTGCGGTGGCATGTGCTGTAATTGTCTGCTTAGCCGCCGCTTTAGTGCTCTCACGGAGAAAGAGACTATGATGGGACAGAAAACGTTCTCGTACTGCAATGGCTACACCAACCCCGAATACAATATCGCCGACTATTCAGCCCAACACCCAAGTTGATATTTGGTCGGGGGTTAATTGGGAAAAAGTTGCCATTGCTGGGTTGTTTGTGGTGGTTGCTGTTTTGGCGGTTGGGTTGGCTGTGGTGTGGCGTAGGCTGCCCAAGAAGTAGCATCCTGGTTTAGTTCAATGTTTCACAAACCTTATCATAGTTAACATAATGACTAACCTAAAGGCTAATACTATAGCTCCCGCCATAATGTTTAATCAACCCTGCTCGGTGGGCATCTTGGCTAAAACTAAATTCGGCGTTTTCCTCCCATTCTACGCTTTCCAAACCAAAAACCCCACCCAAATCTACGAGCAACTCCGAAACCTCGCCCAAGAATGCGAGCGCCTCGGCTACGACTCCATATGGCTCGACGACCACCTCATGTACAACGACGCCCCGATTCTCGAATCATGGACCACCCTAAGCGCCATAGCCGCATCCACCAGCAAAATCCGCCTCGGCACAATGGTGAACTGCAACGCCCACAGAAACCCCGCTTTGCTCGCCAAGGCAGCGGCAACTCTTGACGTGATTTCAGGAGGCAGATTCGAGTTCGGCATAGGCGCAGGAGTGCAGGAGGCTGAGCATCAAGCTTACGGCTTCGGCTTTCCCCCCTCTGCTGTACGAGTGGCTCAGCTTGAGGAAGCCTTGGAAGTTATCAGGCGACTCTGGACTTACCCCAAAGCCAACTACCAAGGCAAATACTACAGCCTAAAAGACGCCGTCTGCGAACCCAAACCCCGCCAGAAACCCCACCCCCCAATAATCGTAGGCGGCGGAGGCGAAAAATACACCCTAAAAGTAGCCGCCAAATACGCAGACCGCTTCGACTGGGGCTTTCTACCATCCATAGAAGCATACCGACGAAAACTATCCATACTACACCGCAACTGCGAAACCATCGGCAGAGACTTCCACCAAATCGAGCAGTCCTGCTGGCCAAGCGGACAAATCCTAATTGCAGCCGACCAAAAAGAACTACAAGAAAAAATCGCCCAGCACAAACCCCAAAACGTTCCGCTTGACGAATTCAAACAGTACACCCTTGTGGGCACCGCAGAGGATTGCATAAGGGGCTTTCAGGCGTATGTGGATTTGGGCGCTACGTATTTTATGTTGTACTTTGCGGATTTGCCCAGCGTAGACGGGTTGAGGCTGTTTAAAGAAGCAGGCGCATGCATTCTGGGTTAGAGGTCACCTCGGGCTATGTGCCCCAACTCGTGATCTATTATTTCTTCGAGTGTGTGGTAGGGGTTTTGGCGGATAAGGATAATGTAGTCTGCGTCGTTGGTGTCTTCAGCGTTGAAGATGCAGGCGTCCGTGCCCTTCGTGGAGAGAACTCTGCCCCACTCCTCGATTTCCCGAAGCTCATCCTCTAAGCAACGGCGATGCTGCAGAGCATGATTGAAGTCTTCGTCGCTCAACCGAAGCGCCTTAACTCTGGGCAACGGCCCATTACTGAGCTTTTTCCACGCCGCAGCTAGTAACTTTCGAGGTATAAGTTCACCTTGCATATCTAAATCTTCAACCAAAACCACAGACGTATCTGCCCCCTTTAGCTGTTGCCTCAAAAAAATGGTGTCGCCCGTTTTCTGGACAAGTCACTTACCAAATCTTCAAAACTGTTTATACTCTAAAAGCATTTGCAGTAGTAACAACACAACCACAAGCGGCAAGTTCGTTGGTTTAGTGTCTTTTGAATTCTAAGGAAGATTCAACATACTCCCACATTCACACCGCGGCGACTTCAACATGGCTCTATGTTGTTCTTGTGGTGGAAATCTCTCAGCCCACACCGAATCAGAAGCTGAAGCCGATTGCTTCTCCAAAATGCATTGTGGTTCCAATGCATTCTTGTGGTGTGCCGTACGCTGCCACACCCACATAAAGAGCACAGCCAAAGCGGCCTCCTGGCGGATGGAGTCTCGGCAGAAGCGCAACAAACGCCTCTTCAATACTCCTTATAATGTGAGTCTAGTGGGAAATCACAGTTGATGCCTCAAAAAACTTAACAGTCACATCGCTAAGATAGTCTTATTGTCACTTATTTGGAAGGCATCAAATTTGAGAAGCGACCACATCAAAACTGGAACCGAGAAAGCGCCCCATCGCGCCCTCCTAAAATCTTTGGGTTTACAAGACGATGATATGACTAAGCCGTTCATCGGCGTAGCCAACAGCTACACAAACATTGTTCCTGGACATATACACCTCCGCCAAGTAGGCGAAGCCGTCAAAGAAGGCATCCTAGCTGCAGGCGGCATACCATTCGAATTCAACACCATCGCAGTATGCGACGGCATAGCCATGGGCCACATGGGCATGCGTTACTCTCTGCCCAGCCGCGAAATCATCGCTGACTCCGTAGAAATCATGATTCAAGCCCACAGCCTAGACGGGCTGGTCATGGTAACTGACTGCGACAAAATCACCCCAGGCATGCTCATGGCAGCCGCACGCATAGACATCCCATCCATAATGGTTACAGCTGGCCCAATGCAAGCAGGACGCCACAGAGGCAAAAAAGTCAGCTACGCCAACATGCCTGAAGCCATCGGCCAAGTCGCAGCAGGCAAAATGACCGAAGCCGAACTGCTTGAACTTGAATCCAACGCTTGCCCCAGCTGCGGCAGCTGCAGCGGCATGTTCACCGCTAATACCATGGCCTGCATGACCGAAGCTCTTGGCATGTCTCTGCCCTACTGCGCCACCTCATTAGCCACAAGCGCGTTTAAGATGCGTCTCGCACGCGCTACGGGCAAACAAGCCGTCAAACTAGTTGAAAAAGACCTCAAACCCTCCCAAATCCTAACCAAAGAAGCGTTTGAAAACGCCATAGCAGTCGACATGGCATTGGGCGGCTCAACCAACACCACCCTGCACTTACCAGCCATCGCCAAAGAAGCAGGCGTAACCCTGCCGCTCTCAACTTTTGACGAAATCGGCCGAAAAGTACCACACCTCTGCAGTATGATCCCCAGCGGTGTATACGCCATGGAAGACCTTGACCAAGCGGGCGGTATCCCCGCAGTCATGAAAGAACTTCAAAGTCTACTCAACCTTAAGCAATGCACGGTCAGCCTAAAAACCGTTGGCGAAAACATCAAAACCGCCCAAGTTCAAGACTCAAACGTCATCCGCCCACTCAGCAACCCAGTCCACAAAGAAGGCGGTATAGCCATCCTAACCGGCAACCTTGCACCCAAAGGCTCAGTTATCAAATCTGCAGGTGTCTCTGAGAAAATGATGAGGCACACTGGTCCCGCAAGAGTGTTTGACTCCGAAGCGGAAGCTCTCATAGCTATCAAAGGCGGCAAAATCAAGGCAGGCGACGTCGTCGTCATCCGCTATGAGGGGCCAAGAGGCGGGCCTGGCATGCCCGAGATGCTGTTCCCAACAGCCACCATCGCAGGTATGGGTTTAGCAGAATCAGTAGCGCTTATTACCGATGGGCGTTTTAGCGGCGCCACAAGGGGAGGCAGCATCGGACACGTTGCCCCCGAAGCATTCGAAGGTGGACCCATCGCAGCCCTCAAAGACGGCGACAAAATAATCATAGACATACCCAATCGCACCCTAAAAGTTGACATATCTGACGAAGAACTAAAAACGCGACTAGCCGCTTGGAAGCCACGACCACCAATCGCCAAAGGCATACTTTCACGCTACAAGCCAACTCCAATCGAATAAAAAATGGTGAAATAGGCAAAAAAGACGGAAGGACCTTCTGTTTACCAGAAGCGTCCACATCCGCCATGGCGGTACTGATACTGGTATTGCTCTTCTTGACCACATCCATATCCGTAGCCGCTGCAGTAACCATTCTGGTGGCCGCCGTCTTGTGCTCCTATACAGTTGCATGAACCTGTATATGTGCCGTTTTCGTAGCAATACGGTTCACCTGTTGTTGGGTTGATGCAACTGAGTGAGCTGTCTCCTGTTAGGCATGGACGCTCAACTTGACCGTTAGCCAAGGTGTTTTGGGTTTGGTTTGCGAACTGTGCGGCAGATACACCGACAAGTGCTGTTGCTACTACCGCGGTTGCTATTAGGGCGAGGATGATTTTCATGTTCATTCTTTTCACCTCAAACTATACTATGGTTTGCGGGTGGTTTGGATGTTGGCTGAACCAGAAATGAAACAGATTTCTGAAACAATTTTTCATGGAATAAGCATGTGTTTTGGTTGGGAAACCTTAAAAGCTGCATAAGTCTAATTTAGATATAGCATGAAAAGAGTCAACCTTTTCCTTATCCTATTAATAACCGCAATAGCCGCTCTAATAGCCACAACAGCCCTAGGCTTCGCAATCTTCTCAAACCTAAACCAAACCAATCCCTACAGTTGGATGGGTCAAATGTGGAGCGGTCAAGCAAGCACAAACGGCTTAGGCAGCGGTATGGGTGGCATGATGAACCAAACCCCTGCTCCCACTACAACCAGCCAAATGCTGCCTCTTTTCGGTGCAGTTTTTGCTGTACTCATCGTCGTTACAATCGTCGCCGTAATAGGAGTCACCTACTACCTGGTTTACCCGCAAATCCGCTTCGGCGCCCCCTCACCAGCAATTGCCCACGCAGCAACTGCCAACGGCTCGGTTGCCTATGAGTCGGTCACCAAAACCCTTACCAGCGACGAACGCAAAGTCATCGAAGTCCTCAAAGCCCACGACGGCAAATACCTCCAAAAATACATCAAAAGCGAAACAGGGCTAAGCCGACTTCAAACGCATCGCATTATAGCCCGCCTCTCTGAACGGGGCATTGTTTCACTGGAGAAGACAGGCAACACAAATCAAGTTAGCTTGGCGAATTGGTTGAATCAAAAAAGTTAAACTGTGCACTGGTGCTCTCAAAAGCTGCCTCCCCCGTTAAAGTTGAAAAAAGTGAATGCCCCGTTGGTACACCATAATTCTTATATCTGTGCTTGACGGTGAGACTTAAGATGTGATTTAAATGGGGTATTGCTTTATTCAACCACTTCCCTAAATCCGTTAAATTTTTAGACACCACTCTGCGTGATGGTGAACAAACTCCCGGAGTCAGCTTGATTCCTGAAAACAAACTGCGAATAGCCCAGAGGCTAGATGAACTCGGCGTAGACGTTATCGAAGCTGGGTTTGCAGCGGTTTCTGAAGGCGAAATGGAAGCCGTCAGCTTAATCGCTCATCAGGGCTTACGCGCAGAAATCAGCAGCGCAGGAAGAGGTACAAGAAGCGACATAGACGCCGTCATAAAAAGCGGTGCCTCAACCATGTGCATGATTATCCCGACCTCTGACCTGCATATCGAGTGCAAGCTCCGAAAAACCCGTGAACAAGTCCTAAAAGCAACGGAAGACTGCGTCACCTACGCTAAAGCCCATGGCTTAAAAGTTGACTTACTCGCCGAAGACGCCACACGCTCAGACTTCGACTACCTCGTTAAGGTCTTCCAAACAGCAATAGACTGCGGAGCGGACCGAGTTACGCCCTGCGATACCGTCGGCATCCTCACACCCGACCGCGCAGCGGATTACTTCACGAGACTAACAAACAAAATCAAGGTGCCCATAGGGGTGCACTGCCACAACGACTTCGGCTTAGCAGTCGCCAACACAATCGCAGCGTTAGGCTCAGGCGCTCAGGAAGCCCACGCAACAATAAACGGCCTCGGCGAAAGAGCAGGAAACGCAGCCCTAGAAGAAATCGCCATTACGCTCCGATCACTCTATAAACTTGACTTAAACATCAAAACCGAACTACTATACACTACCTCGCAGCTGGTTTCCCGCTTAACAGGCGTACACACCCAGCCAAACAAGGCAGTGGTCGGCGAGAACGCATTCACCCACGAATCAGGCATACACACCCAAGGCGTCCTAGCTAACCCGCTTACTTATGAACCGATTGCACCTGAACTAGTGGGCTGCTCACGACGCATCGCACCAGGCAAACACAGCGGCTCAAACGCCATCCGCGCAGACCTCGCCTACATGGGACTCAACCCCAACGAGGCGCAATTCAAAGAAATCTTCAAACGCATAAAAGAGCTAGGCGACAAAGGAAAAACAGTCATGGACGCAGATGTCTTAGCCATCGCTGAGAATGTTATGGGCTTAAGCGGCGCCAAAGCAATCGAGCTTGAAGAAATGACGTATGTCGGCGGAAACAAAGTAACCTCAACAGCTTCTGTAAAGCTGCGGGTACATGGCAAGGACGTTTGGGGTAGCGCTATCGGAGTTGGTCCAGTGGATTCAACTATAAACGCCGTCAAAGAAGCCATCAAAGAAACAGAACCCATCACGCTGGAACAGTACAACGTTAAAGCGATCACTGGCGGCACAGACGCAATGGTTGAAGTCGTTGTGCATATGCGTAAAGGCAACAGGACGATTACTGCTATGGGCGTTCGAGAGGACATCGTTAAGGCCAGTATGGAAGCTGTCATCTCAGGTATGAATGTGCTCAAAACTGACTATAATGGCAAGTCATCGACGCAGTAGTTCTCTCTTTTCTCTGTTTTTCTTTAGTTGCTTTCTTTGAACTATCGGCGGCGCTAACGGGCTAGTTGCTTTTTTAGGTAACTGATAAATACCTATAGTGCTAAATAGTGACCATTTGTCTGCCAAAAAGTGAGTGGCTTGAAACAAACCCCAAAACCCAGAGACATACCCCCAAAAACCCTCCTAAACAACCTACTCCTAACAGCCTTCCTAGCCGGAACAATAGGCTTAGCCCTAAAATTCACCACATACTTCGATCACTGGGTATACTTCCCCGCCTTCCCCAACGCACTGGACAGCACCTTCTTGATCCTGAGCGTAATCTACCTTGCAGCATACATCATCCACAAAAACAAGCAGCCCCAAAACAAAACAGAAAACCCCCACAACTGATATTCGCCTAAGCTACTCAGAGGATCTAACAAATGCATCCCTCTTAAGCTCTGCAGATAATCATTTTGTTAAGTTACCTTAAAAGTTTAAATGAAAGAATTCAGACTAAACAGACGCGGCGCTGCAAAATCGGCGGCGTTTGCCGGGGTAGCCTAGCCTGGCTAGGGCGCCAGACTCATAATCTGGAGACAAAAAGGGCCACACGCCTGTTGCCAGAAGTCGCGGGCTCGAATCCCGCCCCCGGCACCAAACAGTTTTTCTTAAATGGTCTGTTTAATTTTCTGGGGTCTAACTATTTTTGCTTCAAAAACTTCAACGATGCCCTCAGCGACCTTCTGGGTGGTACAAATATACAACTACTAACCAGTTTATCATGTCCCAGCCTTCTCTGCGCTTAACTGTAGTATCCTTTCAGGGCTTCAAGCGCTTTTAGGGTTATCCATTTGCTGGGTTCACCTTTGCGTTCGATGCTAACTTGGAATCTGCCGTTAAAGGTACTTTCCAGCAGCCACTTGCCCTCATCAGTCTGCTTCGACACGACCAAATCTGCCGCTTCCTGCATCCGCTCGTCCTTATAGCCCAGCTTCGCCAGTATCCCCAGTAACTCCAAAGCGTCCGTCTGATACATCAGCGGAAAACCGAAGTGCAGCCACCCCGGCTTAGACACCTTACCCAAGTCGTGGCTTTTCTTGTAGATGTGGTGTTTGAGGAAGTACTCGGCACCCGTCTTGATTGTTTCCTTGGTTTTGGCGTTTCTTTTTTCTGATGGGATTTCGGCGAGCGCCTTTAGCGCCTTAGCCGCTCCCATATGGCAACTATGCTTTCCAAAACACATCACAAACTTGTCGTATGGCCAACCCTTGGGCGCGCCCTCTCCGTCGGCGTCGTCGAAGCGCTGGTACGTATTAATCCATTCTATGCCCGCTTGGACTCGGGGGTCGTCTAGGTATCCCAGCCTGATGAGGCTGTAGACCATGTTGCCTGTTAAACAGGGGATGACGCCGCTTTGTCTGCCGCCGCCAGTTTTCTCTGACCGCGCCATCGAGAAGCCGTGGCTTTCATGGTGCTGACTATTTTCCAAGATGAACTCGCAGGCTTTCTGCACTCGACTGTCGGCGGTGTCTGCGCCGAGCTCCGCCAAAATCAAAAGTTGCCAAACCGTCCCCTTGTATTTGGCGGTGTAGCAGCTGTTTGGGTTTTCCCAGTAGCCGTTTGGGTTCATTTTGGCGAGGATTTTGGGGACTGTGCCTGTGGTCATGATTGCCTTTTTTGCTTGTTTGACCTCTGAGGTGGTTTCCGCTTTTCTTAGAAGTTCTGTTAGCGCGAAGTAGCTTACTGACGGGTTTTCTTCTTCCAGTAGCCACTCCGTCGGGTCAGCTTTGAGCTGTTTTTTCCAGTCGCCCATAAAATTTTTCGCCAATGGTGTTCAGCGGACGGTGCTTAAATCATTTTCCAGCGTCGCCCATTCAGATAGTTATTTATCACAAGCTAAGACGCTATTAGGTTGTGGTTTAAATGCAATTCTTTCACATGCGGGATGACGAAACCAAAAACTGGCACAACTACCTCATCATACCAATGGGACAAGAAGAATTCCGCGCACTCAAGACCCGCTTCGAAACTCAGGCGCCTAAACTCGGCTGCGGGGTCGTATTGCGAAGAGGTAGCCCCCAAATAGTGTTTGACTATGGCGGCGTAATCAGCCTGAGCGAGGAATTCGGGAGCGGCGAAACCTTAGGTGACAAACTCTCCGCGGGCGACATCGTCACAGTCATTTTAACAGATAAGCAGCAGCCGTTTATGCCCTCGGA